>CAZZKE010000007.1:0-76335 GCA_964655005.1 uncultured Thalassospiraceae bacterium | reverse complement strand
AACGAGAGGATCAGGCAATCGATGTTCTCTTATACCAAGTTGCAGAAAGAATGACTCATAGAGACGGCCTCACAAGCCTTTTGGCTAGGAGCCGACGGCGCGGCGGTGCCCGGTACCGCAAGACCGTGGGCGACAACGTCCAAAAGGCTTGTGAGGCCGCCGTTCCGGTCGTCACAGCAGTCCTTCGGAGGGCGTCGAAAAACCTTGACGATGCGATCGCATCGCCGGCGGCTTCTCTCCTACCCGAAGGACTGCTGTGACGATCTCTATGGGTCATTCTTTCTGCAATTTGGTATTATTCACATGGTTTGACGTTGCGGCATCGAGGCCAGGAATTTTTCCGCCGAACCGGCTTTCAGAAGCGCCAGGGCGCAACCGAGGCCGAGGTCTTTTTTCGCACCGGCGGCGGGGCAGTTGCTTTCTAAAAGCGACGGATGGCTCTGCCTGGCCGCCTCGCCGACCGCCGCCAGGGCGCCCGGCAAATCGGCTTCCCGCCGTCGCTTTACCGGCTGCCCGGCGTTATCGGCCCGGTCGTTGTCATTAGCCGCTTTCGGGGTCAGGATCAACTCGATATCGGGCTCGATACCGCGGGCCTGGATGGCCCGTCCCGAAGGCGAATAATAAAGCTGGGTGGTCAGGCGCAGGGCGCCTTCGTATTTCAGGGGCATGATTGTCTGCACCGACCCCTTGCCGAACGACCGCTGCCCCATGATGATGGCGCGGCCCTGATCCTGCAAGGCGCCGGCAACAATTTCCGAGGCCGAGGCCGAACCGACGTTAATCAGCACGACAATTGGCCGACCGGCCGAAAGATCGCCTTCAGTGGCCCGGAATATCCGTTCGTGGCGGCCCTTGCGACCGCGCACCGAGACGATAATCCCATCATCGAGAAAGGCATCCGACAGCGCCAGCGACTGGCGCAGCAGACCACCGGGATTGCCGCGCAGGTCGAGCACGATACCGGCCAGACGATCGCCTAGCGATCGCCTTAATTCGGTCATCGCCCGGATGATCCCGGGTTCGACTTTTTCCGAAAAGTTGCTTACCCGGATATAGCCGAAATTGCCTTCGGTGCGCCAGCGCACCGCACGCACCTTGATTACGGCCCGGGTCAGGTTAACCTCGAATGGCGCCATATCCATACGGCTGACAGTCAGGCGGATAACCGTGCCGGGCTTGCCCCGCATCATCCGCACCGCTTCCATCAGGGTCTTGCCCTTGATCGAAACGCCGTCCAGACCGGTAATCAGGTCACCGGCTTTAAGTCCGGCCTCGAAGGCCGGGGTATCTTCGATGGGGGCGACCACCAGCACATAACCGTCCTGTATTGACACTTCAATGCCAAGGCCGCCGAATTCGCCGCTGTTGGCGACGTTCATCTCGCGCAGTTCCTGTTCGTTCAGATAGCTGGAATGGGGATCCAGAGAAGTCGTCATGGCGTCCAGCGCCGCCTCGACCAGCACCCTGGGCGGCATCGAGCCCGGTTCCGGTTTACCGTTACCGCCGGTAATTCCCTTGAGCGCGGCATCGACCAGCAAACGGGCCGGCACCTCGCGCACGTAGTCCCGCTGCACACGGGCGAACGTGTCGCGGAAATGATCCAGTTGGCGATCATATTCGGCGCTGTCGCCGGACCGGTCGGCATAGGCGGCATAGGCGGCGGCGAAACGCGCCAGTTCGCCTTCGGCGTCGGCGGACAGGCCCGGCTGACCGCCCAGCACCGAGCGCAGTGGCGACGGTACATCTTCGACGGAGCACCCGGCCACGGACATCAGCAGAAACGTGCCGAGCGCCATTGCCAGCAACCACATGGCCCTGGGCGCCCCGGCGAACCGGGTCAGCCTGTCCAGGAATCCGTACGCCATGGGGGCGCGATCATCCATCGGCGGTAATGACCTTGATAAGCTCTTCCAACACCCTCTCGGAATCGTCATTATCAACCTGGCAGGTACCGGCGTTTTCGTGGCCGCCGCCGCCGTATTTCAGCATAAGTTCCCCGATATTGGTTTTCGAGGTCCGGTTGACGATGGATTTGCCGACCGCATAGACCGTATTCAGGCGGTTCAGGCCCCATATCTGGTGGATCGAAATATTGATGTCCGGATACAGCGCATAGAGCATGAACCGGTTAGTGGCGTATATGGTTTCCTCGTAGCGCAAATCGAGAATGCCCAGGTTGCCCTTGACCGTGGTGCACCGGCGGATCTGATCCTTGGCCGGGTCATTGTGTTCCATATAAAGATCGACCCGTTCCTTGACATCGGGAAGAGTCAGTATTTCCTCGACGCTATGATCGCGGCAATAATCTATCAACTGCATCATCAGTTGATAGTTGGATACCTTAAAATCCCGGTAGCGGCCAAGCCCGGTGCGGGCGTCCATTATATAATTAAGCAACACCCACCCGGTCGGATCGATAATTTCCTCTGTCGAAAACTGGGCCGAATCGCTCTTATCGACGGCGTCCATCATGTCTTCGGTGACGTTAGGGAAACTGTCCTTGCCAAAATAGTTATAAACGACGCGCGCGGCGGACGGCGCGGCGGCGTCGATGATGTGATTATCTATTTCTCCGTCAAGGCGTATGGTCTCGCTCGAATGGTGATCGAAGGCCATGTGCACACCCCGGACATAGGGCAGGTTGGTGGTGATGTCGCTGTCCGAAACCAGTATGGTGCCGTCCTGCATATCCTTGGGATGGACGAATTTGATCTCGTCGATCATGTTCATTTCCTTGAACAATACGGCGCAGACGAGTCCGTCAAAGTCGCTCCGGGTTACCAGGCGGAATTTGCTATCGCTCATGATCTTCCCTCATCCAAAATTCTAACCCGACCTCACTTCCCCAGACTAGCGGACAAACAGCTTATTGCCTAATGTCCCGGTGTCAACAATATCAATAATTTAACGCATCTCTCTGGCGGCCCACAAGGCGGCCATAAAAACAATTACCGCACCCGCCTGATGGGTGGCGGCCAGGGGTACGGGAACGACCAGCAACAAAGTGGAGATACCCAGCAGCGCCTGGGCGATAACGGCGGCGGCCAGCGTGTTAACGGCCCAATGCGGTCGCCGGTGCGACACCCGGCGCCGCGCCAGCAGCCAGAACACGACAACCAGCAAGACCAGGCTTTCGGCCAGCGTACGATGATTGAACTGGACGGTCAGGATATCCTCGAAAGCGCCCAGAAACCACGGCGACAGGGGATACAGCCCGTCCGGAACAATCGCACCGTCAATCAGCGGAAAAGTATTATAGGCGAATCCGGCGTCGAGTCCGGCGACGAAGCCGCCCGAAAGCGCGGTGATGAAAGCCAGTCCGGCGATGGCCGCGGCAAACCGGCTTAACCCCTGCCCCGGTCCATGGCGATCGGGAAACAAAAGCCCCAGCGCCAGCCAGAACATATAGCCGATAATCACCAACGCCAGCCCGAAATGCGCGACCAGCCGGTACTGACTGACATCGGGCCGGTCTACCAGCCCGCTTTTGACCATGTACCAGCCCATCAGGCCCTGCAATCCGCCGAGCACAAGAAGCAACAGCAACTTTTGCGCCAGTGACCGGTTAAACCACCCGCGCCATACGAAGAAGACGAAAGGAACGACAAATACTACTCCGATGATGCGCCCCCAAAGACGGTGCAGGAATTCCAGCCAGAAAATAGACTTGAAGCCAGCCAGGTCCATATCGGCGTTGACCTTCAGGAATTCCGGAGACTGCCGGTACTTGTCAAACACCGCCTGCCAAGTCGCCTCGTTCAGGGGTGGCAGCCAACCGGTGACCGGTCGCCATTCAACCATCGACAGGCCGGAATGGGTCAACCGGGTGACACCGCCGAGCACCACCATGGCCAGCACCATGGCGATCATAACGAACAACCAGCCGGCGATAATCTGGGGCCGTCGATTAACGGTCATCGGCGGTATCCAGCCAGCGTTGCAAGGCTCCGGCCAGGGTGGCAATGGTGCCGCTGTCCAGTTCCAGGTCGGTAAACCGCCGGCCTTCCTTGATTCGCAGCCGCAGCATTTTCATGCCGCCGGCATAGGCGATTTCCTGTACGGTCACGGTCTTGTTCCACGGCGCCTCGATGATTTCCAGATCGCTGACGGTTTGTCCGGCGGTCACGGTGTATGTTCCTGAGCGTTTGCGATGCGGTCGTAATAGCGGGCCCGGAGAACCATCCGATGGCAGGTGTCTGTATCTTTAAAAGCATGGCGGTTGTGAAGAACATTGTTACAAATCAGCCCATGTCCGGCAGCCATGCGGTGGGTCAGGATATAAGGCGACGGCGTATTCAGGATATCGGCGAGAAAGCCGACGGCGGCGGCGGTGGTCGCGTCGTCGCGCCATTCTATACTGCGACTGCGCGCCGTATAGCGCATATGCAGCGCGCCATTTGCCGGGTCGAAGGAAAATACCGGGCCGCTTTCGACCGGGCGAATCATTCCCGGTTCCTGTTCATTGGCCGGAATAGTCATGGCCCGGGGATGCATCAGCGCCCGGATATAGTCGGGATCACGTTCGCGCAGCAGGATATAAGCCAAATCGGAATCCATCAGCTGATTCTCGCCGCCGTCCGCGGCCGGGCTGACACAATACAGCATCAGGCCCCGGATTTGCCGGTCCTGTGTATTATAATAGCCATCGGTATGCCAACTGATCGCCCGGTCGGTGTACGGTATATAGCGCCTTCGCCGGTCGTCATGCGACACCGCCAGCGGCGTGATGGCGTCGTCATCGGCGCACATGTTAGCGTCCAGCCTGTTCAGGCCCAGCCGCCGTCCGAGCGACTTGATGGCTACCCTGGCTTGTTCCAACGGCGCCGGTTGGCTGGTGTACAGCACCATATTGAAGCGTTCCAGCACCTCGAGCAGACGGGCCACTTCGGCATCGCTCGGATGCCCCGGATCGGCCAATTCAACGACCGGAAACTGCAAGTCGCCATCATATTCCGCCAACTTGGTATCCCGCCAACGCGCATAAGTGTCGCCATCATCCAACAGATTATTCCCCATAGATTCCTCTTTCATTATTTTCATTATTTTTAGACGCCCGTAACCCGATTACGCCGGAAAAAAAATAACAGATATCCGACACAGAACATAAATATATGGATAAAAATGACGAAAAACCCATATAAATCAAGGACTGAAACAAAATTATGCGGTACCGAAAATTTATCTAAGAAATCTATAGATTAACGACACCATATTAGATTATAGTAATATACATTCGATAAGAATTCAAAGCGTTTCCGTTACCGGTTGGACGGTTCGCTACAAAAACAAGACCGGAGCCTAAGTTGGAGAGAACGTCCAGGAGGAAAGACCGACCGATACCAGGTGATCCTGATTGATAGGATCGTCCCGCCGTGTTGAGATTTCAGTTTTCGCCGCGCTGCCGCCAGGGGCCTATTGGCATGTCGGCGAGCCTGCTCAAACGATAATTAACGTAGGGATATGGTGATCGGACCGGGACTTCCCCTTTTTTAACAATGTCCCCCTTGTCGTGGCGGTATGCCCTGGCACGGAAGGACGCTTAACATTCTGTGGAGGATGTCCATGGCTAAACAATTGCCCGAAACGCCATTGCTTGATCAACTGGAAGGTGGCCCCTGGCCCAGCTTCGTAACCGGCATCAAGCACCTGGCCAGCGATGACAAACCGTACGCCCCGATGATGAGGTCCCTGCTCGGCCAGCTTGAACATTCCTACGAAACCCGCAAGGGTTTCTGGAAGGGCGGCACCGTCGGCGTCCGCGGCTACGGCGGCGGTATCATCCCGCGGTTTTCGGAAGTCGCCGGCAAATATCCGGAATCATCGGAATTTCATACCATGCGCGTGATGCCGCCGGCCGGCATGCATTACGACACCAAAACCCTGCGGCTACTGTGCGATATCTGGGAAAAGTATGGTTCCGGGCTGATTGCCTTCCATGGCCAATCCGGCGATATCATGTTCCAGGGCGTTTCGACCGAAAACATCCAGCCATGCTTCGACGAATTGAACGACAACGGCTTCGATCTGGGCGGCGCCGGCGCCGCCGTCAGAACGTCCATGAGTTGCGTCGGCGCGGCGCGTTGCGAGCAATCCAATTATGACGAGGCGCGCGCCTTGCGTTCGGTAATCAACGCCCTGCTCGACGACATGCACCGTCCGTCGCTGCCGTACAAGTTCAAGGCTAAATTCTCGGGTTGCGCCAATGACTGCGTCAATGCCTCGCACCGTTCGGACTTCGCCGTTATCGGCACCTGGCGGGACGCCATAAAAGTCGATCAGGACGAGATCAAGAAAAAGGTCGCCGAAATCGGCCGCAAGGGCTTCAACGACCAGGTCATAAACCTGTGCCCGACCCGCGCCCTGTCATTGAACGACGACGACACCCTTGCCATCGACAACAAAAGCTGCGTTCGCTGCATGCATTGTATAAATGTCTGCACCAAGGCGCTGAGCCCGGGTGACGACAAGGGCATAACCATCCTGCTGGGCGGCAAGCGCACCTTGAAGATCGGCGATCTGATGGGATCGTGCATTGTGCCTTTCATGAAACTGGAATCCGACGAGGATTTCGACCGGTTGGTCGAACTGGTCGAGGCTTGCGTCGAATTCTTCGCCGATAATGCGCTGGAACACGAACGCACCGGCGAAATGGTTGACCGTATCGGACTGGTCAACTTCCTTGAAGGCGTAGGGCTTGATGTTGACCCCAATATGGTCGCCCATCCGCGCACCAGCTCATACGTCCGCATGGACGACTGGGACGAACAAGCCGACAAATGGAACCAGCGCAAGGCCAACTCGGCGGCCGCCGAATAACGTTTACCGGGCCGGCCCGGATATAGCGATCCGGGCCGCCGGGATATTTTTGTATCAGACACGGTATTTTAAGTTGGAGAAGACGATATGAGCGAGGCACAGGACAAACCACGGATGCCCATTGAAAGCGGCGTCCCCGACCCAATGCCGCTAATGCATCCATTGATGCGTAAAAATTACGGCAAGTGGGCCTGGCATGACAGGCCGCGCCCCGGCGTTCTGCATCACGTCGCCAAAAGCGGCGATGAAATCTGGACCATCAAGGCCGGCACCCAGCGCCAGCTTGACCTTCATACAATTCGCGGCCTGTGCGATATCGCCGACCAGTTCGCCGACGGTCATGTTCGTTTCACGACCCGTTCCAACATCGAATTTATGGTTATCGACCAGTCCCGCGTGGATCCGCTGATCGAAAAACTGGAAGGCTCCGGTTACCCGGTCGGCGGCACCGGCAACTCGGTCTCGATGATATCCCACACCCAGGGCTGGCTGCACTGCGACATCCCCGGCACCGACGCCTCGGGGGTCGTCAAATCGTTGATGGATGAACTGTATGACGAGTTCAAATCCGAAGAAATGCCTAACCGGGTCAAGATCACTACCTCGTGCTGTCAGATCAACTGTGGCGGCCAGGGCGATATCGCCATCAATATCCAGCACACCAAACCGCCGGTCATCAACCACGATCTGGTCGCCAACGTCTGCGAACGCCCGGCGGTAGTTGCCCGTTGCCCGGTTGCGGCGATCCGCCCGGCCCTGGTCAACGGCAAACCGTCGCTGGAAGTAGATGAAAAAAAATGCATCTGCTGCGGCGCCTGCTACCCGCCATGCCCGCCGATGCAGATAAACGACCCCGAACATTCGAAACTGGCGATCTGGGTCGGCGGCAAGCATTCCAGCACGCGCACCAAGCCGACCTTCCACAAACTGGTGGTTTCCGGGCTTCCCAACAACGCCCCGCGCTGGCCTGAGGTGGCCGAGGTCGTAAAGACGATTCTCAACGCCTACAAGGAAGACGCCAGATACTGGGAGCGCATGTCGGAATGGATCGACCGTATCGGCTGGCCGCGTTTCTTCGAAATGACCAACCTGCCGTTCACCAAGCACCACATCGAAGACTGGCGTGGTGGCCGAAACGCGCTCAACATGTCATCGCACGTTCATTTTTAGGGCTGGTCTTATGAAATTCGGTATCCAGGTCAACGAAGGACCGTTCACCCATCAGGCGTCGGATTCGGCCTACCTGTTCACCAAGGCGGCCATTGAAAAAGGCCATCAGGTAATGCGGGTGTTCTTCTATTACGATGGCGTCAACAACGCCAACAAGCTATCCGCGCCGCAGGCCGATGACCGGAATCTGGTCAAGTTGTGGGGTGAATTGGCGAAGGAACACAATGTCGATCTTGTCGTCTGCGTCGCCGCGGCTTTACGTCGCGGCATCATCGAGGACAATCTGGCCGACGGCTTTCGTATTTCCGGCCTGGGTCAACTGACCGAAGTCGGCATGGCCGCCGACCGGCTGGTCGTATTCGGCGATTAACTGATAAGGCAGATAATATGAGCGATAGCGAAATCGAATACGACACCCAAGGCGTCGTCAAAAAATTTATGTACGTCAACCGCAAGGCGCCGTACGGAACCATCTATGCGCTGGAAGTTCTCGAAGCCGTCTTGATCTCCGCCGCTTTCGAGCAGCACGCCTGTATCGTCTTTATCGACGATGGCGTTTACCAGATCAAGAAAGGCCAGGATACGGCCGCCGTTAACATGAAGAATTTTTCGAAAACCTACGGCATCATAGAAATGGAAAAAGAAGACGCCGACGAGGACGAGGACATAGATATGGTGTGGCGTATTATAGTCGAGAAAGAATCGATGGAAGCCCGTGGGCTAACCGCCGATGACTTCGTCGTCGATGTCGAAGTTATCGCCAGCGAAGAACTGGCCGCGATCATGGCCGAACAAGAAGTCGTTATTTCAGGCTGAACAGGAAAGGGTGAAAGATGATTCATACCGTTAACAAGTCGCCCTTCGAGCGCAACAGCCTGGATAGCTGCCTGCGTCTTTCGCTCAAGGGTTCACCGATCCTGCTGCTCGAAGACGGCGTTTACGCCGCGACCAGCGGCACCTCGCTATCAGGCAAGGTGGCGGACGCCGCAAAGGACCATCCGATGTTCGTGATGGGACCGGACCTGCAGGCCCGTGGCATCGCCGAAGACAGTATTATTGACGGCATAACCGTCGTTGACTACGGCGGATTTGTGGACCTGGTCGTCGAACACGGCACGGTCCAATCATGGCTTTGATATAAATAAACCGACAACAGGGGTTGTACCGGAACTGACCCGACTTACCGAATTAAGGAAAAGGAGTAGATTTAGAAATGGCATATGAACTGAACGGAAAGAGTTTCGAATCCGACGAAGAAGGATACCTGATTGATCTGGCGTCGTGGAACGAAGACCTGGCTAGTCTGATCGCCAAGGATGAAGAAATCGAGATGACCGATGAACACTGGGATGTCGTTAACTTCCTGCGTGAATACTACAACGAATATCAGATTGCCCCGGCCGTCCGCGTCCTGGTCAAGGCCGTGAAAAAGAAATTCGGCCCCGAAAAAGGCTCCAACAAGTACCTGTATGAATTGTTCCCCTATGGCCCCGCCAAACAGGCCTGTAAAATTGCCGGTTTGCCGAAGCCGACCGGTTGCGTCTGATCCAGGCCTGGCCGCGACGCGGGCGGGAAGGTTTCGCCTTGCCGCCCCGGCTGTTCACCCCGGCCATTTAATCTCCAAGGAGTACCGATGTTGCTGTCGATAGTTTACGCATTGGCTTTCTATGGCGCGACGGCGTTGCTGGTGGTCGGTCTGGCCGTCAAGATCAGGCAGTACGCGACCACTCCGGCGCCGTTGAAAATACCGGTCATGCCGGCCCCGTTGACCCGTAGCGGCGTAGTCCTGCGCATGGCCCGGGAAGTCGTCTGGTTCGAAAGCCTGTTTAAATCCAACAAGTGGATTTGGATTTTCGCCGTGTTGTTCCACGCCGGCCTGCTGCTGGTCCTGATGCGCCATCTTCGTTATTTCACCGAACCGGTGTGGTTCTGGGTGGCGCTGGTGCAACCGTTTGGCATTTATGCCGGCTTCGCCATGGTTGCAGGCCTGGCGTGTCTGTGGCTCAGGCGTGTTCTGGTTGACCGGGTTCGTTATATTTCGGGACCGTCCGATCATCTGATGCTGGCCTTGCTGCTGGCCATAGGGTTGAGCGGCCTGACCATGAGATTCGTGGCGCGTATCGACATCGTCGCGCTCAAGGCATTCTTCCTGGGATTGCTGCGGTTCGACCTGCAACCGCTGCCGCAAGACCCGGCGCTGCTGATTCACCTGGCTTTGGTCCTGGCGTTGTTGATTGTATTTCCGTTCAGCAAGCTGCTGCATGTGCCCGGCATGTTCTTCAGCCCCAGCAGAAACCAGGTGGATGATGCCCGCGACAAGCGCCATCTGGCGCCATGGGCCGCCGAACTGGATGCCGGTCGGGACAGTACCCCCGGCGCGGCGATCGAATAATCAAAAGCGAACAAGGATAACGCCGTGGCAAAAGCCCCAACATTCGAAACGCCAAAATACCGGGAAGACCTGGCCAATCCGGTCATGGTCAAGGGCGCCATGGCCCATTCGCAACCCTTTATGGCGAGCCCCGAACATCAGGCCGATCTGGGATTTCCCGGCGAACTGGTGGAAAACTGGGAAGTCAAGGCAGTCGAAAAACTGGCCGACCTGCTGGACAAGAACAAGGCCCTGCGCGTTTATCTGGATAGCTGCGTCAAGTGCGGCGCCTGTACCGACAAATGCCACTACTACATTGGCACCGGCGACCCCAACAACATGCCGGTAGCCAGGCAGGACCTGCTGCGGTCGGTCTATCGCCGCAACTTCACCCTGGCCGGCAAGATCGTGCCGAAACTGGTCGGGGCGCGGGACCTGGACAAGGACCTGCTTGATGACTGGTACAAATACTTCCATCAGTGTTCACAGTGCCGCCGCTGTTCGGTGTTTTGCCCCTATGGCATCGACACCGCCGAAATTTCCATGGCGGCGCGCGAGATCATGGACCACATCGGGATCGGCCAGAAATACTGTAATGAAATTCTCGGCAAGGTTCACAAGATCGGCAACAATCTCGGCCTGCCGAAAGCCGCCCTGATCAACACCATGGAGGGCCTGGAGGAAGACGTCGAGGAAGACACCGGGGTCACCGTCCGTTTCCCGGTCGATGAGGTCGGCGCCGATATATTGCTGGTGACTCCGTCCGCCGACTTTTTCGCCGAACCGCATGTCGATGGACTAATCGGTTACGCCAAGGTTTTCCATCAGGCCGGGGTCAGCTGGACGGTCAGCTCATACGCCTCCGAGGCGGCCAATTTCGCCATGTTCATCGGCTCTTATGAACAAATGCACAAAGTAGCCGCCCGCATTCGTCAGGCGGCCAGAGACCTGGGCGTCAAGCGGGTCATTTTCGGCGAATGCGGCCACGCCTGGCGGGTCGCATACAGTTTCCTCAATTCCCTGGCCGGGCCTTGGGATTTCCTCGATCCCCGCTACCCGAAACCGCAGCATATTCTGGAATTCACCTACGATTTAATCAACAGCGGCGGCATCAAGCTCGACGCCTCGGCCAATGACGATAAAATCCTGACTTTCCACGATTCATGCAATGTCGCCCGCGCCTCGCGCATGGGCGACGTGGAAGGCGGCCAATTCATAATTCCGCGTGCAGTAATCAAGGCCAGCGTCAACAAGTTCTTTGACATGGAATCATCGACCATTTGCGAAAAGACCTTTTGTTGCGGCGGCGGCGGCGGATTGCTGACCGATGATCTGATGGAAATCAGGGTCAAGGGCGCGTTGCCCCGCATGGAGGCCCTGCAAGCCGTCGTCGATAACCACGGTGTCACCCATATGGCCGCCATTTGCGCCATCTGCAAAAGCCAATTCGCCAAAGTCATGCCCTACTATGGTTTCCCCATGGATATGATCGTCAGCGTCCACCAGCTGGTAAGCGAAGCGATCTTGTTGGGCACCGAGGAATGACCTGCCTTTTTTATTGAATGCAAGAAGGACCAAGGACCATGACCGTCACCACCGAGAAGAAATTAACCTATCGCCGCTACGAGGAAGGCGAGGCCATGTGGGATGACTGGACGGACAAGATTTTCAATGCCGGCCATAGTCACAAGTGCCCGACCTATGTTCACCGTACACCGCCGTGCCAGGGCAGTTGCCCGTCGGGCCATGAAATTCGCGGCTGGCTGGCGATCGCGCGCGGTATGGATAAGCCGGTCGACGCCGAGACCCCGTGGCAGCAGTACGCTTTTGAACGCATGAGCGAGGCCAACCCGTTCCCCAGCGTGATGGGCCGGGTCTGCCCGGCGCCGTGCGAAAGCGGCTGTAACCGTAACGAGGTCGATGAATTCGTCGGCATCAACGCGGTCGAACACTATGTCGGTGACTGGGCTATTGAAAACAAGGTCGGCTACGCCAGGCCCGAGCTCGAAACCGGCAAAAAGGTCGCCGTTATCGGTGGCGGCCCGGCCGGCCTGACGGCGGCCTATCAGTTGCGCAGGAAAGGCCACGGCGTGACCATTTTTGACGAGCACCCGGAACTGGGCGGCATGATGCGCTTCGGCATTCCCGGCTATCGCACGCCGCGCCATATGCTGGACAGCGAAATCGGCCGGATAATCGATATGGGCGTAGAGGTCAGGACCGGAATCCGGGTTGGCAAAGATATTCCGATGGCCGATATCGACCGTGATTTCGACGCCGTGTTCTGGGCCATCGGCGCGCAGAACGGCCGGCCGCTGCCGGTAGACGGCGCCGACGCCCCGAACTGCATCACCGGCGTCGCCTTTCTGGACGCCTTTAACCAGGGCAAGCTGCAACACGTGACCGGCAGGATCGTCGTCATCGGCGGCGGCGATACATCCATCGATGTCGCCTCGGTGGCCCGCCGTTTGGGTCACATCACCACGATCAACGAAGCCGACCGCCCGGAAATGGTGGTGCTTGGCCATACCGCCCATGATGTCGCCGCCACCGCCGTGCGTGAAGGCGCCCAGGTGACCCTTACGTCGCTGTTCCCGATAGATGAAATGACGGCGGCGGAACGGGAACGGGAAGACGCGATTTCGGAAGGCGTCGATTTAAGGGGCGGTATCATGCCGCTGGAAGTACTGCTTGACGCCGAAGGCCGGGCCCGCGCCATAAAAATGTGCCAGTGCGATATGGACGGCATGAAACCGGTTATCCGCGAAGGCAGCGAATTTGAAATCGAATGCGATCTGGTGGTCTCGGCAATCGGCCAAAGCGGTAATCTGGATGGCCTCGACTCCCTGGACAACGGCAAGGGCTTCATCGAAACAGACAAGAACTACCGGGTCACCGGCAAGACTAATCATTTCGCCGGCGGCGACATCATCCGCCCGCATTTGCTGACCACCGCCATCGGTCATGCCTCGATTGCCGTCGAAGGCATCGATCACATTCTGGCCGGAAAGGAACTGGCCGAGCGGCGCCCGACCGTGGATGTTCATCACTTCAACCTTCTTTCCGAACTGCATCAGCGCCACATGGACCCTGAAGACTATACCCACGAACCGACCCGCGGCACGTCGGATAAGAAATTCGCGGTCCATAACTACGAAGATCGTTCCGACAAGCAGATCATCCCCTACAACCAGTTATTCCTGGGCCATTTCGGTTTCGTTGATCGCAATCACCGGAATGAAATACAGATCAGCGCCGATGATGTTCTGGGCAACTTCAAGGAACGCATCAACGCGCTGGATGAACAACAGGTCCAGGCCGAAGGCGACCGCTGCATGAGTTGCGGCATGTGCTTCGAATGCGACAATTGCATAATCTATTGTCCGCAGGATGCCGTATTCAAGGTCAAGCGCGACCAGGCCGCCGTTGGCAGATACGTCGATACCGATTATTCCAAGTGTATCGGCTGTCATATCTGCATGGATGTCTGCCCGACCGGCTACATCCAGATGGGCCTGGGAGAATAGTTGAACAAAAACAAACAGGGGAGCAATTGGGGCGATGGCGAAGGTAGAAAAGGTGCTGACTTTCAGACGCTACAAGGATGGCGATTCCGATCATCTGGCGTGGGACGAGGATTTTATCCAATCCGGCGAGTCCTACAAGTGTCCGACCTATGTCCACAAGACGCCGCCGTGCCAGGGTTCGTGCCCCTCGGGCCACGATATTCGCGGCTGGCTGACCATCACCCGCGGCCTCGACAAACCGCAAAACGAAGAGCCATGGCAGGAATACGCCTTCCGCCGCATGGTCATGTCCAACCCATTCCCCGCCGTCATGGGCCGGGTCTGTCCGGCGCCGTGTCAGGACGGCTGCAACCGCAACGAGGTCGATGAACAGGTCGGCATCAACGCCATCGAACAGTTTGCCGGTGACTGGGCCTTGCAACACGGGCTCAAGTTCGCCAGGCCGGAAACCGAAACCGGCAAAAAAGTGGCCATCGTCGGTGGTGGTCCGGCCGGTCTGGCGGCAGCCTATTTTTTGCGCCTGAAAGGCCACGCCTGCACCATTTTCGAATCCTACAAGGAACTGGGCGGCATGATGTGTTTCGGCATACCCGGTTATCGCACCCCGCGCGATGTGCTTGAGGGCGAGATCAAGCGGATCATCGACATGGGGGTCGAGGTGCGCCTGAATACCCGCGTCGGCACGGACATTTCCGTGGCCGATCTGGAAACCGACTATGACGCCATTTTCTGGGCTATCGGCGCGACCGTCGGCAAGCCCCTGCCGGTGCCCGGCGCCGAGGCGCCCAACTGCGTGGACGGCATTTCGTTTCTGACGGCTTTCAACGAGGGACGGCTGCAACATTTAAGCGGTCGGGTGCTGGTCGTCGGTGCCGGCGATACCGCCATGGATGTCGCCGCCGTGGCCCGGCGCATCGGCAACATTGAAAACAGTTCGATAAATGATCATCCGGAATCGGCCATCCTTGGCTATACGGTCCATGATGTGGCCTCTGCCGCCAGCCGTCAAGGCGGTGATGTCTGGGTCGTCTATCGCCGACCTATCAGCAAGGCCCCGGCGACCCGGCACGAACTGGATTCGGTAATTGCCGAGGGCGCCGAAATTCATGAAAGCCTGATGCCGCTGGAAGTCATTGTCGGCGAGGATGGCCGCGCCACGGCGCTGCGGGTGCAGCCGGTCGATTGGAAAGACGGCGAAATGACACCACGCGAGGGCGAGGAATTTGAAATCGAATGCTCGCTTATCGTCGCCGCCACCGGCCAGTCGTCGGATTTTGCAGGCTTCGATGACTTCGACAACGGCTGGGGCCAGATCGACGCCGACAAGGTTTATCAGGTCAAGGGCAAGCCTGGGCATTTCGTCGGCGGTGACGCCATCAAGCCGCACCTGCTGACCACCGCCATCGGTCACGCCTCGATCGCCGTCGAGGGCATAGATCAGTATCTTGCAGATTCGGAAATCGGTGCCCGTCCAAAAATCGATGCCCACCACTTTAATTTGCTGGAAGAATTGCGGAACCATCATCTGGAACCACAACCATACGATCACAACCCGGTTCTGGGCACCGACAGCGCCGACTTCGCCGTCCACAATTACGAAGACCGGGCGTTCGCCGAGATAGTCACCTGTGACAAATTATACCTCGGCCATTTCGATTTTGAACCCATGAACAGGCGCTCCGAGGTGCACGTTTCGGCCAACAATATTCTGGGCAACTTCGAAGAGCGCTTCACCGGGTTCGCCGAACAGCAAGCCGTAGACGAGGCCGGACGTTGCATGAGTTGCGGCATGTGCTTCGAATGCGACAACTGCATTATCTATTGCCCGCAGGGCGCCGTTCACCGGGTCAAGAGAGACCGGGTGACAATCGGACGATATGTGGAAACCGACTATGCAAAATGTATCGGCTGCCACATCTGCATGGATGTCTGCCCGACCGGATATATCCAGATGGGGTTGGGTGAATAGGCCAATGATATTGACAAGGGAAACGCAGTTTTGAACAAGCATGTCATGAAGTTAATGGCGGCGTTCGCGGTCGCGCTACCGGTGATGATGGTGTCGATGACCGCACCCGAGCAAGCATGCGCCCAGGAAAGCGGTGTACCGCTGCCGTCGGTGCCGAAGGCGGTCAAGGGCGAACAGTGCGTCGAACCGGTCGATGTCATGCGACGGGAACACATGAACTTCCTGATCCACCAGCGGGATGAAACCATGCGACAGGGCATTCGCGGCAATAAATACAGTCTGAAGGGATGCACCGAATGCCACGCCACGGTTGACCCTGCGGCAAAGGACAAGAAGGTGCGCACCGTGGAACCTTTCTGCGCCCAGTGCCATGAATACGCCGCCGTTAAAATAGACTGCTTCGAATGTCACAATCCGGAACTGCCGCTGCAACAAAACAGCGCCGCCTCGAAAATTCCGGAAAACGATACCGCCGGGTTGCAACAGATGATCGTGTCCCATCTTAGCGCCGGCGTATTTGCGGGACTGGTTCCCGAAAAGAAGCAAAAGGAATACTCCCAATGAACGGGTCATCCGAATTCACCCCTTCCAGGCGCGCCCTGCTGACCGGCGCCGGGGCGCTGGCCGGCGTCACCATCGCCGCCGGAGTAACCCTGATTTCCACCACCCCGGCCACGGGCGCCACCGGCCCGGCCACATCTAAAAACCGTTGGGGGCTGCTGATTGATTCAAACAAGTGCGACGCCGGTTGCGAGGAATGCGTTATCGCCTGCCGTACCGAACAGGGCTGGCAGGGGCATGGCCGTCCGCAGACCGACCCGCAATGGATCAGGAAGGTTAATCTGAAAGATAATAAAACCGGGGCGACCCATTCCCTGCCGGTAATGTGCCAGCACTGCGAAAACCCGGCATGTGTGGATGTCTGCCCGACCGGCGCCTCCTTCCGGCGGGCCGACGGCATCGTTCTGGTAGATAAGCATATTTGTATAGGCTGCCGCTATTGCATGATGGCCTGCCCCTACAAGGCGCGGTCTTTCGTCCATGAAAAAATCACCGGCCAAAAACCATACATGCCACGCGGCAAGGGGGTGGTGGAATCATGTACGTTGTGCGTTCATCGCATCGATGTTGGCCGCATCCCTGCCTGCGTCGAGGCCTGCACCGAAATAGCCGGTCACAGCGCCATGACGTTCGGCGATCTGAACGATCCGGAAAGCGCCATCGCCAAAGAATTATCGAAACGTGTCACGACCCGTTTACGTGCCGATCTGGGGTTGGCTCCCGGTGTTTACTATCAGGGCCTGTGAGGCGAGGACGACAGTATTATGAAGCAAATCACCTTCACCCAGATTAGCGGAAAATCCACCGGCTATTATGCCCTGCTCGGATGGCTGGCGATATTCGCCGCCGCCGCCCTCGGCGCCGCCTGGTATATGGAATATAATGGCCATTACGTTACCGGCATGACCAATCAGATCGTCTGGGGCATGCCCCATGTGTTCGCGGTATTCCTGATCGTCTCGGCATCCGGGGCGCTTAACGTGGCATCAATCTCGTCGGTATTCGGACGCCCCATGTACAAGCCGCTGGCCCGCCTGTCCGCCCTGCTGGCACTGGCCTTGCTGGCCGGCGGACTGATGGTTCTGGTGCTTGATCTGGGCCGTCCCGACCGGCTGATCGTGGCCATGACCAAGTACAATTTCAAATCCATCTTCGCCTGGAATATCTATCTCTACACCGGATTTTTCGTCGTCGTCGGCGTTTATCTGTGGATGATGATGGAACGGCGGATGAACCGTCACACCCGCCTGGCCGGCCTCGCCGCTTTCATCTGGCGGCTGGCCCTGACAACCGGCACCGGTTCGATATTCGGCTTTCTGGTTTCCCGCCAGGCCTACGATGCGGCAATCATGGCGCCGATGTTTATCGTCATGTCATTTTCATTCGGCCTGGCCATTTTCATTTTGCTGCTGATGGCCATCAGCAAGGGAACCGGCAGGCCGCTGGGCGACGCGGTGATGGCGAAACTGCGTAATCTGCTCGGCGTGTTCGTGGCCGGCGTATTGTACTTCGTTACCGTAAAGCACCTGACCAACCTGTACGCCAGCGAACACAGCGGTGTCGAGAATTTCATCCTGGTCGGCGGCGGTCTTTATACCGGCCTGTTCTGGATCGGCCAGATTCTTATCGGCGGCCTGGCCCCGCTGGCTTTGCTGTATCATCCGGTGACCGCCAAGGACCGTTCCATGACCGGACTGGCGGCGGCGATGATAATTGTCGGCGGCCTGATCCAGATATATATCATCATCGTCGGCGGTCAGGCCTTTCCGCTGGTGATTTTCCCAGGTTACGAGGTCAGCAGTTCGTTTTTCGATGGCCAGATCAACGCCTATTCGCCTAGTCTGCCGGAAGTGGTTCTGGGCCTGGGCGGCGTCGCCGTCGCCTTGCTGATAGTGACCGTCGCGATCAAGGCGCTGCCGTTCCTGGCCGAATCTTTGGCCGATGCCGATATTGATCCGCACTATGTGGCGCCGAAAACCGATGAGGACGAGGCCAGCGAACCGGCGTAACCCGTTGCGGAGACAACCCATGTGCCGATGGATCGCTTATAGCGGAGAGCCGATTTTCCTGGAGGAATTAATCGCCGAGCCGAAAAATTCACTGTTGGCGCAAAGTCTGCATGCCAGTGAATCCAAGGCCGAAACCAATGGCGACGGATTCGGTTTCGGCTGGTACGCCCATCGCAAGGAACCCGGCCATTATCGGGATATCCTGCCTGCCTGGAACGATGAAAACCTGCGCAGCCTGTCACGGCAAATCCGCTCGCCGATGTTTTTCTCCCATGTTCGCGCCTCAACCGGCACCGCCACCAATCGCTCCAACTGCCACCCCTTCGTGCAGGGGCGCTGGATGTTCATGCACAATGGTCAGGTCGGATCCTACCCCCTGGTGCGACGCCGCCTGGAATCCCTGATCCCCGACAACCTTTATTGCGAACGGATCGGCACCACCGACAGCGAGGCGCTGTTCCTGGCCGCCTGCGGCAAGGGCCTCAACGAAGACCCCTTCGGCGCCATCTGCGCCACCATTGATGATATCCTGGATATTATGGAACAGGCCGCAATCAGCGAACCGCTGCGCTTTACCGCCGCCTTCGCCGATGGCGACGATATTTACGCCTTCCGCTACAGTAGCGACGATCTGGCGCCCAGCCTGTATCACTGCCAGGAAAAAGATTGTCTGCTGATCGTGTCGGAACCCTTGGACGAAGGCAAACACGACTGGCAGGCGGTGCCCAAGGGTCATGCCATAATCGGCAACGGCCGGGAAGGCGGACCGCTTATCAAGGAAATGAGGCTGCGCCAACGCGCCCCGATTTCCCAATCCGTGAACCAAAAATGACCGAAGAACACCCGTTCGCCAAATACGTCCGCATTATCGGCAAGGGACCGAACCTGTCCCGCCCGTTAACGGCCGAGGAAATGTACGAGGCCGCGAGCCATATCCTGCGGGGCGAAATCGAACCGCTGCAACTGGGCGCCTTCCTGTGCATCCTGCGCATGCGTACGGAAGTCCCGGAAGAAGGCGAGGGTTTCGTGCGCGCCGTGCGCGATAGCCTGAAACTACCGGCCGCCCTGCCCCCGGTCGATCTCGACTGGTCGTCCTATTCGGGCAAGAAACGGCAACTTCCATGGTATCTGCTGGCCGCCCTGCTGCTGGCCGATAACGGCGTGCGAATATTCATGCAGGGAACCGAAGGCCATACACCGGGGCGCATCTATTCGCGTCAGGCGCTGGAATTTTTAAATATCGCTATCGCCGGATCACTGGCCGAAGCCGCCCGGCATATCGAAACCGGCAATTTCGCCTACCTGCCGCTGGCCGTGCTGTCGCCCGGACTGCAAGACATAATCGACCTGAAGCCGGTGCTGGGCCTCCGCACCCCGGTCAACACCTTTGGCCGCATGATAAATCCCTTCGCCGCCCCCCATGAATTGCAAACCGTGTTCCACCCCAACTACCGGGACGTCCATCGCGACACCGCCAGGTTGCTGGGCCAACCCCATATGGCGGTGTTCAAGGGCGAAGGCGGCGAGGCCGAACGACGCCCGCAAAAACCGCTTCAGGTATACTACCTGCACGAAGGAAACCCGAGCGAAGAGGAATGGCCGGCCCTGCTGCCCGAGGAAGACGTCAG
This sequence comes from uncultured Thalassospiraceae bacterium, assembly GCA_964655005.1. Taxonomy (GTDB): domain Bacteria; phylum Pseudomonadota; class Alphaproteobacteria; order Rhodospirillales; family JABHCV01; genus CAZZKE01. Next base: position 56,284 of record CAZZKE010000007.1, on the reverse strand, counting down.
GGTCGACGAGGAAATGGACCTGTCGCGCCTGAAATCGGTATGGAACGGCAGCGAAGACGACGCCTACGCCGCCGCCGCCGTGACCGGCACTGCGGCCATCGTCCTGCGCCTGATGCGGCGGGCGGCCAATCCCGATCAGGCGCTGGATCAGGCGCGGCGGATGTGGCGACAACGTAACAGGGACAAGTTTTAGTCCCGTGGCGCACCTGCTGATATCGGCGGCCCACAAGTCATCGGGAAAAACCACCGTGTCCATCGGGTTGGCGGCGGCTTTATCGCAGCGTGGGCTGTTCGTGCAGACCTTCAAGAAGGGACCGGATTATATCGACCCCATGTGGTTGTCACGGGCCACCGGCCGGCCCTGTTTTAATCTGGACTATTACACCATGAGCGAGGCCGAAATCCTGGCCACGTTCGCCGGCCACGACGGCCCCGCCGATATCTCGCTGATCGAAGCCAACAAGGGGCTCTATGACGGGCTGGACCTGGACGGCGGCAATTCCAACGCGGCCCTGGCGGGCCTGCTGAAAGCGCCGATCGTGCTGGTCATCGACGCCAGGGGCATGACCCGCGGAATAGCACCGCTGATACTGGGATATCAGGCGTTCGACCCCGGCCTGAACATAACCGGCGTGATACTGAACAAGGTCGGGGGAACCCGCCACGAGGGAAAACTGCGCGCCATCATAGAACACTATACCGACGCCAAGGTGCTGGGCGCCGTGCATCGCGATTCCCGGCTGCAAATACAAGAGCGACATTTAGGCCTGATGCCGAGCAACGAAGCGCCCGAGGCCGACGCCAAGATTGCGGTGATCCGTGACCTGATCGCCGCCCAGGTGGATATAGATATCATTGCGGAAATTGCCAAAACGGCGCACCGTCCAGAACCTATATCTCGATCCCCTGTCGGCGCGAAGGCGGCGGATTTAACGATAGGTTTCGCCCGTGACAGCGCCTTCGGGTTTTACTATCCCGACGATCTGGCCGCCCTTGAAGCCGCCGGCGCAAAATTGCTGGCCATCGACCTGACTTCCGATTCGGGACTTCCGGCGATCGACGGGCTGTTCATCGGCGGCGGCTTCCCGGAAACCAGAATGGATTTGCTTGAAGGCAATCATGCCATGCGCAACGCCATCAGGCGGGCCATCGAAGGCGGCCTGCCGACCTATGCCGAATGCGGCGGCCTGATGTATCTGTCCCGCAGCCTGACCTGGCATGGCGAAACCCGGCAGATGGCCGGTGTTATCCAGGGCGACGTCATCATGCACGACGTGCCCCAGGGACGCGGCTATGTCCGCCTGCGGGAAACCGGCCTGGGACCATGGCCGAAAATGGAAAATGTCGATGAAATACCGGCCCATGAATTTCATTATTCGAGCCTTGAAAACCTGCAAGGTCAACCGGTATACGCTTATCGGGTGCTGCGCGGACAGGGCATCGACGGCCGGCATGATGGGCTGACAATGCATAATCTTCTTGCCTGTTACGCCCATTTGCGGGACGTTCGGGCCAATCCCTGGGCCAGTCGTTTCGTACAGTTCGTGCGCCGTCATAAAAACCCGGATTTGGCTTGATAGTCAGGAGTATTTTGTTGGTAAACCCCATTCCCGTTTATTTGGTCGGCGCCGGGCCTGGCGACCCGGACCTGTTGACCGTCAAGGCCATGCGACTGCTTAAGGAAGCCGACGTAGTGGTCTATGACCGCCTGGTATCGGACGGTATTCTTGATCTGGCGCCGAAAGGCGCGACCCGTATTTTCGCCGGCAAGGCGGCGCGGGACCATTTCATGGCGCAAGATGAAATCAACGATTTACTGGTCAGTCTGGCCCGCAACGGACGCCGGGTGGTGCGATTGAAAGGCGGCGACCCTTTCATTTTCGGGCGCGGCAGCGAGGAAGCCCTGTTTCTGGCCAAACACAATATACCTTTTGAAATTGTCCCCGGCATTACCGCATCGGCCGGATGCGGGGCCTACGCCGGAATCCCGCTAACCCATCGTGGCATGGCAACCGGGGTGCGCTTCGTTACCGGCCACTGCCGGGACGGCGCGCATCTGGACCTGAACTGGCGAAGCCTGGCCGACCCGGACACCACCCTGGTCATATACATGGGGCTTATCAACGTCAGGAAAATCAGCGATGAACTTATCAAGGCCGGACTTCCCGGCGGGACCCCGGCGGGGGCCATCGAACGGGGCACCACGTCCGATCAACGGACCATCCTGACCACGCTGGCCGACTTGCCAGCCTGTATAGACAAGGCCGACCTGAAAGCGCCCAGCCTGCTGATAATCGGTCGCGTCGTCGACCTGGCGCAGGACCTGGGCTGGCATATCCCGGCCCAGTATTGCGATGCCGAAGCACTCGGCTAATTCCCTGAAAGGATCGACCCTGCTGCTGGCCGGCCACGGATCATCGCGGCCCGGCGGCGATAACCCCGTGCATATTCTCTGCCAATCCCTGACCGCGACAGGGATATTCGCCGCCGTCGCCGAGGGCTACCTGAAACAGGACCCGTTATTGACCGAGGCGATTTCCGATATCGCCACCGACCAATTGTTCGTGGCCCCGATGCTGACCGGGCACGGCTACATCACCGATGAATTGATTCCCGACGCACTGGCGAAAATCGGCGACCGCACACACATTCACATGTGCCGACCGATAGGCTGCCATCCGGCAATTCCCGGACTGCTGGCCGGCCTGATCGGCTCGATCATTGATGCCAAGGGCCTCAAAGGCGATGAGGTGTCGGCGGTGCTGTCGGCGCACGGTAACAGGAAAAATCCGCAGAACGCCCGCCAGGCCATCGCCCTGGCCCGGGCGATCGGCGACAAATGCAACGGTGTCGCCGTGAAGGCCGCATTCATCGAGGAAGCCCCGTTTATTTCGGACTGGCCGACGCAAACCAGTACCGAAAACCTGATCGTTCTGCCCTTCATGATTGGCGCCGGGCGGCATGGCGCCGAGGACGTCCCGGCCATGATCGGCCTCGACCCGCAGCACCCGGCGCTTATGGCGCTTGGCGCCGATGACGCGGTAGCCGGCCCTTTCAAGATTCATGATCGCACGATATGGTACTGTCGGGCGTTTGGATACGAACCGGCGCTAAGCGCCATGGTCATCGATCTGGCCAAGGACACGCCATGAAAGAGACACTCGTACCCGGCCTTAAATACCGGCATCGTTTTTTGGTCCCGGAAAGCAAAATCGTGCGTAATACCAAGGATCACTGATAAAGACCCATTGAGACGGCTTTCCATGGTTTTCGGCAAGGAATGCCCGCCGCCGCGATGCCGGGCATCGCCAGGCGGGCATGACGCCGACCGAGAGTCCTGGAAAGCCGTCTCAATGGGTCTTTATCAGTGATCCTTGGTATTATCTGTATCCGGAAGCCGACAGCTTCCAGAATTTTCCGGAAGTCTTCGCCACCGGTTTCCTGGTCGGCCTGCTGGAATGGACCTGCATCGAACTGATCGCCCCGCATCTGGACGATGGCGAGGGTTCGCTGGGTATCCATATCGACGTGTCACACGAAGCGGCGACACCACCGGGCATGACCATCAGCGTCGATGCAAGGCTCAAGGCGGTGGAGAAACGGAAACTTACGTTCACCGTCCAGGCCCATGACGGCCAGGACCTAATCTGCCGGGGCAGTCACCAACGCGCCATCATTTTACTCGACCGGTTCAACGCCAAGGTCGCCCAAAAAGCCACCCAAATATTTTAATCAGACAGTAATTCCCGGCCCAGCGCCTGGGTTAACAGCATGTACAGCTTGCCCATGTCCGATGACAGGAAAATGGTGCTCAGCACGCCCTGATGATCGCGTTTGCGGGCCTCGTTCAGGAATTTCTTGAACTCGCTGACATAGCGGGCCACGTAGTCCCGGAAATCGGTATCTTCCTGATATTTCCGCCTGATATCGCCAAGCCGCGCCTTCTCGCGGAAGCCCAGCATTTTACGGACAAAAATTCCTTTTTCACCCTTATTGAAACGCCGCCAGTCGTCTTCCGTAATATTGGTTTCGAGCAGACGGTTCATATCGACGGCCAGCGATTGCAGGCGTTCGGAAATAAACGTGGCGCGGTGCAGGAAGTCATCGACACCTTCTTCCCTGACATGTTCCTTCAAGGCCTCGATCAGCCCTTCCGCCTCGTTAATCGTGCCTTTCAATTCGATTGTGTGGCGGCCCAGGATATCGCTCGCCGCGCCGGTCCGTTCGGTTACCCGTTCAGAAGTCTGTTCGAGTATCCTTGAACTTTCACGGACAATCTCATCCCAGCTACTGATTTGGCCCAGCGCCTTGGCTGTCACCGCATCGACCCGACCGGCGCTATGGCTAATCTTTTCAGACAGGGAATCGACGCCATCCTCGGCCTTTGCATAGGCCGCACTCAGTTCCTGTAACTGCTTACGCAGGGTGTCATAGGCCGCGTCCATGGTTGCCGAAACCTGTTCCGTACGGCTCGACGCTTCGGTCGAATAACGCCGCACCTGATCGCCGATTTTCTGCAATTTGGCGGCGCTATTGTCCGATGCCCGCGAAGCTTCATCAACTCGCTGCGACACCGATTGGCCGACCTGTGACAGCCTGGCTACGGATTGCTCGCTAACTTCGCCAAGTTGATCGGCGCGTTGCCCGAGAGCGGCGGCGGCGGCATCTATATCGATGGTCGCCTGTTTGCTTGCTTTAGAAAGATGCTGCGAATTACCTTCCAGTATCTGGCCAATTCCGCTGATGTCGTCGTGCACCCGCCTGGTCGTTTCATCGACCTCGCCCGAGGTTTTCCTGAAGGCGTCGGCGATCGTTTCCAACTCGTCCCTGGCCTTTTGCGCACTGGCCGACAGTTTACCGGAATGGCTGCCCAGCGCGTTGGAAACCAGCGTCATTAGTTTTGCCGTACGTTCGACGCTCATGGTCACTTCGTGGGAGCGTTCGTGCAATTGCTCGCCAATTCTGTTCATTTGCTTGCCGGCCTCGCCCGAAGCATTGGATATCCCGACCGCCTGGTTTTGCAGTTCGCCGCCGAATGAACGAATATACTCGGCGGATTCCGTATAGGAATCTTTCAGATCCCGGGTCCGCTGGCGCAACTGTGTGCCGACTTCGTCCAGGCGTTCCGTGGCCCGGTCCAGCGAACTGCCCAACTCACCGGTTTGGGTTCTGAGGACACCTGCCATGCCTTCAAGCCGGGACGACGCCCGGTCCGTCGCATCGGTCGCATCGGATACGTTTTCGGCCAGCCATTTACCGATTTTTTCCAGGTTCTCGGAAGCCGATTGCGAAGTCTGGGCCAGCGTGGCCTCGCCATCGCTCAAGGCATCGCTGGCCGCCTGAACGGATTGCACAGCCTGATGCGACACGGCGGTCAGCGATTGCGTCCGCTCTGCAATCAGATTTCCCGCCTCGCCCAGACGACCGGCGGCATCATCGCCCAGCTTGCCGAGTTCAGTTGTTTTTTCGCCGAATGCCCGACCGCTGGAATCGATCCGCTCGGCGGCCTGGTCGGTGACCTTGATAATCTCGTCGGCCTGTCGGTTCATGGCGCCGGATACCAGGGCGATAAGGCGGGCGGCACGATCCGATGCGGTGGCGATATCGCGCGAGCGTTCCTGCAATTCTGCCCCGACCTTGCCGACATCATTAAGGGCGCCGTCCGAGGCGACCCCCAGCCCATCGGTATTTTTCTGCAAAATTTCCCCGGCCGCCCGCATCCGCTCGGCGGCTTCATCCGAGGCCGAGGTCATGGCCATCAAGCTGCGCCGGATTTCCCCCGCCACGCCACGTAATTGCTGTGTGGATTTTTCCGATACATCGCCCAGATCGTCCGATTTCTCCTGCAATGTCTCGCCTATTCCGGCGATCAGTTTCGCCGCCCTGAGACCGGCGTTGTCCAGCTTGTCGGCCTGTTCGCCCAGAAGCCTTGAAGAGGCGGTGACTCTTTCTTCCGCCAGGCCGGACACCGAATTGATTTTGTTGCGGGCCAGATCGGATGCCTCGGCAATTTTTTTCGCCGATTGCAGGGTCGCCTGAGCTATTTTTCGCTGCCGTTCCTCGATAGCCTCGCCCAGTTCCGACAACCGCCCGGTCGCCTTTTCCGAGGCCTTGCCCATATCTTCAATCCGGTGCGCCATGGCATCGACAACCTTACGATTCCGCTGCACCGCAATTTCGGCCTGTTCCTGCCCCTGCGCCAGGGCCTGCGTCGCCACCCCCAAATCACTCGTAGCCTTATCGCCGACGGCAGCCAGATTATCGGCCGTGCGGGTCAGAATTTCCGTTACCTCGCCAATGCCGTTGCTGGCCCCGTCCGAGGCCGAGGCAATGTTGAGTGTCGATTGACGCAAGGCCTCGCGCACGACGTTTACCCTGAGCACGGCGTGACCGGACATTTTCGACAACTGCTCGGACTTGTCGGCGATAGCCTCGCCCGCGGCGCCGACTTTGGCCACCGTATCGTCCGCGACCTCGGCCAGTTCCCGATGGCGCGTCTGGATACTGGCGCCGACCCGTTCGACCTGTTCCATCACCCGGCCCGAAACCAGCGACAGGTCGTGGCTGGTCCGGCGCAGGGTTTCGCCAATGGCGGCGGTTTTGCCGGTCGTGCGGTCGGCGATGTCATTCAGGTCCTGGGCCTGCTGGCGAAACGATTCGCCGCTCGACTGAATATGCAACGACACCCCTTCGGACGTGTTGACCAGTTCCCGCGCCTGTTCACTCAGCGCTTCGCCGATGGCGCTGACTTCACGCGACACCTTGTCCGAGGTCTGGGTCAGCAGCAAACTCTGGCCACTTAAATGACGCTCGACTTCCGCCGTGGTGGCGGTGACGCGAGCACCGGCCTCGGCCAGTTCGCCGGTCTGACGCTTTAGCGAACCTTCGATTTGCACGGTCTGTTCGGCGACCCTGTCGGAACGCCGGGTCAGGTCCTTGGCATAGCCGTCGAGCAATTCAGCGCCGCCGTGGACCCTGGCGGCGGCCTCTTTCGAGGCCTGCAACAGCTCGCCCAGGCGATGATCGAGGTTTTCCCCGACGCGGTCGGCTTCACCCAGGGTGTCAATGGACAGGTCGCGCAAATCTTCTATCCGTTCGCGGAACGCATCCGCCGCCGCGCGGGCCGAGGCCGAGACATCCTGCGATGTCTTGCTAAGTTCCTCGTTACGCCGGCGCAGGGTTTCGCTCATCTCTTCGGCCCGCGCTGCGGTGCGGTCCGAAGAGGCTACCAACTGATGGGCGTTTCGATACAGAACATTACCGGTGGCGCTGGCCCGGTCGGCGGCTTTTTCGGAAACCGCGTGCAGGTCTTCGGCCTGCCGGCCAAGCGAGTCGGCGATAGCCTGGGCCCGCAAATCGGCGTCTTGCGATACTTTCGACAAGGTCAACGTGCGCTGCCTGACCTGTTCCACAACCTTTTCCGCCCGGCTGGCCGCTTCATCGGAGGCCCGTGACAGGTCCCGGGCCTGACGGCGCATCAGTTCGGTTATTTCCCGTACCCGGTTGTGCGAACTTTCCGATGGATAGGTCAACCGGCTTAACTGCCAGCGCAGGGCCTCGGTATCATGGCGCAGGGCGCGGCCACGTTCGAAAAAGGCGATTACCATCCACAGCAAGGCAAGCGGCGTCAGCACCCCGGCCGCCATACCGCCCAGTTCATGGGGCAGCAGTTCGGTCAAATCGGCAAACGGGATCTGATCGTTGATAACGCTTAACGTAAACCACAGCCAGAGGACGCTGGCGATCACCCCGGCGATAGTCGGGAATCGATATCGCAGATACAGCGGCGGCGACCACGGATCGCTATTTAGGGGGTCGCCGTCATTGTCCGACTGGATCGCCGATTCGGGCCTGGCGATAGTGATATCGTCGCCAATATCGCCGCCGCCGTCGATTTCACGCGCCGGCGCGTTACCGTCGTTTTCCTGTTCCGTAATTTTTTCAACCATGTCCCTCACGCCCCTAAAAAAGCACGATACAGGATACACCAACTATATCTTGTCGGTAAACAACAGATAACTACGAAATGTTGTGGATAAGTTAAAACAGGTGCTGCCCGCCGGTAACCCACACCTCGCTGCCGGTGACATAGCTGGATTCATCGGAACACAGGTAATACACCGTCTTCGCCACATCATGCGGCGAGCCCATGCGTTCCAGCGGGATACGCGGGATCAAGGCCTCGTATTCCGGCTGGATCATGTCGGTCTCGATCTCGCCCGGTGCGACGGCGTTGACCCTGACACCCAGCGCCGCGAATTCGTTGGCCAGTTCCCTGGTCAGGGCCGACAGGGCGGCCTTGGAAATGGAATATGCCGAGCCCGCAAAGGGGTGGATTTTGTGGCCGGCTATGGAGGTAATATTGACAATTGCCCCCTTGCCCTGGTGCAGCGGCCCGGCAAACCCGCGGGCCAGCTTAAGGCCGGCGAAGAAATTAATTTCGAAGACATTCCGCCAAGCCCCCAGATCCCCGTTCAGGCAGCCCAGTCTTTCCTTGAACGGCGCCTTTGGCGACATCCCGGCGTTGTTGACCAGGGCGTGCAGGGGCCGCCCGGCAAGCGCTTCGGTCGCCTTGGCGATAAAGTTTTGCAGGCTCGCATCATCGCCCAGATCGGTCGGAATGTGGTTGGTCCAGTTTTTATCGCGCAAGCACTCGGCGGGGGTGTCTTCGCGCGAACAAGTGATAATCCGCCAACCCCGTTCCAGGAAACAGAGCGCGATGGCGTGCCCTATGCCACGACTGGCGCCGGTCACGATAACGGTTTTTCTTTCGGCCTTTTCGGAATCTGTCATGCCGGTGACGTTAGGCCATTTTCACGCAGGTTTCCAGATACGCTTTCGCTGGCGATAATACCAAGGATCACTGATAAAGACTCATTGGTATTAGTGAGCCAGCAGCACCGGAATTTGCGCATTGCCCAGAATATGTCGGGTAACGCCGCCCAGAATTAATTGCCGCATGCGGGAATGGGTGTAGGCCCCCATGACCAGCATATCGGCGCCGATGGACTTGCATTCTTCCAGCAACGCCGCGCCGATCTGGCCGCCCGAGGCGGTCAAGGACTTGGTTTGCGCCTCGACCCCGTGCCAGGCGAAATAGGTCGCCAAATCAGCCGCCGGATTGGCCGGCGTCTTGTCGCTGTCGACGGTCAACACCACCACCCCGCCCGAACGGGTGATCAGCGGCATCGCCGCGGCGACGGCGCGCGACGCTTCGACGCTGCCGTTCCAGGAAACCGCCACCTTGCGCCCGACACCCCCATTCAGGGCCGGAAACGATGGCGGCGCGATAATCACCGGCCTACCGGTTTCAAAAAGCGCGGCGTTGATGGTCATCATCGAAAGGGCCTGGCTGTCTCCGGTCGGCCTGGCCGTAACGATCAGGTCGGCCAGACGCCCCTTCAGGGCGACCATTTCATCTTCACGGCCAGTCACCCGTTGCAGCGCGGCACTGGGGCCGCCATCGGGGGTCGGGCCATCGACAGCCTTGATTGCGTAAAGGGCACAGGCGTCATCGAAGGCGGCCTTGGCGCGGGCGGCCCGTTCCTCTGCCTCCTTTTCCGACAATTGCAGCATTTCCTCGATAATCGCCGCCGACATGCCTTCACCCAGCAACGGCACCGCGTCCTGGGGGTCGGAACTAACGTTCAGGACATCCACATGGGCGCCCAGGTTATGGCCGAGCGTGAAGGCGACATCCAGCGCCGGATTTGCTTCCTTGCTTCCATTATGGGGGATCAGAATCGTTTTGATTGACATTGTCATCTCCTGTCAGGTGTTACGAGTGATCGATTGATAGAATTCATCATTTGGCGGCCATGCGCCAGAGTTTCCTGGCGGTCGCCCGAACTGTCGAGACGCGGCCAGTCAATGCGTCCCAGATCATAGCCCAACTGCCGGGCGACAACTTCCCTATCGGCATCCGACGCATCGTCCCGTCTGGCGGCGACCCGTTCGGCCATGACCTCGGGCGGCGCTTCAAGCCAGATACCGTGAAATGGAACTTTCAGTTCAGTAGCCAGCGCCGCGATCGCCCGGCGTTCTTCGGGGGCGGCGAAAACCGCATCGGCCACCACCGAATGCCCGGCCAGAAGCGCCGTCCTGGCTTCCCGGTAAACGGCGCGGTAGGTCCGTGCCGTCATTTCCGCGCCGTAACCTTCAGGGCCCAGACGGCTTGACAGATCGACCCCTGCCAGTTTTTTTCGGACCACATCGGATCTGGATATACGCGCCCCCGGAGCGGCCCCGAACCCGGGCGCCAGTTCCCTGGCCAGGCAGGATTTACCGCTGCCCGACAATCCGCCGATGGCGATCAGCATGGGCGGCGGCGGGCGCAGGTAGTCGATCGCCCGGTTCAGGTAGGCGCGGGCCTCGGCCAACCTGGCGTCATCCGGCGCCGTCTGGAAAGCCGCCGCCCCGACATGGCCGCGAATGGCCGCCCGCATGCACTGGTAAAGCGGCAGACAAGCCAGTCCGGCGGTATCGTCGGTTATGTCCAGATAGCGGTTCAGTACATGGTTGCCAAGCCCGCGCATGCCCCGGTAATCCAGATCCATCAGCAGGAACGCCAGATCGTAGAGCACATCGATTTCCGAAAACAGCGGGTTAAATTCGATGGCGTCGAACAACGTGGGATGACCGTCGTAAAGAAAAATATTGCGCAAATGCAAATCACCATGACAGTGCCGGATATCGCCCGCCGCCTGACGCCGCGACGCCAGTTCGCCGCAGCGGCCCCGTATCGCCGCATTTTCCGCGGCTATCAACGACGCCACCCGGTGGTCATCGAACACGCCGCCGCCGAATTCGGCGAAGGCCGCCGCGTCGCTGGCCACCGTCTGCGCCAGGACGTGGCGAAAATTAATCTCCGGTCGGGGTTCGGCGCGGTTATGGAAATGCGCGATAACCTCGGCCAAACGGCCCATCAGGCGACGGTTCAACTTGCCGTCCCGGGCCATTCGGTCGAACAGGGTATCCTGATCGAAACGGGCCATCTCGACCAGCCAATCCACGGCCTCGCCTTCACCACCGAGTTCCAGGCCGCCGCCTTTCGAGCGGGTCACGGCGATAACGCCCTTGTACAGATGCGGCGCGGTGCGGCGGTTAACGGCGACTTCGGCCCGACAGTAATGCCGTCGCAATTCGGGAGTAGAGAAATCGACGTAGGGATATTTGATCGCCCGTTTCAGCTTCAACACCCTTTCACCAATCAGGAACAGCACCGAAATATGGGTTTCTATTTTCTCGACCGCGACCGTTCCGTCGCCATGGCTTTCAGGCCGGGACAGAAAATCGATGACCCGCGATTGATCGGTATCCATCGTCATATGATTATTCTAACCGAGGCCGGTTTTTCGAACCATGCGTCAGATCAAATTGCCGTATCTGAAATAGCGCCCTACAATGCTGCCATGAACAAGGCATTCACCAAGGAACACGACGGCGAAGACGAAGACCCGCCGGATGCCCCCGAAGTCCTGCCGCCGGGGCAGAAAAACTACATCACGCCGGAAGGGCTGGAGCGGCTGCACGACGAGTTGAACCAGTTACGACGAATCGAACGACCGCAGGTGGTCGAAACCGTTTCATGGGCGGCGGGCAACGGGGATCGCTCGGAAAACGGCGATTATATCTATGGCAAGAAACGGCTGCGCGAGATTGACCGCCGCCTTAGATTCCTGATTAAACGCATCGAAATCGCCGCAGTGGTGCGGCAAACCCAACAGAAAAACCGCGATCAGGTATTCTTCGGGGCGACGGTGACCTACGCCAATGACCGGGGCGATGAAAAAACCGTGCGCATCGTAGGTGTCGACGAGGCCCGCCTGGAACACGGCGAAGTAAGCTGGGTTTCTCCCATCGCACGGGCGTTGATGAAAGCCCGGAAAGGCGACCAGGTCAAACTGCAAACGCCGGGCGGCATGGTCGAAGTCGAGGTCATGGCGATTTCCTACGAGGGCAATCCGGTTACCTGAAAACGCTGATTTCATAACAGATTGCCGCGCTGTCGGGGTAGACGTCGGGCTTGCAGGTACGCACCGTGGCGCCGATCACGCCATCCTTGGCGAGGCAGATTTCGGCGATGTCCTCGCACAGGCGTTCCTGTAAATTATAGTGGCCACCCGATACCAGCTTGAACACCTCGGCGCGGATATAGTCGTAATCGACGACGTTGTTGATATCGTCGTTGATGTGCGACTGGCCGGGGTTCAGGTCCAGTTCCACGTCTATAGTCACCTGTTGTTTTCGGCCCTGTTCGAAATCATGAATACCGATTTCGGCATCCACGGTGAACTGAATCAACTGTATTTTACGATGCCGGACGTTGAATTTGGAATTAAGCGACTCGTTCATTTATCCGCTTCCAGAAAGGCCACGTCTCGCGGCAATTGCAGCAACGTCTGGCCGCCATCGATGGTCAAAACCTGACCAGTCGAATATGTACTGCCGGCGATAAACAATGCGCCGCGCACGATATCATCCGCCGTGCAGCCGATGTTCAAGGGGTTTATGGCATGGGCGGCGGCGAAATTTTGCTCCGATTGAGCGCCGCTGACAAGAGTGATCCCGGGCGCTATGCCGCAGACCCGGACCAGCGGCGCAAAACCCATGGCCAGCATCTTTGTCGCCGCCAGCAAGCCGGCCTTGGCCACCGTATACGAGAAGTAATCGGGATTGAGGGCAAACACCTTGTTATCAAGCATGTTGATGATACAGCCGGGGCTTTTTCGCGCCCTGGCGTATTTAAAAAATTCCTCGGCGATGATAACCGGCGCGTGCAGGTTCAAGTCCAGCGACGCCCGCCAGATATCGCCGTCATGATCGCCCGGAAAATCATATTCGAAGACCGAGGCGTTATTGATAACGCAATCAAGCCGCCCCTGCGAAACGCACTGGGCGACCAGATCACGGGCGCCATCGGCGGCGGCCAGGTCCGCCTGAACAAGGGAGATGTCGCCCTGCAGTGAGCGGGCGTTATCTAGGAGCGTGCGGGCGTCACCGAGCGAAGTGTTGTAATGGGCGAAAACGCGCCATCCCCGCCCGGCGAAGCCCATCGCCAATTCCCGGCCAAGCCGCCGCGCCGCGCCGGTAATCAATACGGATTTCATCGCCCATCATAGGCTCATTTCCCGCCCGTCGTCACGCAACACAACATAAACCGCCGGAATCACCAGCAGGGTCAGCAGCGTCGATGAAGCCAGACCAAAGACCAGTGAAATCGCCAGCCCCTGAAAGATCGGATCGACCAGAATAAAGGCGCCGCCAATCATCGCCGCCAGGGCGGTCAGCAGGATTGGCTTGAAACGAATCGCCCCGGCTTCCAGCAGCACGTCGCGCAGGGATTCGCCGGCGCCCTGCCGGTTGCGGATGAAATCGACCAGCAGGATTGAATTGCGGACGATGATCCCGGCCAGCGCTATAAAACCGATCATAGAGGTAGCGCTGAACGGGGCGTTGAACAGCCAGTGGCCGAACATGATGCCGATCAGGGTCAACGGCACCGGCGTCAATATGACAAGCGGCAGTTTGAAGCTGCCGAACTGGCCGACCACCAGCAGGTAGATACCGATCAGCGCGAAAATGAAAGCCAGCCCCATATCGCGGAAGGTGACATAAGTGACTTCCCATTCACCATCCCACATCAGGGTCAGGGTGCTTTCGTCCTTGGGTTGGCCGTGATAGGAAATGGCCGGCGGGGCGACGCCCTGCCAGTCGATTTCCTTGAGTTTTTTCTCGACCGCCATCATGCCGTAGATCGGCGCTTCGAAGCGACCGGCCAGTTCTCCGGTGACCAGCTCTGCGAATTGGCCGTTATGGCGAAACAACGGGTACGAGGCGCGTTCAAATTTCAGGCGCACCACATCGCCCAATTCGACCACGGCGCCACTATCGGCGGCCTCGCCGGGCGCCGGCAGCGGTGTTGAGAGCAGGCTTTCGCTTATGCTGCGCGCGCTTTTCGGCAACCGGATGGCGATTTCAATGGGATCGATGCCCGAACCGCGCTGCGAATAGCCGACGGCGACGCCGCCGATCAGGGCGTCTATGGTGTCGTAAATGGCCTGTTCCTGAACACCGTAATATTCCATATTTTCCTGATCGATCTCGATCCGCAGGCGTTGTGGCGGCTGGCCCAGGGAATCATCGACATCGACGACAAAATCGACACTTTCAAACGCGCTGCGGATTTTTCTCGCCGCCGCGCGCCGGCTTTTCTGATCGGGCCCGAAGACTTCGGCCATCAGGGTGCTAAGCACCGGCGGTCCGGGTGGCACCTCGACAACCTTGATCGAAGTGCCCTGCGGGGCCGCCAAATCGGCCAGCAAACGGCGTACCTGCAAGGCAATTTCATGGCTCTGCCGGTCGCGGTCACCCTTCGGTTGCAGGTTGACTTGCAGGTCGCCCTGCCAGGGTTCATTGCGTAAATAATAATGCCGGACCAGGCCATTGAAGTTGAATGGCATGGCGGTCCCGGCATAGACCTGAATATTGGTGATTTCGGGAATATCACGCAGCCTGCGGGCGGCATTTATCAGCAACCGTTCGGTAGTTTCCAGCGCCTCGCCTTCCGGCAGGTCGACGACGACCTGCAGTTCCGACTTGTTATCGAACGGCAGCAGCTTGACGGTGACACTGTTGTTCGCGAACATGCCCATGACCCCGACCGTCGCCAGGCCGACTACGGCGAGGAATATTTTCGAGCGCATACGGCCCTTGAGCAGCGGTCGGGCCAAGGCCAGATAAGCCCGGCCGAGAATGCCGCCGCCTTCTTCGTGATTACCGCCAAAACTGACATTGGCGCCTTTTTTCCGGCCACCGAAGGTAATGTTGTAAAGCAGCCAGGGCGTTACCATCATGGCGATGAAAAACGAAAATACCATGGCCGCCGAGGCATTCGCCGGGATGGGACTCATGTAAGGCCCCATCAAACCGGACACGAACATCATCGGCAACAGGGCGGCGACGATGGTCAGGGTCGCGATGATAGTCGGATTGCCGACTTCGGCGACCGCTTCTATGGTCGATTCAAGGGGCCTGGCCGATCCGCCCTTGCGCCAGTGACGGACAATATTTTCGACAACCACGATGGCGTCATCGACCAGGATGCCGATAGAAAAAATAAGCGCGAACAGGCTGACCCGGTTAAGGGTGAAGCCCATCATCCAGGACGCGAACAGGGTCAGCAAAATGGTTGTCGGCACCACCACCATGACCACGATCCCCTCGCGCCAGCCCAGCGCGATGGTTATCAGCAGGACGATTGAAATGGTCGCCAATCCCAGATGAAACAGCAATTCGTTGGATTTCTCCAGTGCCGTTTCGCCATAGTTGCGGGTAACCGATACATCCAAACCCGGCGGCACCAGCCCGCCTTCGGCAGTTTTCAGCCGTTCCATGATCTGATCGGCGACCAGGACGGCATTGGCCCCCTTGCGCTTGGCCAGCGCCAGGGTGACGGCGGGCAGCGGATCCATATTGCCGCTTGCGTCTTTTTCCATGTACCAGACCCGATTTTCGGCAAGCCCGGAACCGACGATTACCCGGGCCACATCCTTGACATAAACCGGGCGTCCGTCCCGGGTTGTAATCAGCAACATGCCGATATCGGAAACACCTTCAAGCGATTGACCGGCCACCACCGGCAACGACTTGCCGCCATTCCGCACGTTACCTATCAGGAATGATCTGTTGGCGTTCTTGACCTTTGCAACCAGTTGATTGAGCGTCACGCCATAGAGCGACAGGCGCTCCGGGTCCGGTTCGACCCTGATTTCGGCCGGTCTGCCGCCGACCATGAAGGTCAGGCCCACGTCCTTGACCTTAACCAGTTCGAACAGCAATTCCTTGGCCACTTTGTATATGCCGGTATCGTTCCAGCGGTCCGCAACATCGGCCTTGGGTTTCAATGTCAGGGTGACGATGGGGACATCGTTGATACCCCGCCCAATAATCAGCGGCTCCGGAATACCGATCGGCAGACGATTCAGATTGGCCCGGATCTGGTCGTGAACGCGAACGATGGCGACATCTTCCGACGTTCCCACATTGAACCGGGCGGTGACCACCACCCGGTCGTCCTGGCTTAGCGAATAGACATGCTCGACCTCGTCGATGCCCTTGATAATTTCTTCCAGCGGCTCGGTCACCAGTTCGACCCCGTCGGTCGCCTTGAAACCATTGGTCAGAACCATGATATCGACCACCGGCACGCTGATCTGGGGTTCTTCCTCGCGCGGCAAGGCAATCAGCGCGGCCAGGCCGACGGCGATGGCGGCCAGCAGCAGCAAGGGCGTCAGCGGCGATTGAATAAACGCCTTGGTCAGCGCCCCGGAAATACCAATTTTACTTGGCATCGGCATCGACCAGTACGTCGCCGGGAACAAGGCCGGACAGAATTTCCGTGCCGTCGGCCCTTGCCTGGCCGGGCTGGACGACAATTTCGCCGTCGTCTTTCAGGCGCACGAAAGTCAGGCCGAAACGTTGCGACATATAGTTGTTTGGAATAATAATAGTCTGCCGTTTGCCGGTGCTGATGTAAACGCCGACCCGTTCGCCGACGAAGAAATCACCAAGCCCGTCGACGGTTATATCGGCGACCACCCGGCCCTGCTGCAATTTCGGGTAAACCTGGGCGATGATACCGGATTTTGCGATCTTGCCATTGCTGCTAAGTCCCCGTTCCCCGATTTGCACGGTATCGCCGACGCGCAGGTATCTGGCGTGGCGCTCGGGTAACATCATGCGCAGGATATATCCCTTGGCGGCGATTGTCGCGACTGTCTCTCCGGGCAGCAATACGGCCCCTTCCGTGACATAAACCCTGGTCACCCGGCCATCCGCCGGAGCCCGCACGACGCCTTCACCCTGTTGTTCTGAAATTACCGAAAGATCGGCGCTGAGCGCACTGTATTCGCGATCGATAACATCCAGCGCCGTTTTCGCCTCGTCCAACCGTTTCTGGGGAATTGTCCCGCTCTGGAACAACTTCCGAGCCCGGATCATATCCGTGCGGGCAAGGTTGCGCCGTGACGCAACCGATTGAATACGCGCTTTCAGGGCGTCCATTCGCAACTTAAGTTTGGTGTCGACGACGGTCGCTATGGGCTGCCCCTTGCTGACCCGCGACCCCTCGTCGACAGACAGTTTTCTCAATGTTCCGCCAATTCTGGCCCGGGCGCTGATGACATCGACGGTCTCGACGGTGGCGAAAACAGCCTTCATGTCATCGACCACCGAATAGGCCACCGTAAAATCAGCCCCGGCAAACGACGGCCCATTCAGGCCCATGGTCAGCAGCGGCGGCAAAATGAACAATCGTAAAAGCAAAACAAGGCGCATTATGATGTTCCATCCTGACAGAAAATGAGGTTGACAACCTATATATTAGTGATTACTAATTTAGCAAGTTCTAATTTCTATCATACCTGAAAATTATCAAAGGAATATCGCATGTCCATCGACCGTATGGTTCTCGCTTTCGCCGGTGTCTTCATTCTGGTCAGCGTCGCCCTGTCGCAGGTACACAGCATTTACTGGCTGTGGGTCACCGCCTTCGTCGGCGCCAATCTGGCCCAGGCCGCCTTCACCGGTTTCTGCCCGCTGGCGATTGCCTTGAAAAAACTCGGCGCCGCACCCGGGAAAGCCTTTAATTAAGGCCGGAACGTCTTTCCACGACGCCTTCCGGGTCCTGATGTATCAGGACTTCGGCGTTGGGAAAGGCGTCTTCAATCTTATACATCACCCTTTCGGCTATGTCGTGGGCATCGTGTAATCTGATCTCCGGGTCCAGTTCCAGGTGCAACTGGATAAAGACATCCTGACCGGATGACCGGGTCCTTAGATCGTGCATACCCAGAACCCCCGGCTCGGATTGCGCCAGCACCGTTATTTGCTCGCGCTCGGCGGCAGGAAGTTCCCGGTCCATCAACAGATTCAACGATTTTTTGCCGATATCCCAAGCACCCCGGAAAATATAGGCCGAGATACCGATGGCGAACAGCGGGTCGGCCAGCAACCAGCCGAAACGGGAGCCCACAAACAAGGAAGTGATAACGCTGAGATTGACCAGAATATCCATGCGGTAATGCATGGAATCCGCCGATATGGCCAGCGATCCGCTTTTATGGACGACATATTTTTGGAACGCCACCAGCACCAGTGTCAGGACAATCGACACCACCATGACGGCATAGCCGATATCGGTATTGCCTATATGCTGCGGACTGAATATCCGCTGACCGGCCTCAATCAACAGGAACATCGCCGAGCCGCAGATGAAGGCGGCCTGCATCAGGCCGGCCAGCGGTTCCGCCTTGCCATGACCGAAACGATGGTCTTCATCGGCCGGTTGCAGGGCCTGGCGAACCGCCACCAGGTTAATAAGCGAAGCACCGATATCGAGCATCGAATCGATCAGCGTGGACAGCAGGCTGACCGATTCGGTACTTACCCAGGCGGCGAACTTAAGCACGACCAGACTGGCGGCCATGCCCACTGCGGCATAGGTCGCGGTCTTCATCAATCCGGCGTTTTCGTTCAGGCTCATATCAGGGAAACAGGTGTTCGGTCGTCCAACCGGTGTCGGAGCGACGGTAAACCAGGCGTTCGTGCAATCGAAAGGGGCGATCCGACCAGAATTCAATTTCCGCCGGGCGGAGCGTGAAACCGGACCAGAAATCGGGTCTTGGAATATGGCCGACGGCAAATTTGGCGGTAAATTCGGCGACCCGTTTTTCCAGATCGAAGCGACCGGCAAGCGAATGCGACTGTTTCGACGCCCAGGCCCCAATCCTGCTGGCCCGGGGCCGCGAGGCGAAATAGGCGTCGGCCTCGGCGTCCTCGACCGGGTTTATTTCACCGACCACCCGGACTTGCCGTTTCAATGATTTCCAATGGAAACACAGCGCCGCATTAGGGTTTTCAGTTAATTCACGGGCCTTGCGGCTGCCCAGATTGGTGTAGAATGTGAAGCCCCGTTGATCGACGCCCTTGAGCAGCACCATGCGGGCCGAAGGCATGCCATCGGCGTTCGCCGTCGCCAGGGTCATGGCGTTGGCGTCGTTGGGCTCGGACTTTTCGGCCTCGGCCAGCCATTCCGTGAAAAGCGTGATCGGGTCGTCTTGGGTGACAGTCATGGTGTCGGTGCTTTATGATTGGCGATTGATTCTTAGCCACAGGATATCCTTACCAACCGTTAGCACATCGGGGCCAAGAGCCCAATCGGGAATGACTAAAAAAACTTTTTCCGCCATCTTCGCCGCGAGCCTTTTTCTGGCCGCCTGTTCGGCAACCGACCAGGACGCCAACCGGAAGATCGGCGCCACTGCCGGTACCGTTATCGGCGCCGTTATCGGATCAAAAGTCGGCGGTTCGTTCAATGACGGCGGCGGCAAAATCATGGGCGCCAGCCTGGGCGCCATCTTCGGTTCGCTGATCGGCAAAGAAATCGCCAAAACCATGAGTGACACAGATATGGAACGCGCCGATACGACGGCCCAGGACACCATGGAAACGGCAAACACCGGTCAAACCGTGCAGTGGAGCAACCCGGATTCAGGGAATTCCGGGACCTACAAACCAACCGGCGACGCCCGTCTGGTCGATGGCAAGGATTGCCGCGACTTCGACTCTAGCATTATTATCGACGGCAAAGAACAAACAGCCATCGGTCGCGCCTGCCGCCAGCCCGATGGATCGTGGAAAATTGTGCAATGAAAGATCCTTATGACATCCTTGGCGTGCCGCGCAACGCCAGCGCCGAAGTAATCAAGAAAACCTATCGGCAACTAGCCCGCAAGCTGCATCCCGACAGCGCCGGCGACAAACCCGGCGCCGAAGACCGTTTCAAGGACCTGTCGGCGGCCTATGAATTGCTGTCGGATTCAAAAAAACGGGCCAGCTATGATCGCGGCGAAATTGACGCCAACGGCAACCCGACCGGGCGCGGCGCCCCCTTCGGCGGCGGTCGGGCGCGCCCGACCGGACGCAGCCCGTTCGATGATTTTTTCAGGCAGCACAGCGGTCGGGCCAACGCCAACATAATAATCGACGGCGCCGATGTTTCCTATTCCCTGAAAGTACCCTTCGCCGAGGCCGTTACCGGAGCCAACAAGCATGTCAGCATAGCCAACGGCAAACACCTGGCCGTGACCATTCCGGCAGGGGTCAGAAGCGGACAGGTCCTGCGCCTCAAGGGTCAGGGCATGGGCGGCCTGGGTGGCGGGGCCAACGGCGACGCCCACGTCGAAATCGTGGTCCAGCCCGATGCCCTGTTCCGCCGCGAGGGGATGAATATCCTGATGGATTGCCCGATCACCCTGGCCGAAGCCGTCCTTGGCGCCCGCGTCAAAGTGCCGACGGTGTACGGACCGGTGACCGTTACCGTGCCGGCCGGTTCGAACACCGGCACCACCCTGCGCCTGAAAGGCAAGGGCGTGGCCGGCGCCGGGACTAAAACCGGCGGCGACCAACTGGTCAGCCTGAAGGTGGTGCTGCCGAAGAAACCGGATGACGAATTAACGAAATTCGTCAAGAAATGGGCCAAAAACAATGACTACGATGTTCGCTCGGACGGCGTCTTCGGCAAGTGGAGCATCAACAAAGCCGCCGCCGATTAGGGCATTTACGATTGTTTCATGGAGACGAAACGTCCGGCCAGAAAATCGATAAAGGCGCGGACCTTGGCGGACAGGTATCTGGAATCCGCGTAGACGGCGTAGATCGACAGATCGGTCATCTCAAAATCCTGCAAAACCGCTTGCAAACGACCGGCTCGCAGGTCCTCGTCGACGATGAAAGCGGGCCCCATGAACAGTCCCAGACCACCCAGCGCCACGGCCCGCAAGGCATCGCCGTTATTGGTCCGGAAGGTACCCGATATTTTTACCGCAATCGGGCCGTTTGGCCCCAGAAAGTGCCATTCTTCCGTTTTCAGCAGGTAGCTGTAGATAAGGCAGTTGTGATCTTTCAGATCGCCCGGCACAAGCGGCGGCGGCTGGCGGCGCCAATAGCCGGGCGTGGCGCAGACGACCGGGCGCAGCGGCGCCAACTTGCGCGCCACCAGGCTTGAATCGGGCAGCCGGGCGATCCGGATCGCGACGTCGTAACCTTCTTCAACCAGATCGACTAGGCGGTCGTTGAGATCCATGTCCACTTTAAGACCCGGATAAAGCGCCATGAAAGAAGGAATCGCCGGCGCCATGTGAAGTATGCCGAAAGACATCGGGGCGCTGACCTTGAGGGTGCCGTGCGGTTCTGCCTGCTGACTGGTCACCAGTCGTTCCGCCTCTTCGGCTTCGGCGACGATGCCCGCCGCCCGCTCGTAGAAGGCCGCTCCGACTTCGGTTAAGCTCAATCGCCGCGTTGTCCGGTTGAGCAAACGCACCCCAAGGCGGGCTTCAAGGCCGGAAATCTGCTTGCTGACGGTCGATTTGGATAACCCCAGCTCCGCCGCCGCCGCCGAAAAGCTGCCAGCTTCGACCACCTTGGCATAGACCGAAAAGCCGGTCAGATCGACCATTGTCAACTCCACACTGTTTCCTACAAGAAACAATGATATTCTTTTTTAGTGGATTATCAATATTCTTACGACATTGTATCCTTCCCCGATTAACCCATCGTACATACAGGAGATACCTAAATATGGCCGAACCAATCATCGCCCAGAAAAGCCCCATTGAAGTCGAACTGGAAGCCGGCAAAACCTACTACTGGTGTAGTTGCGGGATGAGCCAGAAACAGCCATTTTGCGATGGCAGCCACAAGGATACCGAGTTCACGCCGGTCGAATTCACGCCGGAAGAATCCAAAACGGCCTATCTGTGCGCCTGCAAACGCAACGATGGCACACCGTTTTGCAACGGCGCCCACAAGGACCTTTAAACGTGGAACCGCTCGACAGATAGCAATCTGGCCCGAGCCATTCTGTTACGGGGCTGTCCGGGATTTATCCGGGGCGGCCCCTTGTGCCATCGGCAATCTATGATTTTACCCTCTCGATCAGATGCCCGCTTTATTCATGGCGGGGCTTTCGTGTACCATGCCGGCGCGTAACCGTTCGAATCTGCCTGGGTTCAAATCAAAGAGGGATCAATGTCTTCAAGCAATCAGTTGATGAAGGGGAAAAAAGGACTGGTCATGGGCGTCGCCAATGACCATTCCATAGCATGGGGCATCGCCCGTACGCTGCGCGCCAACGGCGCCGACCTGGCCTTTACCTATCAGGGCGACGTGTTGAAAAAGCGGGTCGGGCCGCTGGCCGAGAAGGTCGGTTCCGACATCCTTCTGGAATGCGACGTCACCGATATGGCCAGCATTGACGGTGTCTTCGGCGAGATCGAAAAACACTGGGGCAAACTTGATTTCCTGGTCCACGCCATCGCCTATTCCGACAAGGAAGAGCTGAAAGGCCGCTACATCGAGACCAGCCGCGAGAATTTCAACCGTTCCATGGATGTCTCGTGTTATTCCCTGACCGCCGTCTGCCAGCGCGCCGAACCGTTGATGTCCGACGGCGGATCGATCATCACGCTGACCTATTACGGCGCCGAACGGGTAATTCCGCATTACAACGTGATGGGCGTGGCCAAGGCCGCCCTGGAAGCCAGCGTCCGTTATCTGGCCGAAGATCTGGGACGGCGCAACATCCGGATCAACGCCCTGTCCGCCGGCCCCATGAAAACCCTGGCAGCGTCGGGCATTGGCGACTTTCGCTATATCCTGAAATGGAACGAATACAATTCACCGCTTCGGCGCAACGTTACGCTGGACGATGTCGGCGGCGCCGGCATGTACCTGCTAAGCGACCTGTCGAGCGGCGTTACCGGCGAAACCCATCATGTCGATTGCGGCTATCATATAGTTGGCATGAAGGCGGTCGACGCGCCGGATATAACGACATCCTGAAGCAACCGGCCATTCCCGAGGGCGAACAAGCCGCCCTAACTTATTGAAATCGATCAAACTTTCTGCTATCAAATAATACTTCCCGATAGCTTTCTGATCTAAGGAATTCAAATGTCCGGAAATACCATGGGGCAGTTGTTCCGAGTAACCAGCTTCGGCGAGAGTCACGGGCCGGCCATCGGTTGCGTCATTGATGGTGCACCGCCGCGCATTCCCCTGAGCGAAGACGACATCCAGCCCTTTGTCGACAAGCGTCGCACCGGGCAATCGAAATACACCTCTGCCCGCCAGGAACCGGATAAAGTGAAAATTCTGTCCGGCGTATTCGAAGGCCAGACGACCGGCACACCGATTGGACTGATGATTGTCAATGAAGACGCCAGGTCCGGAGATTATAGCGACATCAAGGACAAGTTCCGTCCCGGTCACGCCGATTATTCGTATTTTCAAAAATACGGCATCCGCGATTATCGCGGCGGCGGCCGGTCGAGCGCCCGGGAAACCGCGATGCGGGTCGCCGCCGGCGCCGTAGCCCGGAAAGTTCTTGATGAAATTCTCGAAACCCCGGTGAATATTCGCGGTGCGCTGGTCCAGATGGGACCATTGGGAATTGACCGAAATAACTGGGATTGGAACGAAATAGCGGCCAACCCGTTCCGCTGCCCGGACCGGGCCGCCGTGGAATCATGGCAGGCCCATCTTGACATCATCCGTGAACAGGGATCATCGACCGGCGCCGTTGTCGAGGTTATCGCCAGTGGCGTTCCCGCCGGCCTGGGAGAGCCGGTGTTCGACCGCCTTGACGCGGATATCGCCAAGGCGCTGATGAGCATTCCGGCGGTCAAGGGCGTGGAAATCGGGGCCGGGTTCGAAGCCGCCACCCTGACCGGGCCGGAAAACGCCGATCAGATGAGCATCGCCCCGGATGGCAAGGTTATTTTCGCCGGCAACAAGGCGGGCGGCGTGCTGGGTGGCATTTCATCTGGTCAGGACCTGGTCACGCGGTTCGCCGTCAAACCAACCAGCAGCATTTCGATCCCGCAAAAATCCGTCAATACCTGGGGCGAAAACGTCGAAATTGTGACCCATGGCCGACATGACCCGTGCGTCGGCATTCGCGCCGTACCTATCGGCGAGGCGATGATCGCCTGCGTCCTGGCCGATCACCTGCTGCGCCACAAAGGTCAATGCGGCGACTGAACTTTTTTTCCGGATGGAGCCCCTTATGCCACAACCAAATCATATTGTTCGTATTCCGCTGCCCGATGAAGACACCCTTGATGACGGCCTGAAAAAATATTTCGCCAAGTGCCGAAAAGCACTTGGTTTGCTGCCTTATGTGCTGAAATCCTATATGGGCAATCAAAAAAAACTGTCTAACTTTATCTCGTTCTATAACCAGATCATGCTGGATGAGGATGATTGCGGCCTCAGCAAGCTGGAACGGGAAATGATCGCCGTCGTGGTCTCTTCGGCCAACCGCTGCTATTACTGTCTGGTCGCCCACGGTCAGGCGGTGCGCCAGTATTCCGATGACCCGCAACTGGGCGAAATGATGGTCATCAATTACCGTGTCGCCGAACTGGACCGGCGCCAGCGGGCGATGCTCGATTTCGCCTGGAAACTGACCGTCACTCCCCATGATATCCGGGAAGACGACCGCCAGGGTCTGCGCGACGCCGGTTTTTCCGACCAGGATATATTCGATATCTGCGATGTTGTCGGTTTCTTCAACTACACCAATCGCATGGCCCATGGCCTCGACATGATGCCCAATCCGGAATACCACGCGATGAACCGCTAACCGCGTGGCCGTCTCCCGCAAGGAATCAGGCCATTTATTTTAAAAATAGCCTTGTTTCTTCACTCTTTTATTTTTTTCGGCTTCCAGCGTTTCAGCAGCAACGAGTTCGAGACCACCGAGACGCTGCTCATGGCCATGGCCGCGCCGGCGATCACCGGGCTCAACAGGCCGGCGGCAGCCAGCGGAATGCCGATGGTGTTGTAGATAAAGGCCCAGAACAGGTTCTGGCGGATTTTGTAGTGGGTCGCCCGCGATACCGCGATGGCATCGGAAATCAGCATGGTATCGCCGCGCATCAGGGTGATGCCGGCGGTGTGCATGGCGACATCGGTGCCGGTACCCATGGCGATGCCGACATCGGCGGCGGCCAGGGCCGGGGCGTCGTTGACGCCGTCACCGACCATGGCGACAATCTTGCCCTGCCCCTTTAGACGCTCTATTTCCGCCGCCTTATCCTCGGGCAAAACCTCGGCTATCACCCGGTCAACATTGACGGCCTCGGCGACGCCGGCGGCGGTGCGGGCGTTATCACCGGTCAGCATGATCGTCTCGATGCCCTGTTCCTGTAGGTTGCGGACCGCCCGGGCGGCGGTTTCCTTGATCTTGTCGCCGACCGCGATAACACCCAAAAGGCGCTGTTCCGGCGCCGTCTCGGCCACCCACATGACCGTTTTGCCGGTATTCTCGTGGACCTGGACCTGTTCTTCCAGGGCGTCCTGGTCGATCCCGGCGTCGCCCATCAAACGCCGGTTACCGACAATCAGGGTGCGGCCCTCTATTTCCGCTTCCAGGCCGCGGCCCGGATGACTGACGAAGTTGTCCAGCTTGGCCAACTGCATGTCCCTGGCGCGATCAAGAACGGCCATGCCCAGGGGATGTTCACTGCCCTGCTGGGCCGAGGCGGCGAGCCTGATAAACCCGTCACCATCGCCCCCGTCCAGCACGATAACGGCGCTGACCGTCGGCTTGCCTTCGGTCAGGGTGCCGGTCTTGTCGAGCACCACGGTATTGACCTTGTGGGCCAGTTCCAGGGCCTCGGCATCCTTAATCAGGATGCCGTAACGGGCGGCGGTGCCGGTGCCGGCCATGATCGCCGTCGGCGTCGCCAGTCCCAGCGCACACGGGCAGGCGATAACCAGCACGGCCACCGCGTTGATAATCGCCAGCGAGGCCTCAACATCCATGACGAAATACCAGACCAGAAACGAGGAAACGGCGACCAGGACCACGACCGGAACAAATACCGCGGAAATCTTGTCGACCATCCGCTGCACCGGCGCCTTGGTCGCCTGGGCGCTCTGGATCATCGATATAATCCGCGACAGCGCCGATTCGGCGCCGACCGTGGTCGCCCTGATTTTCAGCAGGCCCTCGGCATTAATGGCGCCGCCGGTCACCGTGTCGCCCACGGCCTTGCTAACCGGCATGCTTTCCCCGGTAATCAGCGATTCATCGACCTGCGAAGCGCCCTCGGCGACGATGCCATCGACGGCGATGCGCTCGCCGGGGCGGACAATCACCAGATCACCGCTGGCCACCAGGGCGACCGGCACCTCGACCTCGGCGCCGTCACTGAACACCCTGGCCTTTTCCGGGCGCAGGTTCATCAGCGCCCGGATTGCTTCCGTAGCGCCGCGTTTGGCCCTGGCCTCCATCCATTTACCGAACAGAACCAGGGTTATAACCGCCGCCCCGGCTTCGAAATACAAATGCGGCACGACGCCCGGCGCCGCCGTTAACATCAGGTAGATGCTAAGTCCGTATGCCGCCAGCGTGCCCATCACCACCAGCAGGTCCATATTGCCGGTGCCGGCCTTCAGCGCCGCCCAGGCCGGTTTATAAAAGCGCGCCCCGGCGGCAAACTGGATCGGAGTAGCCAACACCAGTTGCAGCAGCGGCGGCATGACGAACGTGCCCGGATTCAGCATCATCACCAGTTGCGCCAGGAACGGCAGGGTCAGCAAGGCCGACCCGGCGACGACCATAAGGTCATGACGGGTTTTTTCCCTGGCCTTGCGTTCGTCCTCTGCAAAACGGGCGTCGTCATCGGTCACCGCTTCCGCCCCGTAACCGGTTTTTTCGACGGCCCGGATAAGATCGGCCAGCGATGTCCGCCCGGTCTCGACCTCGACACTGGCCTGTTCGGTAGCCAGATTGACCACCGCCGAGACCACCCCATCGACATTGCCCAGGGCTTTTTCGACCCGGCCCACGCACGAGGCGCAGGTCATGCCGTCAATCGCCAGTTTATGGTGGGTCGGCGGCACCGTGAATCCGGCCTTGGTGATCGCCTCGGCGATTTGAGCGCTGCCGACCGATCCTTCTTCGAAGATCACATCGGCCCGTTCCGTGGCCAGATTAACGCTGGCGCTTTCGATTCCCGGCAGTTTGTTGACAACCCGTTCGATCCGCGAGGCGCAGGTGGCGCAGGTCATGCCTTCCACCGGCAGTGTCAGGTGGATCAATTGGGCGTCGGCCGGCCCGCCTTGGTCTATGGTCGTATCCATTATATTTTCAAACCTTCTAGTAAGATGTAACCCGTATATGGTGCCTCCCCCAACTGGAAGGTCAAGAGGGTTAATCGGGATTCTCCCTACTTGCCCCTTGAGGACACCGGACTATCTTGGTAAGCAATTGATATGTTTTTACTAATCGATAATTATGACAGCTTTGTCTATAACCTGCGCCATTATCTGGGGGAACTGGGGGTGGATGTGGATGTGCGCCGCAATGACACGCTAAGCGCCGATCAGGCGCTGGCGCTGAATCCGCAGGCCATCGTCCTGTCGCCCGGCCCCTGCGACCCCGATCAGGCCGGAATTTGCCTGGATATCCTGGCCCGGGCGCCGGAAACACTGCCGATCCTGGGGGTTTGTCTGGGCCATCAGTGCATCGGCCAGTATTTCGGCGGCGCCGTGGTCCGGGCGCCGAAACCCATGCACGGCAAGACCGACACCATCGAGCACACCGGGAGCGGTTTGTTCGCCGGCATCCCGAGCCCGTTCAGGGCGACCCGCTACCATTCCCTAACGGTGCCGAAGGAAGGCCTGCCCGACTGTCTGAAGATCACCGCCGAAAGCCCCGACGGGGTTATTCAGGGCCTGTCCCACAAGACCCGCCCCATTCATGGCGTTCAGTTTCACCCGGAAAGCATCGCCTCGGAACACGGCCACGAATTGCTCAGGAATTTTATCAACCTGGCCCCGGAAAGAATCGCGGCATGAACTTACCGGCGGGCAACCTCAAGACCTATATCGGCAAGGTGGCGACCGGCGCCAGCCTGGACCGCGAGGAAGCCGTACAGGCGTTCAACATCATCATGTCCGGCGAGGCGACCCACGCCCAGATCGGCGGCTTCCTGATGGCGCTTCGGGTGCGCGGCGAAACAATCGATGAAATTACCGGCGCGGCCACCGCCATGCGGGCCCGGGCATTGCGGGTGAAGGCCCCGGCAAACGCCATCGATATCGTCGGCACCGGCGGCGACGGATCGGGCAGCTACAACATATCGACGGCGGCGGCCATTGTTACGGCGGCATGCGGGGTACCGATAGCCAAGCATGGTAACCGGGCGCTGTCGTCGAAATCCGGCGCTTCCGATGTCCTGGCCGCGCTGGGCGTTAATCTGGACGCCGACCTGGCCCATGTCGAAAAGGCCATCACCCAGGCCGGAATCGGTTTCCTGATGGCGCCGCTTTATCACAGCGCCATGAAGCATGTCGGGCCGGTCCGGGTCGAACTGGGCACCCGGACCATTTTCAACCTGCTGGGCCCGCTGACCAACCCGGCCAGGGTCAGGCGCCAATTCACCGGCGCCTTCGCGCGCCAGTGGATAGAGCCAATGGCGGCGGTGCTGGGCAACATGGGTTGCGAACAGGCCTGGGTGGTGCACGGCTCCGACGGTCTGGATGAACTGACCACGACCGGCGTAAGCTACGTCGCCCAGTTGAAGGACGGCCGGGTCACCACTTTCGAGGTATCGCCGGAAGACGTCGGCCTGAGCCTCGCCGAGCCGGGCGATTTAAAAGGCGGTACCCCGGAAGAAAATGCGGTGGCCTTGCTGGCCGTGCTGGCGGGGGAGCCCGGCCCCTATCGGGATATCGTCGTCTACAATTCGGGGGCGGCCCTGCTGGTCGCCGGTCAGGCCGGAGATTTAAGGGACGGCATGGCGCTGGCCATGGCGGCGATCGATAGTGGCGGCGCCCGGGCGACGCTCGATAAATTGATCGCGATAACCAACGAACCGTCCTGATGTCCGATATTCTGGCGAAAATATGCGCCGACAAGCGGCACCATATCGCCAGCCGCAAGGCGGCGATGCCGCTGGCCGACATCAGGCGGGCGGCGGGCGAGGCCCCCAAACCACGCGGTTTCGCAGAGGCCCTAGACGCCAAGGTCGAACGCGGCGGCTATGGCCTGATCGCCGAAATCAAGAAGGCATCGCCATCCAGGGGCTTGATCCGCGCCGATTTCGACCCGCCATCGCTGGCCAGGGCTTACCAGTCGGGTGGCGCGGCGTGCCTGTCGGTATTGACCGATGCCCCCTATTTTCAAGGGTCCGATGAATTTTTAATGTTGGCCCGCGCCGCCGTATCGTTGCCAGTACTGCGCAAGGATTTTATGCTCGATCCCTATCAGGTGTTCGAATCCCGCGCCCTGGGCGCCGACTGTATTCTTGTAATAATGGCGGCGCTGCAAGACGGCCAGGCTCGCGATCTTGAGGCCCAGGCCATGGCGCTTGGCATGGATGTGCTGATCGAGGTCCATAACGCGGCGGAACTGGAACGCGCCATGGCGCTGACCTCGCCGTTGATCGGCATTAACAATCGTAATTTAAAGACCCTTGAAGTGGATTTGGCGACAACCGAACGGCTTTGCCCTATGGTACCCGAAGACCGCCGGGTGGTGGCCGAAAGCGGGCTGTATGCGGCGTCCGATCTGGACCGCATGGCCGGGGCCGGGGCGAAACGCTTCCTGATCGGTGAATCACTGATGCGCGAGGACAATGTGGCGATGGCGACAAGAAATATTCTGGGAAAAGACTGATGGCCGACCTGACCCATATAGACAAGGACGGCAACGCCCGCATGGTCGATGTTTCGGCCAAGGACCAGACCGAACGCACGGCGACAGCCAGGGGATCGGTACTGATGCGACCCGAGACCATGGCGCTGATCCGGGGCGGTAATGTAAAGAAAGGCGATGTCCTGTCGATCGCCCAGTTGGCCGGTATCATGGCCGCCAAACGAACGGCCGACCTGATTCCGCTGTGCCATCCGCTGAACCTGACCTCGGTCAAGGTGGAACTTTCGTGCGATCCCGAACGCAACACCGTCGATATTGCCGCGACTTGCCGGCTAACCGGGCGCACCGGCGTCGAAATGGAGGCCCTGAGCGCCGTCTCGGTGGCCGCCCTGACCGTTTACGATATGTGCAAGGCGGTCGATAAGGGAATGCATATCACCGACATCCGCCTGACCCACAAGGACGGCGGCAAATCCGGTGAATTCAAGGCCGAATAGACCAAAACCCCCGATATTGAGATCGAACCCACCGAAACGCATATCAGTTATTGAGGCCAGACCCAGATGATTCCAGTCGCCGAAGCCCTAGCGCATGTTATCGATGCCTTTTCACCGCTGAAACCCGAAACGGTTCCCCTGGGCGATTGCCTGGGCCGGGTGCTGGCCGATGATCTGGCTTCCCGGACATCCCATCCCCCGGTCGCCGTGTCTTCAATGGACGGCTACGCGGTTCGCGCCGCCGATACCCCGGGGGTTTTGAAGATGATCGGCGAATCCCAGGCCGGCAGCGGTTTCGCGGGGACCGTCGGGGCCGGGGAAACGGTGCGTATTTTTACCGGCGCACCGCTACCCGATGGCGCCGACGCCGTTGTCATGCAGGAAAACAGCGAACCGGCAGAAGGCGCCATCCGGATGCTGGAAGGTGTTTCGGCGGGTAAATTCATCCGGCCGGGCGGCATGGATTTTTCCGCCGGCGACGTGCTGCTCAAGGGCGGTGCCGTACTAAACGCCCGCCACATCGGCCTGGCGGCGGCGATGAACGCGCCAAGCCTGTCGGTGCGCCGCAAACCACGGGTGGCCATACTGGCCACCGGCGACGAGGTGGTCATGCCCGGCCAGGCCATGGGCCCATCGCAGATAGTCTCTTCCAACAGCTTCCTGCTGGCCGCCATGGTCGGCGCCATGGGCGGCCAGCCGGTCGATCTGGGCATCGCCGGGGATACGGTCGATCAGTTGAAAAACGCCATCGACGGGGCCATGGGATGCGACCTGCTAATCACCATCGGCGGCGCTTCGGTCGGCGATTACGACCTGGTCGGAAAAGTCCTGCAGGAATTGGGACTGCGCCAGATTTTCTATAAAATAGCCATGCGCCCCGGCAAACCATTGCTGTTCGGCGTGCTGGAAGGCCGCTTCGGCGGGCTGCCGGTGCTCGGCATGCCCGGAAATCCGGTCTCGACCGGGGTTTGCTCGTTGCTGTTCCTGAAACCCGCCCTGGCCGCGATGTTGGGAATTTCGCAAACCGTGACGGCCAGCGAGACCGCCACGCTGGGCCAGGACCTGCCGGAAAACGACCTGCGCCAGGAATACCTGCGGGCCTCGCTGGCCACCGGCGCGGATGGCGGGCAACTGGTGATGCCGCTCGGCAAGCAGGACAGCGCCATGCTGGCCCGGTTCAGCGAAGCCCATTGCCTGATTGTCCGACGGCCTTTCGCGGCGGTGGCCAAGGCCGGCGATTCGGTCGAAATCCTGCCCCTGCGAGGGTCGTGTATTTCCGTTTAGGCTTGACGCGCCAAAGGAACCAAAGTAGAACATTTGACAACGTTTTGCTTTTGTTCCATTTTTGTCCACGGAAACCGCCATGCTCACCAAAAAACAGCACGAACTTCTGGTTTTTATCGAACGGCGGTTGAATAAAAACGGCATATCGCCTTCTTACGATGAAATGAAGGACGCCCTGGGACTGGCCTCGAAATCCGGCATTCACCGGCTTATAACCGGGCTTGAGGAACGCGGCTTCATCCGCCGTTTGCCGCACCGCGCCCGGGCGCTGGAAATTTTACGCCATCCGGAAGATCTTGCCGTCGCCGGCGGGCGGCCCGCCGGCGACGGCGGCTTCGACCCGAAAATTATTCGCGGCGACTTCAAGTTTACCGGTGGCGAAGCGCCGGAACAGACTGAAACCATTGATATTCCGCTGTACGGACGAATCGCCGCCGGAACTCCGATAGAAGCCATGCGCGACCCCTCCAACACCATCGGCATCCCGCCATCGCTGCTTGGTAAAGGCGACCATTACGCCCTTGAAGTGGATGGCGATTCAATGATCGAAGCCGGTATCCACGACGGCGACACGGTGCTTATCAGGCAATCGGAAAGGGCCGAAAACGGGGCCATCGTGGTGGCTATCGTCGACAACGAGGAAGTGACCCTGAAACGGCTGCGCCGCAAGGGCCAGTCGATTGCGCTGGAACCCGCCAACAAGGATTTCGAGACCCGCATTTTCGGCCCCGACAGGGTCCGGGTTCAGGGACAGCTGGTCGGCCTTATTCGCAAGTACTGAGAAATTACCGGTAAATTCCCTATCGGTGCCCCCTGCCCCCTGGTATTACGCGCCACCGGTCGGTTTTTTATTGTTTTCCGGACGCAGCACCCAGGGCCTGTCGCCGCGCACCCCGTTGACGCTCTGCACCCGTATTTCGTTGTTTTTCAGCCACAGGGCATGGCCGCCATCGCGCCATAAATCAAATTTATCGATAACCACTTCCGGGCCGCGGCACCGGCCCCGCACCGGAATGGTGCTGATTACCACCACCGCCATGGCGCAGTCTTCGGCAAGCGCCGCCATGTCGGTAATCAGGGCTATGGTTTTCCCATGGGCGGAATAAATACAACCCAGGCCATCGCATGACAGGCCGGCGGCATCGTTCCCCGGTATGGCGCCGGGCCAGGGCGAAGCCGTTTCCAGCGCCGCCCGCCGAAGCCAGACTCCTGCGGTAAAGCGACCGGCCCGCCGGGATGAAATCGCCAGCCCGCCCGAGCCGTCTTTCACCGCCATCAGGCGTCCCCGGTGATCGACCAGCACATCCGGCGTCTCGACGAAGACGAGCGTGGCCAGCCCGACGGCTAACCCGGTGGCGCCCAGCAACCGCCAGCGGGTCCGCCACAAACACAGCCACAACCCGCCCAAACCCATCACCGGCAAGGCCCAGCCCGGCATCGCCGGCAGCAACGATACGGCGCCGGGCCAGTGGGATACGGTGTCCGCCACGGCCAGCACCAGATCGACGCCCCAGCCCATGGGCGTCAGCGCCAGGCCTTCCAGCCCCAACGGCAGCAGGGCGAAGGCGACAACCGCCCAGGGCATGATCCATAACGCCGTCAGCGGCACGGCGATCAGGTTGGCGATTACCCCGTAATGGGGAAACTGATTGAAATGGAAGGCCGCAAACGGCGCCGTAGCGCTGCCGGCAATCAGCGTCGTCAGCGCCACCCCACCCAGATACAGTAACGGTTTTTGCCATCCCGAGGGCGATAAATCACCGTATCGCATCCTGCCCTGCCGCCATTTCGACAGCGCCTCGTAGGCGGCGATCAGGGCGATCACGGCGGCGAACGATAGCTGGAAGCTGGCGCCGAGCAGGGCTTCCGGCTGGACCAGCAAAATGACTACTGAGGCGAAACCGACCAGACGCATGGACAGCCCGCGACGGTCAAACAGCACCGCCGCCAGGACCAGCCCGATCATCAGGAAGGCGCGGACCGTCGGCACCGTCGCCCCGGCGACCAGCGCATATGAAAAAGCCCCGATCAGGGCCGCCACGGCGGCCCATTTCTTGATCGGAAATTTAAGCGCCGTGGCCCCGGCCAGGGCCAGAATCGCCCGCACCCCAAAAAATACGATACCGGCGATCAGGCCGATATGCAGGCCGGAAATAGCCAGCAGGTGAGCCAGGCCGGATTTCCTGACCCCGGCCATTACCTGTTCGGAAATTCCGCCCCGTTCGCCGGTCATCAGCGCCGCCACCACCGCCCCGGTATCGGCCCGGCCCCGGTCCGCAAAATATCCAGCCACCCGGGTGGCGATTTTGCGGCGCAGGTTGATAATTCCCGATAACAGCCCCGAAATTCCGCCGGAATCGGCCCGGTCGGTTACCGTCACCGCGCCATAGGAAAATCCGACACCGCCGATACCCCGAAAATAGGCCCGGCGCTGGAAGTCAAAGGCCCCGGGGGCGGCGGGCGGCGGCGGCGGCGACAGGCCGAAGCGGCCGCGAACCCAGTCGCCGATGTTCAAATCCGGCTGCTTTCCGGCTAGCGTGGCGGTTATTCTGGCCGGCGTCCGGCGCGGACCGAGGGTCGAAATTCGTAGGCGATCAAGGGTAATCCTAACTCCCCTGTGGCGGCTTTCGATACGCACGACACGGCCTTCGATGCCAACCGCACGAAGATTTTCCAGGATCACCGGGGCGGCGACCCGCATGGTCCGCCATTGTCCGGCGGTGAAACCGAGGCTGAAGGCGAGCATGGAGACCCCGATCAGCCACATGGCCGGCTTTGTCTGACGCAAAGCCCAGACCACGGCGCCGGAAATCAGCACTCCCGCGACGCCCAGAAAATATGGCGGTTCGATATCCAGGCCGAAATAAACGGCGACCCCAGAGGCCAGTGAAACGGGCAGCCACAAGACCCAGCGATCACGCTCGGCGATCAGCAGCGAATGGATAATTCCCCTGTATTTCAACAGGGTATTAACTAGCTTGTTACATAATCCACGCATCCGGTCCGGCTTTTTTGCTGCAACTGCTAACTGAATGTGCTACATCACGGGCAACGATTTCAGCGGGCGCCGTCCGGATGCGGCCCTATCAAACCAGAAACTTCCCTGAAACACCAAGGAAACGGCACTTGAGAATCCGATGACAGTGGTAACCAGATTCGCCCCATCCCCGACCGGCTTACTCCACATTGGCGGGGCCCGCACCGCTTTGTTCAATTGGTTATACGCCCGCCATCATCAGGGCAAATTTCTGCTTCGTATCGAAGATACCGACATCAAGAGATCCACCGAAGAGGCCGTTCAGGCAATATATGACGGCCTGGAATGGCTTGGCTTGGAGTGGCATGGCGATGCGGTGTCGCAGGCCTCGCGCGTCGAACAACACCGCCAAGCCGCCCACAGGCTGCTCGCCGAAGGCCACGCCTATCGTTGCTACTGTTCCCCGGAAGAACTGCAGGAAATGCGCGAAAGCGCCCGCGCCGAAGGCCGCCCGATACGCTATGACGGGCGCTGGCGGGACCGCCCCGATACGGATGCCCCGGACGGTGTCGCGCCGGTGATACGGCTGAAGGCGCCGCAGTCCGGCGAAACCGTCATCACGGATATGGTCCAGGGCCGGGTCCGGGTCGCCAACGATCAATTGGACGACATGATTTTACTGCGGGCCGACGGCAGCCCAACCTATATGCTGGCGGTCGTCGTCGACGACCACGACATGGCGGTAACCGATGTAATTCGCGGTGACGATCATCTGACCAACGCCTTTCGCCAGCTTCAGCTTTACACGGCGCTTGGATGGACACCCCCCAAATTCGCCCATATCCCGCTGATCCATGGCGCCGACGGGGCTAAATTGTCGAAACGGCATGGTGCGTTGGGCATCGCCAGCTATCGTGACCAGGGCTTTATTCCAGAGGCCATACGCAACTATTTATTGCGCCTGGGATGGAGCCATGGCGATGAGGAAATTATCTCTACCGAACAGGCCATCGAGTGGTTCAACATCGGTGGTATCGGCAAATCCCCGTCGCGCTTCGATGTAGCCAAGTTGACCAATTTGAACGCCCACTACCTGCGCCATGCCGATGACCACAGGCTGTGCGACCTGATCCGTCCGCTATTGCTGGAACGATCCGGGGAAGCGCTGTCGGAAGCGGTTGAAAGCCGCCTTTTGAAAGGCATGACCGGATTAAAGGAACGCGCTAAAACAATCCTGGAACTAGCTGATAATTCTTACTTTTATATTGAGAAAAGACCACTTAGCCTAACCGAGAAGGCGCAAGCCCTGTTGACCGCAGAGAGCCTTGAGGCGCTGGCGGAATTTACCGCTATCCTTGGCGGCATTAGCCAATGGAGCCGCACCGCCGTCGAAGCTGCGGCCCGCGAGTTCGCCGATTCGAACGGACTGAAACTCGGCAAACTGGCGCAACCGCTGCGGGCTGCGCTGACCGGCTCGACAATTTCACCAGGTATTTTTGAGGTTATGGAGATACTGGGTCAGGAGGAGACCATAGGCCGGCTACAAGATGCGCTGACTTAGACTTTGCGACCATTTGTCGATATAATCAATATTAACCACAGATCATCAACAGGAGAGTGGACATGCCAGACAAGATAAAATCCGGTGATCCGAAAGCCTTCACCCTGACCAATAACGCTACCGGCGAGAGCTATGACCTGCCGGTACTGGTCGGGTCGGTCGGTCCCGACGTTATCGATGTCCGTAAGCTTTACGCCGAATCCGGCCACTTCACTTACGATCCTGGATTTACCTCAACCGGCAGTTGTGAATCGGAAATCACCTTTATCGATGGCGAGGCCGGGATTTTGCTCTACCGGGGATATCCGATCGACCAGCTGGCCAAAAACTCCAATTTCGTGGAGGTATGCTACCTGCTTGTTTATGGCGAACTGCCGACCGATGAGAAACTGGAAAAATTCAATTCCCGCATTACCTATCACACCATGCTGCACGAGCAGATAAACTATTTCTTCCGTGGTTTCCGAAGGGATTCGCACCCCATGGCCATCATGTGCGGCGTGGTCGGCGCGCTATCCGCCTTTTACCATGACAGCACCGACATCACCGACCCGACCCACCGGTTTATCGCCTCGACCCGGTTGATCGCAAAAATGCCGACCATAGCCGCCACCGCTTATCGCTATTCGCTGGGCATGCCCTTCACCTATCCGAAAAACGATTTAAGCTTCTCGGAAAACCTGTTGTATATGATGTTTTCCAACCCTTGCGAGGAATATATCGTCAATCCGGTACTGGCGCGCGCCATGGACCGCATTCTTATCCTGCACGCCGACCACGAACAGAACGCCTCGACCTCGACGGTGCGTATCTCCGGCTCGTCCGGGGCCAACCCGTTCGCCTGCATCGCCGCCGGGATAGCCTCGCTTTGGGGGCCGGCGCATGGCGGCGCCAACGAAGCGGTGCTGAATATGCTTGAGGAAATCGGCCACGAGGATAACATCCCGGAATTCATCAATAGGGCCAAGGACAAGGACGACCCGTTCCGGCTTATGGGCTTCGGCCACCGGGTCTATAAAAACTTCGACCCCCGCGCCAAGGTCATGCGGCAGACGGCGCACGAAGTCCTGAACGATCTTGGCATCGATGACGACCCGCTGCTGAAGCTGTCCATGGAACTGGAACGGATCGCCCTTGAAGACGATTACTTTGTCAGCAAGAAACTTTATCCGAACGTCGATTTTTATTCCGGCATCATCTTCCGCGCCATGGGCATCCCGACATCCATGTTCACGGTGCTGTTCGCCGTCGCCAGGACGGTCGGCTGGGTCGCCCAGTGGAACGAGATGATCGAGGATCCGACCCAGAAAATCGGACGCCCGCGCCAGCTATACACCGGGGCGACACAGCGTGATTTTATACCGCTGGAAGACCGCACCTGAACTCGCATCACTTGCGTTCGATCAGTTCGATCTTGTAGCCGTCCGGGTCCTCGATGAAGGCGATCACGGTATCGCCGTGTTTCATGGGGCCCGGCTGGCGCGGCACGGACACCCCTTCGGATTTCATTTTTTCACACGCCCCGTAGATATCGGGAACGGCTATCGCCAGGTGGCCGAAGCCGGAACCCGGTTCATAGGGGGCGTCCTGGTCCCAGTTATGGGTCAGTTCAATCACCGTGCTGTCGCTTTCATCGCCATAACCGACAAACGCCAGGGTGAACTTGCCTTCCGGAAAGTCGATCCGGCGCAATTCCCTCATACCCAGGTGGCGGGTGTAGAAATCGATTGACTTGTCCATGTCCAAAACCCGGATCATGGTGTGCAGGAAGCGGAAATCTGCTATTTCGTCGTTCATTGCCTATGTCCTTTCAATAATCGAGATAATGATATCGGCGGCCCGGTCCGACGGCGATCGACCGCCCCGGCCCAGCCGGTCCAGGGCCTCTCCAGCGGCGGCTATCTGCTTTTTCGCCAGTTCCCGATCGGTCAGTAATTCACCGACGGCATCGGCCAGCCGGTCGGCCCGGCAATCCTGTTGCAGCAACTCCGGCACCGCCGCACGCCCGAGGACGATGTTAACAAGGTTGACGTATGGCGTCTTGAGCAACTTGCCGGCGATCCAGGCGGTCAGCGGATGAACCCGGTAGGCGACCACCGCCGGCGTACCGGACATGGCAAGTTCCAGGGCCACGGTTCCAGAGGCGGCCAGGGATGCGTTCGAAGCGGCGAAGGCGGCAAACTTTTCGCTCGCCCCCTCGACCACGATAACGCCGCCGGGCCACTTTTTTGTCGCCTCAAGAATTCTCTCCCGCAGGGGCGCCACTGTCGGCACGATAATTCGCAAGCCCGAATGGGTGGCGACAAGGCGCGATACGGCTTCGCCAAAGACCGGCAACAGCCGCGATATTTCGCTGCTGCGACTGCCGGGCAACACGGTCAGCACCTTGGTTCCGGGATCGATTCCATGGTGTTCGCGAAATGCC
The DNA here is from genome assembly GCA_964655005.1 of uncultured Thalassospiraceae bacterium. GTDB lineage: Bacteria > Pseudomonadota > Alphaproteobacteria > Rhodospirillales > JABHCV01 > CAZZKE01. Next base: position 17,809 of record CAZZKE010000007.1, on the reverse strand, counting down.
GCACCATCACCGGCGCCGGCGCCGCCTTCGACCACCGGATGGCCGACGAAGGTGGTAGCCAGTCCAACTTCTTCAAAATACGGTGGCTCGAACGGCAACAGCGCCAGCAAGTGATCCACGAAACCGGCGATCTTGCCCGCCCGGCCCGGTCGCCAGGCCCATACCGAAGGCGCCACGTAATGGACCAGCGGAATGCCGCAGCCGGCCAATCGTTTGCCGACGCGAAAGCAAAAACCAGGAGAATCGATGGTCACCAGGACGGCTGGAGCGGTATTTTTGATATCGGCCACCGTCTGCCTTATACGACCGATGAAATGCGGCAAATGGGGTAGAATTTCAGCCAACCCCATTACCGACAGTTCGGCCATGGGAAACAGGCTGTGCAGTCCCTTGGCGACCATTTCCGGGCCGCCGACGCCGGCGAATTCGACCCCGTTCCGGCCCAGCTTTTGTTTAAGCGACGCCATCAACCTGGCCCCCAGCAGGTCTCCCGAAGGTTCGCCGGCAATCAGGTAAAGCACGGGCGGGCCGGTCAAGTTTCCCGCCCCGTATCGATTCCGGTAACGAACAGGCCGTGCCGGTCGGCGGCCCGGGCGACATCGTCATAACCAATGACCAGCGCCGCCCCCGCCTGTACGGCGACCCCGCGCAATCCGGCCGCCGCCGCCGCCACTACCGTGTGTGCCCCGATGGCCGGCAGATCGGCCCTTTTTTCCTGGCCCGGTTTACTGACCTTGACCAGCACACCGGACAGCTCGCCCGACGCGGGCGGGGCTATCCGGGCCAGCATGGCGTCGGTTCCATCGGCATCTTCCTCTGCGATCACCCTGGCGTTGCGGGCGACTGCGCCCTGCCCCAAATCCCGCTCGCCTATCCGCAGCGCCGCTTTGAGCGCCGCCGCGATATCGGCCCGGTCGGCGCCGGTTGGGTGACAACCGCCGAACGGGCCAAGGGGTGCTATGGTTTCAGGCAATAAATCATCGACACCGACGATACCGAAGCCTTCTCCTTCCAGGGCCTTGATCAGGGCCGTCAGGATACCATCATCGCCGAGTGAGGCGGCGCCGGTTTTGGCGAAAAATCTGGTCGCCCACAGGTCCGGCCGCAGGTCTCGCAGGCCGGGACGCCTGATCGACCCGGCCATCACCAGTTCGCCGACGCCCGCTTTTTTCAGCAAACCAATGGTTTTTCCGGCCGCCCCCAGGCGCACCCAGGCATGGGGCGGGGATTGTTGGTTGTCCGGAAAAAGAATTTCCGGATCGGCCTGTCCTTCGAAGGCGATGACGAATAAATCACGCCCGTTTATCAGGCACGAATCGATTATTCGCGGCGGCAAATTTCCACCGCCGGCCAGGATTCCAAGTTTAGGCGGCATCTTCCATATCGGGTTGGCAGATGGCGCGGGAAGAATCGGCACGGATAAAATCAACAATTTCCATCACCGGCTCGATATCCTTCATCATTTCGGCGACATCCTCCAGACGCTCGGCCATAGTGCCTTCCCTGGCGAACAACAGCCGATAGGCGTTCCTGAGTGCGTGGATGGTTTCGCGATCGAAGCTGCGGCGCTTCAACCCAACCACGTTCAGGCCTTGCAGACGCGCCCGGTTGCCGATCACCGAGCCGTATGGAATGACATCGCTTTCGATACCCGACATGCCACCGATCATGGCGTGGCGACCAATGCGGACAAATTGATGAACGGCGGAAAGGCCGCCCAATATCGCCCACTCGTCTATTTTGACATGGCCGCCGAGGGTCGCGTTATTGACCAGGATAACATGATCGGCGACCTGGCAGTCGTGGGCGACATGGGCGCCGACCATGAACAGGCAGTTGTTTCCGACCGACGTCACCATGCCACCGCCTTCGGTGCCGGGGTTCATGGTGACATGCTCGCGAATTACATTATTGCAGCCGATTTGCAGCCGCGACGGCTCGCCGCCGTATTTAAGATCCTGCGGTTGCAGTCCGATGGAAGCGAACGGAAAAATCCTGGTATTGGCGCCGATGGCGGTAATACCGTCGATAACCACATGGGATACCAGTTCGACGCCGTCATCGAGCCTGGCGTCGGGACCGACCGTGCAATAGGGGCCGATTTTGACGTCTCTGCCGATTTCGGCGCCCTTTGCAATAAGTGCTGTCGCATGGATATCGGTCATATCAGGTGTTGTCCACTATCATCGCGGCGAAAGTCGCTTCCGCCATCAGGTTATCTTCGACCCGGGCCTGGCCTTTGAATTTCCAGACATTGCCCCGGGAGCGCTGTTTTTCAACATGAATACGAACGCAATCGCCCGGGCCTATCGGTTTGCGAAATCTGGCCTGATCGATTGACATGAAATAAACCAGCTTTCCTTCCGCCTGTTGACCCATGGTCTGAACCACCAAAACCGCCGCCGTTTGCGCCATCGCCTCGATAATCAGGACGCCGGGCATTACCGGAAGGCTTGGGAAGTGACCCTGAAAAAAGGGCTCGTTAATGGTCACGTTCTTGATCCCGACGGCGCTTTTGTCGGCGATGACATCGACCATCCGGTCAATCATCAGGAACGGGTAGCGGTGCGGGATCATTTCCATGATCCTGTTGATATCTATGGTATCCGTGACAGTGGTTTCGGCATTATTGCGCAAGTTATCGGCCCTTGTTCTTCGACATCCTATCGATCGCGGCGACGCCGCGCATCCAGTCCCGGAATGGAGCCGCCGGCGAACCGCCGACCTTTTGACCAGGTTCAATATCCCGCATAACGCCACTTTGCGCCGCAATCTGGGCGCCACTGCCTATATTCAGGTGTCCCGCCAGCCCCCCCTGTCCACCGATCATGACCGCATCGCCAATGGTGGTGGAACCGGAAATACCGACCTGGGAAACCACTATGCAGTTTTGACCCAAGCGTACGTTATGGCCGATTTGCACCAGATTATCAATTTTTGTACCGGCCCCGATAACCGTGTCCGGCCCGGCGCCGCGGTCAATGGTGCTGTTGGCGCCTATTTCAACGTCTTCTCCGATCACCACCCGGCCAAGTTGCGGGACCTTCAGATGGCCTGTCGCCCCCAGCGCAAAACCGAAACCATCCTGACCGATTCGAACACCGCTGTGAATAACGGCATTATCGCCAATCAGGCAGCAAACCAGAGTCGTCAGGGGACCGATGGCACAATCATTGCCGATTTTCACCCCTTCGCCGATAACCGCGTTGGCGCCAATCAGGCAACGGTCGCCGATTTCCGCGTTCGCCCCGATCACCACGCCCGGTTCAATACGGCAATCGGCCCCCAGTCTGGCCGACGCATCGACAGTAGCGTTCGCCGCTTGAAACCGGGCCGCCTGCCGGTCCGGATAGAAGGCGCGCGCGATGCGGGCATAGCCATGATAAGGCTGATCGCACAGCAGCAGCGCCATCCCTTCGGGGGCCTTCGCCGCCATCTCGGCACGAACCACACAGGCCCCTGCCCGGCTATTGGAAAAAGCCTCACGATAGCGCCTGTTATCCAGGAAGCTGACCATGCCGCCATCGGCGGCATCAAGCGGCGCGACATCGGTAAACAGCATTGCAGGATCGGCGTTTCCGGAAATCTCAGCACCGGAAATCTCGGCCAAATCGGCCAGTGAGAACGACCCGGAAACCTTGAAAAACCGCTTGTCAGTCATCGTCGGTATAATCAACCTGTCCGCTATTTTTCCGGTTCGGCGACAACCACGTTGGCGAGGTCCCTGTTCAAGGCCGTCAGGACCGGCCCGGTAATATCCAGCGATGCGTCCGCCAGGACGGCCTGATCGCGTCGCAAAATCAGGTTATAGCCTTTTGCCTTGGCGATATCGGAAACGATTTTGTTAAGGGCGCCCTGCACCTTGCCCATGGATTCGGCCTGAACCTTGTCCAGATTGACCTTGCGCTGCTGCACCTTGCGCTGCACTTCAGATACCCGTTGCTCGAATTCGCGCCGCTTTTCGGCGAAAGCCTCGGCCGACAACAGGGTGCGTTGCCGGGAAAGTTCCTGATTGGCCGTGCGCAGGGCTTCTTCTTCCTTCTTTATTTCGGCCTGAAACGCCGAGCGGTACTTACCAATCTGTTCGGCAATCGACCTGACGGCCAAGGCGTTCTGACGGATCGCATTGATATTGATGACCGCTACATTAAGCTTTGTCGAATTTTCCTGGGCGCTGGCGGCGGGGGGAACAATCAACGCCGTCAGCAGCAACAACAGAATTGCGGAAGATATTTTCAAGACAATCTCCTAAAATCTTGTACCAAAATTTACTCGGACATTTTCCGTATCATCAAAATTTTCTTTTATCAGTGGCACGCCAAAATCCACCCCAACCGGCCCGAACGGCGAAACCCAGATGATACCGGTACCGACCGATAGCCGCATGCTGCCGGTATCATTAATTCCCGTGCCGCCCGGTGAAACGGCGCCGACACTGCCCAGATCGGTAAACAATTTGCCCGACACCCCCAGTTCCTGGGGCAAGCCAACGGGAAATGTCAGTTCGGCGGAAGCCTTGTACATCCATTCACCGCCGAGGGCATCATTGGTGACATCATCGCGTGGCCCGACACCGGAAGTGGCGAAGCCGCGTAAATCGTCGCCGCCTATGAAGAAGCGGTCCGTCAGCTTTACATCCTGCCCGATACCGACGATATAGCCCACCGCCCCGCCAATGGAGAAAATCCACTGGTCATACAGCGGAAAATACCGGCCGCCGCTAAGTTCATTGCTGAGATAGCGGCGATCACCGCCAAACCCGGCCAAACCGTTAGACAGTTTGATAATAATGCCTTCGGACGGGGTCCTTATGTTGTCGCGGGTATCGTATGTCAAATTGTGGGATACCTTGGACAGCGTTTGCTTGCCTTCTTCGTCTCTGATGTACTTGGAGGCGCCACTGCCGATATTATCGACTTCCACCAGTTTGGCGGTATAGACCCAGCTTTGCCTGAGCTTTTCGGTGATCGGATAGCCTGCCCTGAGATTGAAGCCGGTATCCCTGGAATCATAGGAACTGGCGTCCTGCTGGTCGCGGGTAGTCCGGAAAACATCTACGCCGGCGGCAATATCACGGCCCAGAAAATAGGGTTCGGTAAAACTGAAATCGATTTCGGATTTTCTCGCAGCCAGGGTTCCCTTGAGGCTGATATACTGCCCTCGCCCAAGCAGGTTGCGTTCGCTCAGGCCGATGTCGGCCAAGACGCCGCTTGTCGTCGAGAAGCCGAAACCAAGGGACAGCGACCCGGTGGATTTTTCCTGTACCTCTACTTTCACAGAGGTCTTGTCCGGGCCGTCTCCCGGCACCTGCTCGACCTTGACGGATTCGAAAAAGTCCAGATTTTGCAGGCGTTGCCTGGATCGCCTGAGCTTCGCCGGATTGAACGCATCGCCTTCGACCAGCCTGAATTCACGTCGGATTACTTCGTCGGAGGTCCGGACATTTCCTTCGATATCGATTCTTTCGACGAACACGCGCGGCCCTTCGTTTACTTCAAACGTCACCGACACGGTCTTGTCTTCGCGATTGCGTTTAATGCGCGGTCGAACATCGACAAACGAAATCCCCAGACCGCCGATGGCATTGGTCAGGTCATCGATGGTCTTTTCGACCCGTTCGATGTCGTACCAGTCGCCTTTTTCAATTTCGATAATGTCGGCAATATCGGTTTCTTTCAAACCACGCAAATTAATATCAAGCTTCACGTCGCCAAATGAATAGCGGTCACCTTCTTCGACGGTGAAGGAAATGAAAAAATTCCTGCGGTCCGGGGTCAGTTCGGCTACGGCCGAGGCGACCCTGAAGTCGGCATAACCGGCGCTCAGGTAAAAACGCCTGAGCAGTTCGCGGTCCAGGGTCATGCGGTCCGGATCGTAGTTGTCGTCGGAAGAAAGGAACCGATACCAGCGGGTTTCCCTGGTGCGGATTACTTCGCGCAAACGGGAATCGCTATACGCCCGGTTGCCGATAAACCGGATGTTCCTGACTTCCGTCCATTTGCCTTCATTTATTTCAAACACCAGATCGACGCGGTTTTGCGGCTGCTGGATCACCTTGGGTTCGACAGTCGCGGCGAACCGGCCCTTGCGGCGATACAGCGTCAGAATACGTTTGACATCGTTCTGGACCTTGGTGCGGGTATATATGACGCGCGGTCGCAGGGAAATTTCCTGCTCGATATCCTTGTCTTCCAATCGCTTGTTACCTTCGAAAGCGATACGGTTAATCACCGGGTTCTCGACCACGGTGACGATCAACGCCTCGCCGTCGCGACGGATCGTGACGTCGGCGAACAGGCCGGTCCCGAAAAGACTTTTCAGGGACCGGTTGACGCGAGAATTATCATAGGGATCGCCCACTTTGACCAGCATGTAGGAAAGAATGGTTCCGGTTTCTATGCGCTGGTTGCCGACCACCGTTATCTCGCGGACCATACCGGTCGCCTGGGCGTGCGCCGACACCGGCGCGAAACCGATGGCAAACGCCATCAGCAGCGGTAAACAGATCAAACGAATGGCGTGATTCATGCGCCTCACGTACGCTTCCCCTGTGAAATCAAAACGTTATCAGGTGATGAAATTTCTTATGGTCTCTATAAACTTGGATTGCACCAGATCATTCCACGTTGCAAAGACCATAAGGAGCAATACCAGACCCAATCCGAATCGGAAACTGTATTCTTGAATAATCGCTTTCACAGGCCGTCCTATTATAGCTTCGATGGCATAAAACACCAGATGCCCGCCGTCCAGCATGGGGACCGGAAACAGATTAATCAATCCTAAATTGACCGACAAGGCGGCCAGAATAAAGGCCAGTCCTATTGGATTATCAAACGAAATTTCACCAATCATCTGGGCGATTCTGATCGGGCCGCCCAATTCTTCGGCTCCGCGTGCGCCGCTAATCATCTGCCCCAAGGCGCCAAGAATTTGCCGGGTCAGGCCATACGTGCGCTCGACCCCCATCCAGGCGGCGTCAAGCGGGCCAACGGCAACATATTCGATTTTATCCGGGTCCGGGGTGACGCCAAGCAGTCCAATTTCGCGTTCGACACCATCGGCATCGGCGACCACCTGCAATTTCGGCGTCGCCCGGATTTGCATCACCCGATCACCGCGCCGCACCTCGAACGTCAGTTCCACGCCCGGACTGGCGCTGACTACCCGGCGCAGATCCTCGAACCATTTGATTCCCTGATTATCAATTGCAACGATCTGGTCACCGGTTTCGAAACCGGCCCCGGCGGCAGCGCTGCCCGACTGCACGGCGCCGACGCCGGCTAACGGCGACGGCGATCCGGCGATTCCAAACATCAACCCAAGCACCAGAATGGCGAAAATGAAATTGGCCACCGGGCCGGCGACGACAATCGCGGCGCGCTGGGCCAATCTCTTGTGATGGAACGAGACCGCCTTTTCTTCCGGGCTCAGGGGGCGGGTTTCATCGTCCGCGCCGCCCTCAACCGCAATTTCCTCGCCTTCCCCGAACATCTTGACGTAACCGCCAAGCGGAATGGCGCAAAACTTCCAGCGGGTACCGTGTTTGTCGTTAAAACCGAATAATTCGGTTCCAAAACCGATCGAAAACACCTCGACACGCACTTTGTTACGACGAGCTATAAGAAAATGCCCCAGTTCGTGTGCAAAAACCAAAACGGTCAGCAAAATCACGGGGATGATGACAAAATTAACCAGTGTATCCACGGCGAAAAGGCCTATTGCTAATTTAATAAAACTGACTCAGCCTTTTAAGTAGTCTGAATCGCTATTTTATTCAAGGAAATCACCGGCTATTTTACGGGCTTCCAGGTCTACGCAAAGTACGTCTTGCAGCGTGTGAATTGCCGTTCCGGTAATTTTCCCCAGGGTCTCCTCGACGATCCGGACAATATCCAGGAAACCAATTTTCCCGCACAAAAATCCTTCGACGGCAATTTCATTGGCGGCATTAAGAACCGTCGGCGCAGCACCGCCCTGCATCATGCATTCCCGGGCCAGCCGCAGGGCCGGAAAACGGTCCGGGTCGGGGGCTTCGAAGGTTAACGATCCGATTTTTTCCAGTTCCAGCCGGGCCGCCGGCGTCTCCAGCCGTTTGGGCCAACCCAGGGCATAGGAAATGGGGGTGCGCATATCGGGCGCGCCCAACTGCGCCAGCACCGAGCCATCGACATATTCAACCATGCTGTGGACCACCGACTGCGGATGCACCAGAATATCGATTTGCGGCCCGCCCAGACCGAACAGATGATGGGCCTCGATCAGTTCCAGCCCTTTATTCATCATGGTCGCCGAATCGATGGAAATTTTCGCCCCCATATCCCAATTGGGATGATCGACCGCCTGTTCCGGAGTAACCGCCGCCATTTGCCGCGACGTCATCTGCCGGAACGGCCCGCCCGAGGCGGTCAGGATGATGCGCCTGATCTTGCCGGGATCGTCGAAATCGAAGATCTGAAAAATCGCGCTGTGTTCGGAATCAACGGGTATCAGGGTAGCGCCGCAGCGCTTGATTTCGGCCATCAACAGATCACCGGCCGAAACCAGACATTCCTTGTTGGCCAGGCCGACGATGGCGCCCCGTTCTATCGCCTTCAGTGTCGGCACCAGACCCGCCGTGCCGACGATCGAGGCCATTACCCATTCCGCCGGGCGTGCAGCGGCGTCGGCCACCGCCTCTGGCCCGGCCGCGGCCTCTATGCCGCTGCCGGCCAGCGCCCGCTTTAAATCGCCATAGCTGGCCGGGTCGGCGACGACAGCGATCCTGGGTTTAAGTTTCAGGGCCTGGCGGGTCAGTTCTTCGACGTTATTGTTGGCGGTCAAGGCCTCGATAACATATTTACCCGGCGCCCGTTCGATCAAATCAACGGTGTTGCAGCCGATCGACCCGGTGGAACCAAGAATGGTCACCCGACGCGGCGCCGTACCGGACTGTTTGTGTGCTTCCGTCACGACCATCGAACAATACCGCCCCCAAAGGCATATCTGAGCAACGCCGCGGCCATAATAGCCGCCAACAGGGCGTCCACCCGGTCAAGAATACCGCCATGGCCCGGAATCAAGTGGCTTGAATCCTTGACCCCGAAACGCCGTTTTATGGCCGATTCGAGCAAGTCACCGCCCTGCGAAACAATACCTATCGCGGCGCTTAGCAGGGCCGGCAACAGATAATCGTCGGACTTCGCCAGCCAGGCCGCCGCGACGCCAACCAGGGCTGCCGCAACGATGCAGCCGGCCAGCCCGGCCCAGGTTTTATTGGGACTGATTGCCGGCGCCAGCTTCGGGCCACCGATCATCCGCCCGGCCGCATAGGCGCCGGTATCGGCGGCCCAGACCAACGCAAGCAGCCAATATATGGTATTCCGCCCGTCTTCGCCGTCGCCCCGCAGCCAGATCAACGCCAGGGCCGGCAGACCGATATAGAACACGCCAAGGGCCATCCAGAAATAGCGCCCGTCCCGTTCTCCGCTATAGACCAGCCGCCGCCATTCCCAGGCCATCAGCGCGACCATGACGGCAACAAAAATATTAAAAACAGGATAACCGAAGTAGACGAACGCCAAAACCGGCGGAATCATCACCAGCGCCGCAGCCACCCGCACCGTAACCTGGCTGAAACCGGTTCCTTGATTACCCACGGGTCGCGCCGTAGCGTCTGTCGCGCCCGTGATAGTCGGAAATGGCGGCATCAAAATCCTGTTTCGAGAAATCCGGCCACAGAATGTCGAGGAAGATGAATTCGGTGTAAGCCAGTTGCCAGGGCAGGAAATTACTGACCCGTTGTTCGCCGCTGGTGCGAATCAGGATATCCGGGTCGGGCGTGCCATTGGTGTACAGATGGCGGCCAAACATTTCCTCATCAATTTCTTCCGGGGTTATTTCCCCGGACACCGCCTTTGCGGCCAGCAACCTGGCGACGTTGGTGAGTTCGTCACGCCCGCCATAGCTTAGCGCGATGGTCACCGTCAAACGACGGTTATCGGCGGTCAAGGCCTCGGCCTGATCGATCAGGCTTACGATATCCGGTTCCAGGCGGTGCCGGTCCCCGATGACCAGCAATTTGACGCCCTTTTTATGAAGGGTCCTGATTTCGCTTTTCAAATACAGCCGCAACAGCCCCATTAAATCTTCGACTTCATCCGGCGGCCGTTTCCAGTTTTCCGACGAAAACCCGTACAGCGTCAAATAGCCGACGCCGGCTTCGATAGCCGCCTTGATCACCGTTTTGACTACCTGGGCGCCGCGCTGATGGCCCGCCGCGCGCGGCAGGTTGTGGGCTTTCGCCCAGCGACCATTGCCGTCCATAATAATGGCCACATGGCTGGGCGGCGCGGCGTCATCGGCAATTTTGCCATGAACCGCAGCGATTGGATTACCGGGGCTCATGTCATCAAACCTGCATTATTTCCTGCTCTTTATTGGCCAGGGCATCGTCTATTTTTTTAATGTACTGATCGGTCAGTTCCTGCATCTCGTGGGCATAATCACGGTGCTCGTCTTCCGAAATTTCACCATCCTTTTCGGCCCGTTTGAGTTCGTCCATTGCATGACGGCGAACATTCCTGACCGCGATTCTGGCTTCTTCGGTATATTTTCCGGCAATTTTCGAAAGTTCCACCCGTCGCTCTTCGGTCAGCGCCGGTATGGGTATCCGGACTAGTTGGCCATCGGCGCTGGGATTCAGCCCCAACCCTGAATCCATAATTGCCTTCTCGACGGCCTTGACCAACCCCTTGTCCCAGACCTGAACGCTCAACATGCGGGGTTCAGGGACGCTGACCGTGCCAACCTGATTTAGCGGCATTTCCGATCCATAGGCCTGAACCGTTACCGGTTCAAGCAAACTGGTCGCGGCACGACCGGTTCGAAGGCCGCCGAATTCCTTGTGCAGGACATCGACGGCGCCTTCCATGCGGCGAGCCACATCCTTTTTGTCGGCGCTGATACCTGTACTCACTGTTTACCCTCCCGATTTTCTTATTTCGACACGGACCGTTCCCCGGAAATAACCGTAAAGGTTCCGTTGCCTTTGACAACATCGGCGAATGCGCCCGGTTTGTGTATCGAAAAAACCACTATGGGCACGTTGTTTTCCCGTGCCAGGGCTATGGCCGAGGTATCCATCACCCGCAAATTCTGGGTCAGGACTTCCTGATAACTTAACTGCTCATAGCGTTTGGCATCGGCCACGATGACCGGGTCGGCATCGTATACGCCATCTACCTGGGTGCCCTTCAGCAGGGCGTCGCAGCCCATTTCCACGGCCCGCAGGGAGGCCGCCGTGTCGGTCGTGAAGAAAGGATTGCCGGTGCCTGCGGCGAAGATCACCAGGCGGCCCTTTTCCATATGCCTGACTGCCCGGCGCCTGATGTAGGGTTCACATATGGAAGACATCGGTATCGCCGACATCACCCTGGTCTGAATCCCCTTGCCTTCCAGAATACTTTGCACGGCCAGGGCGTTGATGACGGTGGCCAGCATGCCCATGTAATCGGCGCTGGTCCGTTCGATACCGGATGCGGCGCCGGACAGGCCGCGAAAAATATTCCCCGCCCCGATCACCAGACAGACCTGCACACCCATTTTGTGAACATCGGATATTTGATCGGCGATTATATCGACGGTTTCCGAATCCAGGCCGAATTCCTTGGCCCCCATAAGGGCCTCGCCTGACAGTTTCAGTAGCACCCTGTTATATTTCGATGCGGTTTTTAGCTGTGACGTCATTTAGCGTCCGCTCCGCTGTTTTTGCTGCCGGCGATCATACACCAACGTCCAAGGTGGGGTCTTTATTAATTTGAATTGCTATACTAAACGCCAGAAACGGCGGCGACCTCGGCGGCGAAATCTTCCGCCTTTTTTTCAATGCCTTCGCCAAGTGCGAAACGAACGAACGCCTTTAGTTCGATGGGGGCGCCAAGTTCCTTGGCGGCGTTTTCGATAACCTGCGAAACCCGGTTTTCACCATCGACGACGAAAACCTGATCGAGCAGACAGACTTCCTCATAAAATTTGCGCAACCGCCCTTCGAGCATTTTTTCAATAATCTCCTCGGGCTTACCGGATTGGCGGGCCTGATCGCCAAGGACTTGCCGTTCGCGACTGATCGCGTCCGGGTCCAGATCGTCCCGCGAAATCGCCTGCGGATTGGCCGCCGCGATGTGCATGGCTAACTGCTTGCCGAGCCCCTGCAGCTTGTCCGCGTCGGCGCCGGATTCGAGCGCTACCAGGACGCCTATTTTGCCAAGCCCGGTGGCCAGCGCGTTGTGCGTATACGATGCCACCACGCCGCTATCGACCGACAGTGTCCCGACCCGGCGGATATTCATATTCTCGCCGATAGTCGAAATCATCTCGGTCAATTGCATTTCCACAGTTTTTCCGGCATCGGCGTAAGACGCGGCCTTAAGGCCATCCATATCGCCATGGTCCAGGGCAAGGGCGGCCACGGTTTTGACAAAACCCTGAAAATCATCGTTCCGGGCCACGAAATCGGTTTCGGAATTGACCTCTACAATGGCGCCGGAATTGCCCGCGATGGCCAGGCCGACAAGACCTTCCGAGGCGATACGATCGGATTTCTTGGCCGCCGCGGCTAATCCCTTGGTGCGCAGCCAATCGACGGCCTGTTCAAGATCGCCGGCGGTTTCAGATAACGCTCTCTTGCAATCCATCATACCGGCGCCGGACTTTTCACGCAGCGCCTTGACCAGACTGGCGGTGATTTCAGCCATACTCTTCCTCTTTCTTAAGTATTACATATAACCAATTAATATATATGAATTATATTTTAGGTTTCCGCCTTGACTTCCGGTGATGCCTCGACTTCAACCGGGGCCGTTTCCGGGACTTCCTCGACCGTGGGCGCAACCTCGGCTTCGGTCTTCTCGGCGACCGCTGTTTCCTGAACCGTCAGATCTTCCGCCGGGGCAACTTCGGCGGCGCCCAGATCGACGCCGGACGCGGCCGCTTCCTGCGATATGCCGTCAAGCACGGAACTGGCCATCAGATCGCAATACAGATTGATTGCGCGCAGCGCGTCATCGTTGCCGGGAATGGGAAAGTCGATACCATCGGGAGAACTGTTGGAATCGATCACCGCGACCACCGGAATACCCAGCTTGTTGGCTTCGGCTACGGCGATGGCTTCCTTGTTGGTGTCAATAACCACCATTACGTTGGGCTTGCCGCCCATCTCCTTGATGCCGCCCAATGCCTTGTCGAGCTTGTCGCGTTCGCGGGTAAGCTGAAGCATTTCCTTCTTGGTCAGGCCGACGGTGTCACCGGCCAGCAATTCTTCCAGTTCGCGCAGCCGCTTGATCGATTTCGACACGGTCTGCCAGTTGGTCATCATGCCGCCGAGCCAGCGATGGTTAACGTAGTACTGGCCACAGCGCTTGGCGGCTTCCGATACGCGTTCGGAAGCCTGCCGTTTGGTACCGACAAACAGCACCCGACCACCGCTGGCGGCGGCATTGCGCACGGCCATCATGGCCCGGTGCAGCATCGGCGCCGTCTGTTGCAGGTCGATAATGTGTATGCCGTTGCGAACGCCGAAGATATAAGGCCCCATCTTGGGGTTCCAGCGGCGGGTATTATGTCCGAAGTGGACGCCGGCTTCCAAAAGCTGACGCATGGTAAATGTGGGCATAGCCATAGGGGCTGCTCCTCTTTTTTCCGGTTGAACCTCCGCGAGCGCCGTTCGTCACCTTGAATCGCTGGTGAAAAACACCGGAGCGACCGACCGGCGAATTAGCGCCGGGGCCACAAGCCCGCGTGTGAAATAAGCACCTCCCAACAGGAGTATGCTTGCGAGGCGGTTTGATACCGCCGAAAACCGTCCATTGCAAGAACAAAACCGATTTGCAACCTAGATTTCCCTGATCTCCTCGATGCCGGGAATTTCGCGAATGGTCCGCAACAGCCCTGGCGTGATTACCAGTTTGTCGGCGAGGGTGATTTCTACTTCCAGATCATCGTCGGGATGAACCACGACGATGATTTCACCGCCACCGCGTTCGCCCGACAAGGCTTCTCGCAGCGCCCGCAAAGGGTTTTCCGAGCCGATATACAACCTGAGACCGGGGGTCGAGCGGGCCGCCACCTGATCAAGAAGCTCGAAGGAATTTGCGGTGATGCGCGGAGTTTCGCCTTCGAACTGGATAGCGGCCTTGATAAACAGGGACTGCCCCACTTCCAGCAGCTCCCGCGCACTGGCCAGCAACTCGGAAAAAACCATAACTTCGTATGTTCCCGAGACATCGGACAGTTGAACAAACGCGAAGCGGTTGCCCCTGGCCGATGTCCTCTCCTTCTTGCCGATCACGGTGCCGGCCAGCTTGATGGCGCCGGGATTGCCTTCGGCGATGACCTCGACCGCCGGCCGCGCCTTGATCCGCCTCAGGCTCCGGCCATAGGATTCCAGGGGATGGCCGGAAAGATAAAACCCGACGGCGTCGAATTCCTCTTTCATGCGGTCCATCGGCGGCCAGTCGGCGACATCGTCCATGGGGATGGTTGTCTTGGGCGCGGCATCGCCGCCGAACAGTCCGATCTGGTCGCTGTCACGGTCCTGGGCGGCGGCGCTGGCGTGGCGCAGGATCGCCTCGACCCCGGAGAATACCTTGCGGCGATTGCTATCCAATGCGTCGAAAGCCCCGGCCCGGATCAGGTTTTCCAACTGGCGCTTGTTGATGTTTCGGGCATCGACCCGTTCGGCAAAATCGGCCAGGTCGGCGAAGCGTCCGTTTTCCCGGCGCTCGCCGACAAGGGCGCGCATAGCCCCCTCGCCGACATTCTTGACCGCCGCCAGGGCATAGCGCACGGCTTCTCCCTCGACCCTGAATTCGACTTCCGAGGCGTTGATATCGGGTCCATGCACGGAAAATCCCAGACGCCCCAGTTCCTGCTTGAACTGGTTCAGCTTGTCGGTGTTGTTGATGTCCAGGGTCATTGAGGCGGCGATGAATTCAAGTGGATAGTTGGCCTTGAAATAGGCCGTCTGGTAGGCCACCAGGGCATAGGCGGCGGCGTGGGATTTGTTGAAGCCGTAACCGGCGAACATGTTGACCTGATCGAAAATCTGCGAGGCCTTGGCCTGCGGCACGCCCTTGGCGATGGCGCCATCGACGAAGGCCTGACGCTGTTCATCCATTTCCGACTGGATCTTTTTGCCCATGGCGCGGCGCAACAAATCGGCATTACCCAGGCTGTAGCCCGACAGTTCCTGCGCCACCTGCATCACCTGTTCCTGATAAATCATGATGCCGAAGGTTTCCTTGAGAATTCCTTCCAGCGTCGGGTACAGATAGTCCGGCTGTTCCTGACCGTGTTTGCGGGCGATGTAACTGGGGATATTTTCCATCGGACCGGGCCGGTACAGGGCGACGATGGCAATGATGTCTTCGAAGGTATCGGGCTTCAACTTGCGCAGGACATCCCGCATCCCCGCACTTTCCAGCTGGAAGACCCCGGTGGTTTCGCCGCATCCCATCATTTCATAGGTCTTTTCGTCATCCAGCGGCAGGGTCGAAAGTTCGATGGCCGGCCCCCGTTCGGCGATCAGCTTGAGCGTTTTATCAAGCACCGTCAGGGTTTTCAGGCCTAGGAAATCAAACTTTACCAGGCCCGCCGATTCGACATATTTCATGTTGAAACCGGTTACCGGCATGTCCGAACGGGGATCGCGGTAAAGCGGGATAAGCTCGTCCAGGGGCCGGTCGCCGATCACCACGCCGGCAGCATGGGTCGAGGCGTGCCGGTACAGCCCTTCCAGTTTCAGGCCGATTTCAATCAGCTTGCCGACCGCCTCGTCGGAATTCATTTCAACCCGGAACTGCGGCTCGCCCTCGATGGCCTGGCTCAGGGTGGTCGGATTGGCCGGGTTGTTGGGTACCAGTTTGCAGATGCGGTCGACCTGGCCGTAGGGCATTTCCAGGACCCGGCCAACATCACGCAGCACTGCGCGGGCCTGTAGCTTGCCGAAGGTTATGATCTGGGCGACATGATCGCGACCGTATTTTTGCTGCACGTAGCGGATCACTTCGTCGCGCCGGTCCTGGCAGAAATCGATATCGAAATCCGGCATGGAGACCCGCTCTGGATTCAGGAAACGCTCGAACAACAGCCCCCAACGCAGGGGATCCAGATCGGTGATGGTCAACGCCCAGGCAACCACCGAACCGGCGCCGGAACCGCGCCCGGGGCCAACCGGAATACCCTGGCCGCGAGTCCAGTGAATAAAATCGGCGACGATCAGGAAATAGCCGGGGAATTCCATGGAATTGATGGTATCGAGTTCGTAATCCAGGCGCTCCCAGTATGGTTTGGCGACCCGGTTTTCCTCCTCGGCGCTCATACCTTCCTTGTAAACCTGGCGTCGCAGGCGGATTTCCAGTCCCTCCCTGGCCTGACGTCGCAATTCATCCTGTTCGGTCGTCCCCTCGCCACAATCGTAAGGCGGCAGGATGGGATCGATTTTTTCGACCATGTAGGCGGTGCGCCGGGCGATAACCATGGTGTTGTCGACAGCTTCCGGCAAATCCGCGAACAAGGCCCGCATTTCCGCCGCCGACTTGAAATAGTGCTGACTGGTCAGGCGGCGCCGATCGGCATGCGAAACATAGGCCCCCTCGGCGATACAAATCAGGGCATCGTGCGCCTCGTACATATCGGGAGCCAGATAAAACACCTCGTTGGTGGCGACCAGGGGCAGGTCGTGCCGGTATGCCAGTTCGATAAACCCGGCTTCGGTCTTTTTCTCGCTATCCAGACCATGCCGCATGATTTCCACATACAGGCGGCCCGCGAAGGCCTCCTTCAGCCCCCCTAGCAGTTCTTCCGCCGCATCGTCTTGACCGTCGCCCAGCAAACGACCGACCGGGCCGTCCGGGCCGCCGGTTAACAGCAGCAAGCCTTCGTTATGCGCCTTGAGTTCTTCCAGCGACACCTGCGGCGCCATTGACGGCTGTTCATTATTTTCAGCAGCGTCATGGCCAAGATAGGCTATTCCCAGCAATTTCAATAAATTACGGTAGCCGGTGTCGTTCTGCACCAGCACCACCACGGGGTCGGAGCTGTCCGCATCGGCAACATGGCCGGGCCTGACACCGGCCCGCTCGGCCCGTGAGACGCTCAACTGGCAGCCGACAATGGGTTGCACGCCGGCACCGGCACAG
The DNA here is from genome assembly GCA_964655005.1 of uncultured Thalassospiraceae bacterium. Classification (GTDB taxonomy): domain Bacteria; phylum Pseudomonadota; class Alphaproteobacteria; order Rhodospirillales; family JABHCV01; genus CAZZKE01. The sequence continues at coordinate 632 of CAZZKE010000007.1, read as the reverse complement.
GAGACGGAAAATTCCAGGCCGCCGAACAGGTTGTTGGTGTCGGTAACGGCCACCGCCGGCATCGACTGATCGCGGCACAACTTCACCAGGTCGGATATCCTGGCGGCACCTTCCGACAGGGAATAAGCCGAATGCACCCGCAGATGGACGAAACCAGCTTGTGCTGCGTGGGAATCAGGCATGGCCAGAGGATTTCACATTGTGCGCGCCATGTCACCCGGTGGCGGGCAGATTATCCACAGCAAACGGCGGATCATCAGGCGCATGAATCGAAAGGAACGGGCAATGGCGTACGACGACCGGGATTACCGAGTTCACGCCACACGAACCGAGCGCCGTTCGCGCGTCGCACAGGCGATAAAATGCTCGATCAAACGACCATGCTTATAGCTGCTCAGGAGACTCCCGCGCACATCCCCCATGGTAACTACAACTCTTGGCTGTCTGGGAGACCCCTTCGGCTTTTGCCGGGATGGCGGCAAATTGAGATGGTCCCACATTGTTGGACAGTCTGGCAGCGATGTTAAGGTGTATTCCGGTTGCCGATCATGCTGCCAAAATCCTGTTTATCACATCTTGTTGCGGTTGTGGAACCTGTGGGGATGTGGGTAAGCCGTCAGGCTTATCCATCA
>CAZZKE010000006.1:32764-80035 GCA_964655005.1 uncultured Thalassospiraceae bacterium | reverse complement strand
CCACATAGAAGTGCATCAGTCATATTGTAAGTTTAGTATACTGTCGCCGTAATTGGCCGTAATTTGTCGCCGTAATTCCAGGGTTAATCATTCAGGCCGTAGCACCATGATGTAGATATTTGCGCCCTCCCAAAAGCTGTTTTGCAAATCACCATCCAGCGAATTCCATGCGCTGATTAGCCCGGCTTCATTCGAAGCGTCACAGGCGAACAGGCAGGAATAGTCATAGTCCCAAGGAACACCAGAAGAATTTTCCCCTGCCGGTGTTTGCGCTCCATAGAAGAAAGCTTGATACGATGTTTCGACAAGGTGGGTCTCTCCTGCCGTGATGCCGCCTTTCTGGAAATACTTTCCTTCGAAGATAATTTTATGGGGGAAAGGGGAACGTAAGGCAAAGTCGGGGCAGGGCTGTTGAACCTTTGCCTGCCGCATTTCCCCACGCCATCGTTTCATCACATCCTGTGGTGTCGCAAAGACTTTCCCGAATGGATTTCCGTAGCGCATGGCGCGGGCCGGTGATCCTGAAACCATGTCAGGCATATTTCTGAAAAATTCAGATAGTAGGCTTTGCCGTGCCGCGTCATTTCCATGACCTAGATCGTCGCTGATATATTGAAACAAAATTGGGAAGGCAAAGTGATGCAGAAAAACATCTTCGGGTGTGCGCTTGTGCTTCCAGTCTTCCCTCCCTTTAGCCTCCGACACGATATCCGGTATTTCGGCTTGGATTTCCTGCCAACGAGGAAGTCGGTCATTCATTGCCGATTGGAGGTCATCAAGAAATTCCTTGGCTTTGGCTTTTTTGTCGGGCATGACCTAATTCCTGAAACGCATAATCGAAGAACTAAAAAACAGGACACTACCCGACGACCTGTTCACCGACGGGCACTTCGACCCGAATCGGGACGTCACTGAAGTCTCCTTTTTTAACAGATCGCGTTCTTGATGCAGCAACTCGTTCCCTTTGCGAAGACGGGCCAGTTCCTTCTCGACATCGTCATGCGGACCGGACAAAAGGTCCGCTTCATGATACTTGCGCCGCCACCGCGTCAGCGTCGATAGGCCAAGGCCAAGATCGTCGGTAATCTGGCTAATCGTACGGTCACTCGTGCGCGTAAGGCGCACGGCTTCGCGTCTAAAGTCTTCCGTGAATGCCCGTCGTGTTCGTTTGCTCGTAAGATTCTCCTGATAAGATTAATCTATCAAAAATCCCCCCACTTTTGCCGGGGAAGTCCATGTATTAAAAGTCGCGCCAGTGATGGCAGGCTGTCCGGTGGCCCGGTTTGATTTCTTCAATAACCGGTATTCGCTCGCCGCATAATTTGTCGGCCCACTGGCATCTGGGGTGGAACGGGCAGCCGCCGGGCGGGTCGATGGGCGAGGGCAGTTCACCGCCAAGTTTGATCCGTTCCTTGTCCGCCGCCGGGTCGGCCTTCGGTGTCGCCGATAGCAGGGCGCGGGTGTAGGGGTGGCGGGGAGTTTGAAAAATATCGTCGCGGCGGCCGGTTTCCACGGGACGGCCAAGATACATCACCATGATCTCGTCGGCGACATGGCGAACCACGCTCAGGTCATGCGATATGAACAGATAGGCGAGTTTAAATTCATCCTGCAAATCGCTCAGCAGATTAAGCACCTGGGCCTGGATCGAGACATCGAGCGCCGACACCGGTTCATCCAGGATGACAATCCGGGGATTAAGCATCAGCGCCCTGGCGATGGCGATGCGCTGGCGCTGGCCGCCGGAAAACATATGCGGATAGCGGGCGTAGTGTTCCGGCCTGAGGCCGACCCTGGACATCATTTCCCGCCCTGAGCGGCGTCTTTCGGCGGCGTTCAGGGCGGTGTTTATTTTCAATGGTTCTTCGAGAATATCGCCGACCTTCTGGCGCGGGTTCAGGGAACTGTAGGGATCCTGAAAAACAATTTGCACCGTCGAGCGAAGCTTCCTGATGGTGGCGGCGGCGGCCCCGACGATGTCGTGGCCGTCTATTACCAACCGGCCCGCCGTCGGCTCTTCGATCATCGTCAGCAGCCGCGCCAGGGTCGATTTGCCGCATCCGGATTCGCCGACCACCGCCAGAGTTTGCCCGGCGGCCAGCGAAAATCCAACGCCGTCCAGCGCCTTGACCGTGGCGTTGCCGCCGAACATTCCCTGCGATACCCGATAGTAGCGGGTCAGGCCGTCCGCTTTCAGGATCACCTTACTCATCATTCGTACTCCAGCGGCGTGTGACAGCGTACGCCGCCGCTAAACGGTGGCGTCGTCGTGCGGCACAGGTCGGTGGCGATGGTGCATCGCGGGTTAAACAGGCAGCCTTCGGGAATATCATCCAGGCCGGGAACGACGCCGGGAATGGATTTGAGTCTGTCCCCGTCGCTGCGTTCGGGCAGGGCGGCGAGCAGGGCGGCGGTGTAGGGGTGGCGGGGAGTCGCGAACAAGGTCCGGACATCGCTTTGTTCCACCTGCTGCCCGGCGTACTGGACGCTGACCCGGTGCGCGGTTTCGGCGACTACGCCCATATCATGGGTAATCAGGATCAGCGCCATGCCGTGGTGGCGTTGCAGGTCGAGCAACAGGTCGAGAATTTGCGCCTGAATGGTCACATCGAGCGCCGTTGTCGGTTCATCGGCAATCAGCAGACGCGGGTTGCAGGCGATCGACATGGCGATCATCACCCGCTGGTTCATGCCGCCGGACAACTGATGGGGAAAGGCCGAGAGTCTTTTTTCCGGTTCCGGAATGCCGACCTGATCGAGCAATTCGGTGGCCCGGCGTTGCCGCTCGGCGCCGCTGCCGCCCTGGTGCGTCTTCAGGGTTTCCTTGATTTGAAAACCGACGGTAAAACAGGGGTTTAGCGATGTTCCCGGTTCCTGGAAGATCATCGCCATATCCTTGCCGATGATGCGGCGGCGGGCCCTGGCGGTCATCGCGGTCAGGTCCCGGCCATCGAATTCCAGGCGCCTGGCGCCGACCTTTGCGGTCCACGGCAACAATCCCATCAAGGCCAGCATGGCGACGCTTTTGCCCGACCCGGATTCGCCGACAATGGCCACCACGTCCCCCTGATCGACGCTCAGGTTAACCCCGTCAACGGCCCGGAACGGGCCATTGGCGGTCACGAAATCGACACTCAGGTTTTCGATGACCAGCAGACTCATGATCGTTTCAACTTGGGGTCGAGTGCGTCCCGCATGCCGTCGCCCATCAAATTGAACGACAACACGGTAAACAGGATGGCCAGACCGGGGAAAGTCACTACCCACCAGGCGCTGGAGATAAATTCTCTGGCATCGGCTAACAGGGTGCCCCATTCCGGAGTCGGCGGCTGTGCCCCCATGCCGAGAAAGCCAAGCGCCGCGGCGTCCAGGATTGCCGTCGAAAAGCTCAGGGTCGTTTGCACAATCAATGGGGCCATGCAGTTGGGCAGCAGGGTGATAAACATCAATCGTAAATTTCCGGCCCCGGCAACCCGCGAGGCGGTGACGTAGTCGCGGGTCGATTCGGCAATCACCTGGGCCCTGGTCAGGCGTACGTAGTGGGGTTGCAGGACGATGGCGATGGCGATCATGGCGTTGATCAGGCTTGGTCCCAGCAGGGCGACCATGACCAGGGCCAGCAGCAGGCTGGGATAAGACAATATGACATCCATCACCCGCATGATTACGGTATCGACGCCGCCGCGAAAATAACCGGCGGTCAGGCCGAGCGTAATTCCGGAAACCAGCGACAGGGAAACCACGACGATGCCGATAAACAGGGAATAGCGGGCGCCGTAGATCAGCCGCGACAGCATATCCCGGCCAACCGCATCGGTGCCTAACAGGAATGACCAGCTGCCGCCGTCCTGCCAGACCGGCGGTTGCAATAAATGATCGCGGTATTGCTCGTTCGGCGGATGCGGCGCCACCACATCGGCGAACACCGCCAGCAGAATAACAAATACGACGACGCCCAGGCCCACTACGGCGCCCTTGTTTTCCCGAAAATAAGACCAGAATTCTTTCAGTCGGGGCCAGGACGAGTCTGTTTTCTTGCTGGTCGGTGCGGTTTCCGGGTCGGTCATATGTGGTCTCAACGGGTGTGTCGAATTCGCGGGTTAATCAGGCCGTACAGCAAATCGACCAACAGGTTGACCACCATGACGATGGCGGCGATCATCATCAGCCCGCCCTGGACCGACGTATAATCCCGCCGGGAGATGGAATCGATCATCCACTTGCCGATACCGGGCCACGAAAAAATGGATTCGGTCAGGATAGCCCCGGCCAGCAGGACGCCGACCTGCAGGCCGATGGTGGTGACCACCGGAATCAGGGCGTTCCTTAGCGCATGTACGCCGATCACCCGCAGCGGCGGCAACCCCTTGGCCCGCGCCGTGCGCACATAGTCCTCGCCAAGCACCTCCAGCATGGCCGAGCGGGTCTGTCTGGCGATCACCGCCATCGGTATGGTGCCTAGCGCGATGGTTGGCAGGACAAGATGGCTCAAGGCCGAGCGAAAGGCGCCTTCCTGGCCCGAAAGGTATGAATCGATCAACATGAAACCGGTTACCGGCTCGAAGAAATACAGGAACGAAATACGGCCCGACACCGGAGTCCAGCCAAGGGTCACGGAAAACAGGATAATCATCAACAGGCCAAGCCAGTAAATGGGCATGGAATAGCCGACCAGGGCCGTCGTCATGACCGTGTGATCGAATACCGAGCCGCGTTTGACGCTGGCGATGATGCCGGCCGGCAGGCCAATGATGACGGCGAACAGGATGGCGCAAATTGATAATTCCAGGGTGGCCGGAAAAAGAACCAGGAATTCGTCTATTACCGGCTTGCGGGTGGCGATCGACTGGCCCAGGTCGCCTTGCAGCAAGTTGAACAGAAAATTGAAATATTGGTCCCAGATGGGTTGGTCGAAGCCGTACTGGGCCATCAGTTCGGCATGCCGTTCGGGGCTGATGCCGCGTTCACCGGCCAGCACCTCGATCGGATCGCCGGGAATCAGGCGGATAAAGCCGAAGGCGACTATCGACGCCCCCAGGAAAGTCGGGATCAACAATCCGATACGGGAAAGAATGAATCGAAACATCTGCTCAGACGGGTTGGCTTACAAGGAAAAGGGGAGGGGCCTTACGGGCAAGACCCCTCCCTTTTATTCGCGGTTCAGGCTTATTGGGAAAAAAGCCTATTTCAGATCGACGCCATAGAAACCATGGCCGCCGAAGGGATTGATCTTGTAACCGACCACTTCCTTGCGCATCGGCATGAAGACGACCGAATGGGCGATGGTCGCCCATGGGGCCTGTTCCTTGAAGATCAGTTGCGCCTTTTTGTAAAGCTTCGTCCGTTCGGCCTGATCGCTGGTGACTTTCGCCGCCTGGATAAGGTCATTGAACGGCTTGTAGCACCATTCCGCCCGGTTCGACCCGCCGACCGCGTCACAACCCAGCAGGACCGCCAGGAAGTTATCCGGATCGCCATTGTCGCCGGTCCAGCCCAGCAGCACGGTGTCGTGTTCACCGGCCTTGGAACGCTTCAGGTATTCCCCCCATTCGAAGCTGACGATTTTCGCATCCACGCCGACTTTCGCCCAGTCGGCCTGAATCAGTTCGGCCATGCGGCGGGCGTTCGGATTGTACGGGCGTTGCACCGGCATCGCCCAGATATTGGTCTTGAGGTTCTTGACCCCGGCTTCGGCCAGCAGCTTTTTCGCCGCCGCCGGATCGTACGGGTCGTCCTTGGTGGCGTCGTTGTAAGACCAGATGGTCGGCGGAATCGGGTTCTTGGCGACCTTGCCGGCGCCCTGGAAGACGGCGTCGATGATGGCTTGCTTGTTGATCGCCATGTTCAGCGCCTTGCGAACCCGGACATCGGTGAACGGTGTCTTCTTGGTGTTATAGGCCAGATAGCCGACGTTCAAGCCTTCCTGTTGCAGAAGGTTGATTTTCGGATCCTTGCGCATGGCCGCCAGATCAGCCGGATTGGGATAAGGCATGACGTGGCATTCGCCGGTTTTCAGTTTTTGATACCGCACCGAGGCATCGGGGGTGATCGAATAGACCAGATTGTCGATCTTGGCCTTGCCGGCCCAGTAAGCGGGGTTGGCCTTGTAACGGATCGTCGCATCCTTCTGATACGCGACAAGCTGGAAAGGCCCGGTGCCGACCGGGTTTTGATCGACCAGTTCGGGGGTCCCGGCTTTCATCATTTTGTCGGCGTATTCGGCCGAGAAGATCGAGGCGAAGTCCATGCCCAGATTGGCGATAAACGGCGCTTCCGGCCGGTTCAGGTCGAACCGCACGGTGTAATCATCGACCTTGACTATGCCCTTTATCAGATCCGGCATGCTCATGGCGTTGAAGTATTCGTAGGCGCCGCCGGAAACCTTGTAGTAGGGGTGGTTTTTGTCCCATTGCCGGGCAAAGCTGAAGACCACGTCATCGGCATTGAAGTCCCGGCTGGGGGTAAAGTTTTTCGTGGTCTGGAACTTGACGCCCCGGCGCAGCTTGAAGGTGTAGCTCTTGCCGCCATTGGTAACGGACCAGCTTTCGGCCAACGCCGGCTCGATCTTGGTGGTGCCGCGGGCGAATTGCACCAGGCCGTCAAATATTGGACGAGAAGACGCATCGAACGTCGTGCCGGATGTGTAAAACGCCGGATTAAAGCCTTCCGGACTGGCCTCGGAACAGTAAACCAGTGTTTTCGCGGCCTCGGCGGGTGAAAACGCGCCAAGCGCCAGGGTCAGCCCGGCGGCGGCCCCGATGACAAGCTTTTTCAAGATGGTATCCTCCCATTTGTGCCGACCGTTTAAATATCGTTGACCGAGAAAGCCAGCGGTCGGAATACGGCTCCCTCAAGGCCTTTTTTAAGGATATTTCTTCCTTGCTAAGGGACAATGACTCCGCTTTTTCATGGTTGTCAATGGACAAGCGCAATTGTTTGCAGATAACGAAAAATTTTCTAGATGGTCGGTAACGGCAAAAAAAAGGGCTCCGCCACGAGACGGAGCCCTGATTACCGGATTTAGAAAAATCCGATTGATTTTACGACGAATAGTACATCTGGAATTCGACCGGATGGGGGGTGTGTTCGAAGTTGTACACTTCTTCCCATTTAAGCTCGCAGTAGGCGTCGATCATGTCGTCGGTGAAGACATCGCCCTTTTTCAGGTAGTCGCGGTCGGCGATCAGGGCTTCGATGGCTTCGCGCAGGGAACCGCATACGGTCGGCACGTCGGCCAGTTCCTCGGGTGGCAGGTCATACAGGTTCTTGTCCATGGCATCGCCCGGATTGATCTTGTTTTCGATGCCGTCGAGGCCGGCCATCATCATCGCCGCGAAAGCCAGATAGGGGTTGGCGGTGGCGTCCGGGAAGCGTACTTCGACGCGCTTGCCCTTGGGGTTGGTGGCGAACGGAATACGGCAACTGGCCGACCGGTTGCGGGCCGAATAGGCCAGCAGCACCGGCGCCTCGAAGCCCGGAATCAGGCGCTTGTAGCTGTTGGTCGTCGGGTTGGTGAAGGCGTTCAGCGACTTGGCGTGCTTGATGATGCCGCCGATGTAATGCAGCGCCGTTTCCGACAGGTCGGCGTAACCGGAACCGGCGAAGGCCGGTTTGCCGTCTTTCCACACGGACTGGTGGGTGTGCATCCCGGAACCATTGTCGCCGGCCACCGGCTTGGGCATGAAGGTCGCCGTTTTGCCATAGGTATGGGCCACCATGTGGGTGCAGTATTTGTATATCTGGACGTTGTCGGCGGTGCCGAGCAGGGTATCGAAGGTCAGCCCCAATTCGTGCTGCGACGGCGCCACTTCGTGGTGGTGCTTGTCCATGCCCAGCCCCATTTCCTGCATCACGGTAACCATTTCGGCGCGCAGGTCGTGCGCCGAATCGACCGGCGGCACGGGGAAGTAGCCGCCCTTGACCGGCGGCCGGTGGCCGGCGTTGCCTTCGGGCAGGATCTTGCCGGTGACATATGGGCCTTCTTCCGAATCGAATTCATAGGAGCAGCTATTCATATCGACATTGAAGCGGACATCGTCAAACACGAAAAATTCCGGTTCGGCGCCGACATATACGGTGTCGCCGATACCGGTGCTGCCCAGATAGGCGACCGCCTTTTTGGCCAGCGAGCGCGGGTCGCGGCCATAGGGCTGGCCGGTCGAGGGTTCCATGATGTCGCAGAACAGGATCATCATCGGTTGCGCCGAAAAAGGGTCCATCACGGCGGTTTCGGCGTCTGGAATCAGCGACATGTCGGATTCGTTAATGGCTTTCCAGCCGGCAATCGACGAGCCATCGAACATCACGCCGTCGGCGAACGCATCGTCATCGATGAAGTCGGCGCACATGGTCAGGTGCTGCCATTTGCCGCGCGGGTCGGTGAAACGAAGATCGACGAACGGTATATCGTTCTCCTTGAGGTATTTCTGAACGTCGGTCGGGTTTTTGCAATTGCAGGACATTATGCGGAGTTCCCTTTTTTCTTGGGTGTTGTAAGAATTAGATGGCTTCGGAGCCGCGTTCGCCGGTGCGTACGCGTATGGCTTCCTCGATCGGCGAGATAAATATCTTGCCATCACCGATGCGCCCGGTATGGGCGGCCTGCTGAATGGCCTCGACGGCGCGTTCTACCATGGCGTCATCAAGAACGATTTCGATTTTCACCTTGGGCAGGAAATCGACCACATATTCGGCCCCCCGGTACAATTCGGTGTGTCCTTTCTGGCGACCGAAACCTTTGGCTTCGACGACGGTAATCCCCTGCAAACCGATTTCATGCAGGGCTTCCTTTACCTCATCCAGTTTGAATGGCTTGATAATGGCTTCAATCTTTTTCATGCTTGTTAAGCCTTTGAATGGTTTTCCCGTGCACCCGCGTTTTTGCATAACCCGTGCCAATTTCCCAAATTGCACATAAACCGCACGATAACAACATTATAAGGCGATATATGGATGGAAACCGGTGGGTCTGCCGGTCTCGTAAATGCCCAAACAACAGGCATTTGCCCAAACGACAGGCCTTTCAGAAAAAGCTGGACCGGTTCGGCCCGTGAGTCAACAATGAACCGCGATGAAATCAGGCAATTCCATATTATCGGGTTACGGCACCACGATTTTCACGGTGATGAGCCAACTGGCCACGGAACACCGCGCCATCAATCTGGGCCAGGGCTTTCCCGATCAGGACGGACCATTGGATATCCGGCAAAAAGCCGCACAAGTCCTGATTGACGGGCCGAACCAGTATCCCCCGATGATGGGCATGCCCGACCTGCGCCAGGCGGTGGCCGCCGCCAACAAGCGGTTTTATGGTCTGGATGTGGACTGGCAGAGCGAGGTGATGGTCACTTCGGGGGCCACCGAGGCCCTGGCCGATTGCCTGTTCGGGTTAATCGATCCCGGCGACGAGGTGGTGATGATCGAACCATTGTATGATTCCTATCTGCCGATCGTCCGCCGCGCCGGCGGGGTGGCCAGACTGGTTCGTATCGAACCGCCGGACTGGCGGTTGCCGATGGACGACCTGGCCGCCGCTTTTTCCGACAAAACCAAGCTTATTATCCTGAATTCGCCGCACAATCCGGCGGGCAAGGTGTTCGATCGGGACGAACTTTCCGGTATCGCCGAATTGCTTGAAAAACATGACTCCTACGCCGTCTGCGACGAAGTTTACGAGCACCTGACATTTCAGGGCCATCCGCATGTTCCGCTGATGACCCTGCCCGGCATGGGCCGGCGCTGCCTGCGCATCGGTTCGGCGGGCAAGACGTTTTCGGTGACCGGCTGGAAGGTCGGCTATATCACCGCCGCCGCCGACTTGCTGTCAAGCGTCGCCAAGACCCACCAGTTCAACACCTTCACGACACCGCCCAATCTCCAGCTCGCCGCCGCCTTCGGCTTGCAAAAGGACGATGCTTATTTTGCCGGGCTGGCCGCCGGCTTGCAGGGCAAGCGCGACCGCCTGTCGAAAGGATTGGCCGATATCGGCTTCGGCGTTCTTGAAAGCGCCGGCACTTATTTCCTGACGGTCGATTTCCGACCGCTCGGCTTCGCCGGCGATGACGTCGAATTCTGCCGCCACATCACCACCGAAGCAGGGGTTACGGCGGTGCCGGTCAGCGCCTTTTATCAGCGGGCCGACCTGGATCATTTCGTGCGTTTCTGTTTTTGCAAGGGCGACGAACTGCTGGACCAGGCGATAGCCCGGCTGGCCCGGCATTTCGGCTGATTTCAGGCATTCAGGCCGGAATGCAGTTCATCGACCAGCCGCTCATAGACCGGAATATGAACATCGCGACCGGAAAAATTGGCCAGTCCATCGGCCTGTAAATCATGAATGGTGCGCGACACGGATTCCGGCTGGGCGCCGATCATCGAGGCCATGTCGCGGCGGGTCAGCGGTAATTCCAAAATCAGCTTGCCGTCACTGGAAATGCGTCCGAAGCGGTCGTTCAGCAGAAGCAGCAAATGAACCAGCCTGATCCGCACGTTCAGGGCCGCCACCTCGAAAAATCTCTCCTCGACCTCGCCCAGCGCCTTGGCCGTGCGTTCCAGGAATTTCATGCCCAGATCGGGGTTGTGACGGAGAATCTCCAGCATGGTTTGGCTATCCAGAAAACACACCGTCGCCGCCTTTATGACTTCGGCGCCGGCCCGGTGGTTTTCCTTGGCCAGCATCGGTCGATAGCCAAGCGTATCGCCTTTGAAAGCCAGCCTGACCACGGCGGTGCGGCCCTCGCTGTCAATCTTGCGGACGACGACCAGCCCCTGTTCGACAAAATACAGCCCCCGGCAGGGGTCTCCCTGCATGAAGATGGTCTGGCCGACCTTGTAGTGCCGGCAAGATATCCTGGAATTAAGCAGAGAGACATTTTCACCGGTCAGCGCCGATAATTCGTCAATGGCGCTCAGGTTATATTTAAGAACCGGTTTTTCTTTTTTAGACATCCGGCGCCATCCTACATTTAAGAACCGGCCAAGGATATCCGAAGAATCATCTTTTTACAAAGAGACGCCGGCCCCGGGACCGGGCCGGCGTCCATTGCGGTTCGATGTTTCAAAATTATGCGCTATTTTGCGGGCAAGGTTTGCGTATAGGCCAGGATATCAACCAGATCCTTCATCGGCAGCATGATCAGGCCCGGCATCGGCGCCCCGGGCTGACCGTGGCGGATCTTGAACAGTATCTCCCAAGGATTATCGCTCGCGACGGTGCCGACAAATTCGGCCTTGGGCGGGGTCTTGAAGTTGATTTCCTTGCCGTCGAAGCCGTGGCAGTTGGCGCAGATGGTTTGGTAGAAAGAAGCGCCGCGATCGATATTGGCATTCAACGGTTTTTTGGTCTGGCGGTCTATATATTTGTCCATGGTGATCTGGCCCCTGCTGATAAACAGGGCCAGTTTTTCCATGGCAGAGTGGGAAATCATCCGGGTATTATACCCGTGCGTCTTGTTCATAATGACCTTGTGAATTTTTTCGACCGGGACGCCAATCATGGCGCGGATGCCCCTGATGCCGGTGAAGTGAGACCCCTTGCTATAGGCGCCGTCCTTGCCCAGCCCGTCCCAGCCGTGGCACTCCTTGCAGCGCCAGGTGGTTTTGCCTTTCTTTTTGCCGACCGCCGGGTAGGCCGGATGAGTCCCCTTGGGTTCATCGGCGTCGGTCGCCGCCATCCAGTTGTCATAAAGCTGCGCACCGCGCGCAATGTCCCAGATATCGGTCGGGTTGTGGGCGTGAAATTTACCATCGCTATCGCCATCGTCCGCCGCCGCCGTCGTGGCGAAGGCTAATGCCGCCGTGGCGATGGCGGCGATGGTGAGCGAAGCGAGGCTTGAAAATAAATGTCTCATCGTTCCTCTCCATTCTGTCTGGTGAATTTGCGTTCTAGTAATTATTATTTTTTACATGCTGGGATTGTTATCATGATCGGACTAATCGAAACATGATCCTTGTCAAGGTTTGCCATCGATTTAAATCGACGGCACATCGCTTGACGTTACTGTGGCAGGGGATTACATAATGCCGCCCGCGCCGCAGTAGGCGCATGATGGCGTGATGGTGGCTGTAGCTCAGCTGGTAGAGCCCCGGCTTGTGGTGCCGGTTGTCGCGGGTTCAAATCCCGTCAGCCACCCCATCATCTTCATATTCCGCAAAATCAAAGCCCCACCAGCGGAGAGCCGGCGGGGCTTTGAACTTGAGGCCAATTAGTAAGCTGTCGCCGTAATTCGCCGTAATTCGCCGTAATTCGTCGCCGTAATTCCGTAATTCCTTTGGCCTATCGCAGGTATTCAAAGGACTACGTTGACGAGGAAGACATAGCGCATGATACTCGTGTCGGTATGTGGCAGGGAGAGTTCATGGTGCCGTGGGAGTGGCGGCGAAAGTGAGGGAAGATGGGTTGGTTATTGGCGTTGATCCCAGTAGTCACTGTTCCGCTGATGCTCTTAAACATGCTCGGCGGTGTCGTCGCTGGTGTTTGGCTGGCAGTTTTAGGTGATTGGAAAACAATTGGTACCGGCGTCGTAGGCATGATCGGTGGAGCCATGATATGTAGCCTACTGATGTTGCCAGGAATAGTGTTAGCTCTACCAGCCATGAGAATGTGGGGAAGTGATTCTTTCTTGGCACGTATCATTGCGGTACCAATTCTATTGGTCGGACACTCATGGACCTACATTGTTATGACTGCATGGGCGTTCGGGGCTTTTTTGGTTTTGCTTAAGGGCGTTCCGATAGATGACAAAGCGTTGCCGTACCTACTGTGGGCGTATGCGGTAGCTACCACTCCTTGGGTTTTCATGCTTCAGAAGGATGTGCAGGCAGGAAATGACCACGGCTCGATCTCCGTGTTTTTTCTTCAGATTGCATGTGCAGCACTCATTTTGGGATTTTGGCTTGAAGCGTTTTGGCTGATCATCGCTTTTTGGATAATCATGGCAATATCTCTTCTATTTGGATTAGTGATCATGGCCCGTTTGATGTACGTCGAGGCTCGCCAATAGCCGCATACCCAGCCCAACCCAAAGGCCACAAGAAGTTCGTCATAGGGAAGGGCGACGCTCGATACCGTCTCGCCGGGCTCGAAACTCTCTTCCACAATACGAAGCTTTTCAGATGCCGGCCAGCGCCGACGGCGACCGCCATCGGTAATGATCTCAACATGGTCTTCAAAATAAGTCATAGGCATATGCTCAAGGATATCCTTAAGCCTCCGGACTATGTCAGGCTGTCCGGTTCAAATGGGGGCCAGTCCATAATCCTTTCCATGGGTATAAAGTATGGGTACAAAGGCGATGAACCGGACGAACTAAAAACCGCAATTTTCCGGGCCTTAGAGGGCGAAACGGTCTCTTCCCGTCAGCCATCCCATCATCCCCTGATTTCTGGCAAAATAAAGGTTGTTCACAAAGATACTGTGGAGCCGCGCTTCCGTCGTTTGCGGGCGGTCAGTCCGGTTTTTCGGTCAATGCCGCGATCACCGTCAACAATGCCAGCGGCACTGTGGTGTTTGTATTTTCGGCGCGCCGCCGCCCCCGGCTCAATGAGGCGTATAGCGAGACCCCGTCATCGGCCCGGCCGACATGCCAATGGGCGCCGGGCAGCAGATCATGGATCAGCCCGAGGCAGGCATCGACCGACGAGGAATAATCGCGGAGGGGAACGCCCAACGCGTCGGAAACGGCCCGGTCAAGCTGGCCGGATGGGCCGTTGGCGGCGTCGATTAGTTTTTTCAGTTTGGCCAAGGCGCACATTCATCACGAAAAAGGGCGGACGAAGAAAATGATCCTTTTATAACGGCGAGTCATGTATTTAATCTCTCTGATTGACGAAAACGTGATATCCGCCGCCTTTTTTAACGTTGCCGTGCGTAGACGAATAAGCTTCTATGAATATAATTTTACATGCGGGAGCGCCATGACCGAAAAAACCGATGGAAACATATCGCGCCGCGATTTTGGCAAGCTGGCGACGGTCGGGTTGGCCGCCGCCGGGGCGGGGGGCGCGGTTTTACGCTCCGGCCCGGCGCTGGCGGCGATAAGCGAGACGGTCGGTCGCGCCGCCGATCTGCCGGCGGCCAGGGGGCGGCGGGTGGTTATTGTCGGCGGCGGCTGGTCCGGCCTGACCATCGCCAAATACCTTGTAGTCAACGATCCGGAACTGGACGTGGTGCTGGTCGAACGGCGCTCGATGTTTATGTCGCATCCCCTGAGCGGCCTGTGGATTGCCGGGGCGACGGCCCTGGAAACACTAACCCACAGCTATCTGGATGGCGCCCGCAACAACGGCTACATCTACTTTAACGCCTGTCTTATCGATATAGATCGCGATGCCAACAAGGCCTATACCGATCAGGGCTGGCTGGCTTATGACGATCTGGTTCTGGCGCCCGGCGTCGATTACGACTATGCCTCGTTCGGAGTCACCGACCCGGAAGCGGTTAATATGCTGCAAACCAACTATCCGGCGGGTTACGTGTCGGGGTCGGAACACCTGACCCTGCGCAACAAGGTGGACAATTTCAAGGGCGGCGTTTTCGCCTTGACGGCGCCGCCCGGAATTTACCGTTGTTCGGCGACCCCATACGAACGGGCCTGTATGATCGCCGGCGTATTCAAGCGCGATGGAATCAAGGGCAAGGTCATGCTGATCGACCCCAGAGAGGAACCGGCGGTCGAGGCCGAGGGCTTCCTGGCCGCGTTTTCGGAGCTTTACGCCGATTATATTGAATACATGCCATCGACGGTAATCGAAGGCGTCGATGCGGAACAAAAAATCATCACCAGCGGGTTCGATGATCTGGCCTTCGACGATGCCGCCATCTACCCCCGTATTCGCGGCTCGCGTCTGCTCGAACGCCTGGGATTCGTCGATCCCAAAAGCGCCCAGAAAGAAGCGGCCATCGACCCCCTGACCTATAACGCCAGGCCGGACGGGAAAAACCTGGCCAATATCTACATCGCCGGCGATTGCCGCCCCATGCCGTTTTCCAAAAGCGGTGAAACGGCGCGGACCGAAGGGATGTACCTGGCAAAACTTATCGCGGCCCGCGCCCAGGGCCGGCAGGTAGCCTGGGAAAGCCCGCATACGCTTTGCTATTCGGTGGTCAACGCCGACCCGGTAGAGGCGGTTATGGTCAGCACAAAGTACAAAATCGATCCGGCTACCGGGCAATGGACGCATCAGGAAAATTTTGCGGTTAACGAACGCGATGCGGAAAAGGGTCAGAAGGCCTTCGCCTGGGCAGAAGAAAGCTTTAAGGACATGTTCGGGTAATGCCCCGTTGCCCCCGGAAAGGGTAGGTGCAGACATATTTTTCGGGCCACTTTCAGGCTATCGAAAAAATCGGGGTAGGCATTCCTACCCTTATGGGTTATATTCGCCATACATTACATAAATCTTATGTAGGTTATGGCAGAACAAACCATCGATATCGTAGTCGCCGACAAATCGCCCCTGATCCAGGGTGGGATCGCCAATTTGATCGATAAGGATGACCGCTTCATGCTGTTGGCGACGGCGGCCGATGGCGACCGTTTCCTGGAAGCGGTTCGGCGCATGACATTCGATATTGGCGTTATCGGCTGGAACATGCCTTATCTGGATGGCCGGGGCGTTCTTAAGGCGCTGGCCGAAACCCGCGAGCCGACGCCGAAAATCATCATCTATACCGGCAATGCCTCGCCCGATGTGCCACGCCAGGTTATGCAGTTGGGCGGCGCCGGTTTTTGCGGCAAGGGCGAAAGCCCGGAACGGCTGGTCGAAACCATTCTCGCCGTTGCCGAGGGCCGCATGGTGTTTCCCTTCATGGATATGAGCAACCCGGCCAATGACCCGTTCGACGCCCTGACCACCCGCGAACAGGAACTGCTGTCGTCATTATCCGAGGGGCATACCAATATGCAGATCGCCGGTGAGTTGGGGATATCCCTGAACACGGTTAAATTTCACCTCAAGAACCTGTACAGCAAACTGAATGTCAAAAACCGCTCGCAGGCGGTCGCCTGTTTCCTCCGAACCCGCATGGGCTGACTTACCCTAACGGGTAGGGTTCGCCCCCCTCGTAAGAGATTTACTACCCCCCTTGAGGGTGTTTTGGATTGGCCCGCGAAGTCGAATTATCCGAACCATGGCTCAGTGAGTTTTTTTTGCAGGGCGGATTATCTGATGGAAGGCTCCGTAGTGCCGTTCAAGCGTATCGATCGACCGATCATACTGGGAATTGTCGGGGATTCGGCGGCCGGAAAGACGACCCTGACGGAAGGCATCGCCAATATTCTGGGGCCGGACAAGGTGGTCACCATCTGCACCGACGATTACCACCGCTATGATCGTCTGGAACGGGCCGAAAACGGCCTTTCGGCGCTCGACCCCGAATGTAATTACATCGAAATTCTGGAACAGCACATCCGCTTGCTGCGGCAAGGCAAGCCGATACTGAAACCGATCTATAATCACCGTCAGGGAACCCTGGACCGACCGGTCTATGTGGAGCCCCGCGAATACATAATTATGGAAGGGCTGCTGGGATATTCAACCCGGGCCATGCGGGACGCCTACGATGTCAAGGTCTATCTGGAGCCGACCGAAAACCTGCGGGTCAAATGGAAAATCCGGCGCGACTGCACCAAGCGCGGATACGATGAACTAGACGTAATCAAATCCCTGGCGAAGAGAGTCGATGACAGTATCAATTTCATTCAACCCCAGCGCACCTTCGCCGATATGGTCGTGAACTTTTATCAGCCCGATGGCCGGGAACATGAAACCGGGGCCAATTTGAATGTGCGCCATACCCTGCGTCCGACCCTGCCGCACCCGGACCTGACGCCGATCCTGGAAGTCGGCGCCAAGAAGGGCCTGCGGCTGGAACTGGCCAGGGATATCGACGGCAAACCGGTGGATGTCCTTGATATTGCCGGAGACGTCGGCGACGAACGGGCCAGCGCGATGGAAAATCTGCTCTGGGAGCTGATCCCCGAGGCCCAGCACCTGCGTGATAATGTCGGCGCCTTTACCGACGATGACAACAACCGTTCAATCAGCCATCCGCTGGCCCTGTCGCAACTGATGATCACCTACCACATGGTCAAGGCGGCGCTGGGGCATCACGCCATCTAGTTATATTTATTTATTACGAATACATAACGGGAGATTTCAAGAGATGACCGCTACTCACAAAGAAATGGCCAACGCTATCCGGTTTCTGTCGGTTGACGCCGTTCAGGCCGCCAAATCCGGTCACCCCGGAATGCCCATGGGCATGGCCGATGTGGCCACCGTGCTGTTTACCAAATTTCTGAAATTCGACCCCAAGGCGCCGAAATGGCTCGATCGGGACCGCTTCGTATTGTCGGCCGGGCATGGCTCCATGTTGTTGTATTCGCTGCTGCACCTGTCCGGCTACAAGCTGACAATCAAGGACATCAGGAAATTCCGCCAACTTGGCTCGAAGACCGCCGGGCACCCGGAATACGGCCACATCGACGGTATCGAGACGACCACCGGCCCCTTGGGCCAGGGCATTGCCACGGCGGTCGGTTTCGCGCTGGCCGAAAAAATGCTGCGCGACCGGCACGGGGAAGGGGTGGTCGATCACCACACCTACGCTATCGCCGGCGACGGCTGCCTGATGGAAGGGATCAGCCAGGAAGCAATTTCCATGGCCGGCCATCTGAAGCTGAACAAATTGATCGTAATGTGGGACGACAACGATATCTGCATCGACGGCGCCACCAACCTGACCACGTCTGACGATCAGTGCAAGCGCTTCGAGGCTTCGGGCTGGGACACTCAGTCCGTAGATGGCCACGACCCCGTCGCCATCAAGCGGGCCATCGCCAAGGCCAGAAAATCGGCCCGCCCGTCGTTGATCGCCTGCAAGACGATCATCGGTTACGGCGCCCCGACCAAGGCCGGCACTCACGACACCCATGGCGCTCCCCTGGGCGAGGCCGAAATTCAGGGTATGCGCGAGGGCCTGGGCTGGCGTCACGGGCCGTTCGTGATTCCGAAAAATATCCTCGATGCCTGGCGTCAGGCCGGCGCCCGCGGCGTCAAGGACCGCCTGGGCTGGGAAAAACGGACCGCCAAAATGAAAAATGCGGCGGCTTTCAAGCGCGCCGCCAAGGGCAAACTGCCGACCGGCTGGGAAAACAAGCTGGACGCCTTCAAGGCCCAGATGGCCAAGGAACGGCCGAAGCTGGCGACCCGTCAGGCATCCGGCAAGGTGCTGGAGGTCCTGACCGCCGCCATCCCGGCGATGATCGGCGGCTCGGCCGACCTGACCGGATCGGTAAACACCAAAACCTCTTCGACCAAATCGATCACCAACAAGGATTTCTCCGGTCGCTACATTCATTACGGGGTGCGCGAACACGCCATGGCCGCGGTGATGAACGGCCTGGCCCTGCACGGCGGGTTCATCCCCTACAGCGGCACATTCGCGGTATTCGCCGATTACATGAAGGGCGCCATGCGCCTGTCGGCGTTGATGCGGCAGCGGGTTATCTATGTGCTGACCCATGATTCAATCGGCCTTGGCGAAGATGGCCCGACCCACCAGCCGGTGGAAACCCTGGCCATGCTTCGCGCCATGCCCAACTTCAACGTGTTCCGTCCATGCGACGTGGTCGAAACGGCGGAATGCTGGCAGGTCGCGCTGGAACAGCAGAACACCCCGTCCGGCATGGTGCTGACCCGGCAGGGGCTGGCGCCCCAGCGCACCACCCACAAAAAAACCAACATGACGGCCAAGGGCGCCTACGTGCTGGCCGAAGCCGATGGTGGCGCGGCGCGGCGCAAGGTCACACTGCTGGCCAGCGGGTCGGAAGTGGAAATCGCCATGGCGGCGCGTGATGCCTTGCAGGCTGGCGGAACCCCGACCGCCGTCGTCTCCATGCCATGCTGGGAACTGTTCGACCTGCAATCCCCGGCATATCGCAAGAAAGTGCTGGGCGAGGGTACAGTCAAGGTCGGCGTCGAAGCGGCCATACGGTTCGGCTGGGACAAATACCTGGGTCCCGACGGCGGTTTTGTCGGCATGACCGGATTCGGCGCCTCGGCCCCGGCTAGCGATCTGTATAAACATTTCGGCATTACGGCGGAAAATGTTGTCGCCCAGGCCAAGGCGCGGCTGTAATCTAACCCAAGACAGCAGACATTAAAACAGACAGGGAAATCCAATTATGGCACTGGTATCGATGCGTCAGCTTCTCGATCACGCGGCGGAAAACGGTTATGGTTTGCCGGCCTTTAACGTCAATAACATGGAACAGGTCAAGGCGATCATGATCGCCGCCGATTCGACCGACAGCCCGGTAATTTTGCAGGGCTCCGCCGGGGCGCGCAAGTACGCCGGCGAGCCATTCCTGCGGCATCTTATCCTGGCCGCCATAGAAGCCTATCCGCACATTCCCGTTTGTATGCACCAGGATCATGGCAGCAGCCCCGCCGTTTGCCAGCGATCAATACAATCCGGTTTCAGTTCGGTAATGATGGACGGCTCGCTGGAAGCCGACGGCAAAACCCCGTCGTCTTTCGAATACAACGTCGAGACTACCCGCCGGGTGGTCGAAATGGCGCACGACTGCGGCGTTTCGGTCGAAGGTGAACTGGGCTGTCTGGGCTCGCTGGAAACCGGCGAGGGGGAAGCCGAAGACGGCGTCGGCGCCGAAGGCAAGCTTGAAATGGACCAGTTGCTGACCGATCCGGACGAGGCCGCGGAATTCGTCACCAAGACCAATGTCGACGCCCTGGCCATCGCCATCGGCACCAGCCATGGCGCCTATAAATTTACCCGCCCGCCGACCGGCGACATCCTGGCCATAGACAGGATCAAGGATATCCACGCCCGGATTCCCAACACCCATCTGGTGATGCACGGATCGTCCTCGGTGCCCCAGGAATGGCTGAAAATAATCAACGATCACGGCGGCGAGATGGGGCAGACCTACGGCGTGCCGGTGGAAGAAATAGTCGAAGGCATCAAGCACGGTGTGCGCAAGGTCAACATCGACACCGACCTGCGCATGGCCTCGACCGGATCGGTCCGCCGTCACCTGGATGAAAACAGGTCAAATTTCGACCCGCGCAAGTTCCTGGCCGAAGCCACCAAGGGCATGACTGAAATTTGCAAGTCCCGTTACGAAGCCTTTGGTGCCGCCGGAAACGCCAGTAAAATCAAAGCGCAATCGCTGGAAGTTATGTTCGAACGTTATGCTTCGGGAGAATTGGATCCGAAGATTAACTGATCACGGGGGCGGGGTCGAAAGGTCCCGCCTTCTTTGTTCACCACGGGTTTTTATTAAGACCCGGCGGCATTAGCGATCCCGCAGAAGATCGGCCAGGGATTCCGGGATCGGTCGGTCCGGCAGCAGGCCGCCGCTTATGGTTTCACCCGGCACTTCGACCCGTTCGGCCGGAAAAAAAAGCCGCCAGTCCTGATTGACCGGAATGATCCGCAGAAGATAGTCCTTTCCGTATGTGCGCGAGCCCACGATCTCGGCGCCGGCGTACCGCCGCAGTAAAGCGGTCAGAATTTCTCCGCTACTGGCCGTTTCCGGCCCCACAAGGACAGTTATCCGGCGTGCGGCGTATAGCGAATTCCCCGACAAAAAAGCAAAATGCCGTTTCCCCCGGTTGCCGACCAGAAGCACGGCTTTGTTTACGGGTCCCGTGAACAGGCTGGCTACCCGAAGCATGCGGTCGAAGTTGCCACCGCTGTTTTTCCGCAGATCGAGGATGATATCGCCATTGTCCGGAGAATCGGTCAGGCGGTCGATGGCGTTCCTGATTTCCCGGTCCGCCTTGCGGCCGAAACGATTGAGTGCAAGGAGTATGCGGCCATCATCCATCCGTCGGGCAAGGCTAAGGGACGTGCGCGTCTTGACCCAGCGGATGGTATCGGTGTCGGGATGATTGATTTTTTGCAGATACGCCCGGTCGTCGAAAGCGGCGACGTAACGGGCGACGCACAGGATATCACCGCCACATTTTCGGCGGATGGAATCAACAGACAGGCGCCATTCCGCAGGGGCATAGGCGGCGACCCTGTCCAGCCATTGTTCGACAGGATCAAATGTATCATTCGCCAGAACGCTTGGGGCGACGCCAAGCATCGCCCCAACCGCAATCAGCCTAATGGCAGTAGTTAATCGAACCGACCATGAAGGCACCCCAGGGCTCCTTTCCAATGCCGCTTATTTTTTTAATCAGTTTACGTTCGCGGGTGTCGATTACGGCTACTTCATCCGTGCCGCTCATCGACACGTAGAGCTTCAGGCCATCGGGCGAGGTCACCGCCGTTTCCGGTGAACCGCCGGGAAGCAGGATTTCTCCGGCGTTTTCCATTTTCACCAAATCCAGAATGACAACCTTATTGTCTCCCCGGCTAATAACGAAAGCGGTCGTTTCGAACCAGCCCGTGTTGACGCCTGTCATGTCGTCTCCGCCCTTGAGAAGGGCGACTTCCCGGTACGGCGCCGAGGTCGAAAATACCGATACCGTATCGTCCCCGTTGTTGGGAACGATCATATAGCGCCCGTCGGCGGTGGTGTAGGCCCGCCAGGGGATGTCTTCCAGTTTCAGCGTTCCGAGTTTCTTTTGCGTCCTCAAGTCGATCACCGCCATCACGTCTCCTTCACCATAGGCGGCGAATCCAAGGCGACCGTTCGGAGTTTGCGTAACATTTATAACGCCCTGGTACTCGCTCGTTCCGTTATCCTTCAACGAGGCTACGGCGGCCGGTTCACCAACCTGGATCTCATTGACCACCGCGCCTTCGGCGACATCGATCACGCTGACGATATTTGCCCCGAGATTACCCACGTAGATAAGCGAACCGTCGGGGCTGAAGGTCAAATTGTGTGGCTCCTGAAGGCCCGCGACCCGGCGTATTTCCTGATTGTTTTCAAGATTTATCAGGGACACGGTTCCTTCGCCGATATTGCCGACGGCGATAAGATTGCCCATCGGACTTATTTGCATGTGTTCGGGTTCCATGCCGAGGGCCAGTGTCGTCGTTTCCATCGTCTTCAGGTCGACGATGGACACGGTGTTGTCTTCGGTATTGGAAGCGACCAACTTACCCAGGGTTTCGGAGACCGCCACCTGATGGGGAACGTTTCCCACCTGGATGCGGGCGATTACCTGATCGGTGCGGGTGTCGATCACACCGACATCCGCCGATTCGCGATTGGGGATAAAGACATAATTGCCGAGGTTTCCTTCCAATGCGGAAGCGGGGGAAACGGCTACCCCCGTTATCAATAGCGCCGCAGCGCCAAGACTTATAAGGCTCGTTCGAAAAGCAGACATGGTTTTTCTCCTAACATGGATGCGCCATGCCATTGCGGACGATTATGGTTGGGGGGACGGGACCTGCAAAAAGCTAACTGGTCACGCTTACGGACTCCCCGCCCGTATGTACGCGATGGCGTTCATGACGGCAGGTCTCCTGACTCGCGGGTCAAAGCGATGGTCGTTTTGCCTTCCCGGTTTCCCAGTGGCCAAGTAAACGATACGCTCGCCGCTCACAGTTGCGGGGGCAGTCACGGCCAAAGGCTCCCTGTTGGGTAAGCCCCTCCGTGTTCCCTTTTAATCCCCAAGCTCTTCACCTTCATGGGGAACCATCGAGTGCGAGGCTAGCCTTCTCTGCCGGGGATGACAAGTCGGGAATTACCGAAAATACTGCGGACCTTTGGCTCACCCTTGCCGGCGCTTGTCGCGCAGCAGGTCCGCGGCTTCCGTCAGCACAAAATCCTTGAACGCCCGGGCCGGCGGCGACAGTCGTTTGCTTTGGTGATGAACCAGATACCAGTGGCGCGGGATCGGCAGGCCCCTGACGTCCAGTTCGACCACAAGCCCGGCGTCCAGTTCCATGCGTACGGCGTCGCGGGACATCAGCCCCAACCCGAGCCCGGCCTGAACGCTCTGCTTCAAGGCCTCGGCGCCGGAGACTTCCATGCCGGCGATGAAGCTCAGGTCTTTTTCCGAGAAAAACCGCTCCATCGCCCTGCGGGTGCCGGATCCGGGTTCACGCATGATGAAAGTTTCGTTGCTCAATAATGAAGGAGACAGGCGTTTGCGGGCCGCCAGCGGGTGATCCGGGTGGGCGACGATAACCAGCGGGTTTTCCAGGAAAGTGCCGGCTTTCAGGTTCAGGCTGGCCGGCGGACGGCCCATAATCACCAGATCGACGTCGTTGTCGGATAATTGTTCCAGCAATTCCTTGTGATTGGCGACATCCAGGACTATGCCGACGCCGGGATAGCGTTGCTGAAATATCAACAGCAGGTCCGGCGCAAAGGTGTTGACCGTGGTCACCACCGAAATGCGCAGGCGGCCGGACTTGACGCCCTTGCGTTCGTTTAGCGAGGATTCCAGATCATCCAGCCTTTGCAGGATGGCCCGCGCCCCCGCCAGTACCTCTTCGCCTTCTTCGGTCAGGTCGATGCGTTTGCCCCGCTGCTCGATCAAAGCGACCCCAAGCTGGCTTTCCAGTTGTTTGATCTGCATGGAGACGGCGGGCTGGGTCAGGCCCATTTCGCCGGCCGCGCGGGTGAAATTGCGATGCCGTGCGAGGGACTGGAAGGCGGCCATCTGGCGCAGGGTTATATGTAAAGACACAATAGCTTGATTATAAATAAAATTTATAACAATCATCAAGTTAATTTTCTTTATTTATGACTTATCGGGTGATAAAAAAGAACCAGACGATTCATCAGAACAACCAGTTTATTTAAGGAATAGCCCGATGGCTCTGGACCAATCCTCCCGTTACTCCGATCTAAGCCTCAAGGAAGAGGAGCTGATTAAGAACGGCAAGCACATCCTGGTCACCTATGTCATGCAGCCGAAATCCGGCCATGGATTTCTGGAAGCCGCCGCCCATTTCGCCGCTGAAAGTTCGACCGGCACCAACGTCGAGGTATCGACCACCGATGATTTCACCAAAGGTGTCGATGCCCTGGTCTATCAGATTGACGAGGCCAGGGAGATCATGAAGATCGCCTATCCGCTGGAACTGTTCGACCGCAACATCATCGACGGCCGGATGATGATCGTGTCGTTCCTGACCCTGGTCATCGGCAACAATCAGGGCATGGGCGATATCGCTTACGCCAAGATGCACGATTTCTGGATGCCGCCGCTTGCCATTCAGCAGTTCGACGGCCCGGCCAAGGATATTTCCGATCTGTGGAGGATACTTGGGCGCCCGGTGGTCGATGGCGGCTACATCGCCGGCACCATCATCAAGCCGAAGCTGGGTCTGCGCCCGAAACAGTTTTCCGAGGCGGCCTATCAGTTCTGGCTTGGCGGTGATTTCATCAAGAACGACGAACCGCAGGGCAACCAGGTGTTCGCACCCATGCGCGATACCATTCCGCTAGTCTATGATTCCATGAAGCGGGCGATGGATGAAACCGGCGAGGCCAAGCTGTTTTCCGCCAACATTACCGCCGACGATCATTATGAAATGCTGGCGCGCGGCGAATTTGTTTTGGAAAGTTTTGGGCCGGACGCCGACAAGGTGGCTTTTCTGGTCGATGGCTATGTCGGCGGCCCGGGGATGGTTACCACCGCCCGCCGCCAGTTCCCCAACCAGTACCTGCACTACCACCGGGCCGGCCACGGCGCGGTAACCTCGCCATCCGCCAAGCGTGGCTATACCGCCTTCGTGCTGGCCAAAATGGCCCGTCTGCAAGGGGCTTCGGGCATCCATGTCGGGACCATGGGCTATGGCAAGATGGAGGGCGAAAACGACGACCGGGTGATTGCCTACATGATCGAACGCGACAGCGTCGATGGCCCTTTCTACCATCAGGAATGGTTTGGCATGAAACCGACCACGCCGATTATCTCGGGCGGCATGAACGCCCTGCGGTTGCCGGGATTTTTCGAAAACCTGGGCCACGCCAACGTCATCAACACCGCCGGCGGCGGTGCTTATGGTCATATAGACAGCCCGGCCGACGGCGCCAGGTCGCTGCACCAGGCCTATGATTGCTGGAAGCAGGGCGCCGACCCCATCGAATACGCCAAGCAGCACAAAGAGTTCGCCCGCGCCTTCGAAAGTTTCCCCGGCGACGCCGATCAGTTGTTCCCCGGCTGGCGCGACAAGCTTGGCGTGCACAAGTAAAACCGGAATGGCCAGCAAAATCGATCAATACCGGGTAGCCAGCGAGCCCTACTATCAACCGATCGGCGATGAGGTCGCATTATATGAGGCGGCCTATGGTGAACGGCTGCCGGTTATGATCAAGGGGCCGACCGGCAGCGGCAAGTCGCGCTTTATCGAACACATGGCGTGGCGGCTCAAGCGACCGCTGATTACCGTGGCCTGCAACGAAGACATGACGGCGTCGGATCTGGTCGGGCGCTACCTGCTGGACACCGACGGCACCCGCTGGCTCGACGGACCGCTGACGGTGGCCGCCCGTCTGGGCGCCATATGTTATCTCGATGAAGTGGTAGAGGCCCGGCAGGACACCACCGTGGTTATTCACCCCTTGACCGACCACCGCCGGACCCTGCCGATAGACAAGAAAGGCGAGGTGGTCGCCGCCCACGCCGACTTTCAGTTGGTGATCTCCTACAATCCCGGCTACCAGAGCCTGATGAAGGATCTTAAACAATCGACCAAGCAGCGGTTCTGTTCCTTGATTCTGGACTATGCCGACGCCGGCATGGAAGCCCGGATAGTGGCCAGCGAAACCGGCTGCGCCGCCGATCTGGCGGAAAAACTGGTCAGAGTCGCCGGCGCCGGACGCAACCTCAAGGGGCACGGCCTGGATGAAGGTATTTCGACCCGGCTGCTGGTCTACGCGGCCCGCCTGATCGACCGGGGCGTAGCGCCCGTCGCCGCCTGCCGCATGGCCCTGGTGGAACCGATCACCGATGACGCCGATATCCGCGACACCCTGCATCACGCCATCGACGCCGTTTTCGGCTGATGCCCCTGACCGACGCCGAACTTGCGGTTTACCGCGAAAAACTGAAATGCAGTTTCGGGCAACTGGACAGCGTCTTCACCGAATGCCTGGAAAACGCTCACGCCCGCCTGAGCAGGCGAGGGGTGGATGATTACCTGTCCGGGGCGTCCCTGATATGCGGCATAGGGCGCGGTTTCGAACCGGTGCTTGTCTATCTGGAAGAGATGCCGGAAGTCGCCGAGAAGCTGGGCGAGGGCACGCTGTCGCTGATTTCGGAAACGGTCTGGACCATTTCGCGGACACCCAACGGCAAAGCCATTCCACCGTTCCTGGACACCATAGCCGAGGCTTCCCGCAGGCTTGGCTCGCAGGAACACCTGTGCCGCTATGTCGACATGGTGCTCGACATGATGGATCGCACGACCGGCTCTATCCACGGCTTTCAGGAAACCATACCAAGCCCCGGATTGCCTGATCTCCTGCGTCAGGTTCCCTATCTGCTTAACCGGTTGTCGCTGGAGGGACTGAAAAACTGGATTGATTTCGGTGTCGCCGCCTATCCCGATCACCCGCAGCGCCAGCGCGATTACTTTTCCCTGCAAACGGCGGACAGCCGGGCTATCGTGCAACGCGAACGCCACGGTGCCCTGTTCGTCGACCTGGAACGCAAACTGGACCTTTATATGATGGCGCTGTGGCGCGACAGGGGACGCTTCATTCCCTTCTCGCTGGGCTTCGATGAGCTACGGAAACCGCTGCCTTATTACGACGATTTGGGCTTTCGCGTACCCGATGTTTACGACGACGCCACCGGCAACGACGGGGCCGGGGTCTGCGGCGTTGATCGCTACCGGGCGCTGTTGGCCCATATGGCCGCCCACCGGCGCTGGTCATCCGCCATCTTCGCCGATAATTACAGCCCCATTCAGCGTCTAGCCATCGAAGTGTTCGAAGATTGCCGGGTCGAATTCCTGGCCATGCGCCATTATCCGGGGCTGGCCGGACCGTGGCTGGCCTTGCACCCCAGGCCCGCAGAGGGCGACTGCGACCCGGACATTCAATCCTGTATCCGTCACCGCCTGACCCTGCTGTCATACGCCATACTCGACCCGGACCACCCCTACCAAAATCCGGATATTTGTGAATTCGCCGGGCGCTTTCGGGCAATGATGGAAGGCGATACTTCGACCGAGGACGCCGCCGGGCTGGCGGTTTCCTTCATCGCCCGGACCCGCATACAATCCGACCAGTACGCCGATGTTTATTTTGCCGACACCGAAGTCGATTACCGCGACGATAACCGCCATATGTGGAAATTTATCGATCTTGGCGACGAAGAAGATGTGTTCGATGATCTTCACGACGAGCCGGACAGCAATGCCGGGCAGGACCAAGGCCTGCCGCCGCGCCATTACCCGGAATGGGATTACGGCGCCAAGGCCTATCGCCCGGATTGGGTCAGCCTGTATGAAAACCTGCATCCGAGCGGAAATCCGGCTGAAATTGATTTGCTGCTCGATAAGAACCGGAATCTGGCGAAACGCCTGAAACGGCTGCTCGATCAGTTGAAGCCGCAGCAATACGTCCGCCAGCGCTACCAGGAAGACGGCAGCGAGCTTGATCTGGATATCGCCATCCGTTCGCTGATTGATTTCAAATGCGGCGCCACGCCGGACCCGCGCATCAACATGAGCCACCGCCATGACGGTCGCGATATCGCGGTGTCGCTGCTGCTTGATCTGTCGCAATCTCTCGGTACGAAGGTGCCCGGCGGCAAACAGACCAGGTTGGACCTGAGCCGGGAAGCCGTTGCCCTGCTGGCCTGGGCCATAGACCGCCTGGGCGACAGCCTGGCCATTGCCGGATTTTCATCGAACACCCGGCATGAAGTCCGCTACCAGCACATCATGGGTTACGGCGAACGCTGGGACGATGCCGTCAAGGCCCGGCTGGCCGCCATTGAACCCGGCTATTCGACGCGCATGGGCGCCGCCCTGCGCCACGCCGGGCATTCCCTTGGCAGGCGCCGGTCCGACAAGAAACTGCTGCTGGTGCTGAGCGATGGCGAACCCGCCGACATCGATGTCCACGACGAGCGCCTGTTGATCGAAGATTCCCGCAAGGCGGTCCGGGAACTGGAACAAGAGGGCGTCTATGTCTATTGCATCAACCTGGACGCCAACGCCGATGACTATGTGGCGGATATTTTCGGTACTCGTTTTACCGTCGTCGATCATGTCGAGAGATTGCCGGAAAAATTACCAAAGCTCTTTATGTCGCTGACTAAATAACCGATAAACCATCACCATCATGGATACCGGAGACCGACAATGACCGTTAAAATAGCCCCATCCATCCTGTCCGCCGATTTCGCCCGCCTGGGCGAGGAAGTCAAGGCCATTGATCAGGCCGGATGCGATTACATCCATATCGATGTCATGGACGGCCACTTCGTTCCCAACCTGACGTTCGGGCCGCCGATTATCAAATGTATCAGGTCGTGGACCGACAAGCCTTTCGACGTTCATCTGATGATCGACCCGGCGCAATCCTATCTGGAAGATTACGCGGCGGCCGGGGCCGATATCATCACCGTCCACGCCGAAGCAGACAAGCACCTGGACAGGTCCTTGCAGGTGATCCGGGGCCTGGGCAAGAAGGCCGGGGTATCCC
This sequence comes from uncultured Thalassospiraceae bacterium, assembly GCA_964655005.1. Taxonomy (GTDB): domain Bacteria; phylum Pseudomonadota; class Alphaproteobacteria; order Rhodospirillales; family JABHCV01; genus CAZZKE01. Next base: position 51,431 of record CAZZKE010000006.1, on the reverse strand, counting down.
TTAATCCGGCGACGCCGGAATCGGTTATCGAATATGTTATCGACAAGGTGGATTTGATTCTGGTGATGTCGGTCAACCCCGGATTCGGCGGCCAGAGCTTTATCGCCTCGCAACTGGACAAGATCAGGAATATTCGCCGGATGATCGGCGATCGACCGATCGAGCTGGAAGTCGATGGCGGGGTCAATTCAGGGACCATTAAATCGGTAGTCGAAGCCGGCGCCGATGTGCTGGTGGCCGGCAGCGCGGTGTTCGGGGGGGACGATTACAAAGCGACGATCGGAGCCTTGCATGACGCCCTGTAACCAAGGGCGGTGAAAGCCATCAGGTGATCGCGTCGATTTCCTCGTCGGTCAGGCTGCCCGGCACCACGGTAACTGGAACCCTGAGCCGACCGGCCATTTTTTGCACCAGATACGACACCAGCGGTCCGGGTCCCTCCGACCCGGAAGAGGCGCCGAGCACCAGCAGGGATATATCCAGTTCCTGTTCGATCAATTCCATCAATTGTTCGGAGATAATACCCTCGCGGATGTAGACGATGGGCATTTTGCCGGTCCGCTTGTACACGATATTTGAAATAATCTTCAGAAGGTCTTCGGCCTCCTGACGGCGCTCTTCCCGCATCAGATCGCCGACCGTGGCCCAATGCTGAAACTCGGCCGGCTCTATCACGTAAAGGAGCGCCACCCGTCCACCCACACGCCTGGCGCGCGCGCATGAAAAACGCAGGGCCTGGCTTAATTCCTCGCTCTCATCGACGACGCACAGAAAGGTAAATTCCTTTTCCGTTTCGCGCTCCTGCGACGCGTCCACTTGGTCGGTATCAGTGTTCATTCCGTCGCCCGTCGTTGTTGACTATGATTTGCGGAACAGGACGCTGGCCAACCACCCTGCCGCAGTCGCGAGTATAATAGCGATTATGCCATAGGAAAGGGCATTCTTGTGGGCAAAATCGTAAATGCTGGCTTCGATCCCGAATTTTTGTACCGACAGGATAGTTGTGTGATCGGCAATAATCTTGTTGTCACGAATAACGAAAACGTCAACGCCGTACTCTCCGACCGGAACATTGGCCGGGAAATGAAGCTTGGTGCGGAAAAGCGTACTACCCTTGAAATAAACGTTACCGGGCTTGCTGCCAAACAATCCCTCGTCCTGTTTGGTGCGAATAAGCCCGGCCCGGAACTCTTCGACCAGGGCCGAAGGTTGGTTCGGATTTTTTGGCGTCAAATCCAGTCCGCTAATGCCTATCTTGTGGGTTTTGCTTAATTCATCGGTCAGGAATTCTTCGATGGGGCGGTTGGCCGCGATGTAATAATACGACGGGACGTCCTCGAAGATCATTTCGGCGCCGTTGGCCCAAACCCCCATAATCCGTTTTTTACGGCGCACCACTTCGTCCCCGAAGGGGCCCCGGACCACGACCACGATATCGGTGTTATTGTCGTTATTGAAGGATCCGAACAGCAACAGGTCCGAGCCGGTAAAGTTGGTGGTGATGGGAACGACCGTTCTCGAAAGATCGACGACCAGTTCTTCCGTCCTTGCCTGGGCACTAAACCCGAGAATGAGTCCGGCCATGACGGCCAGTTTTGGAAGTAAACCCATGTCAGTTTTCACCGGCAATTCCCAGCGAGAACATATCGGCGGGAACGGCAATCAAATCGTAGGAAATCTTGGCGCACACCAGCAGCACCATCAGGGCCAGCAAGCCGCGCAATTGCTCGCCTTTAAGCATAACCCCGACACGCGCGCCTATCTGGGCGCCAACGACGCCGCCGGCCAGCAACAGCAGGGCCAGCACGACATCGACGGTCTGGGTGTTGACGGCTTGTAATACGGTTACGTTGGCAGTTACAAAAATAATCTGGAACAACGAGGTTCCGACGACTACTGCGGTCGGCATGCCGAGCAGGTAAATCATCGCCGGCACCATGACGAAGCCGCCACCGACACCCATGATCGCGGCCAGCAAGCCAACCAGGGCGCCGATACCGATCGGCAGCAGGGCGCTGACGTACAACCGCGAACGCCGGAACCGGACCTTGAACGGCAATCCATGCATCCAGTTATGACTGCGCCTGGTCGGCGCTATCTGCTTGCTGCTGCGCCTTATGGTAAGGATGCTTTCGACAAGCATCAGCGAGCCGATGATGCCGAGGAAGACAACGTAGGACAGCTTGATCACCAGGTCCAGTTGGCCGAGGCTGCGCAGGAATGCGAACAGCATGACGCCGAGAGACGATCCAAGCACACCGCCGGCGAGCAGCGCGAAGCCCATCTTGAAATCAACATTGCCACGCTTCCAATGAGCCAAAACCCCGGAAACCGATGAGGCGACGATCTGGTTCGCTTCCGTAGCGACGGCGACGGCCGGGGGGATACCGATAAAAATCAGCAACGGTGTCGTAAGAAATCCGCCGCCGACGCCGAAAATTCCGGATAAAAACCCGACGCCGCCCCCCATACCGAGAATCAGAAATACGTTGACCGACATTTCCGCGATAGGGAGATAGATTTGCATATCGGCGTGATCTGCCTTTCAAGGGTATGCGGATACCTGAATATGATTTTTCGGTAATAGACGGCTGGCGGTCTGTAACCGAAGAATAATTATTAAAATCAGGGGACCCTTTATCGCATTTACAAAGATTAGCCGCTTCTAATGTAAATACCCTTATATGTCAACAGTCTACTGGGTTTTTTGCGGTATTATTACGCTTGGCAGGGTTTCGCATACAGGCGATGCAGCACTTCGATAATGGCCCTGGATTTGGTTCCTTCCAGCGAGTAAATAACCGACTGTCCGGCCCGTCGCGTGGCGACCAGATTGTGCCCTCGCAATATCGCCAGATGTTGCGATATTGCCGATTGGCTCAAACCGATAAAGTCTTCTATTTCGCGGACGGTTTTTTCGCCGTTTACCAATTGGCACAAAATAATCAGGCGTGTCTCGTTGCTCATGGCCTTAAGCAAATTACTCGCCTCTATATGGCCGACCATGGCCGTGGCGGTATCGCCAAACTGCCGATTCAGTTTTCCGTCCATAAGTATTAGATAACGCTAATACTCTAGTAATGTCAATAGGCTGCGCTATTCCCGGAAGAACCCTGTCACATTTGTCTGTTCCAACGGGGCAGGTTGCCCTATCCGATCTTGCTGAAGATGGGGAAGGTTTCAAGCAACCATTGCGACGCATCGGCCAGCGAGCCGGTGAATATGGCGACGCCGGTAACCACCATCAACACGCCGACGGCGGCTTCCACTTTGCCCATATGTTTCCTGAATTTGGCCATGAAGGCCATAAACGGCTTGACCGCCAACGCCGCAAGCAGGAACGGAATACCTAGCCCGGCGGCATAGACCGATAGCAGGGAAGCGCCATACCAGACAGAATCGCCGCCGGCGGCGACCATAAGAATGGTCGCCAGGATCGGCCCGACGCAGGGCGTCCACCCGAAGGCGAAGGCTAACCCCAACACATAAGAGCCGACGATACCGTTGGGTTTATTTTCAATGTGGAACCGTTTCTCGAAATTCAGGAATCCAATTCTGAACAGCCCCATGTAGTGCAGGCCGAAAATTATTATAATGGCCCCGCCAATTTTGCTCAGAACATCGATTTTGCCGACGATAATCTGACTTATTACGGTAGCCGACGCGCCCAGCAGCACAAAAACCGTGGCGAACCCCAAAACAAAGGAAAGCGATGAAATAAAGACCCGTTTCGACACTTCCCGGTCGATGCCGCCCTCGGCCATCAACTCATCCATCGAGGCCCCGCCCAGGAAGCTCAGATAAGCGGGAATCAACGGCAGCACGCAGGGAGACGCAAAACTTAGAAAGCCGGCAACCAGGGCGCCGGCATAGCTAATCTGAAAAGGGTCCATGCGCGTTTATCCATTTCGCTTAATATCAGGCGCCTGCAATGGTGGTGCACCAGGGCCCGGACATCAAATAACTTTCGCGTGTTCCGGACCAGGGGGAATCCCTTACATACCGCTGACTTTGATGTTGTTGTTTTCCGGTACGTTGACGACCTTTTGCTTTTTCAGGTAATCGGCGACGACATCGTAAATCGGCGGACCCTGGGTCGCTTCGTTGATCGACGCCCAGCCGCTGACGATATATTTTTTAGTCGATTCAATGGGCTCGCCGGTGCGTAAAAGGGTCATTTCCGATATCCTTGAACCGATTGGTTTGGCGATATCGATGGCGTAACCCATCCCGCCGACACGCACCATATCGCCACCTTGCTGATAATACGGGTCGGTATTGAACAGGTTGTCGGCGATGTCTTCCAGAATGGTTTTCAACAATTCCCCGGTCATCTCGTTGCGGTAGCAGGCGGGGTAGGTGATGGCGGTCTGGGAATAAAGATCATCGACTGTGATGTCGGACCCCGAAGGAACGGTCCGGCCCCACCTAAACCCCGGCGACAGGGCTATTTCGGCATTCCGTTCCTGTAGAATGGCCTGACATATCAGGTCATCGAAGGTGCCGTTGAAATTTCCCCGTCGGTAAAGCGTGGTGTCGGTTCTGGCCAGCACCGTCGACAGTTCTTTGTCGTGGGGGCCGCGAATGCGTCCGATTACCTTCGCCATTTCCGGGTCGGGGGCGATGGCGTCGGAAAAAACCGGCATCAGCTTGAATCTGAAATCCCTGATCTTCCGGTTCTGCACATCCAGGTCCAGACGACCCAGGAATTTGCTGTGGGATCCGGTCGCCACCAACAATGTGTCTTTGACTTTTATAACGGCGGGAATGGCGTCGTGGGTGTGACCGGTCAGGATGACATCGATGCCATCGACCCGCGAGGCAAGTTTGCGATCGACATCGAAGCCGTTGTGGCTGGCCAGCACGACCAGGTCGGCATCTTCGGCCCGGGCGCTCTCAACATGCTCGCGGATGATATCTTCCTGAATTCCGAACGACCAATCGGGTATCATATAACGTGGATTGGCGATTGGCGTGTAGGGGAAGGCCTGGCCGATGACGGCTATTTTAACGCCGCCCCGTTCGAAATAACGGGTACTTTCGAATACCGGTTCATCAAATTCGTTGTCGCGCACATTACCGGCCAGAAACGGGAAATTGCACTTCCCGATCAATTCCTTGACCCGGTCGGCGCCATAGGTGAATTCCCAATGCGCGGTCATGACATCGACGCCCAGGGCGTTCTGGACCGCGACCATATCTTCGCCCCTGGTTTTCAGCGACGTGTAGGATCCCTGCCAGGTGTCGCCGACATCGACCAGCAGGGTGTTGTCCGGACGTTCGGCGCGGATAGCCTTGATCATCGTCGCCATCTGGGCCATGCCGCCGATGCGTCCGTATTCCCGGGCCAGCCGGGTGAAATCGTCGCTGGAAAAGGCATAAGCCGCACGGGATCCGGGGATCAGGCCGAATTTTTTCAGGAAATCCTTTCCGGTCAGATGAGGCGGCAGACCATTGACCCCGCCGACCCCGATATTGACCGAAGGTTCGCGGAAATAAAGCGGTACAAGCTGGGCGTGACAGTCGGTAAAATTAAGCAATGTCACCTGTCCCAGGGGCTTGAACTTAAGGATCTCGTCCTGAGTGATTCTTCCGGCGGCGGCGGCGGCGGTAATACCGCCCATGGGGGCCATCATGGCCGCCGTGGCAGCCGTTACCTGCATAAAATCTCGGCGTGTCAGCATTGCGGGGTATCTACTCCAGGAAACAACTTCGTATTAAGCGGTAATTTGAAAAAAACGGGCGGCGTCCGGAAATACCGTACCGCCGCCCGTTCGCTGGTTTTCACAGGGTCTTTAAGTCTACATCCTGACGGCGGGAGCCTCGCTCAGGACCCCTTTGGCGCGGGACGTAATGTAGAGTTCCAGATTGGTATATTCATCGGACCCCTGCTTATATGGCTGCGCCCGGACGTTCTTGTTGCAACCCCGGAAGCGGCGATGTAACGAGCCCACTTTTTGCCATTTCAGGCGATAGGTGGGGAATCCGTTAGGCAGGCCATTAGACAGGCGATTGGCCCGGATATACATCCCCGGATAATCGACGTGGCAGTTCTTGCAGGACATGTCCAGACCGCCGCGGCGCTGGTTGAAAAACGCCTTGCCTTTTTCGTAGAACGGCGCCGCCTTGCCATCAATGGCGGCGTTGAGCGGCATGCCGCGGGATTGCAATTTAACGTAAGCGGCCATGCCCAGCATTTCGTTGCTTTCCCATTTCCACGGCTTCGCCTTCATGCGTTCCGTCCGTTCGGCATTGATCTGGTCCTGAAGAGCCCGCAGCTTGCCATCCTTTTCGTTGAATTTTGGATAAGTGACCGAGACCCCCTTCAGCGACGAGGCGTCGTCACCGTGGCAGGATGCGCAGGATTTACCCGCCTTGCCCTCGACCTTCGACCATTGCTCCTCGCCGATATCGACCCAGATGAACGCCGGATTGTCGAAATCATCGTTCTGCATGGCCTGTGTTTCCGCCGTCGAATATTCGTAGCCGGATTCCAGCGCCGCATCCTGTGTCGGCGCACATGCGGCCAGCAGCACACCCAAGCCGATAAAACCGGCCGACCGCTTGAAAAATTTAGCGTATGTCATGACATAAAACCTTCCCTTTGTGAAAACCCCTAGGAGACACTGATATTGGCTTTGGCCTGTATTACTTTGCCCCCGTCTTCGGTCCAGGCGAAATCAAATGTCCCGCTTTCATTTACCTTCGCGAAAAAGGCAAAGTACGGATTTGCGGCAATCGCCGGGTACATTTTTGCGCCGATCACTTCCTTGCCGTTGAATTTGCAAACGAAGCTGTTGATAATCTTGCGCGGTATTATTTTTCCGGTTTTCTTGTTCTTGCGCAGCCCGGTTTCCATTTTGTGGGAATACAGGGTCTTGATTTGAATGATCTGTCCCACCTTGGCTTTCTTCGGGACTTTGATGCGTGGTTTTCTAGCCATAGTTAAATTCTCCTGAAATCCTGGGTCAGCCGCCGCAGCCGCCGATGGTGACTTTGACTTTTTTCGCGCTGCCGTATACCGACCCGTCGCTCATGATAGCGATGGCGCGGACGTTCTGGGTCTTGTTGAGCCGCATGCGGGTCGAAACTTCCGCTTTTCCCATCCGGGGGCTCATAGTGAACGACACGACTTCGGGATTGGGGTTCCCTTCGGCGGCGATATGGACAGTCTTTACATAGTCGCTGTCAGTCATCGGGCTTTCGATGCTGATGGTGATCGGAACGGTCGCGCCATTTTCGGCAATTTCCGGCAGCTTAAGCTTGATCCGTCCTTCCTTGGCAATCGCCCCGCCGGTTATCTTCTTCAGATAGGCCGCGACCGCTTCCGGTCCGGCCACCGCCTTATTCGTAAAAAGACCGCTTCCGGCCATGGCAAATGCGCCGGCGCCAACGGCTTTAAGCAACTGACGGCGACCCAAGGCTGTGTGTGTTTTCATAAATACAGACATTTCATTTCCTTAATTCGTTTGGGAAGTTACTGAATCAGCCTTTGAGGGTCTTCAGATAGGCGATGATATCTTCAACTTCCTGAGCCTTCAGGATCGTTTTCCCCTTAAATTTCTTTAGCACCCGCGTCGTGGGTACCTTCAAAAACGATGGCATGATGGTATCGGGATTAAGCACCTTGGGGTCAGCCAGACGCATTCTTAATTCAGCGTCGCTCAAATAACGGCCGACACTGGTCAGATCCGGTCCTATTTCGCCATGAAACTGCTGTTCCGGAATAGGCATGACGTGGCAGGCCAGGCAATTGCCTTTCTTCCGGTTGATGACGAGTTTTTTCCCATTTGCCGGATTGCCGGCCTTGCCTGTTAACGAGGCGGGAATCGTACTGTTAACGATTTTATATTCCCCTGCCTGGGCGCTCACGACAAGCGCTCCAGAGAGAACGGCGCCTAGAACGGCGCCCGTCAGTGTGCTGTAGGTCATTGTCCCTCCCTATAGCTGTTTCATGTGGCGAAAAGATACGCACACACATCATACTGGAGCGGGATTTCAAGAATCTAAATATTGAAGCCCTAGCGTCCCGTCCCTGCAACTTTCGGCCTGATTTTTCAGGCTTCTTATATGATACTTTTATAAACTACCCGAATAATAGAACTAAAGGCAAGGGGGTATATACGCCAAAATTCTACAATAAATCGTGCAAACAGTAAGGTTCCCGTTTCCAACTAGGGAAAACCTGTACAAACACCCGTTTATATTAGGGGTTTCCCTAACTAGTCCGCCCTGCCATCCCTAATCGCTGGAGACCAGGGCCTTGACGGCGCCGCCCAGGCTGCCTTCTTCCATGTATTTAAGCCCAATAAGACCGCCGATAATAATTGAAATCAAAGCGATAAGCGAGCCAAGGGCAAGGGTCGAAAGGCCGGTGATTCCCTGTCCGATCGTGCACCCAAGGGCGATGACGCCGCCGACTCCCATTAACGCGGCGCCGAACATGTTGCGCTGCATATCGTCGCTGTCGCTGAAGGCTTCGACCCGGAACGATTTTGTCGCTACCGCCATCAGGAATGATCCGACGATCACACCGCCGACGGTGGCGATGCCAAAATTGATCGTCGCCCCGGTAAAGGTCATCAGGTACTGGATGCTTTCTCCGGTCGGGCTGACGAAGGTAAACGAAAACAGGGGCAGCGGTTCGAAATCGTCGAACCCCAGTACGCCGGTGATCCACCATCCGCTGACTACCAGCGCGCCGATTATCGAACCGCCGATAAGATCATTGCGCGACGCGCGGAAGGACGCATTCTTGAAACAGTAAAACAGCAACCCACCGGCTATTACGACGGTTACGGTAAGCCTGATGTCTTCGGGCTCGAAGCCCAGGGCAAGGGCGATGATATCGACTATGCCCTGTGACTGAAGGCCCATTTCCGAAAGATCTATGTTGGAGGCCCCCTCAAGTTGAATGCGGGCGAGGCCGATCAGCCCGCGCAGGGTCATGTAGGCGAAGATGCCCATGACGATAACGACGATGACCGATTTCAAATTGCCGGCGCCCAGCCTGACCAGATTTTTGCCGGCACAGCCGCCGGCCATGGTCATGCCGAAGCCAAACATCAAGCCGCCGATAATGGCGCCCAGCCAACCGAAATTGGTGGTCTGATAAATTGCCTGGTACAAGTCTACGACTTCCATCATTTGCAGGGTTTGGGCGCCGATGATCGCCACGGCCATAGCCAGCAACCAGGCCCGGAAGCGATTATAATTTCCCATAAAGACGATGTCGGATAAGGCGCCCATGGTGCAGAAATTAGTTCGGTTGGACGTTGCGCCGAAGATGATACCGGCGATAAATCCGGCGATTCCTACTATTGTAGTGACTGGCATTTCTTCCATGGAAACTCTCCCGAAGTGTATAAGTTAACATCCGACACACCAGGATTTTGTCGCCGTATCGTGTGGCGTTACCCCCTCATTTGGCGGCGGGAACCCTGTTAATTTGGCGAGATATATAGTACAGTTTGTGGAATTTGTATATTCAGTTCTTCTAAATTTCACTTCACAAGGAGTTGACCAGCCGGGCAGGGGGATTGCTATATTGTGGTCAATATATACTACCCACGTCTTGCCCGTTCACTATACATTGCTTTATATTAGGCATTTCTAATTACTAATTTTGAGACTGGCGACGACCTGGCAACTAGGAGATATTACCATGAGTGCTGATGGCGAAAATGCTAAATCGATGTCGATAATCGTCACCAAGGGAACGCTGGACTGGGCTTATCCTCCCTTCATTCTGGCGACCACGGCGGCGGCGATGGATGTCAAGGTAACCATGTTTTTCACGTTTTATGGTCTGCAATTGCTCAAAAAGAACCTGGACCACCTGCAAATATCGACGCTCGGCAACCCTGGCATGGAAATGCCGATGATGGGTATGCACATGACCATGCCCAATATCATGTCGGCGATTCCCGGCGTCGACGCCATGTGTACGACCATGATGAAAAATCTGATCAAGAAAAAGGGCGTCGCCTCTGTGCCTGAATTGCGCGAGGTGGCAATCGAATCCGATGTCAAGATGATCGCCTGCCAGATGACCATGGATTTGTTCGAGTTTAACAAGGAAGACCTGATCGAAGAGGTCGATATTGGCGGCGCCGCGACCTATATGGAAGGCGCCCTTAAATCGGACGTTAACCTGTATATATAGTCAGGATTGGGCGGAGGAGCATTGAGCCATGGCCTCGGTAAGCGCCAAACTTCCGTTATCCTTTAAGGTCGGCGATGTCGCGGAGTTGACGACCGGCGTGGTGGAAAAACCACTTTCCCGTTTGTTCGCCCTTTGTAATGTCGATCAGCAAAAGGAATTCATTCCGGAAAGGCGTTCATTTAGAATTCATGGCCATTCGACCACAATCCGGCTTGAACGCGCCTACTGGACCGTGCTTGAACTGCTGGCCGGCGAAGAGGAAATGACCGTCGCTTCGCTGGTTACCCGCATTCACGATCACTGCCAGATCGCCAATGAGAAGAATCTGGCATCCTGTTTGCGCGTGGTATGCCTGAAATTTATCAACGTATGCACTTGATAAAAAACTAATATGCCGTGTATATTTCTACAAACTAAACTAATGGAGTCCTGAACAATGACGACGACACTCGATACCAAGGGAATGAACTGCCCGCTGCCGATCCTCAAGGCGAAGAAAGCTCTCAAGGGGCTAAGCGGCGGAGAGAGCCTTCAGGTCCTGTCGACTGACCCAGGCTCGGTCAAGGATTTCGAGGCTTTTTGCCGGTCAACCGGAAACGAGCTTGTGGAAAGCAACGAAGACGCCGGTGTTTACACCTATCTTATTAAAAAGTCGGCGTAACGGCTTGAATAAAAAAAATAAAAATTCAGGGATCGGTATCTGGTTGAGCCTTTGTCGCGGGCCGGCGGGTTGCTTCGGGCTGGCGCGGATCGCGGTCATTGCGGTAATTTTCGTGATGATTGCGAGCGGCGCATCCCGGGCGGTAGCCGCCGAATTGGTGATGTTTGAAAGCACCTCTTGCACCTGGTGCGAAGCATGGCACGCCGAAGTCGGGATTATCTACGACAAGACTGACGAGGCGAAGGTCCTGCCGTTGCGTCTGGTCGATGTCGACGAAGAACGACCCAGTGATCTGGCCGATATCGGCGGCATCATCTATACCCCGACTTTTATAATTCTTGAAGACGGCAAGGAAACCGGGCGGATTATCGGCTATCCCGGCGAGGATTTTTTCTGGCAGATGCTTGGGGAATTCGTCAAGAAAGTCGAAGCCAGGCTGGCGAACGAGTCGTAGCTTTCATGTTTCGGTCCGTAATCTATCGAACAGTGGCGGCAAGTTGTCTGCTGCTTCTGTCGGTAGCTGGTGTTTCGGGCGAAGAAAACCTGGTCGAGTCGAAATCCATGTCGCTCGACCTGGCCCTGAAGGCGGCGACGGCAGCCGTGCGGTCGTGCCGCGATCAGGGCTATCAGGTGTCGGTCGCGGTGATCGAACGGGGCGGCGCCACACAAGTTATTCTTCGTGACCAGTTGGCCGGAATTTTTACTCCGGAAGTGGCCGTTCGCAAAGCCAGGACGGCACTTAATTTCCGGACCAATACCGGCAATCTTGTGCAATCCACCATGAGCGGCAAGCCGGCTTCCGGTTTGCGGCAACTGCCGGGCGCAATTTTTGTCGGCGGCGGAGTCAGGGTCGAGGCCGGCGGGCTTGTCGTTGGCGCCATTGGAATCTCCGGGGCGCCCGGACCGGACCTTGATGAGGCATGCGCCATTGCCGGCATCGATTCCATTCGCGATATTCTGGATTTTTAATTTGTCGTAAGCGGGTTAGAGTCCTAGGCTGTCAGTTAAATACATAGCATGGACAATAACATCGACAGTTCAATAAACGATGACGCCCAATCGGACCCGGCTGATTTTACAGATACCGGATGGGCTATGTCTATGGTCGAGCAGTTACCTGACCCGGTGTGCCTGTGCCGTAACGGCGCGGTGTTGCGGGTCAATAACGCCGTGCTGGAAATGCTTGGGCTCAAGTCCGCCAAGCGGCTGCAAGGCCGTCCTTTTGCCGATTTTCTGCATCCGGACTACCGGGAAACGGTAAATGACCTGCTGGACCGGAAATTTATCGAACGCAAACCGTTTGCGATAAAATTCCAGCGCGGCAAACACGCCAGCATCGATGCCGAAATTTTCGTATCTCCGATTGGCGGTGCCGAAAGTGGTCTTGTTGCGGTATTGGCGCGGGACATAACGGATAAGGTCCGGATAACCGAAGCTATCCTGAGAAGCGAAAACCGCTATCGACATCTGGTCGAACAGGCCTTGAATCTGATTTGCGTCACTGAAAACGGCTTTATAACCTATATCAATCCTGCGGGAGCCAGGATTTTACACGAACGGGCTCCTTCGAAAATGATTGGCCGCCGGCTTAATACGCTTTTTCATCCTGATTACCAGGAAGCCCTGGACGACGGATTTAAGGGGCTGGTGTCCGAGTTGGAACAAAATTCGAGTTACGATTCTTCCCTGCCGCTCAAATTTGTCTGTGTCGATGCCGATGTCATCGACGTACAGGTAGCGGTGATGCCGTTTGGCGCCCCCGGCGAGGACGTATTCATGCTGGAAGCCCATGATATTACCAGCCGTCTGCAGGCAAGCAGCGCCCTGCGCGAACGCGAACAGCGCTTAAACGGAATCATGAATTCCGTCGCCGACGCCATAATTACAACTGATGACGCCGGCCTTATTCAATCTTTCAACCCGGCGGCGGAACGAATATTTGGCCATAAAAGCGCCGATGTAATCGGCAGGAACATCGATCTTATTGTTTCGAAAAAGCATAAAAAACAGCATGACGGGTATATCCGGACTTATCAGAATACCGGGCAAAAAAATGTTATCGGTGTGACCGGGCGTGAACTGGAGGCCATAAAAGCGGACGGAACGATTTTTCCCATCGAACTTTCCGTTACCGAATTGCGGCAGGGGAAGCGTCTGTTTTTCACCGGTATAATTCACGACATAACAAAACGTAAACGGGCGGAAGACGCGTTGCGCCAGGCTCACGATGAACTGGAAGTACGGGTCAGGGAAAGGACCAGCGAACTTACCCAGGAAATTACGGAACGAAAAATTGCCGAGAAAAACTTGCGGCTGGCAGCCGAAGTTATCGCCAACCTGACGGAAGCCGTGGTCATTATTGATAGAAAGTTCAAGGTTCTGAGTGTAAATCCGGCATTCTCCGAAATATCCGGTTTCGGTACCGACGATGTCATCGGCAAGCGCCCGCCATTTTACAAGGCATTAAAAAAAGACCGTGACCTGTTCGAACGCATGAACAAGGAATTGGAAGGCAAGGGGTATTGGGAAGGAGAACTTTGGACGGCCAAGCAAAACGGCCAGAAATATGCCGTTCGGCTATCCATATCGGCGATCGTTGCTGATGGCGGTAAAGACCTTCAGTACGCGGTCGTATTCAACGACATCACCAAGCGCAAGCAGGATGAGGAGCGGATCTATTTCCAGGCCAATTACGACCCATTAACAGAACTGCCTAACCGGACCCTGTTTCAGGACCGTTTGCATCAGGGCCTGTTCACCATGGCGCGCTCCGACCGCAAGCTGGGCCTGATGTTTTTGGACCTCGACGGGTTCAAAGAGATCAATGACAACTATGGACACGACGCCGGCGATTTATTGCTTAAGGAAACGGCGCAGAGGCTTCGGGATTGTATCCGCGAGGGTGATACCGTCGCCCGTCTGGGCGGCGACGAATTCACCATTATCATGCCGAATCTTACGGATCCCGCCGATGCCCGCCTGTTGGCGCACCGAATACTTGACGCCATATCGACACCGTTCCATCTCAAAGGCCATGAATCCACCGTATCCGCCAGTATTGGCGTGACGATTTATCCCGATGACGCCTCCGATGCCGGCGATCTGGTCAAGAACGCCGATGTCGCCATGTATCGGGCGAAAGAGAACGGCAAGGCCAATTACCAGTTCTTTACGGCCGATCTGAACGAGGAAATTCAGGAGCGCCTGATACTTAAAAACGGGCTGGTCAAGGCGCTGGAAAACAATGAATTCGTTCTCCACTATCAGCCGAAAATGAACATTGAAACGGGTCGGATTACCGGTGTCGAGGCCTTGATGCGCTGGAACAGCGAGACCATTGGCAGCGTTTCGCCGGTAAAATTTATTCCTGTCCTGGAAGAAACCGGATTAATCGTTGAGGTCGGTGAATGGGCGCTGCGAACCGCATGCCGGCAACACCAGATGTGGATCAGGGAAGGGTTGCCGCCGATCAGGGTAGCCGTAAATCTGTCGGCCCGGCAATTGCGTGAGGAATCTTTCGTCTCCAACGTGATAAAAATCATGGCCGAAACCGACGCCACCCCGGAAAGCCTTGAAGTCGAAATAACCGAAAGCATGGTGATGTCGGACGCCTCCAATGCCGTCGCCGCGCTGATGGAACTGAATGACCTGGGCCTGCATATCGCCATGGACGATTTTGGAACCGGCTATTCGTCTTTGAGCTACCTTAAAAACTTTCCCATCCATACCATCAAGATTGACCGGTCGTTCGTATCCGATATTGTTACCAGCGAAGATGACACGGCCCTGGTTCAGACGATTATTCAATACAGCCATAATACCAACCGCAAAGTCGTCGCCGAAGGGGTTGAGAACAAGGAACAATTATCCATTCTCAAGAGTCACCGCTGTGATGAAATTCAGGGATATTTTTTCAGCAAGCCAATGCCTGCGGATCAATTGACCGATTTTTTTAAGAACAAGGATTTCAATTGCTAGAACCTAGCCGGGATACTTTCTTTTAAAATATCGCTGTTGGCGGGTATGTGTCAGGCTTCGTTCCAGGTACAGCTCAGGCGCAGCTCGCCGGCCGTGTTGGCGATCGTGGCGAGGCATGTTTTAGCACTTTTCGGCGGGATCCAGGCGGCGATCCTGACTTCATACTGGTCGTTTTTACCACCCGGTATGCCTTCCGAATTGAGCCGCACGATGTTGGCGTTAAACTGGATAAAGACCTCGCTTAAGCGGGCGATCAGGCCCGGCCTGTCGCCGCCTTTCAGGCTGATTCTATGGGTAATGTGGGCGGTTTCCGCGTGCGTGGGGGAAAGTTCAAAATTGGTGATGGTAATTTCCGCATCCCTGAGTTCATCCAGGGCGGCAAGTTCGGTATTCAGGGCATCGCCGCTCAGGTCATGCGGCAACGAACAAACGGCGGTGAATTCGGCGCCACCGCCAAGAACGGCGAAAGTGGTATCGCCCAGATTAACCCCCAGATCGAACAGCTCTCCGGTAACGGCCGATATCAGGCCGATCCGGTCCGGACAGATAATGGAGACAAGTACTGATAACGCCATGATTTTGTTCTATCCTGCAAGGCCACGCGGCGAAGCCTAACATAAGGATCGGTTGAGAACAAACATATGCCCCCCATGGCTCCCCTGATACGCACGGTCTTTCTTGCCGGTTTGTTTTTCACGCTGGCACTGTCGCCGCCATCCAACGGTGCGGAAAAAACAGCCGGAACCGAGCGGGCCTATTTGTACGAGCACCCGCGGCTAGGATATTTTATCGGCATACCGGTTAACGTGATTTTACAGGACCGGGGCGATAAACGCGGGATCGCGCTTAAATCCAGGAAAGGCTACCAGATAACGGTTCAAACCAACGTGACCAATCCGGAAATTGATCTGCAAGGCATGTTGTTCCGCCTGGAATCAAAATACCTGGGCAACGGCAAACCATGGTCGCGCAAATTTGAACAAGGCAAGACACGAATTGCCGGATTGAACGCCGTCGAGGCCATGTATGAAGGATCGGGCGCCTGGGTTCGCGTTGTCATCGTTCGCGGGGCAAGGCTCGATTATGTTTTTATCTTCCTCGCCCCGCCCCCTAACTTCCAAAGACTGGTCGCCGAATTCGACTGGGTGATGGCCAGTTTCAGGCCGGCCCCCGGCGACCGCGTGGCGACCCGGGCTCCGGCGGCAGGCGCACAACCTTTATTACAAACCTTGGCCGCACCCGATCTCGGGTTCACGATCGGCTATCCATTTGAATGGGTCGCCGAGCGGCAGGGTAAATATCTGGTTGTAATCAGTGGAAAACCCGGAACGGCTGACTATTTCGCCGCAGTCAGTCTGCAAAATGTCAAAGCGCAGGATGCCCAGGCATCGCCGGGCGCGGCTATTACCGCCACCCTGCGGGGGTTAAAGCGCCAGATCGTTGCAACCGACCGCCAGGCCCGGTTCTCGGATGAGGGGCCGTATATTTACACCAGGCCCGGGACAAGGCTTAATGGCGGCCAGTTCAAGGTAAGCTACGAGCGGGACAAGACACTCTACAAACAGTGGACGATTGTCCTGCCCAGGAAAGATGAAAAGGTGATCCACATCTGGTCGTACACCACACCCGCCGGGCAGTTCCGGAAATACGGCGAAATCGCGCGATCAATACTGGATTCCTGGAATATTGACGTTGGTCCCTGACCGCAATCAGACAATTTTTTTACAAGAAATGGCGCCGCCGGCAGCCGGGCGCAGAATTTACAGGAAGTGATGTGTTGCTTTATCCGTCGCCGTGATAGATGTTCGCCCCATGACAGACGCCAAAAACAAAGATAAAGAACAGACTGCCGGCGGCCCGGGGCCGGATGAAGATGCTGTCGCCACCGTTAAAATAGGATTTCTTGGTCGGCTGCGAGCATATTTTCTCGCCGGTATCCTGATCACGGCGCCAATATTCATAACTTTTTATCTGGCCTGGCTTTTTATCCATTTTGTGGACAGCAAGGTAACTCCCCTTATTCCTCTAAAATACAATCCGGAAACCTATCTGCCGTTCGGTATGCCGGGACTTGGCCTGATCGTGCTGGTCATCGCGATGACCTTGATCGGCGCCCTGACCGCCGGATTCGTCGGTCGCCTTTATGTGCGCATGACCGAACGGTTGCTCAATCGAATGCCGGTTATCAGGGGGGTTTACGGCGCCATCAAACAAATCCTGGAAACCGTTCTGGCCCAGCAATCGAACGCTTTTCGCGATGCCGTGCTGGTGGAATATCCGCGTCGCGGGATCTGGGCCATCGCCTTTATCACCGGCACCACCAGGGGTGAGGTTCAAAATATTACGGAAGAAGAGTGTATAAATATTTTCCTGCCAACAACGCCTAATCCGACCTCTGGATTCCTGCTGTTCGTACCGAAAAAAGATCTGATTCCGCTATCCATGACAGTCGAGGAAGCGATGAAGATGGTTATTTCCGGCGGTATTGTTACCCCGGTCGACCGCCGACCGGACCGTGAAAAAGCGAAACCGGTGGTTTCCGCAGCGACTTATGAAACCCTGGAAATACTGCGTGAATCCCGACGCACCCCGATATTGATCCCGAAGGATCAGCAGCCTGATTCCGATCCGGAAGCCTAGTTTAGTTTCAAGGCCCGGTTGACGGCATTGATCTGGTCTTCGACGGAAATAGCCACTTCCGACGTTATATCCAGGCCGCGGTCTTCGAAAACATCTTCGTCCCGATGGTCGTCGCGCCAGTTTTTGATTGTTTGATCACGTTCGCGAATCAGATCGATGATCTGCGGCCGGAACAGGCGCAGCATCGCGCTCAGCCATATGTTGACCGGCCATGAGGGCGGCACCAGATCGATCTCGAAGCGTTCCAGCATGGCGATAACATCATCGGCTTCGAACCAGTTTTCGGCGGTCACCCAGCGATTGGCGGTAAACAACGAAACGGGATAACCGGCGCTGTCCATGGAAATGGCGATCAGATGGCAAATGGTGTCGTCGCGTTCGTCCATATAATCCATGTGGGACTGCTCGATGGGCTGCATCGACGCCGCCATGCCCTGCTCGCGCAGGAAGGTGTGGAAGTGGCCGTGTTCGCCCCCCGGACGGTGGGCATGATAGTAGTATTGGCTGTGGCTTCCCGGGTCGTAGATATCGCCCGGCGGATAATGTTCCAGTTCGATGAACGGTTCATTGCCACGCAGCACCTCGCCGACAACGTTGTCGGCGGATCTTTGCAGTACCCGATAACATTCCAGGATTTGCAACCCGGCCTCGCGCATGACTTGCAGATCGTCCGGAGACAGGGCTTCAAGATGTGATGATAGTTCTTTTGCCATCGGCGGAACCTAACAGATAAACGCGACAAAGCCAAAACCGCATAACAAAAGGCAGACCGGAAATCTAGTTGGATGAATTTCCCTTGGCTGCGCACGGGTTGCAGGGATTCATCATCTTTGTCTTGGCCGCACACGGGTTGCAAGGGTTCATCATTTTTGTCTTGGCCGCGCACGGGTTGCAGGGGTTCATCATTTTTGTCTTGGCCGCGCACGGGTTGCAGGGGTTCATAATTTTTGTCTTGGCCGCACACGGGTTGCAGGGGTTGCTGCCGGCGGCCATTTGAACGCCCGATGCGGCCTGGGCCGGCGCCATGGTGAGGGTCGCGCCGACTCCGGTCAACAGGGCCAGGCTTAGTGCGGTGGTGGTGGCGGTAATTTTCATTTTCAACATAATCGTTCCTAATTCAGGTTATTGACGGACCGAAAAGCTATTTGTTCCGGTATTGTTTCTGGTTAGTTGGCCGCACACGGATTCTTGGCGGCGCAGGGGTTGCACGGATTCTTGGCCGC
>CAZZKE010000006.1:0-32664 GCA_964655005.1 uncultured Thalassospiraceae bacterium | reverse complement strand
CACAGGGATTACAAGGATTTACCTTGGCCGCGCAGGGATTGCACGGGTTCATCATCTTTTTCTTGTTCTTGGCCGCGCACGGGTTCATCATTTTCGTCTTGGCCGCACACGGGTTGCACGGGTTGCAGGGATTTTTCGTGGCGGCCACCCGCAACAGCAGGGCCTGGGCGCGGCTGATTGCCGGCGGGTTAAGCCTGCCGACGCCGGGAGCGCCGGCCTGAACCGGTTGGCCGGCGATCAAGGCTCCACTCAACATGGCGCCGCCGCCAACAATGGCAGGCAAAATAGTGGAAGATAACGGCTTCTTTTCGAAGTACTTCACGGTAAAATCTCCTGCCATGTGTTCTAATTATAAAATGCAATAACGATGTTAGAAAAATGACGAAGTTACCCCGGATTATCCAATCACAGCTGGTCACATGTTTGTGAAATGATTCGATTGCGGATAAATTCTGCCTCATTCTTGCTGCTGGCGATCGCCGTGTTCCGGCCCGCCATTGCGGCGGCGGTCGATACTTTTGCGCCGCCCGAAACGATTCCCATAGCCGCAGGCGACTTCATCATCGGTTCGGACCGGGGCGAACGGGAAGCCGCCTACCAGATGGATGAGCTGGCCTACGGCCATGACGCGACCCGCAAGGGCGGCTGGTACGAGAACGAACCGACCCGCCGGAAGGCGACGACCGCCGCCTTCGCGATTACCCGAAATCTCATCACCAATGCGGACTACGCCATCTTTGTCAGGGAAAGCGGCCACCGGCCACCGTCCGTCGATGCCGCCACCTGGGCCGGCTATGGCCTGAGCCATCCTTTTCAACGAACCCGGAAATTTTCCTGGAAAGGGGCGGCGCCACCGCCCGGACGCGAATCCCATCCGGTGGTGCTGGTCAGCCACGCCGACGCGCAGGCCTACACCCAATGGCTCAGCGATAAGACGGGGCGGCTATGGCGGCTGCCGAAGGAATCCGAGTGGGAAAAAGCGGCGCGCGGAAACCACGGCCGCCGCTTCCCCTGGGGCGATAAGTTCGATCCCCGACGCCTAAATTCCCACGATCGGGGACCGTTTGACACCATGCCCGTGGGCAGTTTCCCAAGCGGCGCCAGCCCCTATGGGCTGCTTGATGGCGGCGGTCAGGTTTATGAATGGACCGCCGACCGGGCCGGAAAGGGCCGTTTCATCGTCAAGGGCGGCTCGTGGGACGATAAGGGCTGCGGTATTTGCCGCCCGGCGGCGCGGCATTCCCGTCCGGCCGCCCTGAAGCACATTTTGATTGGTTTCAGACTGGTCCGGGAGGGACAATAATAAATTACTCGGTCACCACCAGTCGATAATCCGGGGTTGTATTTAGCGGGCAGGAATACAGGTACTCACCGGGCTTCAGGCTGACCTCGTAATCCTGGCTCTTGCCAATGGTCAGGCCGCCTCCGGAAATGCTGGTTTTGGTCAGTTTGTGCAGCGGGTTGCGCCAGTCGTAATCTTTCTCCCTGAGCCAAAAACCCAGCTCATACGGGACATTTTTATTGCTTACCCGAAAGATATAGTCGCCGGCTTTTAATCTCAGAACCTTGGCTTTTTTCAGGCGCCGTTCCGCCGTTTTGGCGTTTATCGCATCACAATCGGCCTTGCGGCTGGACCTGAATCCCAGGTCTGTCTCGATGTCGAGAAACTGACACGGGACCTGGACAAGATCGATGACCTGGGCGGCAACCGCCGGACCGGCACCCATGTTGAAAATGGCGATGGCGAGCAGGGGGAACAATAGACGGATCATCGGTATCTCCTCTGGTTCAGGTTGACAGCGGTGCGGCTTGGGCGTCCAGGCGGAACGGGCGGCGCATGACTATACCCAGGGCATTGCCGGGCAGCGCAAACAGTATCCATACCCAGCCGTGCAGACTGGACGAAGCGACGCCGCTGAAAAATGCGCCGATATTGCAGCCATAAGATAAACGGGCGCCGTACCCCATCAGCAAACCGGCGACGACGGCGGCCAACAAAGGGCCGGCGGCGAATGGTTGTCGTTTATAGAAGGTCCCGCCAAGGCCGGCCGCCAGCAGGGCGCCCAGCAATATGGCTATGTTCATCAGCGATGTGGTGTCGGTAAGTACCGAACCGGCCATGGCGGCCTGTTGGAAATTACCGGCCCAGAAATCGCTGCCGGCCGGATTCCAGCCGAGCAGGGCGGCGATTTTGCCGCCCCATAAGGTAAAACCCCAGGTGATCGACCAGGCGTGACCGGCGACCAGCAACGTCGCCCAGTTAAGCAGGGCCAGCAAAAGGGCGCTGACAAGCAGCGGCCACGATCCCCTTAGGACGGCGGTTGCCGTCAGTCCGCCCGGCCATGCGGATATCGGGCGCATCGTCCAGCCGCCCCGGCGCAATCCCAGGAAGATCAGCGCCAGCGCCCCGATTTGCAGGGGCACGGCCGCCTCCCAACCCAGTGTCCGGATCAACGAAACGGCGCCAATTCCGGGCAATGCCCGCCACCATCCCATATCCAGGCTGGCCCAGAAGGAACCGGCGCAGAAAAACACCAGCACCAGTAACGTCCGGCCATTGCCGCCGCCGGCGGTGTAAAGAACACCCGATGCGCAACCGCTGCCCAGTTGCATGCCGATGCCGAAAATAAATGCGCCAAACGCCAGCGCCAAACTGACCGGGGCCACGGAACCGGTAACAGCCTGGCCGAACGCGCGACCCTCGTTCAGAATCGGTGTGAACAGCAGAATAGCCGCCGCCAGCATGACTATCTGGGCGGCGACACCGGTCATCTCGCGTTCGACCAGCCGTTTCCGGTAAGCGCCCGAAAATCCGAACGAGGCATGGTAAAGGGCGATCCCCATGGCCAGGCCGATTGCGAACAGCATCGCGCGGGTGACGCTGTCGGAAAGGATAATCGCCAGTAGCCCGATGGCAAGACCGCCGCCTGCCGCCAGGATTTTCCATTGCGCGGAATGCCGTCTCGCGTCCGGATCAACCATCGGCACTATTCCCATTCACCACTTATCATTGCAGGGCAGGATAGTATCCGTTCCGGGGTAAACGGCGGTTTCACTTTGTCGTGAAAGGCTGCCGCCGGACCGATTGGCGGCGAAGGCGGGTGATTTCTTGATTACCCCGAACGCAAATATTTAACGGCGGCGTCACGTTCGAACAGGTAAAGCAGTGTTCTTAACGCCTGGCCGCGTTCCGATTGCAAATCCGGGTCCCTGTTCAGGATCAGGTCGGCGTCATCCTTGGCGACGGCCAGCAATTCGGCGTGAGCGGTCAGGTCGGCGAGACGGAAAACGGGCAGACCGCTTTGCCGGACGCCAAGCAATTCACCGGCCCCGCGCAGCCGCAGGTCTTCCTCGGCGATCACGAAACCGTCTTCGGTCTGGCGCATTATGGCCAACCGGGCATGGGCGGTTTCGCTCAACGGCGCCTGATACAGCAGCAGACACACCGATGGTTTTTCGCCGCGACCGATGCGCCCCCGCAACTGGTGCAGTTGCGCCAGTCCGAACCGCTCGGCGTGCTCGACGATCATGATCGTCGCCTCCGGCACATCGACCCCGACTTCGATCACCGTGGTCGCCACCAGCACATCCAGGTCGCCGGCGGCGAAGGCGGCCATGGCCCGGTCTTTCTCCGTGCCCTTCATGCGGCCATGAACCAGCCCTATTCGAGTTTTACCCAACGCCATGGACAGTTCACGATGGCGCACTTCGGCGGCGGCGACATCAAGGGTTTCGGATTCCTCGATCAGCGGACAAACCCAGTAGACGCGGGCCTGTTCGGCGATGCCACGCCTGACGGCGTCGATAACTTCTTCCAGTCTTTGCAGCGGTATGATGCGGGTATCCACGGGTTTGCG
This sequence comes from uncultured Thalassospiraceae bacterium, assembly GCA_964655005.1. Taxonomy (GTDB): domain Bacteria; phylum Pseudomonadota; class Alphaproteobacteria; order Rhodospirillales; family JABHCV01; genus CAZZKE01. The sequence goes on along the minus strand of CAZZKE010000006.1, from coordinate 28,807 downwards.
CCCGGCCGGTTTTTCGGTCAACCGCGAGACATCCATATCGCCGTACGCGGTCAGCATCAGGGTCCGGGGGATCGGCGTCGCGGTCATCACCAGCACATTGACCGACTTGCCCTTGGCGGCCAGGGTCAGCCGTTGATGAACGCCGAAGCGGTGTTGTTCGTCGATCACCGCCAGTCCCAGGTCATGAAAAACCACATCATCCTGAAACAGCGCGTGGGTGCCGACCGCCAGTTTGATATCGCCGCCGGCAAGACCGTCGAGTATTTTTTGCCGGGATTTTCCCTTATGGCGCCCGGTCAGCAACGCCACTTTTACACCGGTCGCCCGGGCCAGGGGCTCGATGGTCCGCAAGTGTTGCCGGGCCAGGATATCGGTTGGGGCCATCATTACCGCCTGCGTCCCGGCCTCGACCGCGCTTAGCATGGCGAGCACGGCGACTACGGTTTTGCCGCTGCCGACATCACCCTGCAGCAGCCGCAACATGCGATTATCGGAGCCCATATCGTCGGCCAGATCCTGGATGGATGCTTCTTGCGAGGCCGTCAAAGCGAAGGGCAGGGCGTCCCGGACAATGCTGCAAAGGGAGCCGTCGCCGCGAATGCCGCGACCGGTCGCCACGTGCATGTGCATACGCATCAGCGACAGGGCCAGTTGATTGGCCAGCAACTCGTCATAGGCCAGCCGCCGCCGCGCCGGGGTGGACGGTTCCAGGTCTTCCTGTTCCTGTGGCGCGTGGGCGCGGATCAGCGAACTGCGCCAATCGGTCCAGCCCTGGTTCCTGACATAGGCCGGATCCAGCCATTCCGGCAGATCAGGGGCCTGAGCCAAAGCCCCGAGAATAGCCTTATTCATGACTTTTTGCGATATCCCGGCGGTCAGTGGATAAACCGGTTCGACCGACATCAAGCGGTCCAGTTCAGCCAGCGTGCCAATATGATCGGGATGGGTGATCTGGATTTCCCCGCCGAACCTTTCAACCATGCCGCTGACTATCCGAACCTCGCCCTCGGGCAGCAGTTTTCGCAGGTAATCCTGGCGGGCGTGAAAAAACACCAACGCCAGCACACCGGTGTCATCGCTGCAAAAAACCTTATAAGGCAGGCGTTTGTTGGCGGGTTTGACATGACGATCGACGGTCACCGTGACGGTGGCGATGCGATGGGTGTCGGCATGGGCAATTTTGGGTGCGTATCGGCGGTCGATAATGCCGGCCGGAAGATGCCAGAAAAGATCGACTATTCTTGCCCCGGCAAGGGTTTCGATGCCCTTGGCGATTCTCGGCCCGACGCCTTTCAGGCCGGTTACCGGATGAAACGAAGAATACAGGGATTCTGGGCGCATATCCGTCCTGTTCTATGCTGCTGACTTGGACTATATCCTAGTGGATAGAATCTAGTGGAGCCAAATTTTGGACCCAGAGCGTAAACGTCTGCTGTTTCGAAGCCATCATTGCGGTATGAAGGAAAATGACCTTCTTCTGGGGCGTTTCGCCGACCATTATATCGAACGTCTTGATGGCGCCCAACTGGCCGGATTCGAACGCCTTATGGAACAAAGTGATATCAATATTCTCAATTGGATCACCGGCAAGGAGAGGCCGCCGGAAGACCTGGATACCGATCTTATCACAATGATAAAAAACATTAATAATCTGTAGTAAATAATTGAATAACAAAGAAATAAAAATTGCGGTAGGCCAGGCAACAGATATTGGCGGGGCGCCTAGCGGCTACGATGCGATTGTTCTGGCGCGGCTGGTGCGGCGGCATGGGCAGGCCTTGTTCATCGCCCGCGATGATGTCCATCTGGTCCGGATATCGCAGGCCCTGGCGTTCTTCGCGCCGCATATGGAACGCCTGGAATTTCCGGCCTGGGATTGTCTGCCTTATGACCGCGCCTCGCCCAATAACGAAATTCTCGGCAGACGCATCGACACCCTGACCCGGCTGCTGCAACCGCCGACCGGGCCCAGGGTGACTCTGAGCACCGTTTCGGCGCTGTTGCAACGGCTGCCGCCGCGCGCTGCTTTTCGGGATTCCACCCTGACTGTCACCGTCGGTGATGCCCTGCCGCAAGATAAGCTTGTCGATTTTCTTGCCGCCAATGGCTACGGTCGGGCGGAAACCGTGATGGAAGCCGGCGAATTCGCCATCCGGGGCGGTATCGTCGATATCTTCCCATCGGGCGCCGGCCAGGCCGTTCGCCTGGATTTTTTCGGCGACGAACTGGATGCCATTCGCACCTTTGATTGCATGGATCAGCGGAGCACCGGAAAAACCGATAGCCTGTCCCTGAAGCCGGTCAGCGAAATCACATTGGATGAAAAGTCCCGGGAACGCTTCCGGACCGGCTACCGCGCCACATTCGGCGCCGTCGACGGTGAAGATGCGCTCTATCAGGCGGTGACATCGGGGCAGCGATATATCGGCATGGAACACTGGCTGCCATTGTTTCACGAAAAGCTGGAAACGCTTTTCGACTACCTGCCGGAAACCCCGGTGATCCTTGATTACCAATGGGCGCAGGCGATAGACGGGCGGCTCGACCTGATCGCCGAATATTATGCGGCGCGACTGAGCGTATCTTCAGGCCGGGCCGGTGGAAGCGTTCCCTATCTGCCGGTGAAGCCCGACCGGATGTTTCTGGACCGTAATCAGTTGGAAAAACTGCTGGCGACCCGCGCCGTCGCCAGGCTGTCTCCCTTCGCCCTGCCCGATGGCGCCGGGATCGATCTGGGTGGCAGGCCGGGCCGGGAATTCACCGCGGCCCGGAAGGACCCCGGCGGCAATGTATTCGATAACGTCGGCGAGCACATAAGCGAGCAGCAATCGGCAGGCAAAAAAGTATTGATCGCGGCGATGTCCAGGGGCTCCATGGAACGGCTGGAACACGTCATGCGCGAGCATGGCCTGAGCGGCCTTGCCGCCGTTGCAAACCAGTCGGCCCTGGATACGCTGGATGGTGGAATCACGGCCTTGGGCGTGCTCGATATCGAGCACGGATTCGATTCCGACAAACTGGCCGTCATCAGCGAGCAGGATATCCTGGGGCAACGCCTGAGCCACGCCGCCAAGCGGAAAATCAGGCCGGAAAACTTTATTGCCGAGGCCTCGTCCCTGCGCCAGGACGACCTGGTCGTGCATGTCGACCACGGCATCGCCCGTTATGATGGGCTGGAGGCCATTCAGGTCGGCGGGGCGCCGCATGACTGCCTGCGGCTGATTTATGACGGTGGCGACAAACTATTCCTGCCGGTCGAAAATATTGAACTGATTTCCCGCTATGGCTCGGAAATGGCGGGGGTTCAGCTGGACCGCCTGGGCGGTGCCGCCTGGCAGGCCCGCAAGGCGCGCATGAAGGACCGGATTCGCGGCATGGCCGATGAATTGATTAAAGTGGCGGCGGCGCGAAAATTACGCAAGGCGGCGAAAATTGTCTCAACCGATGGTTTATACGACGAGTTCTGCGCCCGCTTTCCGTTCGAGGAAACCGACGATCAGCGCCGGGCCATCGAAGATGTACTGAACGATTTGGCCAGCGGCCAGTCCGCCGACCGGCTGATCTGCGGCGATGTCGGCTTCGGCAAGACGGAAGTGGCGCTCAGGGCCGCTTTCGTTTCGGTGATGTCGGGCAAGCAGGTAGCCATTGTGGTGCCGACAACGCTGCTTGCCAGGCAGCATTACCAGAACTTCCGGCAACGTTTCGCCGACCTGCCCGTCAGGGTCGAACAGATTTCCCGGCTGGTCGGCACGAAACGGGTCAAGGCGGTAAAGGAGGCCATGAAATCCGGCGCCGTCGATATTGTCATCGGCACCCACGCCCTGCTGGCCAAGGATGTCGGCTTTCGCGATTTGGGCCTGCTGATCGTTGACGAAGAGCAGCATTTTGGCGTCGCCCATAAGGAGAAACTGAAAAAAATCAAATCCGATGTTCATGTGGTGACGCTGACCGCAACGCCGATCCCCCGTACCCTGCAACTGGCGCTGACCGGGGTCCGCGATATGAGCATCATCGCCACTCCGCCGGTTGACCGACTGGCCGTGCGGACCTTCATTTTACCGTTTGATCCGGTGGTCATACGCGAGGCCATCATGCGGGAACGCTTTCGCGGCGGCCAGACCTTTTACGTTTGCCCGCGCATCAAGGACATCGACGGCATCGCCGACCGGCTCAAGGAACTGGTGCCGGAAGCTTCGTTTATTATCGCCCATGGCCGGATGCCGCCGAACGACCTGGAAGACGCCATCGGCGCTTTCTACGAAGGCTCGATTGATGTTCTGCTGTCGACCAACATAATCGAATCGGGGATCGACATGCCCGATGTCAATACCATGATTATCCATCGCGCCGATATGTTCGGCCTGGCCCAGTTGTATCAGTTGCGCGGGCGGGTAGGGCGTTCGAAAATCCGGGCCTATGCCTACCTGACGCTGCCGGAACGCCAAAAGCTGACGCCGAGCGCGGAAAAACGCCTGGAAGTCATGCAGACCCTGGATAATCTGGGCGCCGGTTTTTCCCTGGCCAGCCACGATCTGGACATTCGCGGCGCCGGCAACCTGCTGGGCGATGAGCAATCGGGTCATATCCGCGAAGTCGGCATCGAACTGTATCAGCAAATGCTGGAAGAGGCGGTCGCCGAGGCCCGTGGCCTGGATGGCGGGACCGGCGTTGACGAGGAATGGAGCCCGCAAATCGGCATCGGCATGGCGGTGCTTATTCCGGAGCATTATATCGCCGACCTGAATGTCAGGATGGAACTCTACCGCCGCCTGCCAAGCCTGCAAAATAGCAAGGAGATAGAGGCTTTCGCCGCCGAATTGATCGACCGTTTCGGCAGTCTGCCGGTGGAAGTGGAAAACCTGCTGGAAATTGTCGCCCTCAAACAGCTTAGCCGCAAGGCCGGCGTCGGCAAGGTCGATGCCGGGCCGAAAGGGGCGGTAATTTCCTTCCATAACGATGATTTCGCCAACCCGGCCGGGCTGGTCCGGTTCATCACCGCGCAGACCGGAACCGCCAAACTGCGGCCCGATCACAAGCTGGTTTTCATGCGGGGCTGGGATGATCCGGCGGCCAGGCTTGCCGGTGTCCGCCACCTGCTGAAAGAATTGGCCGAAGTGGCGGCCTGCTAACCGAACGAGGTCAGATTCCCGCTGACTTTCAACTCGGCGGTCGCGGCGTCGATCACCCGGGCCAGGATTTTAGGTTCTTGCGCCCCGGAAACAATCATCGAGCCATTGCAGGCGAACGAAGGCGCACCGCTAATGCCCAGGCGGTGCGCCCTGGCGTTTTCGCCATAAACCAGATCCACTAACTCATCAGATTGCAGACGCCTGCCGATATCAACCACGTCGAGACCTATTTTTTCCGCAATATCCATCAGCACCTCAAGGCTGGAAATGTCCGATCCAAGGGTAAAATAGCTTTTGAAAATCCGTTCGACGGCGGCATTTCCCTTGCCGGCCAGATCGGCCATTTGAATAAGCCGGTGGGCGTTCATCGTGCGGGGGGTTATTTTGATGATATCGAAATTAAAAATAATCCCCGCCGATTTACCGGTCGCCGTCAGGGTTTCGTGCATACGTTTTATGCTGGTCTCGTTGACAAATTTGTCTACCAGAAACGAACGGCGCGCCACGCCGCCGTTAGGCAATTCAGGATTAAGTAAAAACGGCACCCAGTTTACTCTCGCCGTTACCCCGGGCCTGGCCGCAATCGCCTGATCCAGCCGCCGTTTGCCGATGTAACTCCATGGACAGGCGGCATCGAATATGAAATCTATTTCCATCTTGCTAATGCATTAACACAACCTGACCATATGGACAAACTTGCCTGAATTCGGCAACATGCAGCGATTACGCAATTACCAATATAAAAGGGGTGGCCATGTCCATTTTAATCCGTGGCGGTACGGTCGTTAATGCCGAAGGCGAGACGAGCGCCGACGTTTATTGCGAAGGCGGCAAGATCGTCGCCGTGGCGGAAAATCTGGAAGCGCCGACCGGCGCCCGGGAAATCGACGCCGGCGGCTTGCTGGTCATGCCCGGCGGCATTGATCCGCACACTCATATGGAATTGCCATTCATGGGCACGGTGGCCAGCGAGAACTTTTTCACCGGCACCTCGGCCGCCGCCGCCGGCGGCACCACGATGATTATCGATTTCGTCATTCCCGGACCGCAGCAACCGATCATGGAAGCCTGGAAGCAGTGGCGCGAGTGGTCGGAAAAGGCGGCGACCGATTATTCCTTCCACGTCGCCATTACCTGGTGGGATGATACGGTGCATCGTGACATGGAAACCCTGACCCGCGATCACGGCGTCAATTCGTTCAAGCATTTCATGGCCTACAAGGGGGCCATCATGGCCGATGACGAAATCCTGGTGAACAGCTTCACCCGGGCCAGGGAACTAGGCGCTATCTGTACGGTCCATGCGGAAAACGGCGAACTGGTTTTCCATCTGCAACAGAAGCTTCTGGCCCAGGGCGTGAACGGCCCGGAAGGCCACCCGCAATCGCGACCGCCCGAAGTCGAGGGCGAGGCCGCCAACCGGGCGATCCGCATCGCCCAGGTGCTTAATGTTCCGGTTTATATCGTCCACAACAGTTGCCGGGAATCCCTGGAAGCGATTACCCGGGCCAGGCTCGAGGGGCAACGGGTGTTCGGCGAGGTCCTGGCCGGTCATCTGGTGGTCGATGACAGTGTCTACTGGGACCAGGATTTCGAGTTCGCCGCCGCCCACGTCATGAGCCCGCCGTTCCGCCCCAAGGGTCACCAGGAGGCGCTGTGGCGGGGGCTGCAATCGGGTAATCTGCAAACCACGGCGACCGACCATTGCTGTTTCTGTGCACCGCAAAAAGCCGCCGGCAAGGACGATTTCAGCAAAATCCCCAACGGCACCGGCGGCGTCGAAGACCGGATGTCGGTGCTATGGGATCAAGGGGTGGCGACGGGCCGCCTGACGGCCAGTGAATTCGTCGCCGTTACTTCCACCAATACCGCCAAGATTTTCAACATCTTTCCCCGCAAGGGATCAATCAGCGTCGGCGCCGACGCCGACATCGTGCTGTGGGACCCGAACGGCAGCCGCACGATTTCCGCCAAGACCCATCATCAGAATATCGATTTTAATATATTCGAAGGTATGAAGGTCTCCGGGGTCGCCGAAAAAACCATTTCCCAGGGCAAGGTAGTCTGGGAAGATGGCCAGTTGAAGACCGAACGGGGGGCCGGTCGCTATGTCGACCGCCCGACGTACGCACCGTACTATGCGGCCATGGACAAGCGTGGCAAACTGTTTGCCCCGACTTCGGTTAAACGTACTTGAAAAGGGCCGGCGCCGACAATGATCGACAGCGAAACACTCCGCGCACGGCTGCGTAATGTCCTGACCGACGCGACCATCGCCGAACTGCCCAACCATTATCGGGGCAAGGTTCGCGATACTTACCGCTTGCCGGATGGCCGGATGATTATCATCGCCACCGACCGCCAGAGCGCGTTCGACAGGAATTTGGCCGCCGTGCCCTGCAAGGGCGAAGTGCTGACGCAAACGGCGCGGTTCTGGTTCGATGCGACCGCCGATATTTGCGCCAATCACGTTATCGAATACCCCGATCCCAATGTGCTTGTCTGCAAGAACCTAACCATGTTGCCGGTGGAAATGGTGGTGCGGGATTACCTGACCGGATCGACCAATACCTCGATCTGGCCGATGTACGAGCGCGGTGCACGGGATATGTACGGGGTCAGATTTCCGGACGGCCTGGTCAGGAACCAGAAACTTCCGGAAACCATTCTTACTCCGACGACGAAGGCCGAACAGGGCGAACACGACGCCCCGGTGACGCCGGCGGAAATTGTCGAGCAAGGGTTGTTAGGTCAGGCCCGGTGGGATGAACTGGCGGTACTGTCGCTCGCCGTTTTCGCCCGCGGCCGGGAACTGGCCGCAAAACAGGGGTTAATTCTGGTCGATACCAAGTTCGAATTCGGCCTCGATGAAAATGGCCGGGTCTGCCTGGCCGACGAAATTCTGACTCCGGACAGCAGCCGTTATTGGCTGGCCGACAGCTACCCGGACAAAATGGCCGCCGGCGAGAACCCGGACGGACTGGACAAGGAATTCCTGCGCCTGTGGGTGAGCGAGCGGTGCGACCCCTATGCCGATGACATCCCGGAAATTCCCGAAGACACCCTTATAGAATTTGCCGGTCGCTATATCCGCCTGTTTGAAATGCTCACCGGCCAGGAATTTACCGGCGGCGGCGATGTTCCGGTGCTGGAGCGGATCAGGGGTAATCTGGCCACCTATTTTTAACAAAAAAAGGGGAGGCCGAAGCCTCCCCGTAATTCAATCCGTTAGCAAGCCTGCAACTTGGTATTACATGCTCATGGCCTTGTTCCAGATGTCGTGGGTCCAGGCGCCGGAGGGTTTTTTGGTGATAACCGGGTCGGATTTGCTGGACAGCAGGACATCGACGGTGCGTTCGTAGTCGGCCGGTTCCAAATAACCCAGGCCCTTGGAAGAACCCGCAATCAGCTTGGCAATTTCACCCATCATGCGGCGCTGGTGCTTTTCGGTCTGGGCCCCGGAAGAATCATTTTCAAGCACGATATCGGCCGCTTCGTTAACGTTATCCATGGCGTATTTCCAACCCTTCATGGAAGCCTTGACGAAACGGGCCAGTTTGTCGGCCATCTTGGGATCTTTCAGATTTTTCTCCAGCGTATACAGGCCATCTTCCAGGGTGGCGACGCCCTGATCTTCGTACTTGAAGACTACCAGTTCGCTGGCCGGAATACCGGCGTCGATAATTTGCCAGTATTCGTTATAGGTCATGGTCGATACGCAATGGGCCTGCTTTTGCAGGATCGGATCGACGTTGAAGCCCTGCTTGAGGACGGTCACGCCGTTCGGTCCGCCATCGGTCGAAAGGTCCAGTTTGGCCATCCACGACAGGAACGGATATTCATTGCCGTAGAACCAGACCCCCAGGGTCTTGCCCTTGAAGTCGGCCGGGGTCTTGATGCCGCTGTCCTTGCGGCAGGTCAGCATCATCCCGGATTTCTTGAAAGTCTGGGCGATGTTGACCAGCGGTACGCCTTTTTCGCGGCTCGCCAATGCCGAGGGCATCCAGTCGACGATCACATCGGCGCCGCCGCCGGCGATCACCTGCGACGGGTTGATGTCTGGTCCGCCGGGCTTGATGGTGACGTCCAGCCCGACATCCTTGTAGAAGCCCTTGTCCTTGGCCACGTAGTAACCGGCGAACTGGGCCTGGGTCACCCATTTAAGCTGCAAGGTGAGTTTTTCGGCGGCTTCCGCCCGGGCGATGCCCAGCGCCAGAATGGCGGCGGTAAGGACGCTGGTCAATTTCACGATTTTCTGCATTTATTTTCTCCCTGTTATGTGAACATTATTGATTATCAGCGGTAAGAAGGATGCCAGAAAGTCAGCCTGCGTTCCAGCAAGGCCAGCATCCCGTAGAAAACAGAACCGGCGACGGCGGCGACGGCGATGGTCGCCCACACGGTATCGACATTCATCCTGGCCATTTCGGTGCTTATTCTAAATCCCATGCCTTTTATCGGAGTGCCGAAGAATTCCGCGACAATAGCACCAATCAGGGCCAGCGTTGAGTTGATTTTGAGGGCGTTGAAGATGAACGGCAAGGCGCTCGGCAATCGTAGATTAAGAAATGTTTGGTGGTGTGTCGCGCCGTAGCAATGCATCAGGTCGCCTTGCATATCGTCGGGCGAGTTAAGTCCGGCCAGGGTGTTTATCATCATTGGAAAGAAGGTCATGACGACGATCACGGCGGCCTTGGATTGCCAGTCAAAACCAAACCACATAACCATTATCGGGGCGATCCCGACAATCGGAATGGCGCTGACGGCGGACCCCAGCGGCAGTAGTCCACGGGCCAGGAAAGGCACCCGGTCGATGACCAGCGCGACCAAAAATCCGGAACCGCAACCGAACACGAAACCGCTCAGCACCGCCTTGAGAAATGTCTGCTGGAAATCGAGCCACAGGATGTCGTAGCGGGTCGCGATAATGTTGCCGATCTGGCTGGGGGCGGGCAGCAATACCTTGGGCACATCAAAGCCAATGACCAGAACCTGCCACAGATAAAGCAGCCACAGCCCGAACAGGGTGGGGACCAGCAGAGCAAGCAGCTTGTCCGGCTGTTTTTGCAACGACAGGTTTTCCAGCGCCCGCCAGACCACGATTGATAGCCCGGCCAGGAAAAGCCATAGGCCCGGGGCCTGGGCGCCGAGCGTCAGCCCGGACGATAACATTTCCAGCGGCGCAATAACGCCGGCCCCGGCCCCGAACGTTGAAACGGCGAGCGCCGGCCAGCCAGCCGCCCGCGGCCTGAAGGCCAGCCATATGGCGCTTGCCAGGGCGACGAGCGCCGGAACCAGTACTTCCGGCATATCCAGCCAGCCAACCGCTTCCGGACCTTGCCCGCCAACGCCGCCCAGCGGCAGCATGAAACCCGTCGCCATGAACAGCAGACACAGGGTGTCGTCGATGCGTCTCTTGGCGCCGACCGTACTCATGGCCGCGCCCCCATTCTGCCGGCGACGAAACGTTCGCCAAGGCTAACCGCGTAAACCAGAATCATGCCGAGCACCGAGGCGACGATCAGCGCCGACCAGATTTGCACGGTCTGGCCGTAATAGGAGCCGCTCAGCAGCCGCGCCCCGATGCCGGCCTGCGCCCCGGTCGGCAGTTCGCCGACAATTGCCCCGACCAGGCTGATGGCGACGGCGACCTTCAGGCTGGTAAACAGGAAAGGAACCGACGCGGCCAGCCGCAATTTCCAGAAAATTTGCCCCTGGGTGGCGTTGTAGGTACGCATCAGATCCATTTGCAGGGGGTCGGGCGACCGCAACCCCTTGACCATGCCGATAGCCACCGGAAAGAAACAAAGGTACATGGATATCAGGGCTTTCGGCAGCAATCCGGTATAACCCATATTCCCCAGAATAATGATAACCATCGGCGCAATGGCCAGAATGGGTACCGTTTGCGAGGCTATGATCCAGGGCAGCAAACTGCGTTCCAAGGTCACCACGTGGACAATGCCAACCGCCAGCAAGACCCCCAGCACGATACCCATAGCGAACCCCAGAAGGGTCGATGAGCCGGTCACGGCGGCATGATAAATCAGGCTTCGCTTGCTGGTGACTTTCTTCTGGGCGGTGGTCTTGTACAGTTCGACTGCGACCTGATTAGGCGACGGCAAAACCGGTCGCTTCATCGACCAGCTTTCATCGATTAGTTGCGCCATGGTCCAGTCGATCTTGTTGCGTTCGAATTTTTCGATCACCTGTGGCGCATTCAGATAAACGGCGCCGGCGTACCAGGCGATCAGGATAAAGGTAAGGATGACGGCAACCGGCAACGCCCGTCCGGCACAGGCGCGGCGGAACAGCGATCCGGTCGGCGGGGCAGGGGGGGCTGAAACGGCGGCCTTAGTCATCATAGCTGTGCCCTTCCCGCAACGCCAGGCGGACTTCATGGGCGATTTCCAGGAATTCCGTGGTGTCGCGGAAATCGAGCGTCCTGTCCGGCGGCAAATTGCTGTCGATTACTTTCAGTATGCGGCCCGGCCTGGGACTCATGACGATGATCTTGTTGGACAGGAATACCGCTTCGGAAATGGAGTGGGTAACAAACACCACGGTCTTGCCGGTACGTTCCCAAAGCCTGAGAAACTGTTCGTTGAGATGGTCCCTGGTAATTTCGTCCAGGGCGCCGAAGGGTTCATCCATCAACATCAGTTCGGGATCGAAACACAGCGCCCTGGCGATTGATGCACGCTGCTGCATTCCCCCCGACAGCTGCCATGGAAATTTCCGCTCGAACCCCTGCAAGCCAACCAGCGCCAGATGCTTTTCCGCCCGTTCCCTGCATTCGCCGCGTGACATGCCCATCAATTCCAGCGGCAGCATGACGTTGCGCATAACCGTGCGCCAGGGATACAGTACCGGCGCCTGAAAACAGTAACCATACAACCGATTAAGCCGCGCCGTTTCCGGCGATACGCCGGCGACCTCGATCCTGCCCGAAGTCGGCTGTTCCAGATCGGCGATAACGCGCAACAGGGTCGTCTTGCCGCAACCGGAAGGCCCGATCAGGGAAACGAAATCACCTTTGGTAATTTTCAGATCGACATCCGACAGGGCGTGAACCGGTGCGTCCGTCGTTTCGAAGGTCAGGTTCAGGCCTTCCGCGTCGATGATCGCATCGTTCATTCGTCGGACATTCCCACCGAATTGGCCCGTTCGATGACGGCCTGCAACAAGACCTGGCAGCCGGCCGTTATATCATCGGGGGTGGCGTTTTCCTCTTCATTGTGGCTGATACCGTTTTCGCACGGAATGAAGATCATGCCGGTCGGCGCCACCCGGTTTATGTAGCAGGCGTCGTGGCCGGCGCCGCTGACTATATCCCGGTGCGCATAGCCCGCCTGTTCGGCGGCGTTGCGCACGGCATTTACGCAATCGGCGTCGAAGGCGACCGGCGGCGAATACCAGATTTGCTCGAATTCCATTTCCAGGCCGATCTTATCGACGATCTTTTGCACTTCGGCTTCCAGCTCGTCATTCATGGACTCGAGAATTTTGGCGTCGGGATGGCGGAAATCCACGGTCAGGAAGACCTTTCCGGGTATGACGTTGCGTGAATTAGGGTGAATCTGCATCATGCCTACGGTGGCGCAGGCATTGGGCTGATTATCCATGCCGATGCGATTTACCACATCGACGATGCGGGCCGCGCCCAGCAGGGCATCGCGGCGGGTCGGCAAAGGTGTCGGACCGGCATGGGCCTCCTGTCCGGTCAGGGTGATTTCGTACCACCGCTGCCCCTGGGCGTCGGTAACCACGCCGATGGTTTTCTCCTCGTTTTCCAGGATCGGCCCCTGTTCGATATGAACCTCGAAGAACGCCGTCAACTCCCGTCCGCCTACCTCGTCATCGCCGGCATAGCCAATGCGGTCCAGTTCCTCGCCCATGGTCTTGCCGTCCACATCGGCGCGGCTCAGGCCATATTCCAGGTCGAAGACCTTGGCGAACACCCCGGAAGCCACCATGGCCGGGGCAAATCGCGAGCCTTCCTCGTTGGTCCAGGCGGAAACCTCGATGGGGGCGTTGGTTTCGTAATCCATGTCGTTCAGGCTGCGGATCACTTCCAGCCCGGACAATACGCCGTAAATGCCATCGAACTTGCCGCCGGTCGGCTGGCTGTCTATGTGCGAGCCCATAACCACCGGCGGCAGGGTATCGTCGCGACCGGGTCGCCTGGCGAAAATGTTACCCATCTTGTCTATCTTGATCGTGCAGCCGGCGTCTTTACACCACTGGACGAACAGGTCGCGCGCCGCTTTATCCACATCGGTCAGGGCCAGACGGCAAACACCGCCTTTTTCGGTGGCCCCATGCCTGGCCATCTCCATCAGGCTGTCCCAAAGGCGCTGACCGTTTACCTGCAAGTTTTTCACGATTATTCCCCTTGTTCTATTGCGCCGCCTGATTGCCCGGATTGCGCGGGTCATCGACCCATTGTAATGGCGGCTTGCCATTATCGACCCGCTTCATGGTGATACAGTCCGGCAACGGACATAAATGATAACACAGGTTACAGCCGACGCATTCCGCCTCGTCTACTTCATATTTCCGTTCGCCGTTCACTTTCCGGGCGCTGATTGCCTGATGGGAAGTATCTTCGCACGCGATGTGGCAGCGGCCGCAATGAATACACTTGTCCTGATCGATGACGGCGACCGACTCGTAGTTGATGTTCAGATGTTTCCAGTCGGTGATGTTGGGCACGGCGGCGGCGATGAAATCCGACAACCGGGCGTGTCCCTTTTCGTCCATCCAGTTGCCCAGGCCGTCGATCATGTCCTCGACGATCCTGAATCCATACAGCATGGCCGCCGTACAGACCTGAACGTTGGATGCCCCCAAGGCCATGAATTCGGCCGCGTCACGCCAGTTTTCGACGCCGCCGATGCCCGAAATCAACAATCCCCCGGCCGCTTCGTCGCGGGCGATTTCCGAAACCATGGACAGCGCGATCGGCTTGACCGCCTTGCCGCAATAGCCGCCATGGGTACCCTTGCCATCGACCGACGGCAGCGTCGCCATTTCGTCAAGATCGATGGCAGTTATGGAATTGATGGTATTGATAAGCGACACCGCGTCGGTGCCGCCGGACCGGGCCGCCCGGGCCGGGTAGCGGATATCGGTTATATTGGGCGTCAGCTTGGTGATTACCGGCATACGGGTGTTCCGCTTGCACCAACGCACCACCATTTCGATGTATTCCGGAACCTGGCCGACGGCGGCGCCCATGCCGCGCTCCGACATGCCGTGCGGGCAGCCGAAGTTAAGCTCGATGCCATCGGCCTCGGTTTCCTCGACCTTTTTAAGGATACTGATCCAGCTTTGTTCCTCGCAAGGCACCATCAGCGAGACCACCAGCGCCCGGTCCGGCCAATCCTTCTTGACCTTTTTGATTTCCCGCAGGTTGACGTCCAGCGGCCGGTCGGTAATCAGTTCGATATTGTTGAAACCGATAACCCGGCGGTCGGCCCCGTGCAGCGCCCCATAGCGGGACGACTGATTAACCACCGGCGGGTCTTCGCCAAGGGTTTTCCAGACAACGCCGCCCCAGCCCGCCCGATAGGCGCGAACGACGTTATATTCCTTGTCCGTCGGTGGTGCCGAGGCTAGCCAAAACGGGTTCGGCGATTTAATTCCGGCCAGTTCACTGCGCAGGTCAGCCATCCAGGGACCCTCCATTCAAATCCGATAATTGACGATGAATCGCCGCCGCCGCCAGTTTGCCGTCCTGAACCGCCTCGACCGTCAAATCCAGCCCTTCGATGCAATCGCCACCGGCATATACGCCGGCCAGGGATGTTTGATAATTTTCATCCACCCGAAAACGGCCACCGTCGTGATCGGGGATGTCGCCGCCATCTGCGAAAGGCGCCAGTTTCTGGCCGACGGCCTTGAACACCATATCGGCATCGATCGTAAAAAACTCTCCGCCGCCGGTCACGCGGCCATCGGCGTCAAGGGCCGTTCGTTCGAATTCGACGCCGCCGACGTTATCGCCGTCGCCGACAAATTTAACCGGCCTGGCCCAAAAACGAATCCTGACGTCTCTGGTCTGGGCCAGTTCCTGCTCGTGTTCGGTGGCGCCGATCTGGTCCGGACCGCGACGATAAACCATGGTGACGTCCTCGGCGCCCAGCAATTTAGATTGAATAGCCACGTCTATGGCGGTATTGCCGCCGCCGATAACGACGACGCGCCGGCCTATCGCCAAAGCAGACAGGTCAGCCGACTGGCGAAGTTCGTTAATGTAATCGACCGCATTCAAGACGCCGCCAAGGGCTTCCCCCTCGACGCCGACTTGGTTTGATCCGCCAAGGCCGATACCTAAAAACACGGCGTCGAAATCGTTCCGCAATTGATCCAGCTTCAGATTGTCGCCCAGGCGCTGGCCGAAACGCATGTCGATGCCACCGATAGCCAGGACAAAGTCCATCTCGCGCTGGGCGAAATTATCGACCATCTTGTAGGCCGCGATGCCATATTCGTTCAGCCCGCCGGCTTTTTCACGGGCTTCGAATATAACCACATCGTGGCCATGCCGGGCCAATCGATGGGCGCACGATATGGCCGCCGGACCGGCCCCGACGACGGCCACTGTCTTGCCGCTGGCCGGGGCCCGTGCAAACGGCTGCCCGCCCTTCGCCATCAGGGCATCGGTGGCGAAGCGCTGCAATTTTCCGATCCGCACCGGCTTGCCTTCCTTGTCCATGCGGACGCATTTTTGCTCGCACAGGATTTCTGTCGGGCAGACTCTGGCGCAGGAACCGCCCAGGATGTTGGCTTCGAGTATTTTCACCGCCGCGCCCTTGACGTTGCCGTCGCCGATCCTGCCGATGAAATTGGGAATATCAATGCCGGTCGGACAGGCCTCGACGCATGGCGCATCGAAACAATACAGGCATCGCTCGCTTTCGATGGTGGCCTGCCATTCGCTCAGAAGTGGATTCAAATCAGAAAAATTGGCGCGGTACCGATCCGCAGACAAGCGGCCCGTACCGATATCGCTGTTCATTGCGTTATCCTCCCCAATATCAATTGACACCCTCGACACGAGCCTGATTGTCTTCTCCCGGTCCATGGACTTTAATAAAAACCTGACCACGTGGTCAAGTTTCATAAATCCACCAAATCGGGTATACCGGGTCACATGAAAAAAGTTCAGACGATTACCAGGGATAAAAAAGCGTTGCCGGGCAGGGAGGAAACCCGCCTGGCCAACGAGCAAAGGATTCTGCAAGCCGCCGAAGAAGTCTTCGCCGACAAGGGGTTCGCCGGGGCAACCACTTCTGCGATTGCGCGCAAGGCCGGTTTGCCGAAGGCCAATGTCCATTACTATTTCCGCACGAAACAGGTCCTGTTCCATGCCGTTCTGGATAATATATTAAAACTGTGGCTGGATTCCGCCGACGTTCTTGTCGAAACCGCCGACCCGGCGGACGCCATGGCGAGTTACATCAAATCCAAAATCGACTATTCCCGTAACCGCCCGAACGCTTCCAAGGTGTTCGCCAGCGAACTGCTGCACGGCGCACCTTATCTGGAAAAATATCTGCGAAGTCATTTGCGGCAGCGTGTCGAATCTAAATCACGGGTGTTCAAGGCCTGGATCGACCAGGGCCTGATGGATCCGGTTTCGCCGGAACACCTGTTTTTCCTGATCTGGTCGGCGACCCAAACCTATGCCGATTTCGAATGCCAGGTCGCCGCCGTGCTCGACCGGAAAAACAAGCCCGGACCGGAAGATTTTAACCTGGCGACCGAATTCATCATCCGGACTATCCTTAAAGGCTGCGGCATCAAATCGAGGAAGCAACAAGATGCCTGATGGTCCAGCCGTGGCGTTCAGCGCCTGTCCCCACGATTGCCCCAGCACATGCGCGCTGGAAGTCGGTCTGCAAGACGATGGCCGTATCGGACGCGTTCGCGGGGCCAAGAGTAACAGCTATACCGATGGTGTGATCTGCGCCAAGGTCGCCCGCTACGCCGAACGGCTGTATCATCCGGACCGCCTGCTGTTACCGCTGCGCCGGACCGGCGACAAGGGGCAGGGGAGCTTTCAGGAAATATCCTGGGACGACGCCCTGGACGAGATCGCCGAGGCGTTCCTGAAAGCCGAGCAGAAATGGGGCGCCGAAACTATCTGGCCTTATTACTACGCCGGCACCATGGGCCTGATAATGCGCGACGGCATCAACCGCTTGCGTAACGTCAAAAAATATTCCGGTCAGTATTCGACCATTTGTACGGCCCTGGCCCGGGCCGGATTTATCGCCGGTACCGGCAAGATCGCCGGTCCGGACCCGCGCGAGATGGCCAAATCCGATGTCATCGTCATATGGGGAACCAACCCGGTCAGCACCCAGATCAATCTGATGTCCCACGCTAGTGCCGCGCGCAAAAACAACGGCGCTCAAATCGTCGTGATCGACACTTACCGGACGGCGACGGCCCGGCAGGCCGATCACTTCCTGTGCGTCCGTCCGGGGACCGACGGCGCCCTGGCCTGCGCCATCATGCATGTGCTGTTTCGCGATGATCTGGCCGACCGGGACTACATGGCAAAATACTGTGATGCGCCGGCGGAACTGGAAGCCCACCTGAAAGACCGGACACCGGCCTGGGCGGCCGCTATATGCGGGCTGGACGAGGAGCAAATAACCGCCCTGGCGCACTTGATCGGCGCCAACAAGCGAACCTACCTGCGGTTAGGTTACGGTTTTACCCGCGGTCGCAATGGCGCCGTCAACATGCATGCGGCATTATCAATCGCCGCCGTAACCGGCGCTTGGAGCCATGAAGGCGGCGGCGGATTTCATAATAACGGCGATATCTACGGCTGGGACAAATCGATGATAGAGGGGCTCGACGCCCTGGATCCGACCGTGCGCCGGTTGGATCAGTCCCGCATCGGCGCGGTTCTGACCGGCGACCCCGGCGATCTGGGCGATGGCCCGCCGGTGACCGCCTTGCTGGTGCAAAACACCAACCCCATGGAAGTCGCCCCGGACCTGAACATGGTCCACGCGGGGTTGGCCCGGGACGACCTGTTCACCTGTGTCCATGAACAGTTCATGACCGATACGGCGAAAATGGCCGACATTGTATTACCGGCGACGATGTTCCTGGAACATGACGACATCTACCAGGGTGGCGGTCATCAGCACATCATTATCGGCCCCAAGGCGGTTGAACCGCCGGGCCAGTGCCGTTCGAACCACGAAGTTATTTGCGCCCTGGCGAACCGGCTGGGGGCCGAACATCCCGGCTTCGGGATGACTGCACTGGAACTGGCCGACTGGACGCTTAAGGCATCGGGCCGGGTGGGGGCTAACGACCTTGCGGCCGAAAAGTGGATCGACTGCCAGCCCGATTTCAACACCTCGCACTATATAAATGGCTTCGGCCACGACGACGGCAAGTTCCATTTCAAGGTCGACTGGCAGGCCCTGGCCGGACGCGCGCCGGTGCCGCCCGACGGCATGGAATCCATGCCCGCTTTACCGGATCACTGGGATTCCATCGACAACGCCAGCGCCGAAATGCCGTTCCGGCTGGTCACGCCGCCGGCCCGGAGTTTCCTTAACACGACATTTACCGAGACCCCCACATCCAGGGCCAGGGAATCCGGACCACGCCTGAAAATCCATCCTGAAGACGCCGTAATGATTGGCCTGGGCGACGGCCAGCCGGCACGGGTCGGCAACCGGCGGGGGTCGCTGCTGATTGATACGGAACCGTTCGACGGGGTCGGGCGCGGTGTCGTCATCGTCGAAGGCGTCTGGCCCAATCGGGCCTTCCTGGAAGGCATCGGCATCAACGTGTTAACCGGCGCCGACCCCGCCGCCCCGGTCGGTGGCGCCGCCTTCCACGACACCGCCGTGTGGGTGCGGAAGGGATAGGGGCTAATGCACGGCGGCATACATAATTTTTTCTTCGGTCGTTTCCGCCGGCGAAAGTTCTTCGACTATCCGGCCCTGCCGACAGACCAGAATTCGATCGGAGAGATTCATGATTTCCGGCAGATAGGAAGAAACGACTACCACGGCGATCCCGTTATCGGCGAGTTCATTGATTAACTGATGTATCTCGGCGATGGCCCCGACATCGACGCCGCGGGTCGGCTCGTCAAAAATAACGACGCGCGGGTCCTGCGTCAGCCCTTTGCCGATAACCACCTTTTGCTGGTTGCCGCCGGACAATTCGACAACGCGCGCATTGGCGTTGATGGTCTTGATGTTCAGCTTCGCGATCCATTTCGCCGCCAGTTCCCGGATGTCCTTTAGCCGGATGATCCAGCTATTTTCGAAGCCGGATGCAAGCAACCCCGCAAATATGTTTTCGCCGATTGTCATCGTCTCGAAAATCCCCTCGTTCTTGCGGTCTTCCGTGACATAAACAATGCCGTCGCCGACTGCCTCGTGCGGGGTATAGTAGCGCACCGGCCGGTCGTTGAATTCGATAGCGCCGCCGCGCAGGAAGTCGCGCTTGTAGATTCCGGAGATAATCTTGAATGTCTCGGTCCGGCCGGAACCGATCAGCCCGAACACGCCGGTAATCTGACCATTGAAGATGGAAAACGAATTATTTCGAACCGCGCTGCCCATCGATATGTCCTGAACCGAAAGTATCTTTCTGCCCGGCTTGCGTGTCGCGGTATCGCCGTGGCGTTGATAAAGTTCCTCGGACAATGTGCGTCCAACCATGGCCGATATGATTTTCTGGCGATCAAACTGCGCGGTATCGTCTGTCACGACCAATTCACCATCACGCAAAACAGTAATTCTGTCCGCAATCTCCAGCGCTTCCTCCAGCGCGTGCGAAATGAAGATGATCGAAACGCCGCGGCCCTGTAACCGGCGCAATAACGCGAAGAAATGGCGTTTTTCTTCGGGTGTCAGGGATGCCGTCGGCTCATCGAAGATGATGACTTCGGCGTTGTGATGCACGGCGCGGGCGATTTCCACCATCTGCCGCTTTGCGGCGCCAAGAGTTTCGACCATGGCGGCGGGGTCTACCGAAAAGTTCAGGGATTGCAAAAACTGCTGTGCCGAGATGTAGATTCCACGCAGCCGGTTAAGGAAGTTTTCGGAACCGAGATAAAGATTCTGCGCGACCGTCATCGACGGCACCAGACTGGTTTCCTGAAATACCATCGCGATACCGGCATTCAGGGCTTCGTGCGGGGAAGTGAAGGCGACCTGGTGTCCGTGGTAGATCATCTTTCCCGCATTTGCCTCGACCACCCCGGCCATCACTTTTGTCAGGGTCGATTTACCCGCCCCGTTTTCGCCGACCAGGGCATGGATTTCGCCTTTGCACAATTCGAAATCGACATCCTTGATCGCCGGAACCCCCCGATATGATTTGGTGATGCGTTCCATTCTGATGACAGATTTCATTCGGCGTCTCCGGCATCGGTGACCTTTATGGAAAGTATGCAATCGTCGCCCCTGGCGGCGGCGAAAAGGGTGCCGTCGTTTTCTACGGCGCTGCAAACGCCGTGGCGTGTTCCGTTCGAGCGGCTGTGAAAGCTTCCCGTTGGCATCATCGAGGCGTCCAGCCTGACCACCATGCCGCAGGAACGGCTGGGCGCCCATGGCTTGTGGATACCCATGGTCTTTATGCCACCGCATTGCAGCGGTTCAAGAAAGCTGTTGCCCGATGAAAAGGCCGGTGCAATCCAGAAATCGCGCGGCACACTGGCCATCATATCGAAACGGTAATGGGTTTCCTGCAGCACCAGCTCTATCAACCGGTTGCGGGGCGCGAACACCGATAGCCAGGCGCCGCCGTCACGGGTCGGCGTCAATCGGGCAGGGTAGCCCGGAATGTGGTTGACCAGTGTTTCGCAAACTCCGGTTTCGTTTTTAATTCTAAGCAACCGGTGACGCCAGCTTTCGCTTACGACCACGCTTTGGTTGTCTGCCAGCAATCCGTTAGGGAAGGCCAGGCCATCGGCGATACTGTGGAAAGTCTGCGATTCCGAAGCATACTTCCAGACCGAGCCCGTCGCGTTTTTTTCCATTAAATCAACCACCCACGCCGACGGCGGATGAAGTGTCGAGCCATTGGCCAGCCACAGGCCGCCATCGGGCGCAAAATTCAGCGCGGTAATACATTTTACGGAGGGCGGAAGTAGCACGGGCCGGCCATCGAGCAATAGATCGCCATTTTCGAGTCCAACGGCTAATTCATCTTTCGAAGAAACCGCTATGGCGGTGATTTCGGCGGAATAGCTTTGCAGTTCTTTGGGGTTTCCATCGCCTTCGATGGCAAACAAGGCATTGCCGCTGCTGGCGATAACGCGACCGTCCCGGATTGCCAGGTTGTCGACATCGGACAATCTGGCAAATAACGGTGCCTCGTCGAGACTGCTATCGGCGCGGAATGCGCCGTCCAGCGGCGGAATGGTAATGGCCTTGCCGCGAAATATGTTGAGGATTGGATCGAAAATCACGATTTAGGCCCCCAGTATGAATCCGGTCCGGTCCAGCTATCGTCGGCGCCGTCGATTTTGAAGCGACCGATACGGTTGTTCAGGATACCGCCTATAAACAGGGTTCCCTTGTGTTCACGCATCGAGGTTACCATCGGATGCGACACTCCGGTAAGATCGCCCATGGTTCCGATAATGTTGCAGCCGTTGTCAAATTTAACGACACCACCGGTGTTGATGTTGGGGAAAAGCCATTCATCTTGCGGCAGGCGGCGGGTCATGCGTTTGCGCATCGCCGGATGCCGCAACGAAAGATCGAAACTTGGGGTGCGCATCCCCAGCCAGGCCATCCAGTAGGTTCCGTCGGATGCACGGTTGATGTTGTCGGGGTAGCCCGGCATATCGCGAATTACGCACTCCGCGGTTCCCGCCTTCGGGCCTTGCAGCCAGTACCGGTGGATACGGCAAGCCCAGCTTTCGGCGAAAAACAGCGACTCGTTGTCATGCGCCATGCAAACACCGTTGGTATAACGATAGCCGTCCAGCAGGGTTTTGGTCGAACCGTCTTTCGGATCATAAACAAGCAGGCGTCCGGTGCCGCGGTTCTCGATCGAATCCAGCGCCCATTCATGGGCGTCATAGCGTTTCGTGGAATCGGTAAAATATATCCGGCCATCCGGCGCAATATCCAGATCATTGGGGTCTCGTAACACCGCGTCGTCGATGATGGAAGTCAGCGACCTGCTTGTTTCAGCGGTCAGCTTGCTCACCACCCGATCGGGTGAAATCGAATAGAGCCCCATGGCGCCGACACAACTGACAAGGTTCCCCGCGCCGTCGAACGCCAGCCCCAGCGGGAACCCTCCGACATGGGCAAAGACCTCGGACTCGATATAATCCGGCGCGAAAAAGCGGATAATTTCACCGTGACGGGTCCCGCAATAAAGGTTGTCGTCGCGGTCAAGGATTACATCTTCCGGGCCTTCTATTTCGCCCAATCCAATGCTTTCGGCCTTCGACAGGCGGTTGTTCAGTTCAAAAGCCGTGCCCGATCCCGGCGCCGCAGACTGGGACTCTCCCATTTTTAAATAGACCGGCGCGACATATATTTCATCCAGGACCTTATGCCGGTTCTTCAGCCACCGAATATCCACGGTAACGGCAACGGCAAGAAGGATTCCCAGCACCATCTGGTTGGTGCCGGTGCCATAACCCAACCGGATCAGGCCATTCGTCATCACCAGGACGATGATCGCCCCCATCAGCCCCTTAACGACAGAACCGCGCCCACCACCCAGACTGTTACCGCCGACCACCGCCGCAGTCAGGGCGAGTATTTCCAGACCGTGACCGGTGCCGATGCCGGTGCCACTGAGACGGGTGGCAAAAAGAAAACCGGCAATGCCCGAAGCAAGACCGGAAAATACGTAGGTCAGGAAGACCGTCCTGCGTACCTGAATACCCGCATTATGGGCCGACCGCCGCGAACCGCCGACGGCCAGCACATGCCAGCCCGGCCGCGACCGGGTAAGGGTAATATGGGTAACTACCGCCAGCGCGACGGCGGTCAAAACCGGCACCGAAAAACCAAATATGGTGCCATCCCCGATAAAATCCCAGAGGTCCGAGGAAACCTGGGACATTTGCGCTTGCGAGCCGAAATTTACAATCAGAATTTCGAAAAGCGCCCGCCCAATGATGAGGGTCACCAGCGTCGTAAGAAAGGCGCGCAGACGAATAAAACCAATCAGGTAGCCATTCACGGCGCCGAAAGTCAGCCCGGTGGTGGCGGCGGCCAAAAAGGCCATCCAGACCGGCAGGTCGAAAATAAAAAAAGTGGCGATTGCGGCAAAAGCGGAAAGGGCAAAGATTGCCCCGACCGCCAGATCGATGCCACCGCCCAGCATCACCACCGACACACCTATTACAACCAGACTGAATTCGCCAAGCTGACGGGTGGATTCCTGAAGTGAATAGAGGTTGAAAAATCCCGGTATCGAAGAGCCAAAGGCGGCCACCGTGGCAATCAGGGCAACGAACGGAATTGCGTTGTCGGTCCAGCGCTTCGTCAGAACCTCGCCGATAATATGATCGGGCACAAGGTTGTAACGCCACTCTTGAAACCGCTCGTGGAAAGTCATCGGGGCAAGGTCCTGGGCAGATAATGTTTAAGTAAAAAAGGAGGGTTTAAGTAAAAGGGAGGCCAGAATTGACTGGCCTCCCGATAGATTGAAATGCGTCGCCTAGTTTAACGACGCATTCAGGGCTTTCAGGTCCCAGCAACTGTCAGACGTCATGGTTTCCTTGTTGATCGTCTCCGGTACCGTGTAAATAAAGGTCGATGAGGTCCCGGCAGGCTGACCGCTTTGCAGCAGGAACTTCATCAACGCCAACATGTCGTAGGATTCACGCACCACACTGGTCGATACAACGGCCCCGTAGCCGCCGCTTTTTATCATGTCGCAATCGGCCGACTGTTCGCCGCCGCCATTGGCGATCAGGTGAACCTTGCCCTTCTTGCCGGCGTCGCGAATTGCCGCGGCGGCCCCTGTCGCATCACCGTCCCAAAAATCGATGATGGCGCAAATATTCGGGTGTTGTTGCAGCATCGTCGTGGTTACATTGCG
Source organism: uncultured Thalassospiraceae bacterium (assembly GCA_964655005.1). Classification (GTDB taxonomy): domain Bacteria; phylum Pseudomonadota; class Alphaproteobacteria; order Rhodospirillales; family JABHCV01; genus CAZZKE01. Next base: position 4,604 of record CAZZKE010000006.1, on the reverse strand, counting down.
TGAAGTCGTCGCATCCCAGTTCGAATCCGGCTTGGCTACGACCTTGAAATCCTTGTTTTTGTTCAGGACTTCCATGATACCCGCATACTGGTAAAGACTGGTGGCGTTTGTCTGATCGCCCTGCACCAGGCCTATTTCCTTGGACGAATTATCGCCGCAGGCCCGCATCGCTTCCTTGGCTTCAAGCTGCCCCATAAGGTTCCAGTCGCCGCCAAAATAGGCGTCAGCCTTGAAATTGGCCGGATTGTCGATAAGGAATACGTAGATTCCGGCCTTCTGAGCTCTTTTCATGAGCTTGCTGTAGGAATTCAAATCAGGCGCCATAACGATCAGCACATCGGGTTTGGGGTCTGAAGCAATGGCTTCGGTAATGGCCTGCGCGCCTGCCTCGACGCTCCAGTTAGGGTCCCTGGTTTCAAATATACCACCGAATTTGGGAATTTCGCGTTTCAGGTATCCGGCCCAGCCTTGCGCCAGGTCGAACCCCATGGCCATCGGCACCATCAATATGCGTTTGCCTTTAAGTGCTTTGGTGTAGGCCTCGGGGCCAGGGTCTTTTGCTGTCGCCGGAAGGGTTGTCAGGGCGGTGGCAGCCACGACCGCCACGGCCAGAAACGTTTTTACGAGTTTCATGTTGTTGTCCTCTTATCCTGTTGGTTGAAGTGGTTTTATTGTTTTTTTCGTAGTGCGAATTCGGCGCTAGATATCTCCTTGTTGCGCGGTTTGCTCGTCACGGGGATTGAGCACCCCATCGAATACGATTGCAATCAGTAAAATGGTCGATTTGATGAGGTTCTGATACAGCAATGAAATATCGGCGATGGTCATGACGTTGAGCAAAATACCAATCAGGGCGGCGCCAATAAGAACATTGCGAACGCCGCCTTTGCCACCGGACAACCCGATGCCGCCAATTACCGCCACCAGCACGACATCGTAAAGCAGGTTTGAATTCACCACCCTGGTCTGAACCGACAGCAGGCTCGCCGCAGTCAATAACCCGGCGATGAAAGAAATCAGCGCCGAAATCACATAACGCAGCACCAGCATCGGGCGCACCGGAATGCCGGTGTTTCGGGCCGCCACCGGGTTATCCCCGGCCAGATAGACAAAGCGGCCCCATTTGGTGAAACGCAGGAATATGAAACCCACGAAAGACAGGCCGGCAAAGATAATAATATCGGCCGGAATCCTGACGAAACGAAATTGCCCCAGCAGTTCCAGCCAATGGCCGCTGGGCACCGATACCGCATCCGACGGGATAAGCCGCGAGCGGACATATCCGAATACGAAAAGGCCGCTGGCCAGGGTTACGAAGATCGGCGGCACCTCTGCGTAGGCCACCAGGACTCCATTCAGGGCTCCGATGACAACGACACCAAAAATTACCAGTGCAAGCGCCATTTGATCGCTGTAGCCCAGGGCCAGCAACTGAAGGTACCAGGCGACGGACATCGCCATAATGGCGACCATCGACAGATCGATTCCCCTGCCGATAATGACCAGCGACATGCCAAGGGCAAGAACCCCGAGGACCGAAATCGACCGGACAATCGAGATTATGTTGTCAGGGTTAATAAATCCCGGCAGGCCAACCGAAGCCGCGACCAGGATCAATACCGCAATCACAAGGACAATGCGTTCCTGATTTAAATTCCGCCAATTGCTAAGGATAACCCTGCCCATGCGCCTCCCCCGTCATACATGAGTACTCTGATTTTTTCTGACCTTATTCCCTTCCTGCCCAACAGCCAATATATTTTGCTGCATAGTTTGCCGCAGACACTTATTATCTTATGGTCCCCGGTGAAAAAAATTGAACAATCAGAAGGAGCCGCCAATGCCCACCGTATTGCCGCCTGACGATCTTGAAAGTGATCCCCGTATCAAAGCGGTGTTCGACGATATCCGTGCTACCCGAAAAACCGATTTCATCAATAACATATGGCGTTATCTGGCTTTTGATGCGGATCTTCTGGAACGCACCTGGGAAGAGGTCAAGGCGGTGATGGCGACGCCGTCGGAACTGGACCCGTTAACCAAGGAAATGCTTTATCTCGCGGTGTCAATCATCAATAACTGCACCTACTGTGTACATTCCCATACCGCCGGGGCCAAGGCCAAGGGGATGACCAAAACGCAGCATGCGGAAGTCCTCAAGATAGTGGCGCTGGCATCGAAAACCAATCAGCTCTCTACGGCGCTACAGGTTCCGGTCGATCCGGAATTCCTGCTGCAGGAAAAGTAACAAAGGATTCGCCATCGGATGGAAATTTCGGTCTAATTATATCATCCTACCGTCGGCAGAAATTATTTGATGGTAGATAAACCTGTTTATTTCAATAGATTAGGGCGATCTGCACTGTAGTCAGGGCAGTTTGCTCCCGGGGATTTATTAAAAATGCCTTACGCAATTGTCGCTCGCAAGAAGGGTGGCGCGGAAGTCCTTGAGCAAATCGAGCTTTCGATTCCCGTTCCAAAGGCGGGGGAAGTATTGATCCGTCATACCGCCATCGGCGTAAATTTTATCGATACCTATTTCCGCAGCGGGCTTTACCCTTGGCCGGTGGAAGAAAATCTGGTGCTTGGCAGCGAGGCGGCCGGGGAAATTGAGGCGCTTGGATCAGGCGTAAGCGGCTTCGCCGTGGGCGACCGGGTAGCCTACACCATAGCCAACGGCGCCTACGCGACCCACCGGGTCATGGCGGCCGAACATCTTGTCAAATTACCGGAAGGCGTCTCCGACGAGGTGGCGGCGGCATCCATGCTCAAGGGGCTTACGGCGCACTACCTGCTGCATCGAAGTTATGTGCCGGAGCGGGGCGGGACGGTGCTGTTTCACGCCGCCGCCGGTGGCGTCGGTCTGATCGCTGGACAGTGGCTGGCGGCCAAGGGGGTGACGGCAATAGGAACCGCCGGCGGCGACGCAAAATGCGGCCTGGCGGCCCGGCATGGATACGCCCATGTCATCGATTACAAATCGGAAGATTTTGTCGCCCGCACCAGGGAAATCACGAAGCAAATCAACGGTGTGGAAGGCGTTGACGCCGTTTACGACAGCGTCGGCAAGGACACCTATCCGGGTTCGCTGAATTGCCTGAAGGTCTTCGGTACATTGGTCAGCTTCGGCCAGTCTTCCGGCCCCGCGCTGGACTTCAAACTATCGGATCTGGCGGCGGGTTCTTTTTCGGTCACCAGGCCGGTTCTGTTTCACTTCACCGCCCAGCCCGGTTATCTTCAATCGGCGACGAAAGAGCTGTTCGCGATGATTGCAAAGGGCGCATTAAAGATTAACATCAACCAGAGATTTTCTCTCCGCGATGTATCAGAGGCGCACGACCGGCTTGAGGGCCGTAACACGACTGGTTCTACGATTCTGATCCCCGGCTAGATATGCCAAATTGAAAAAAGGAAAGGCGCAGGGATGGCTATTGGCGAGATAATCTGGACATATTTCGAGGGTGAATGGCACGAAGGCAACTTGCCGATTATGAAGGCGGCGGATCATGGCACATGGCTCGGGACGCTGGTCTTCGACGGTGCGCGTTCGTTCGAGGGCGTCGTGCCTGATCTCGACCGGCATTGCACACGGTTAAATAATTCCGCCGGGGTAATGGGATTAAAACCGGTCATGACGACGCGGCAGCTTGTCGATTTGACCCTGGATGGCCTCGGGAAGTTTGCCGATGACGCGGCCGTTTATATTCGGCCCATGTACTGGTCGACGGAGGGCGGCGTCGGCACCGTGATAGCGGATGAAAATTCGACGGCGTTCTGCCTGTGTCTGGAACAACTGCCAATGCCGTCAATCAGCAGCACCCAGACCCTCTGCCGGACAAAGTTTGTCCGCCCGATGATCTCGATGGCGCCTGTCAACGCGAAGGCGGCCTGCCTGTATCCAAACAACGCCCGCATGATCCGCGAGGCGCAGGCCCGCGGTTACAACAACGCCCTTGTCGCGGATGCCCTCGGCAACGTCGCCGAAACCGCGACGGCCAATATTTTCATGGTCAAGGATGACGTTGTTTTTTCGCCCGTGCCGAACGGTACTTTTCTTAACGGCATTACCCGCCAGCGGGTGATTGCCCTGTTGCGGGAGGCCGGACGGGAGGTCCTGGAAGTAACGCTGTCCTTCGAAGATTTCGAAGGTGCTGATGAAGTCTTCATGAGCGGAAACATTTCCAAGGTTACTCCGGTCGTGAAATTTGAAAATGCGGAGTACCCGATCGGCCCGGTCAGCAAACTAGCCCGGGAACTTTACTGGAAATGGGCGAAAGCCTGATTTTCCACAAGCCTTCGGCATCGTTCCGGTGTTGCGTGGCGGCGTTTTATCCAGCCGCTTGCCACTGGTTTCCACCGCGCGCGCCTTGATGCCGAGGGACTTGGCCGCCGGCAGGATGGCGGTGGGGCGGTGAATGCCTCGCCGGGCTTGCCCCGGTAATGACGAAGCTGCTCAAATTTAGTAAACTGTCCCCATAATCTAGTAATCTACCCCATAATCGGGAGAGTGACAACTGGAATTACACTACGTATTAGGTACATTCTGTTACCTATGTGTCCGGGTCGGACAAGCTGATATTTGGCGGAAGGGGTGGGATTCGAAC
>CAZZKE010000005.1:69888-80075 GCA_964655005.1 uncultured Thalassospiraceae bacterium | reverse complement strand
TAAGTCTCTTGTGTTTACCAATTTCACCACGCCCGCTTACGAAACTGCATATAGCATATTGGCGGGAACTTTATAGTATTTTCGGGTCGCCTATTCTTCATCGACCGGTTCGACGCCCAGCGAGCGGACCAGGGCGTTGATTTTTTCCGCCGCCCGGTCGATGGCGGCGGGGTCGGTCGAGCGCATGACCAGGCTGGTGCCGAGCTTGCCGTCCCGAAAAAACGGATAGCTGCCGATTTCCACATCGGCGTGCTGTAGCTGAATCCGGCCCAGTCCCTCGGCGATCATTCCTTCGCCGAGCCGGGCCAAAATCGAGCGCGATATCATCGGCTTGCCGCCGGCCAGGGTGTGCTTCATGCCGTCAAACATGGCCCGCATGACAAGCGGCACACCGGCCATGACATAGACGTTTTCGATCCGGTAGCCCGGCGCGACGCTGACCGGGTTGCCGATCAGGGTCGCGCCTTCGGGCGCCTCGGCCATTTTCAGGCGTTGATCGTTGAGTTCCTGTTTATTGTTTTTGTAGTATTTTTCAAGCGCCGCCAGGGCCTTGGGGTAGCGCACCAGGGGCAGGTTGAAAGCCTTGGCGATGGCGGCGGAGGTAATATCGTCATGGGTCGGGCCGATGCCGCCGGTGGTGAACACGTAATCGAAGGCCGGGCGGCAGGCGTTGACCGCGGCGACGATAACATCGCTGTCGTCGGGGATCACCCGGGCTTCGGCCAAGCGGACGCCGACACCGTTCAGGCCATCGCCCAGATAGGCCAGGTTGGCATCCTGTGTGCGGCCCGAGAGCACTTCGTTGCCGATGATGATCAGGCAGGCGGTTTTCATAGCCAATCCCTTAGAATGGCGACCAGCGGCCGGTCCGCCGGCGGCATCGCCAGGTCGGTCATGGCCAGCGGCCGCAACCATTTCAACTGCTGCCCTTCACGGGCCTGAACCAGACCCTTCCAGACCCGGCACACATACAGCGGCATGAGCAAATGAAAAGCGTCATCGCCGGCCTCGCCGGCATGGTAAACGTGCGATGCGAAAGTCAGCGGCGCCAGGCAGCTTTCGGTGATGTCGATGGCCAGTTCCTCGGCCAGTTCGCGGACCAGCGCGCTTTCCGGCGTTTCGCCCGGTTCCACCTTGCCGCCGGGGAATTCCCACATGCCGGCCAGCGCCTTGCCCTCGGGCCGCCGGGCCAGCAGCACCCGGTTGTCGCCGTCAAGCAGGGCGACGGCGGCGACCAGCAAGGTCGGCGCTTCCCCCTGGGGCCTTTTGACCGGGGCGCCAAAGCATCCGTCTTGGTATAACATAGAGCCAATCTAGAATCTTTCCGGGGCCGTGCATACGGCACCGGCAACAATTTTTGGTAATACGGGCGCCGCGCCGCGCCGCGACCGCCAATCAGGAACGGTAATCGGCGTTGATGTCGATGTAGCCGTGGGTCAGGTCGCAGGTCCATACCGTGGCCCGGCCATCGCCGAGCCCCAGATCGACTCCGATGTCAATTTCCAGCCCCTTCATGTGATCGGCCACCGGCGCCTCGTCGTAACCATCCACGACCATGCCTTCGGCGGCCACCAGGATGCCGCCGATGCGGATCGCCAGCCGGTCGCGGTCGGCCCGTTCGCCCGACTTGCCGACGGCCATGACGATGCGGCCCCAGTTGGCGTCCGCACCGGCGACGGCGGTCTTGACCAGGGGTGAATTGGCGATGGCCAGGCCGACAACCCTGGCCGCCCGGTGGCTATCGGCGCCGCTGACGGTAATCGTGATAAACTTGCCGGCCCCTTCCCCGTCGCGCACCACCTGGCAGGCCAGGTCGACCAGCAAGGCATTGAGCGCGGCCCGGAAATCCTGTAGCCGGGGATCGTCAAGCGCGGTTATTTCGGCGTTTCCGGCCCGCCCGGTGGCGAACAGCATCAGGGTATCGCTGGTCGAGGTGTCGCTATCGACGGTAATGCAGTTAAACGAAGCGGCGCATCCTTGGTTCAGCAATTCCTGCAAAACCGGGGCCGCGATGGCGGCGTCGGTAAAGACGAAACTAAGCATGGTGGCCATATCCGGGGCGATCATGCCCGAACCCTTGGCGATGCCGCCCAGGGTCACCGCGACGCCGCCGATCCGGGTATCGGCGGCGGCCCCCTTGGGGAAAGTGTCGGTGGTCATAATCGCCCGCGCCGCCGCTTCCCAGCCCCGGTCGGACAAACCGGCGTACATGCCCGGCAGCGCATCGGTGATCTTGTGGTCGGCCATGGGCTCGCCGATAACCCCGGTCGAGGCGACGAAAACATTGCCCGAAGGGCACGCCAATAACCCGGCGGCAGCCTGGACCGTGCGTCCGACCGCGGCGACACCCCGTTTTCCGGTGAAGGCGTTGGAATTGCCGGAATTGACCAGCAACCCCCTGGCCAGGCCGCCAGCCAACGCCTCGCGACACCAATCGACCGCCGCCGAGGCGGTCAGGGAGCGGGTAAAGACGCCGGCCACGGTGGTCGCGGAATGCAATTCCACCAGCAGAAGGTCGGTCCGCCCACGATAGTGCACGGCGGCATCGGCGACCGCCAGCCGGACCCCGGCGATGGCCGGTATTTCAGGAAATTTTCCCGGCGCCAGGGGGGATAATGGTGACAGGGCGGTCATCTCATTGCTATTTGGCCGCCGGGTCTTTCATGGCGGAGCCATCGACGTTGAAACGTTCGATGGTCGCCGACTGGCGGATATTTTTCAGGAATTCCGAGCCAATCTGGCGCGACATTTCCTGGCGCAGTTGCGGTTCGGCCTCTGCGAATGAAGGCGGTTTGACCTTACGCCGGTCCACCAGTTTGATTACATGCCAGCCAAACTGGGTTTGCACCGGTTCGGCGGTGTAGGCGCCTTTATCAAGCGCGAAGGCGGCATTGGCGAATTCTTCCACCATCTGACCCTTGCCGAAATAACCCAGGTCGCCGCCGCTTGGGCCGGATGGTCCCTTGGAGCGGGTTTTCGCCAATTTCGCGAAATCGGCGCCGCCATTCAATTCTTCGATAACCTGACGCGCCTGAGCCTCGGTTTCCAGAAGTATGTGGCTGGCCTTGATTTCTTCTTCTTCCTTGGCGTCCTTGATCAGCTTCTGATACCTGGTTTGCAATTCCTGATCGGTGATCCGCTTGTCGATATAGTCCTCCAGAAAGGCCCGTTCCAGGACCTGCTCCCTGATGCGGGCCATGGTTTTCTTGACCTTGTCGGAATCCTGAAGATCGATCTTTTGGGCCTCGGCGACTACAAGTTTGCTGTCTATCAGGCTGTTCACCAGAAAACCGAACACCGATTCCAGCGGCACCGCCTGAAACCTTTCAGGCAAGCGCAAACGCGATTCTTCCACGTCCGAGCGGTAGATTTCCTGGCCATTGACCCTGGCGACAACCGGGTCGCCATCTTCGGCGGCCATGGCAGGTGAAATAGCGGTCGCCAAAAACAGGCCGATGATAGCGGCATGAAAAGTTCGAAGCATGGAAGAAAATCCTCTCAACAAATAATAACTGGCCCGACACGGGATATCTTATATCAATGAACATGAAAACCATCTTTGTCATTTTTATGGCACGGAGGGCATCGCACGATCAACCGCCGGTGACCGGGCGGCGACCGGCCTGGACTGACCGGCCTGTTATTCAGTTTATTGTGGTGGCGGTGGCGGGTTTCGCATTGAATTCTTCGGCCGACACGAATCGCGGCTGGCCGGGCGGGTCCATTTCTTCGCCGGAGATATAGGAATCGATATATTCGCCATTGCATTTCCGGCCAATAACCTCGGTCAGCCGACCAAGCAGATAAAGCTCTTCCTCGCCGGCCAGTTCCGGACATTTTTTCAAAATTACCGACATGTTCTCCAGCGTCATGCACAAATCGGCCGCATGGCTGTAGGTTGTGCCGCCAAGCCTGGAAACGATGTCTTCGGATATATTGTGCAGGCGCTCGAACTGTTCCTTCATATCCAGCGCATCCATAGACAATTCGCCGGACTGCATTTTGCCAATCTTCTGCATCAGCCAGTTTACCGAATAGGCGTGCCGTTCCACTTTTTGCTCGTTAATTACCGTCCTGGCGCCGTCTATTGCCCGCCGGGCCGACATGTTGCCAAGCCGGCCCGATATGCGTATTTGCAGCGGGTTCGGCACTTCAATCAGCGGAACTTCGACCGTGCCGGTCGCATCGGCCCCCTTGGGACGGCGATCCGGCCCGATATAATCGGTGGTAACCACGAAACGCTTGCGGCCCTTGCCAAGCGCCACGATCCGGTTCCGCAGGTCGTCTTCCCCGATCGGCCTGATCTGGATATCATCAACCCCGGAATCGATGACGCTCTGCACTTTTCCGGTGTCGGATTCGGAAACCAGAACCATCGCGATGATAAATGGATTGTCGCCGATTACGCCGTGCCGAACATCGTGGACCGCCCGGCTCAGGTCGCCTTCAGGCAACGTAATATCGCCGATCAGCAAATCGACCCCGCCCCGCTCGAACGCCTTGTAAACATCCGCCAGGTTCCCCGTTACAATAACATCGGTGCAGCCGAGAGCCTCCAATACGGCCAGAAATTCCTTGCGCAGCGTGATCTTCGGTTCTGCGAGAACGACCCTGAGGCCCTTGAGGATATCAACCTTCATGACTTTTTTCCCGATGGTTTTTCATTTCTGTTTCGTAACAATCTTATCTCACAAGAATCCGGCCACGGAATGTGACGCCGGTCACAGGAGGCAAAAAAAAGACACCCGGGCGAACGAAGGTGTTTCCCCGCATTGACAGCGGGCGGGTTGCTCTCTATCTCTTGCTTCGGTCGGGGAAGGTTCTTCGGCCCAGTCAGTCAAAACCGTGACCACCCTTAGTTTGCATAGAGGTCTCTCATGATCGGCATCGGCGCCATGGCCCGGCGATTGTTCGGCTCTTCCAACGAGCGATTCCTGAAAACGCTACAGGCAGATGTCGATGCCATCAACGCGCTCGAACCTGAACTGGAAGCCCTGGACGATGACCAGTTGGCGGCGCGCACACCATGGTTGCGGGAACGGCTGGCGGCCGGGGAAACCGTTGACCAGCTGCTGATAGACGCTTTCGCCACGGTGCGCGAGGCGGCCAAAAGAACCCTGGGACAGCGCCACTTCGACGTTCAGTTAATGGGCGGCATCGTATTGCACAATGGGGCCATCGCCGAGATGCGGACCGGCGAGGGCAAGACCCTGTGTTCGACCCTGGCGGTTTATCTCAATGCGCTTGGCGGTGGCGGCGTTCATGTGGTCACCGTCAATGACTATCTGGCCCAGCGCGATGCCGAATGGATGGGCGAGATATACCGCAAACTGGGCATGACGTCGGGTTTTATCGTGCACGGGCTGGACGATGACGAACGCCGGGCCGCCTACAACGCCGACGTCACCTACGCGACCAATAATGAACTCGGATTCGACTATCTGCGCGACAACATGAAATTCCAGCTCGACGAGATGGTTCAGCGGTCGTTCAACTATGCCATCGTCGATGAAGTCGATTCAATTCTGATTGACGAAGCCCGGACGCCGCTGATTATTTCCGGACCCACCGAAGATGCCGCCGAATTGTATATCGCCGTCAACAAACTGATTCCCGATCTGGCCGCCGAAGACTTTGAAAAAGATGAAAAATCCAAGGCCGTGACACTGACCGAAGTCGGCACCGAAAAGATCGAGCAAATGTTGCGCGACGCCGGATTGCTTACCGAAGGCACGCTTTACGATATTGGCAATATCTCGCTGATTCACCACGCCAATCAGGCCCTGCGCGCCCACGTCCTGTTCGAACGGGACACCGATTACATCGTCAACGACAACAAGGTCATCATCATCGACGAATTCACCGGTCGGATGATGGAAGGGCGGCGTTTTTCCGATGGCCTGCATCAGGCGCTGGAAGCCAAGGAAGGGGTTGAAATACAAAACGAAAACCAGACCCTGGCATCGATCACCTTCCAGAACTATTTCCGCATCTATCCGAAACTGGCCGGGATGACCGGAACGGCGATGACCGAAGCCGGAGAATTTTCCGAGATATACAGCCTGAACGTGGTCGAAGTTCCGACCAACGTGGTACAGATTCGCGACGATATGGACGATGAGGTGTACCGCACGACAACCGAGAAAGACACCGCCATCATCAAACTTATTGGCGAATGTCAGGCCCGCAACCAACCGGTTCTGGTCGGTACGGTCAGTATCGAAAAATCGGAACATCTGGCGGCCCTTTTGAAGGCGAAAAAGATTCCCCATAACGTCCTCAATGCCCGTTACCACGAACAGGAAGCCCTGATCGTGTCCCAGGCCGGGGTGCCGGGAACGGTGACAATCGCCACCAATATGGCCGGTCGCGGCACCGATATCCAACTTGGCGGCAATGTCGATATGCGCCTTAAGCTGGAACTGGACGGTGTCGAAGACGACGCCAAACGCCAGGAAATCACGGCCAGACTGGAAGCCGAAACCAAATCCGGTCGAGAAGTCGTGCTTAAGGCCGGAGGCCTGTACATCGTAGGCACCGAACGCCACGAAAGCCGCCGCATCGACAACCAGTTGCGCGGTCGCGCCGGGCGTCAGGGCGACCCCGGCGGTTCGAAGTTTTTTCTGTCGCTGGAAGACGACCTGATGCGTATCTTCGGGTCCGAACGAATCGACAGCATGTTGCAGAAACTGGGCCTGGAAGAAGGCGAGGCGATCGTCCATCCGTGGGTCAACAAGGCGCTTGAAAAGGCGCAGCAAAAGGTCGAGGCGCGAAACTTCGAAATCCGCAAGAATTTGCTAAAGTTCGACGATGTCATGAACGACCAGCGCAAGGTTATATATGAACAGCGCAAGGAACTGATGGCCGGCGAAAATGTCGCCGAGGAAATAAGCGAAATGCGCCGGCAGGTGCTCGACGATATCGTCGCCCGCTGCATCCCCGAAAAAGCCTACGCCGAACAATGGGACACCGATGCCCTGCATGAAGAAGTACTGCGGATTCTGGGCAAGGACGTTCCGGTCGCCGAATGGGCCAGCGAAGAAGGCATCGCCGGCGACGAAATACGCCAGCGCCTGTACGATCTCGGCGACCGCGCGGCGGCCGAAAAGGTCGCCAATTATGGCCCGGAAGTGATGCGTTCGGTGGAAAAAAACCTGCTGTTGCAGATCCTGGACCAGGTCTGGAAAGAACACCTGCTGACTCTTGACCACCTGCGTCAGGGCATTGGCCTGCGGGCCTATGGCCAGCGCGACCCGCTAAACGAATATAAGCGCGAAGCCTTCAATCTGTTCGAGGAAATGCTCGATTTACTGCGCGAACGGGTAACCCAGGTGCTGTCTCATATCGAACTGCAAATGTCCCCGGAAGACGAGGAACTGCTGTTCCGGCGGCAACAGCAGGAAATGGTCGAGACCCGTAACGATCCGGCGTTTGCCGGCTCGGCCATTGCCGCCGGACCGGCCGTTTCGGAAGAAACGGTGACACCGATAAGAAACCGTACGGCGGCCAGTGAAATCGACCCCGACGATCCGACCACTTGGGGACGGGTGTCGCGCAACGCGCCCTGCCCATGCGGCACCGGCAAAAAATACAAACACTGCCACGGCAGGCTGGGTTAGTTTTTGTGATGATGTAAGGGAAAATGGGAAGTGCCGGGATTCTTCGCTGGTCATGGCAGAAAATTTCTTTTTTTCGTTCCGCTGCTGATCGGCGTCGCAATTGTCGGCGTGGCGATCAAGGGCCGGCAAGTGCCGCAACGGACCGAAGCCGTGGAAACGGCGAAAAGCGTCCGGGTCATCGACATACCGGAAGTGGTATTGACGCCGCGCGCCGTCGGCTACGGCAATGTTAAGCCGGGAAAGGTCTGGCGGGCGGTCGCCCAGGTCAGCGGAAAAATCGTCGAAATCAACCCGCAACTGAAAAAAGGGGCGGTCATCGCCAGGGGTGATGTCCTGTTGCGGATCGATCCGGCCAGCTACCGACTGGCCATCGCCCAGGCCGACGCCAACATCCGGGTGGCCCAGGCCCAGATCAAGGAACTGACGACGCGGCGGCAAAACACCGGGGCGTCCCTTAAAATCGAACAACGCGGCATGGCCCTTGCGGAAAAGGATATGCGGCGAAAACAACAGCTGTTCAACCGGAACACCATATCCCAGGCCGCCGTGGATGAACAGCAACGGACCGTGCTGAACGCCCGGCAGTCACTGCAAACCCTGCGCAACAGCCTTAATCTGATGCCGGCGGAACTGGACGTTCTGGTCGCCCAGTTGGGGCAATACAAGGCGCAACTGGGCTCGGCCCGGCTAAACCTGCAATACACCACCATCACCGCCCCGTTCGATGGCCGGGTTTCCGAAGTCAACGTGGAACGAACCCAATTCGCCGCCCAGGGCAAGGTCCTGGCCGCCCTCGACGGCATAGACGTTTCGGAAATCACCGCCCAGGTGCCGCTGGGCCGGTTAATAAATCTGGTGCCCCCGGGCACCAAATTTCCCGGCGGCGCCGACGTTGTTATGAGCAAGTTGCCTGAATTGTTGGGATTTAGCGCCACCGTCCGCCTGCGCGGCGGTTCCATCGATGCCAGATGGCCGGCCCGTTTTACCCGCATTGACGACGCCATCGACCCGGACACCCGGACCGTCGGGGTTGTCGTCGCCGTCGATGATCCATACCGCAGTTCCATTGCCGGCATTCGACCGCCACTGTCCAAGAACATGTTCGTCGAGGTCGAACTAAGGGGCCGCGCCCGTCCGGGACAGATCGTCGCGCCGCGCTCCAGCTTGCACGGCGACACGGTTTATGTGGTCGATGCCGAAAACAGACTGCGCATCAGAAAGATCGAGCCCGCCTTTTCCCAGACCGATTTCATAGTTATTAAAAAGGGCCTGGCGGCGGGCGACACTATCGTCGTTTCCGACCCCATACCGGCTATTGACGGAATGCTGCTAAACCCCGTACCGGATATTGCGGCAAGGGCGGCCCTGATTGCCCAGGCGGAAGGCGCGGGGGCGGTTAGATGATCGGTTTTTTCGCCCGCCATCCGACGGCGGCGAACCTGCTGATGCTGGCCCTTTTAGCGATCGGCCTGGCTTCCATCCCGTCCGTCAAACGCGAAACTTTCCCCAATATTCCGCCGGAAAAGGTACAGGTCATCACCGCCTACCCCGGGGCCAGCGCGGCGGAAATTGAAAGCGCCGTTTGCGAACGCATCGAAGACGCCGTCGATAGCGTCAGCGACCTCAAGGAAGTCACCTGCGAGGCCCAGGAAGGGATTGCCGTGGCCAGCATGGAAATGCACGACGGCGGCGACATCGACCGTTTTCTGAATGATATCAAGGCCGAGGTCGAAGCCATCAACAACTTCCCCGAAACCGTGGAAAACCCGGTAATCACGCAGTTGGGGCGTACCGATTTTGTCGTCGCCGTGGCGGTCACCGGGCCGATGTCGGCACCGCACCTGAAGGCCTATGCCGAGGACCTGAAGAACAAGATGTTGCGGACCGGGAAAATTTCCCAGGTCAACATCAAAGGCTTCTCGGATCACCAGATCAGCATCGAAATTCCGGCCCTGACCCTGCGCCAATATGGCCTGAGCGTTACCCAGATCGCCGACGTCATCAAGGCCCAGAGCATCGACCTGCCGGTCGGAAACATCGAGACATCGACCCGCGATGTGTTGATCCGCTTTCAGGATGAACGGCGGTCGGTCGATACTTTCGAGAGCCTAATCGTGGTATCCGGCGCCAGCGGGTCGGAAATTCGCCTGGGCGATATCGCCACCATCACCGATAAATTCGAACTGGCCGAAGACAAAATCATGTTCAACGGTCGCCGGGCGGCGCTGCTGGAAGTGACCAAAACCGACGACGAGGACACCTTGAGCGTAGTCGATGCGGTCGCCGATTTCATTGCCAAGCAACGGCAGATTTCGCCGCCTGGCGTGCGCTTCGAACTGACCCAGAATATCTCTTCGATCGTGCGCGACCGCCTCGATATGCTGTTCGGCAATGGCTTGCAGGGACTGTTCCTGGTGTTCCTGACCATGTGGCTGTTTTTCAGTTTCCGCTTTTCGTTCTGGATAGCCATGGGATTGCCGGTATCGTTCATGGGCACAATATTCATGATGTCGCTGCTTGGATTGTCGTTCGACATGATTACCATGGTCGGCCTGCTGATCGCCGTCG
>CAZZKE010000005.1:11912-69788 GCA_964655005.1 uncultured Thalassospiraceae bacterium | reverse complement strand
TCAGCAAGGGCGAAGCGGTAATCGATGCGGCGATCGCCGGCGCCAAGCAGGTGGCGCCCGGGGTCATAGCTTCGTACCTGACGACGGTACTGGTGTTCGGCTCCCTGATGTTCCTGAAAGGACACGTCGGCAGCATCATGAAGGTGCTGCCGGTCATTCTTATCGCTACCTTGACGGTATCGCTAATCGAAGCATTCCTGATCCTGCCGCATCATCTGGCCCACACCGGGAAGGGCGACGCGGCCCGTGCGCCGTCATGGTTCCGGGCCGGTTTCGAAAAAAGGCTCGAATGGGTACGGCAAAACGTCGTCGGTCGCGGCGTCGATCTGGCTATCGAATGGCGCTATCTGTTTCTCGGTGTGGTTGTCGCCATCATGATGGCGTCGATTGCCCTGGTAATCGGTGGATACCTGAAATTTCTGGTCTTCCCGGAAATCGACGGCAATGTCATCCAGGCCAGAATTTTATTGCCCCAGGGAACGCCCTTGCAAAAGACCGAAACCGTGGTCAAACAGGTCACCGGCGCACTCGGCCGGATCAACAGGGAACTGACCCCGCTGCAACCGAATGGCCGGTCGCTGGTTGAAAACATCAACGTCCGGTTCGGTTCCAACATCGATTCTTACGAAAACGGCCCCCACGTCGCCACCGTATCGGTCGATTTGCTGGATGCCCAGGTTCGCACCACCGTGCTCAATGAAATTCTTAATAAATGGCGGGCCGAAACCGGCGACCTGACCGACATCATCGCCATCAATTTTGTCGAATTCCAGCTTGGCCCGGCCGGTCGGGCAATCGACATCCGGCTGCACGGCAAGGATCTGGATGCCCTTAAATCGGCATCCATCGAATTACAGCAATGGCTGTCTTCCTATCGCGGGGTCATGGATATACGCGACGACCTGCGCCCCGGCAAACCGGAAATTCGCATGGCGCTTGGCGACGGAGCCCTGGCGTTGGGCCTCGACGCATCGAAAATCGCCAGTCAACTGCGGGCCGCATTTTTCGGCAAGACCGCCGATGAATTCCAGCTGGGTCCGGAATCCATGGAAGTGAACATCAGGATGACCGCCAAAGACCGGAACAGTCTGGCCGATCTGGAATATTTCACGGTGACCGCGAAGAATGGCCGCCAGGTGCCCCTGGGCGTGGTCGCCGACCTGCAACGCGGTCGCGGCTGGGCCCGCATCGCCCGTGTGGACGGCCGGCGCACCGTCACCATTCAGGGTAATATCGATACCGACCTGGCCAACGCGAACCAGATCATCGGCGATACCGCCAAACGCTTCCTGCCCGGCCTGTACCAACGCTATCCGGGCCTGACTGTATCCTATTCCGGACAGGCCAAGGAAGGGGCGACCACCGGCAGGTCGGTCGGCCAGGGCTTCGCCCTCGGTCTGCTCGGCATATTCCTGTTGCTGAGTTTCATGTTTCGAAGCTACATCGAACCGCTAATCGTCATGTCAATTATCCCGTTGGGGCTGATCGGTGTTATCTGGGGGCATTATATTCTGGGCTTCGATCTGTCCATGCCCAGCATTATTGGCTTCGCCTCGTTGGCCGGGGTCATCGTCAACGATTCGATCCTGCTGGTCCATTTCATCAAAATCAGGCGGCGCCAGGGAATGAGCCCAATAGAGGCCGCCCGCATGGCCAGCCGGGGCCGTTTCCGCGCCGTGCTGCTGACCTCGCTGACAACCATCGCCGGGCTACTGCCGTTGATGGCCGAACAAAGCCTGCAGGCCCAGGTACTGAAACCGCTAATCACCAGCCTGACCTTCGGGATGACGGTATCGACGCTGCTGGTGCTGTTCGTGGTGCCGGTGATTTACGCCATCTTCGATGATTTCGGCTGGACTGCCGATGTGGATGAAATCTGAACTTACCAGCCGATCCAGTTTATCCAGCGCCCGTGAAAATCCGCCCTGGCGATACATTTTTCAATGCCGGCGGGCCATATGGCAAGGGTCAACGCAGCACCCGGCCCGCCGTTATCGGCTTCGAGGCGAAGCCAGGCCAGGGGCGCGTCGCCGGTAGCATGGCTCCCCGCCGCGACTATCATATCCTGGCCGCGACGCTGATCGGTCGGGCTCATGTACTGCCACATGATAGTGTGGCTGATGACATGAACGGCGTTCGGATGAGCCTCGCCCAGCCGCTTTTCCAGCCAGGTTACGGCGTCTTCCTTTTCGACCCGAACGGGATTTGCCGCCGCCGTCTCCAGGGCGGCCCAGGTCCGGGCCTTGCGGTCGGCCTGATCGGCCCAGATATATGACAGCAAGCGGGTTCGGTCGTCATCGTTGGCCGGGTCGATTGGCGCCAGGTCGCACCCGGCACGGGAAAGTACTTCAATGGCGGCGACCGGCGGCGGCGGGCCGGTCCATTCGGGGGCGATCTTGACGGCGGAATCGGGATTTCCCCATTCCAGTTCGCCCAACCGATAGCCGTAGTGATCCCACAACAGATTAAGGCTGGCGCTCGATCCCACTTCCGACAACACCATAGGCAGACCGGTTTGCTCTGCAATGCTCAGATAACCCGGCAACATGACGCCGGCGCGGCGCACCTCATTGGTCTGCGGCGGGCCTTGCAGGCGTCGTAAAATAAAATCGGCGTGGTCTTCCAGGCTCGATTCAAGTATCCGCCAAAGATCGGCATCGTCGATATCCCGATGGTTCGGAGGATACACCCCGGTCAGGATTTCGCTGCGCCCTTCCAAAACCAGGGCATGCATGGCGCCGGCCAATCGCAACGGCAGGGACGCCCCATAAGGACCCGGATCGCCGGGCCAGTTGAACAGTTCTTCGGCAACCCTTCCCCGCGCTGCCAATCGCTTTGCAAACAACTCGCACAATCGGGCGGTAAAGGGTGATTCGAGTTCCCGGCAGGCTACGGCCTGAGCCTGAAAAGAGGATGCAATATCTATAGCTATATCTGCGAGCCAATCTTGAGAAACCGTTCCCGCCGCCGGCTTTTTAAAACGCCGCCGTCGACTTGGGAAAGTTCCTTCATGGCGCCTTCGAGCGATTCGGATACGGCGGCCAGCGTCGCCGCCGGACTGCGATGAGCGCCGCCCAGGGGTTCGGCGATGATCGCTTCGATAACGCCAAGATTGAGCAGGTCCTGGGCCGTCAGCTTCAGGGCCTCGGCCGCCTCCTTGTTCTGCTCGCCGTTGCGCCACAGGATAGAGGCGCAGCCTTCCGGCGAAATCACCGAAAATATGGAATGTTCCAGCATCATCACGGTATTGGCGGCGGCCAGGGCCATAGCCCCGCCGGAGCCGCCCTCGCCGATAACGACGCTGACAACCGGAACCTTCAACTGGAAACTTTTTTCGATCGACCGGGCGATCGCCTCGGCCTGTCCCCTGGCCTCGGCGTCGACTCCGGGATAGGCCCCGGTAGTGTCGATAAGGGTAATCACCGGCAACCTGAAGCGATCGGCCAGGTCCATCAGGCGAATCGCCTTGCGGTAGCCTTCGGGCCGGGCCATGCCGAAATTCCGTTCGACCCGGGTTTCGGTGTCGGAACCCTTTTCGTTGCCGATGACGACCACCGAACTTCCCTGAAAACGGCCCAGGCCACCGACTATGGCCTTGTCTTCACCGAACGCGCGATCACCGGCCAGCGGCGTAAAATCGTCAATCAACGCGGCGATATAGTCGATAGCATGGGGCCGGTCGGGATGGCGGGCAACCTGGGTTTTCTGCCAGGCGCTCAAGTTGGCGTAGATTTGGCGCAACTGCTTGTCGACCTTGCCCTGAAGCTTGCCGACTTCCTCTGCAATATTGACGCCACCATCGGACGACAGGTGTCTTAAGTCCTCAATTTTTCCCTCAAGCTCGGCGATAGG
This sequence comes from uncultured Thalassospiraceae bacterium, assembly GCA_964655005.1. GTDB lineage: Bacteria > Pseudomonadota > Alphaproteobacteria > Rhodospirillales > JABHCV01 > CAZZKE01. The sequence goes on along the minus strand of CAZZKE010000005.1, from coordinate 65,936 downwards.
TTTTTCGAAATCGAGATAATTATGCATCGGGCGGTCCGGCGGCGGCAATTTCCTCGGCTTTCCTGACCAGCACTTCGGCCTGCTTGATGGAGGCGATATCGATCAGCCTGCCGTCCAGGGCGACGGCGCCCTGGCCGTCCTTCTGGGCCTGCTCCATGGCCTCCAGTATCCGCTTGGCCGTGCTGACTTCTTTCGCCGAAGGGCTGAACAGTTCGTTGGCCTGGTCGATCTGGCTTGGATGAATGGCCCACTTGCCTTCACAGCCAAGCACCGATGACCTGCGGGCCTGGGCGGCATAGCCCTCGGCGTCGGAAAAATCACCGAACGGGCCGTCGATCGGGCGCAGGCCATGAGCGCGGGCGGCGACAACCATGCGGGCGACCGCGTAGTGCCACATGTCGCCCCAGTGGTAGTCGCGGTTGCCGTCGGCATCGACATCCGTCAACACGCCATAATCGGCATTCGGCCCGCCGATGGCCGTGGTCCGCGCCTTGGTCGAGGCGGCATAGTCGGCGACGCCGAAATGCAGTGATTCATTGCGCCGGCTGGCGGCGGCGATTTCATGGACATTGCGCATACCCAGCGCCGTTTCGATTATCATCTCGAAGCCGATTCGGTTCTTGAATCCCTTGGCCGTTTCGATTTGGCTGACCAGCATATCCAGCGCGTAAATATCGGCCGCCGTGCCGGCCTTGGGAATCATCAGCAGGTCCAGTTTGGCGCCGGCCTGTTCGACCACATCGACCACATCGCGATACATGTAATGGGTATCCAGGCCGTTGATCCGCACCGAAACGGTCTTGCCGCTCCAGTCAAGGTCGTTCAAGGCCGCGATGACATTCTTGCGGGCCGCTTCCTTGTCGTCGGGGGCGACCGCATCTTCCAGGTCCAGAAACACCACATCCGCCGTTCCGGCGGCGGCTTTCTCAAGAAACCTGGGGTTCGATCCGGGCACCGCCAGTTCGGATCTGTTCAGTCGTGGCCGGCATTGTTCGACGATGGTAAAGCTCATTGCTTGCTCCCGTGAATGTGATGATCTGTATCCGCCGAACCTATTTTCCACTCGACCGGCTGTCAATATTTCAGGAAAGGCTTTCCACAATACGGGATTGTTTGTAGGGTCGCCAAACAATCCCGTATCGCTGTCAGTTTTCTAGCATGGAATGCCATGGTGAACCAGCCACTTAGCGCCGGCAAATCGACGGATCGCAGCCCCCAGGTGCAATCGCTGACCCGCGCCCTGATGATACTGGAAATACTGGCCGATCACGACGGCGGACTTTCCCTGACCGAAATGGCGGGCCTGGCCACGCTGCCGACATCGACCACCCACCGATTGCTGACCACGCTGGAAAACAGGCGGTTCGTCCGCTTCAACCGGTCGACCAGCCTGTGGTCCGTCGGGGTCCGGTCGTTCGTGGTCGGCAACGCCTTCGCGCGATCCCGTAATTTCGTGCCATTGGCCAGAATTTTCATGCGTCACCTGATGGAACAGTCCGGCGAAACCGTTAATCTGGCAACCCGCGACAATGAAGAAGTGGTCTATCTGGCCCAGGTCGAATGCCGCGAGATGATGCGCGCCTTTGTCAGGCCGGGGGCGCGTTCGCCGATGTATTGTTCAGCGGTCGGCAAGGCCCTGCTGGCGGCCCAGCCGGAAACCGAATTCAGGGTCGCCATGAAGCGCCGTTCATTCGTCGCCAACGATCCGGAAGCGGTCCTGGCGACCCCGGAATTCGATAAAATCCTGGACGATGTCCGCCGGCGCGGTTATGCGCTGGACGATGAAGAACAGGCCGTCGGCATGCGGTGTGTGGCCGCCGTCATCTACGACGAAAACGGCGGTCCGCTCGCCGCCATTTCGGTTTCGGGGCCGTCGGCCCGGATAACCGATGAACGGATTCCGATTCTGGGCGCCCTGGTCAACAAAACCTGCGGCGACATAACCGCCGATTTCGGCGGTCGCCGACCCGAGGAAATTTAAAGGCCGAAGCGACCGTTCCCCGCTCAGCCATGTTTCCTGGCCAGCGGATGGGCCTCTGCCACCAGGCGTTTCAGGCGTTCATCCAGAACATGGGTGTAGATTTGCGTGGTGGCGATATCGGAATGGCCAAGCATCTGCTGCAACGAGCGCAAATCGGCGCCGTGAGCCAGTAAATGGCTGGCGAAGGAATGGCGCAGGACATGCGGCGAGACCCGGCGCGGGTCAATCTTGGCTTCCGCAGCCAATTCCTTGAGCAATTGACCAAATCGGGCGCGGGTCAGGTAGCCTTGTTTGGCGCGCGACGGAAACAGCCATTTTTTTGCCGCCTCGCCCCGGCCTCTGGCGATGAAAGAGCGCCGGCCGGCCCGGTATTTTTCGATGGCCGCAGTCGCCGGTTCACTCAACGGCACCATGCGTTCCTTGCCGCCCTTGCCGCGAACGATCAGCATTTTGCCGTCCCTGGACAACGCCGCCAGCGGCAGGCCGACCAGTTCCGAGACCCTGAGCCCGGTGGCGTAGAGAATTTCGAGCAGGGCGAGCAGCCGCTCGCCGCCGTTGCCGGTTCGCGCCGCCGCCGCCGCAAGCAGGCCTTCGACTTCCTTTTCGCTCAGGTATTTCGGCAGCGGTCGACCCAGCTTTGGCCGGTCGATGGCGGCGCTGGGATCGTCATCGCGAAACCCCTCGGCATGGAGGAACCGGAAAAACTGGCGCAGCGCCGATAGTTTGCGGGCGCTGGTCGCGGCGGCCATCCCCAGCCCCGACAGTTTTTTCATGTAGCCGCGAAGAATACGGGCGTCGGCATCTTCGGGATTACGTTTACGAGCCATGGAAAAGGCCGTGAAATCATCCAAATCGCGGCGATACGACTCGATGGTGTTAGCCGCCGCGCCCCGTTCGACCACCATCATTTCAAGAAAATTTTCGACCCGGCGACTGGTTTGACCGCGGCTCATCAAAGTCCTGCCGCGACCGCCGCTTCCAGGGCCAGGGCGCGGGCTTCCGGTTCCAGGCCGATGGCCCGCAAGCCGCCGATAACCCGGCCAAGCACCACCGGCGCGGCCTGCCCCGGACCGCCGTCACCGATGGCTATCAGGGACAGCAACAGGGCCTCGCCGAAACGCCGCCGGGGCTGCCGCAGGGATAGCGGGGCCGGGGTCGTAACCAGCGATGCCGTTTCGACGGCTCCGGTCACGTCCGGCTTCGGTCCGGACGCCGCTTCCGGCCCAGGCGATGCCGTCGACGGCAGGGCGGCGGCGGTGATCGCCGATTCGAGCCGGTTCCACAAGGCCGTAGAGGGCATCACCACGGTCGAGCGCTGCGGACCATCGAGCAGGGCTTCCCACAATTCCGCCGCCACCGGTTCACCCATGGCTTCGAACAGGCTGAACAGCAGGGCCGCTTTTTCGGGGCCACCCTCGTTACCCTTGTTGATCGCCCACCATTTCGCCAGCGACTGGGCACCGGTCGCCGGTCCGACTTCGCCAACGCCGGCCAACCGGGCCACCGGCAACAGGGAGCTCATGGTGGCGGACGCTTCGGAATCAAACATCGCCTTGGCCCGGAGCAGGGCAAACCAGGGCTTGGCCGCGGCGACATCGCCGGCAATCAGGAAGGCGCGAATGGCCGGGGCCGCGAACCACACCAGTTCGGTCGATGGCGGCAACTGCCTGAGTACCGGCAAAAACACCCTGACGGTCGATGGATAACGCCCGCCTTCCCTGGCCAGGTCCAGGGCTCTGGCGACTACTTCGGCCTGCGCCGTCGGCACCGTTTGAACCAGCGCCGTGCGGTACAGCAGCGCCCGGCTTAACGGCCCGCTTTCGGCTTCGGCGCGGGATAGTGGATTGGCCAGTTCCTGTTCGGAAAACGTTGCGCCGGTATAGAGCTGGCGCAGGGTATCGACATCCAGGGCGCCCGCCAGTTCGGCCCGTTCGGCGGCCTCCAGCCTGATTTCAACGGGGGCGTTGGGACTGGTGGCGATTGATCTGAGAATCCCGGGCTTGTTCGAAGTCACCACATCCCCGGGCAACTGAACCTTGCCGGCCCGCGCCATGGATAAATGCAGGGGGGTCGGATCGGTCAGGCTTTCGAGCGGTGTATCCCCGCCGGTAAGCCTGTCGACCAGAGTGAAAAACGCCTGGTCCCGGACACCGATTTCACGCAGCAGGGCGACTCCCAGCGCCGCCTTGTCCTGTTCGCCGGCCAGGGCCTGACAGAATATGAACGCCTTCTGCCAGTAGGAGCTGTCAAAATTGGTGACCTGGGCGGCGGCCAGGGCGCAGGCCCGGGCGTTATCGTTGGTCAAAAACCGGATATCGGCCTCGTAGCGAACCAATTGATTGATGGCTTCCCGGCCCGGTATGGCGTCAAGCAACCGGCCGGCGGCGGCGATTTCACCCATTTCCATCAACAGGCCGACCCGCCTGACCACATGGGAGCCATCGCCGGGGATATCCGGCGGCATGGCGGCCGGCGTCAGCAACAGCCGCCGCATCAGGTCCCGCATACTGGACGAAGCGACGTTTATCGGCATCCGCAGCAACATGGTTTCGACAAACCGACCGCTGCTGCCAAACCACATATCGGCGCCGAAACCGCCTTCTTCGGGAGTCAGGATTCCCACCGTATCCGGGCTGATGGTCTTCAATGTATCGACCTGGACGCCGGGGTCGGCGCCAGGCTTCGGTGGGTTTGCAATAGGCGATGACGCCGGCGCCGCCGGCGGCGGCACGGTTTTTCCGGCCGGTTGCAACTGTACCGGCGGCGTCAGGCGGACAGGGCCGGCAGCCGTTGTCTGCGCCCGGACCGCAGCGGCGAACAACATCAGCAAAGCTAGCGCCACCCCGGTAACGGCGAAACACCGGGACGCAGGGTGCAAATCCGGGAAATCGGGCTCAGCGCGGGAATTGGTCATCGGGGAGAACTTTTTCGATAGTATTTTTCGGCGCCGGAATATCCCACGTCGCGAGAAAAGCGGCGCCCCCAATGAGCGATGCGAAAACCAGAACAAAGATAAATTTTGAGATACTTTTCATGCTCAATCTTGTAGCCGGAAATCGTTTTCAGTACAAAGTTTGTTTATCAAGTCGATATTTTCGCCGGGCCGGACTATATAATGGCCTTGAACTATGGCATTTTTTCGGCACTTAATTTCGGATTCTGGATAATGGACAGAAACGCGGAACCGGCGGCGGCAGGCCTCTCTTTGCACCTGAGCAAACCGGTGGTTATGGTCGGCATGATGGGAGCCGGAAAAAGCCGCATCGGCCGGGAACTGGCAGCCAAGCTGAAATACGACTTTGTCGACGCCGATGAAGAGATCGTCAGCGCCGCCGGATGTTCCATATCCGATATCTTCGAAATGTACGGCGAGAGCGCGTTCCGCGATGTCGAGATGAAGGTGATCACCCGCCTGCTTGACGGGCCGCCCCGGATCATCGCCACCGGCGGCGGCGCTTTTATCAATGAAAAGGTGCGGCGGCAAATTGCGGCCCGGGGGATATCGATCTGGCTGAAGGCCGATCTGGATGTGCTGGTGGAACGAACCGGACGGCGCAAGGGCAGACCGCTGCTTGACAACGGCGATCCCAAATCGGTCCTTGCGGACCTGATGAAGCAACGCTACCCAATCTACGCCAGCGCCGATATCGCCATAAATTCACGTGATGTGCCAATTGACGAGACCGTCGAGGAAGTCGAAATGGCACTGGAAAATTTCCTTATATCGGGCAAACCGCAGAGAGATGGCGGTAGATGAGTGCGGCGGAAACAAAATTCCTGAAGCTTGATTTAGGCCCCAAATCCTACGACATCGTCATCGGCGAGGGATTGCTGGCGACGGCGGGAGAGTACATCGCGCCACAAATGGCGGGCAAACGGGCGATCATCATCAGCGACGACAAGGTAGCCCCGCTGTATCTGGACGGGCTCGCCGCCTCACTGGAAAAATCCGCCATCAAGGTTGCCTCCGTAGTCGTGCCGGCGGGTGAGGCGAGCAAGGATTTCGATCATCTTCAGGACCTGACCGGGCAATTGTTCGCGACCGCCGTCGATCGCTCGACCATGCTGATCGCGCTCGGTGGCGGGGTGGTCGGCGATCTGGCCGGATTCGCCGCCGCGATCACCATGCGCGGGCTGGAATTCATCCAGTTGCCGACCACCCTGCTGGCCCAGGTCGACAGTTCGGTCGGCGGCAAGACCGGCATCAACTCGTCCTTCGGCAAAAACCTGATCGGCGCCTTCCATCAGCCACGCCTGGTGCTGGCCGATCTTGCCTGTCTGGATACCCTGCCCCGCCGGCAACTGCTGGCGGGCTACGCCGAAATTGTCAAATACGGCCTGATCGACGACCCCGCTTTTTTCGACTGGCTTGAAATCAATGGCGCGGCGCTGATTGATGGCGACCGGGCCTTGCAGCGAAACGCCGTGTTGACAAGTTGCCGGGCCAAGGCGGCCATTGTCGGCACGGATGAACGCGAACACGGGCGTCGCGCCCTGCTTAACCTGGGTCATACATTCGGCCACGCCCTGGAAGCCGAAACCGGTTACGGCGATGACCTTTCACATGGCGAAGCGGTGGCCATCGGCATGGTCATGGCGTTTGATTTCTCGGCGCGGATGGGGCTTTGCCCGGAAGCCGATGGCCGGCGTCTGCGCGAGCATTTGCTGAGCGTCGGCCTACCGGTCGACCTGAACGGAGTGCGCACCCCATCATGGACCGCCGCACGACTGATCAATCATATGAGCCTGGACAAGAAAACCCGGGACGGCGCCATGGTGTTTATCCTGGCGCGGGGCATCGGCAGGGCTTTTATTTCACACGACGTCAAAATCGAAGATCTGAACCGCTTTCTGATGGATAGTATCTGACATGCTGGTCACCCTTATCGCTATTTTCATATTGCTGCTGCTGTCGGCTTTTTTTTCCGGTTCGGAGACCGCCCTGACGGCGACCTCGCGGCCCCTGATGCATCAACTTGAACAAAACGGCGAGGCCGGCGCCGGCAGGGTCAACCGTCTGCTGGACAATCGCGAGCGCCTTATCAGTACTATTTTGCTGGGCAATAATCTGGTTAACATCCTGGCTTCGGCCCTGGCCACCAGCATTATGATCTCACTCGCCGGCGATGCCGGGGTCGTCTATGCGACCGTGATAATGACTCTGCTGGTGTTGATTTTTTCGGAAATCCTGCCCAAAACCTACGCCATTCGCAATGCCGACCAAATGTCGCTTTTGATAGCCCCGCTGGTCAATGTCATGGTCGTCGCCATGTCGCCGGTGACCGGCGTAATCAATTTTCTGGTTCGCGGGTTTTTGAAGATTTTCGGGGTCAATTACCGGGCCGGCGAGGCCTTTTTTTCGAGCGCCGAGGAATTGCGCGGCGCCATCGATTTGCATAGCGACCGGGACCGCGCCATCGATCACGAACGGGCCATGCTGCGCAGTGTTCTCGACCTGGCGGAAGTCCAGGTCGGAGAAATTCTAATTCACCGCAAGGACGTTACCATGATCGATGCCGGCCAACCGCCGGAAAAGGTGGTTGAAGAGGTCCTCGCCAGTCCCTACACCCGGATACCGCTGTGGCTCGAAGAACCGGAAAATATTGTCGGCGTGCTGCACGCCAAGGCGCTGTTGCGGGCGGTCAGGGCGCAAAAGGAAGGGGAAACGCTGAACGTGGTCGAACTGGCGGCGAAACCATGGTTCATCCCCGAACAGACAAACTTACTGGACCAGTTGCAGGCGTTTCGCCAGCGCCAGGAACATTTCGCCCTGATGGTCGATGAATACGGCAGCCTGATGGGAATTGTCACGCTGGAAGATATCCTGGAAGAAATTGTCGGCGAAATCAGCGATGAACATGACGATTCCTTTCCCGGTGTCGTGACCAACGGCGATGGCAGCTTTACCGCCCAGGGCAGCGTCACCATCCGCGACCTTAACCGGGAGTTCGGCTGGGGTTTGCCCGACGACGAAGCGGCGACCATCGCCGGCCTGATCCTGCATGAATCCAGACGCCTTCCGGAACAGGGGCAGATTTTCAAGTTTCACGGACTGAAGTTCGAGATTCTGCACCGGCAGCGGCAACAGATTACGTCGATTAAAATCACCCCGTAGGGGGAAAACATGCGGCATTTTTTCGTACCCGGATACATTACGATGATCGATATTTTCAGCAACCGCTGCGGGGCCTGACATATGGCCCTGCCCGCTCCCGTTCCGCGCCTTCATATCCACACCCGCCGGATCCACTGCCAGGGTTATCGTCGTGACGACGGCCTGTGGGATATCGAAGGGGAAATGATCGACACCAAGACCTATTCCTTCGACAACAAGGACCGGGGCAGGATTAACGACGGCGAGCCCATTCACCGGATGCTGTTGCGCCTGACCGTCGATGACAAGCTTATGGTTCACGATATCGAGGCGGTTACCGAAAACGCCCCGTATAATATCTGCGGCGACGTTATCCCGGCGTTAAAAGGGCTGATCGGGGCTTCCATCAAACCGGGCTGGCGGCGCCAGGTTATCGAGATTTTCGGCACCACCAGCGGCTGCACCCACCTTAGCGACATGCTGCTGGGGCCGCTCGCGGTAACCGCCTGGCAAACCATTGTACCGGCCCGGCAAAGGCGCCAGTCGGCGGACCAGTCAGGCGGCAAGCCGGCCCTGCTGGACACTTGCCACGCCTTGGCCTGCGATGGCCCCATCGTCGCCCGCGACTGGCCGCAATTCCACAAACCGAAGCCGGTATAGTTCTCCTCCCCGGTAAATTTTCCGTTGACTCGTATGGTGATTACAGATAATTTCCACATCGTAGTTGATAACGATTATCATTTGCATGATAAAACAATCATGTTCCTTGGAGTAAGTCTTTTGCAAAAAATCAGAATATCGGCAAGATTTCTGCTGGCCGGGGCGATCGCCGGGTCGCTGTTATCCATCGCCGCCCCGGCAAGGGCCGCCGAAGTCAACCTGTATTCGGCCCGTCAACCGTTTTTGATCAGGCCGCTGCTGGATGCTTTTACCGAAGAGACCGGAATCAAGGTCAACATGGTTTACCTGAAAAAGGGGATGCTCGAACGGCTGAAGGCGGAAGGCCGCAACAGCCCGGTCGATGTGGTGCTGACGACCGATATCGGCAACCTGAACAATCTGGTCAAGGCCGGCCTTATGCAGCCGGTGCAATCCCCGGTCCTGACGACCGCCGTTCCGGCCTACCTGCGGCACCCGGATGGGCTGTGGTATGGCCTGACCACGCGGGCGCGGGTAATTTTCGCCGACAAGAACCGGGTCAAGCCGGGCGAGGTGAGGACCTACGAAGATCTGGCCGCGCCGCGCATGAAGGGGCGCGTCTGCTCCCGTTCGGGCAAGCATGTGTACAATGTCTCGCTGCTTGCTTCGATAATCGCCGCCAAGGGGGAAAAAGCCGCCGAGGCCTGGGCCAGGGGGGTCAGGAACAATCTTGCCCGCAAGCCCCAGGGCAACGACCGGGCGCAGGTCAAGGCGATCTATCAGGGCGAATGCGATGTGGCGCTGGGCAATACCTATTACATGGGCAAGATGGCGACCAACGAGAAAAATCCGGAACAGAAAAAATGGGCCGAATCGGTACGTATTATTTTCCCCAATCAGGAAGGACGCGGCACCCATATAAACATCAGCGGCGCCGGCGTTACGAAAAGCTCGACAAACAGGGCGGCCGCCATCAAGCTGATTGAATTCCTGGTCGGTGACAGGGCGCAGAAAATCTATGCCGAGAATAACTTCGAATATCCGGTCAAGCCGGGCGTCGCGCTGCATCCCTTGGTTGCCTCCTGGGGCGCCTTCAAGGCCGACCGGGTCTTCCTGTCCAAAGTCGCGGAGCAACGGGTTTTAGCGACCCGGATAATGGACCGGGTCCGCTTCGATAATTAGGTACTTTGATGACCGCACCGGCGACGGCGACACAAACAGCCAGGAAGAACCATCGGCCCTGGCTAAATGGCTGGACCATGGGTGCCGTCGCCATCACCGCCCTGGTTTCCATGCCTATTTTCGCGGTTATTTTCATCGCCCTCACTCCCGGCGATAATATCTGGGGCCACCTGGCCTCGACGGTTCTGCCGCTTTATATCGGCACCACATTGCTGCTGATGACCGGCGTCGGGTTGGGAACGACGGTAATCGGCGTCGGCACCGCCTGGCTGGTCAGCATGTGCCGGTTTCCGGGCAAGGCCCTGTTCGAATGGGCCCTGCTGCTGCCCATGGCCATGCCGGCCTACATCATCGCCTATATCTATACCGACATTTTCGAATACGCCGGTCCGGTTCAGGCGCTATTGCGCGAGACCTTCGGCTTCGCCACCAAACGGGACTACTGGTTCCCGGAAATCCGCTCGCTCGGCGGCGCTGTTTCGATGATGACCCTGGTGCTTTATCCCTATGTCTACTTGCTGTCCCGCGCCGCTTTTATGGAACAATCGGTCTGTGTACTGGAGGCCAGCCGGGTCCTTGGTCGCGGCCCGTACCGAAGTTTTTTTTCGGTCGCCATACCGTTGGCCAGGCCGGCAATTATTATCGGCGTTTCGCTGGTCCTGATGGAAGTTCTGAACGATTTCGGCACCGTTGATTTTTTCGCAGTCAGCACCTTCACCCTTGGCATTTACGATGTCTGGCTGAACATGAACAACGTTTCCGGGGCGGCGCAACTGGCCGTCACGTTGCTGCTTTTCGTGGTCGCCCTGGTGCTTGCCGAACGCTTCGCCAGGCGCAACAAAAAATATCACTCGACAACCGCCAAGTATACCGCCCTGCCCGGTTATCCGCTGGTGGGGATCAGGGGGTTTCTGGCTACCGCGGCATGTGCCGCCCCGGTTCTGCTGGGTTTCGTATTGCCGGCCGCCGTGCTTGGCGGATATTCATTTATTTATTTCGAAACCGCCGTAAACAGTGATTTTCTCGGCTATGCGTTTAACAGCCTGATGCTGTCGTCGCTGGCCGCCGGGCTAGCCGTCGGCATCGGCATTTTCATGGCCTATGGACTGCGCCTGCACGGTGGCAGGGCACTCAAGGCGATGGTCCGCCTGGCCAGTCTGGGCTACGCGGTGCCGGGCTCGGTACTGGCCATTGGCGTACTGGTCAGCCTGGGAACCATCGACAACGGCATCGACGGTTTCATGCGAACGAATTTCGGCGTTTCCACCGGACTGATGCTTAGCGGCACCATCGCCGCCCTGACGTTTGGCTATCTGGTCCGTTTCCTGGCGATTTCCTTCGGCAGTATCGAGGCCAGCCTGGGCAAGATAACCCCCGGCATGGACGGCGCATCCCGCAGCCTGGGCCGGGGCCCGCTGGGCACTCTAAGGCATGTTCACCTGCCGCTGATCCGGGCCAGTGTGCTGACCGCCGCCATGATGATATTCGTCGATGGCATGAAGGAATTACCGTTGACGGTGATCCTGCGGCCCTTCAATTTTCATACCCTGGCGACGTTCGTGCATGAATATGCTTCCGACGAACAACTGGGCGAGGCCTCGCCGGCGGCGCTGTCGATCGTCGCTTTCGGTATACTGCCGGTTATCATCCTGAGCCTGGCGATCACCCGGGCCAGGCCGGGATATGCGAAAGGGCGGGCCGGATGAAGGGGCTTCATATATTCGGACTAAGCCATCGCTATGGCGACAATCAGGTTCTGGACAACGTCGGCCTGATTGTTCCGGCCGGTGAAGTGGTCTGCCTGCTGGGGCCTTCGGGCTGTGGCAAATCGACGTTGCTGCGGCTGTCGGCCGGCCTTGAAAGAGTACAGGCGGGAACCATCGCCATCGATGACGTAACCGTCGCCGACGCCGAAACCCATGTGCCGCCGGAACGCCGCCACGTCGGCCTGATGTTTCAGGACTACGCCCTGTTTCCGCATTTAAGCGTGATCGATAACGTCACCTTCGGGTTGTTCGCCATGGCCGCCGACGCGGCGAAAAAGCGGGCGCTCGACATCCTTGACCAGGTCGGCATGACCGCCCAGGCCGACAAATACCCGCACATGCTTTCGGGTGGCCAGCAGCAACGGGTCGCCCTGGCCCGCGCCCTGGCCCCGGAACCGAAATTGCTGCTGCTGGACGAGCCATTTTCCGGCCTGGACACCAATTTGCGCCAGATGATCCGGGAACAGAGCCTTGGCGTGCTCAAACAAAGCGGCGTCGCCACCCTGATGGTTACCCACGACCCGGAAGAGGCCATGTTCATGGCTGACCGGATCAAGATCATCGGCGCCAACGGACGCATATTGCAGGCCGGACGCCCGCACGAAATCTATTACCATCCCAACCACCAGTTCGTGGCCGGACTGTTCGGCATGATGAACCGCTTCGAGGGCACCGTCCGCAACGGGCAGGTTGAAACGCCGCTGGGAGCGGTCGCCACGGCGCTTGATAATGGCGCCCGGGTCCAGGTGCTGATCCGCCCCGAAGGGGTGATCCTGGAAAGTGACGGCGCCGATCGGGGGGCCCGGGTTGAAGTTACCTCCAGCCATCTGCTGGGCCATGACAATATCGTCCGGGTCGGCATTCCAGGGAGCAGCCATAAAGAATTGTACGTACGCATTCACCGCACCTTCGAGGTGGAGCTGAAAAAAAGCCTGACGGCGCGGATCGATCCCGAATACGCCTTCGTCTTCCCTTCAACGGACAACGCCATGGAATCCCGATAAAGACCCGTTGAGACGGCGACATCGGCTATAGTCGAATATGCAACCCGAGGTGATTTTTATGGTTAAACTGTCGAAGACTTTTGAACTGGAATGCGAGAGCCTGGACCGCGACCACCGGCGTCTGGTCGAAATGGTCAACGGGATCGTCGCCATGCTCGACGAGGGCGTATGCGAGAATTGCGAAAACAGGGTTTATGAATTCATCAACTTCGCCAAAGGCCATTTCAGCCGCGAGGAACAGTTATTGGCAAAATCGGGCTATCCCCAGGTTGCCAAACATCGCCGGCACCACCAGGAACTTGGCAAGAAAATGGAACATCTGGTGCAATTCGCCGGCATGGCCGGAATCAACGAAATGGCCCGTGAAAGCCTGAAAAAGGAACTGGTGTTTTTCGTCATGGACGACATCATCACCACCGACCTGGATTTCAAGGATTTCGTTGCCGAACGGCGTTCCTGATAAATTTATCTGGCCGCGCCGATAGTATTTTCCTCAAACGGCACGATCGACCCGATCCCGTGGCCGGCCTCGTCATGGCCTGAATCGGTGGCGGCGGCGCGGAAATAACTGACAATAAAGGCCCTGATAGCGGATGTCCGGTTGGCGATGTGGCGGTGTGTCTCGACCAGGGTGCACAACTGATGGAAATCCATGCCTTCGCGCATGCATATTTCTTCAAGCGCCGCCCAGTTTTCCTGTTCCAGGCGAATACTGGTGCGGCGACCGTTAACCGTAACATTTTTACTAATCAGTGAATTTCCGGCCAAACCCCACCCCTTTTACCTTGCCCTATATACCATGACGCGCTGTAACGCCTACTTTATTCCCCAAGAGGTGGCCAATCTATACCAATTAATTGCGCTTGAGAAGGATTTCCCTGACTACCTCGACATCGGAGTTTCGTCGGTGGCGAATGTACGTAAAGACAAGGCATGAATGCCGCCCGCCATTTCCTCGGCCAGCACCCCGTAGACCAGCCGCTGGCATTCGATTCGCGTTTTGCCGGCAAAGGCGGAGGCGACGATTTCGACGGCAAAGTGGCTTTGCCCGCCGGGCCGGGCGCCGGCATGGCCGATATGTTTATCGGATTCATCAATGATTTCCAGCCGTTCGGGTGACAGCGCCCGGGTCAGCTTTTTCTCAATAGCGGCGGCGATTCGCATTTTTCTTCCAGTACTCGTTCCATTCCTGATACTACCCCCTAGTACCAGGGGGCACTGATAATGGCTCAACTAAAGGCTCAACGGGTCTTTACCGATGCCCCTCGGTATAATGTGGCGTTTCCAGTAGAATATTCAATCCTTGAAAATCACCTAATCATGAAAACCGAACGCCAGGCCTATTTTCTGCTGTTACTGGTCATCGTCCTGTGGGGGATAAACTGGCCGATCATGAAAGTCGGGCTTCAGTTCATTACGCCGCTATGGTTTACCTCTATCCGGCTTTTGCTGGGGGCGGCGTTCCTGTTTGCCCTGCTGGCCTTTCAGGGACGCCTGGCGCCGCCGGTCCGCAATGACCTGCCGGCGCTGCTGTTTGTGGCTATTTTGCAATTCGCCGTCGGCTTTGGCCTGATACATATGGCCTTGAGCACCGTCGAAGCCGGGCGTTCGGCCATTCTTGCCTACACCACCCCGTTGTGGGTTACGCCGATGGCCGTGCTGGTGCTTGGCGAACGCGTTACCATGGCCAAGGGCGCCGGGCTAGTTCTTGGCGTAATCGGGCTTGGCGTCTTGTTCAACCCCTCTGATTTCGATGTGACAAACGGAAAACTGGTTGCCGGGAACGCCATGCTGATCGGCTCGGCAGTCGCTATGGCGGTGGTTATCGTGCAAAACCGGCACCACAAATTTATCGCTTCCCCCTTGCAGCTAATGCCCTGGCAAATGTTGTTGGGCGGCCTGGTCCTGACTCTGGCGGCGCTGTATGTAGAAGGACCGCCAAACATCCCCATGAATGGGACCATACTGCTTATCGTCGCCTATAACGGGCCAATAGCATCGGCCTTTTGCCTGTGGGCCTTCGCCACCATCATGCGCAGCCTGCCGGCGACCAGTACGGCATTTGGGTCTCTGGGTGTTCCGGTTGTCGGCATGCTGGCTTCGGCCATGGCGCTGGGTGAGCCGCTGGACGGCGGCAAGATCATCGGCCTGGCCCTGATTTCAGGCGGAGTCGGCATTATGGTCTTCGCCGATTTAAGCCGATACCGCAGCCGATCCTGAAGACCGGCCGCCGTGAATATTTTGCCGGTAAGACTTGCCAGATATGGCCATCAGCCTCATATTCTGCCTTGAAACGGAATATGATGAACAATGTCAGGTAACGCCCAGAAAACCGAAACGCCCGCCTTTGCCGCCCGGAAAAACAGGCGCCGCAAGAAGATGTTCCAAAAGAGCATGTTCAGCGCCACCCCGGAGGTCAGCCCCGACAGCCATTTTTGCCAATGGCCGGGGTGCCGGGGCCTGGGCGAACATCGGGCCCCCCATTCCCGCCAGCAGTTGGACAGGCACCGCTGGTTCTGCCTGGATCATATCCGGCTGTATAACAGATCGTGGAACTATTACGACGGCATGAGCGACGAAGAGGTCGAAACCGATGTCCGGCGCGACACCACCTGGAACCGCCCGTCCTGGCCGTTGGGGGCCGAGAAAAATTTCAAAAACAACGGCGAAGGGATTAAAATTGACGACTTCGGGGCTTTTGGCGATCCCGGCGACGACGCGCCGGATCAACAGAACGGCGCCAAACGATACTTCACCAACCGACCGAAACCGGGCTCGCCGGAGGCCCTGGCGCTGGCCGTGTTTGACCTGAAATCGCCGGTATCCCTGACCGAAATCAAGGTTCGCTACAAGGCGCTGGTAAAACGCCACCATCCCGACGCCAACGGCGGCGACAAGGGGGCCGAGGAAAAGTTCAAACAGATATCCCAAGCCTACCAGACCCTGATGGCCGAGGTTACCGAATAACCGGCGCTATTGATTCTCATTGACGAACACGGGCGACCCCCTTACCCATCAACTTTTACTTTTAATGCCGAACACTGGACTTAATCGTTATGACCGCCACCGAGCCCACCGCCATGGAGCCATCCTTTCCCCTGAACGCACCCGATATCAAGATTTCCGTCCGCCAGACATTCGGCATCGACAGCGATATCGAAGTCCCCGCCTTTAGCCAGGGCGAAGAACATGTGCCGGATCTGGACCAGGCCTATCTGTTTGACCGCGACACCACGCTGGCCATCCTGGCCGGGTTCTCTCACAATCGCCGGGTCATGATTCAGGGTTACCACGGCACCGGCAAATCGACCCATATAGAACAGGTGGCGGCGCGCCTGAACTGGCCTTGTGTACGGGTCAACCTGGACAGCCACATCAGCCGCATCGACCTGGTCGGCAAGGACGCCATCGTGCTGCGCGAAGGCCAGCAGGTTACCGAGTTTCGCGAGGGCATATTGCCGTGGGCGTTACAGCACCCGACGGCGCTGGTGTTTGATGAATACGACGCCGGCCGGCCCGATGTGATGTTCGTTATCCAGCGCGTGCTGGAAGTCGAGGGCAGGCTGACTCTGCTTGACCAGAACAAGGTGATCCGGCCGCATCCCTATTTTCGCCTGTTTTCGACAACCAACACCATCGGCCTGGGCGACACCACCGGCCTGTATCACGGCACCCAGCAGATCAACCAGGGCCAGATGGACCGCTGGAACATCGTCACCACCCTGAATTACCTGGACCATGACGCCGAGGTCGCGATCATGCTTTCGAAGGTGCCGTCATACGACACGCCAGAGGGCCGCGAAAAGATGAACGCCATGGTCGAACTGGCCGATTTGACCCGCTCGGGCTTTGTCGGCGGCGATATTTCGACCGTGATGTCGCCCCGAACGGTGCTGACCTGGGCCGAAAACGCCGAGATATTCGATGACCTGGAGACCGGTTTCCGGCTGACTTTCCTGAACAAGTGCGACGAAATGGAACGCCCGGTAGTGGCCGAATACTATCAGCGCTGCTTTGGCCACGACATTGTGGAATCGGTCGCCCGCACGACCGTGCTATAGCCGGCCATGGCCTGGAGCGAAACGCCATCGGACCGGATCAAGCGGGTTACCGAATCGACCCTGAAGTCGATCGCCGGCAGGAATGATATCGAGGTTTCCTTCGTTTCCGGCAACGAAGCCAGGGTAGCGACCAGCGGCGCCAGCGTCAGCCTGCCCGGCCCGCCGGATGCGAACATCACCGCCAAGGATCTGGCCCGCCTGCGCGGCGCCGCCGATGCCGTGGCGCTGAGAGTAAAATATCACGATTCCGATCTGCACCGCCGCCGCCGCCCGGCCGGCAAGGATTCGGCCCAGGTTTTCGAGCGGGCCGAGCAGGTCCGGGTCGAAGCCCTGGGGGCCCGGCGCATGTCGGGGGTTTCGCAAAACCTGTACGCCATGCTGGAAAATCGTTGCCAGGCGAACATGCCGGAACAGGAAGAACAACGGGATGAAGGCCTGTTGCCCGAAGCGCTGGGACTGATTTTACATGAAAAACTGAGCGGCTATAAACTGCCACCCACCGCCGACCCCATTCTAAGGCACTGGAAGAGCTACATCGGCGACCGTATCGGTCGGCAACTGGATAAGGCCATCGAAAATATCAATGACCAGGAAGGCTTCGCGCTGGCCATTACCGACATAATCAAGGCCCTGGACTTGCCCGACGACAGCGACGCCGAACCGGACGATGAAGACGAAGACAAGGGCGAAGACGAACAGACACCCGACGAACAGCAGGCCGAAAGCAGCGAGCAGCAAAGCGACAGCCCGTCCGAGGCGGACGAGGACGGCGGCGAAATCGAGGACGGGACGTCCGATGTGGGAAGCGAATCCGAACAGGGCATGGCCGAAGGCGGCAGCGAACCGGCCGGCCCCCGCGACAATCAGGACCAATGGCCGGCCAATTCATCCGGCGCCCCCCCGTATCGCGCCTATTATACCGGATCCGACGAAATCATCGGCGCCGAGAATTTATGCGAACCGGAAGAACTGGGCCGGCTGCGGATACAACTGGACCAGCAACTATCGCGTTTGCAAGGCGTCGTCTCGCGCCTCGCCAACCGTCTGCAGCGAAGGCTGCTGGCCAAACAGACCCGATCATGGGAATTTGATCTGGAAGAAGGCATTCTCGACGCCGGGCGGTTGAGCCGGGTCGTCACAGACCCTATGCATCCTTTGAGTTTCAAGCAGGAAATCGACAGCAATTTCCGCGACACCGTGGTTTCCCTACTGATCGATAATTCCGGCTCCATGCGCGGCCGGCCGATTACCGTGGCGGCCATGAGCGCCGACATCCTGGCCCGAACCCTGGAACGCTGCGGCGTCAAGGTGGAAATTCTGGGCTTCACGACACGGGCCTGGAAGGGTGGCAACGCCCGCGAGAAATGGGCCAATGACGGCAAACCGGCCGATCCCGGACGCCTGAACGACCTGCGCCATATTATCTACAAGGCCGCCGACATGCCGTTGCGGCGGGCCAGACGCAATCTCGGCCTGATGCTGCGCGAGGGCCTGCTAAAGGAAAATATCGATGGCGAGGCCCTGTTATGGGCCCATAACAGGCTACTGGCGCGGCCCGAACAGCGGCGAATTCTGATGGTCATATCGGATGGCGCGCCGGTCGATGACGCGACGCTGTCGGCCAATCCCGGAAATTATCTGGAAAAACACCTGCGCGATGCCATTCACTGGATCGAAACGCGGTCCGACGTGGAACTGACGGCGATCGGCATCGGCCACGATGTGACCCGGTATTATCAACGCGCCGTGACCATCTCGGACGCCGAGGAACTGGGCGGCACGATGATGGCCAAC
Source organism: uncultured Thalassospiraceae bacterium (assembly GCA_964655005.1). Lineage (GTDB taxonomy): Bacteria > Pseudomonadota > Alphaproteobacteria > Rhodospirillales > JABHCV01 > CAZZKE01. The sequence goes on along the minus strand of CAZZKE010000005.1, from coordinate 47,415 downwards.
CTGACCGACTTGTTCGATGAAGAAGTCGAACAAAAATTTAACACCCGCCGGACAGCGTAACATCCATCATTGAAACGGGAAGTGAAGAGCATTATGTTGCATGGCGTGGTTGACAAATACGGATGTATTGATGGCTGACACAAAATACCGCCTAGTAACCCGGGCCGATTTCGATGGGGTCGTCGCCGGCGGACTGTTGATCGAACTTGGTTTGATCGATGAAATAGTCTTCGCCGAACCCAAGGAAATGCAGGACGGCAAGATTCCGGTAACCAGCAACGATATAACGACCAACCTGCCCTACGTTGAAGGTGTTCACCTGTGTTTCGACCATCATCTTAGCGAAACGCTGCGGGTTGGCGAACGGGACAACCACATAATCGAGGCCGACGCCCCGTCGGCGGCGCGGGTCGTATACAACTATTACGGCGGTAAAGAAGCATTTCCGGCCATTCCGGAAGACCTGATCGAGGCCGTCGACAAGGCCGATTCGGCGCAGTATTCGGAACAGGATATCCTCGCTCCGGATCCATGGACATTACTGAATTTCATGCTCGACCCGCGCACCGGGCTAAGCAGGTTCGGCCAGTTCGATATTTCCAACCATCAGTTGATGAAAGACATGATGATTTATTGTCGTCATCATCCGGTTGATGAAATCCTCAAAATTCCGGATGTCGAACAGCGTCTGCGCCTGTACGAAGAGCACGAAGAAGCCGCCGAAATGCAAATCAGGCGCTGCGCCACGATGCACGGCAATTTGGTAATTGTCGATCTGCGCGACGAAAAAACCGTATTCGCCGGCAATCGCTTCATGGTCTATGCCATTTTCCCCGAATGTAATATATCGATCCAGGTGTTGCCACACGAAGACGGCGAGTGGACCGTCCTGGCCGTCGGCAAGTCGATCCTCGACCGCTCCTCGAAAACCATGATCGGCCCGTTAATGCTGGAATACGGCGGTGGCGGACACGACGCCGCCGGCACCTGCCGGGTGGCCAACGCCGATGTTGAAAGGGTGTTGCAAGAGCTGACGGAACGCATCAACGCCGACGGTTAGTTGACCAGCCAATGACCAGTTACCAGCCAACCAGTCGTTCCAGGGCCAAGCGGGCGCACGAACGGGCGCGTTACGACCATGACAGCGTCCACGCCATGTTCGACGCCATTCCGGTATGTCATGTCGGCTATGTTGTCGATGGTCAGCCTTATGTGACACCGACCACCCAGTGGCGCCGGGGCGAACAGCTGTATTGGCATGGCTCATCGGCCAGCCGAATGATCCGGGCGACCGGGTCGGGTATTCCCGTGTGTGTCACCGTCAGCGCTTTTGACGGCTTCGTCATGGCCCGCTCGCCGTTTCACCACAGCGCCAATTACCGCAGCGCCATGGCGTTCGGTCAAGCGAAGGCAATCACCGACCGGGACGAAAAGGAAGCATCCCTGCGCGACATGTTCGAACACCTGTTTCCCGGTCGCTGGGACGATATTCGCGGCAACACCGACAAGGAACTGAAGGCGACCACGGTAATCGTTATGAACATCGAAGAAGCCTCGGCCAAGGCCCGCAGCGGGCCGCCGGTCGATGACCTTGAAGATTACGACCAGGTCGATTGCTGGGCCGGAGTGCTGCCGTTCAAGGCCCACTTCACCACACCGGAACCGGACCCGCGCCTGCGCCGGGGTATTGCTTTTCCCGACTACCTGAAACATTTGAGCGAATAGCTCTGACTTCTGATCGATTACCCCGACAATCTCAATATAATTCCCGACCGATCCGGTAAAATCGCGCCGATAGCAGCGATAAAGATACTATGGAGGCAATCAGGACCGCCTGATACAGGCCGATGGCGCCGATGCCCCGGTGGATGCCCAAATACCAGCCCAGGGGGATCAGTATCGCCACATAGGAAACGCTCTGGATGATGGCTGGCGCCCAGATGCCGCCGCCGCCGCGCAGGGCGTTGACCATCACCGCCTGGCCGCCATCGACCAGGACAATCGCGCCGCAAAAGGCGATCAGGCCGACGGCGATGGCCTTGACCGCCGGGTCGGCCGAGTAGGCCGACGCCAGCACATCCGGCAGGGTAATGAAAATCGCACCGATTACGGCCATGAACACGGTGTTGACGCCAAGCCCGGTCCAACCGGCCAGCCGCAGGTCGGCGCCGTCGCCGCGGCCGCGCGCGATGCTGACCCGAACCACCGTCGCCGAACCGACCCCGAGCGACACCATGAAGGCCATGGAAATCAAATTGTTGGCAATCGAATAGGCCGCCAGCGGCGCCGTGCCAAGCCAGCCCGCGAACAATCCAATAGCGGCGAAAGACGCCGATTCACCGCCGATGCTGACGGCGGCGGAATAACCGACGCGGCGCTGTTCGGTCCAGGCCCGCCAGCCCCCCGCCGGTTTCAGCCTGACGCCGAATTTTTCATGGTCGGCCATGGTCCATATATAGATGACGATGACCAAGGCAAGCCCCCAACGCAACAATGCGGTGGTGATGGCCGAACCTTCGGCGCCCAGGGCCGGCATCCCGAGATGGCCGTAAATCAGGACCCAGTTAAATCCGACATTGAAAAAATTGGCGGCCAGCATGGCGACCATGGTCGGCTTCGGCCTCTTGATGCCTTCCAGGAACAACGAACAGGTGACGGTTATCAGATAGGCCGGCAGACCCAAACCCAGGATAAACATGATCCGCCCGCCGTGATAGGCCAGGTCAGGCGTCTGGCCGCTGAGGGACAATAGCTGTTCGCCAAAAATAGAGACCACGAAGCCGAGCCCGCCGAGCCCGAACCCATAGGGCAGCGAACGCCGCCAGGCGGCGCCGCAATCGCCAAATCTGGCTGCCCCCAAGGCCGCCGATGTCATCACCACCGTACCCATGACCATGCCCAGCAAAATAAGGAACACCGGCATGAATGGCATGATGCCAATACTCAGGTAAGCCAGTTCGGTGGTCGCGTATCGACCGACCATAATGGTATCGACCAGGGCCATGGTCATCAGCCCGGAACGCGAGATAATCACCGGCCACGACAGCCGCAGGACTTCCGATACATGGCGGGCCAGGCGCCGCCTGAACCAGGCCGCGGTTTCGGGGTGTTGCTCGGATTCCATCTTGCAGCTTTACCCCTTGTGTTGAACTCAAAGCGATGGAAAACTTTTAGAAGGAGGAATTTGGGCCGGCCAGAAACTCGATCTCCGCCGCCGTGCTGACCCGTCCAAGCGCCTTGTTGCGATGCGGGAAGCGTCCGAAACGGGCGATAATGTCATGGTGGGCGGTGGCCCATTTCAGCAGGTCCCGGTAATCCATGGCGGCCACCAGTTCCATGCAGCTTTGCTGATCGGCCAGGTCCTCGCTATGTTCCAGCGGCAAGTAGTAGAAGAACCGCTGGAACGGCGGCACTGCCATATCGAAGCCGCGCCCGATCCCGGCTTTCGCTATCTTGAGCGCCCGCCCGTCCCCGGCAAAAGCCCGCGCATGATCGCGAAACAGGTTGCGTGGAAATTGATCGAGCAGGATCAGCAGGGCCAGGCAATCCAACCCGTTTCGCTCGCCCATGGCGTCCAGACCGCCAACCAGCGCCGCCTCGACATGGGGAAGAAACTCTGAGCGGATCGCCGCATCGAAATCCGGATTTTTTTCGAACCATTCGGGTCGGAAGGTTCCAAAAATCCCGGAACCGGTCTCTCCGAACCAGAAATCACGGACCTTTTGCGCCAGACTAGCTTCGGGCATTGTTAGCAACCTTTTTCGCGCGGGCGGCCTTGAGCCCGGCATCGAGCGATCCCCGCGCCCAGTCGAGTATTTCATCGGGGTCATCAAACGCCTCGTCGGGCAACAGGTAATAGGATCCGACGACCACTTCCCTGCCCTTCGCCGTGTAGGTGAAGGGTCCGGAACCGGCCTCTTTGAAACGGTCGATGTTGTTTTCATCGACCCGGAAATAGATGGTGTCGTCGAACATCAGGGCGAAGGTGGCATCGCCATAGTTAATGCACGCGCCGCCGAACAACCGCTTCAGCGTGAGCGGCCCGAGCGGCTCCAGCATATCGAGAACATGCTCGCCGAATTCCTTGCTGAACGACATTCCGGCATTCTAGCAGGCTGCGCCAAATCAGATATTGGAATCTGGAAACGATGCCTTTTTATTTTCGACAAAGGCTCTCAGGGCTTCGTCGATGGCCGGGTCCATTACCGGTGGCTGATAACCGGACAACATTTCCTTCCAGATTCCGTTGGCCCGCGTGGCGGCGTCGAGCGAACCTTCCGACTGCCACTGTTCGAAGGATTCATAGTTGGCCACGGTCGAGCGATAAAAAGCGGTTTCGAAATTGGCCTGGGTGTGGGCGCAGCCCAGATAATGACCGCCGGGGCCGACCTCGGCGATGGCGTCCATGGCCTGACCATTTTCGGATAGATCGATGCCCGCCGCCAGGACTTCCATCATCGCCAGTTGATCGGCGTCCATAATGAATTTTTCATATGAACTGCTAAGCCCCCCTTCCATCCATCCGGCCCCGTGCAACACGAAATTGACCCCGCCCATAACCGCCGGCCAGATCGACTGGGCGCTTTCATAGGCCGCCTGGGCGTCGGGCAGTTTCGATGAACAGAGCGAACCGCCGGAACGGAACGGAACGCCCAGCCGACGCGCCAGCTGGGCGGCGGCGAGGATCACCTTGGTCGGTTCCGGGGTGCCAAATGCCGGGGCGCCGGACTGCATCGACATGGTGCTGGAAAACAGGCCGAATACCACCGGGGCGCCGGGCCTGACCAATTGGCTGAAGGCCATGCCGGCCATGCCTTCGGCCAGCGCCTGGGCCAACACCCCGGCGACCGAAGCCGGGGCCATGGCCCCGGCGATGATAAACGGCGTGATGATAGTCGCCTGCCCGGCCCGGGCATAGGTCTTCAGCGCACCCAGCATGGTGTCGTCAAATGTCAGCGGCGAATTGGCGTTAATCAGGTTCAGCGTCACGGCGTTGCCGGCGACGAATTCCTTGCCGAAGACGATTTCCGCCATGGCCACCGTATCGGCGGCCCGGTCCGGATGGGTGACCGAACCCATGAATGGCTTGTCGGAATATTTGATATGGGAATAAATCATGTCCAGATGGCGTTTGTTGACCGGCAGATCGACCGGCTCGGTCACGGTGCCGCCGGAATGGTGAATGGCCGGAGACAGATAGGCCAGTTTCACGAAATTGCGAAAATCCTCGATCGTGCCATAGCGGCGGCCCCGATCCAGGTCGTGCACAAAGGGCGGCCCGTAAACCGGCGCAAACACCGTCGCATTGCCGCCGATCCGGACGCTGCGGCGCGGATTGCGGGCGTACTGGATAAACTGCGAAGGCGCCGACGAAAGCAGTTGCCGCGCCAGCCCTTTCGGGATATGCACCCGTTCGCCCCGGACATCGGCGCCGGCATCCCGCCACAACGCCAGGGCTTCGTCGTCGTCACGGAATTCGATGCCGGTTTCCTGCAACACCGTTTCGGCATTACCTTCGATCAGCGCCAGGCCTTCTTCATCCAGTATTTCAGAGGGCGGGATATTGCGCACTATATAGGGTTGGGAAACGGTATTGCGTTCGCTGCGGGCAAGGCGCCGGGCGTCGCGACCGCGCCGGCGGACCGTTTTGTCACTCGCTGCGTTCGGTCTACTCATGGCATGTTTCCCCGGTGGGTGGTTATCCCTGGCATCTAAGCCCCGGCCCGAATTCATCGTTTTTCCACTTTCGCCCCCCTTTGTTTCATCTACGCCATGACACTTGTCCGGGCATGACGAAAAACAGACAGCGGGGGTCGCCGCGCGGTTAGCCGGTAAAGGCCCTCGCTTGCTACGAAAAACCTTGGCTGATCTGGTTTATTTTCCGGGGGATAAAGCTTATGAAAACCCATGCCCGCGCGGTTGTTATCGGAGGCGGCGTAGTCGGCGTCTCGACGCTCTACCATCTGGCCAAAAAGGGCTGGACCGATATCGTTCTTTGCGAACGCAGGGAACTGACATCGGGTTCGACCTGGCACGCCGCCGGGTTGCTGCCGCTGTTCAACATGAGCTACTCGGTCGGCCAGTTGCATCAGTATTCGGTCAAGCTGTATGGCCAACTGGAAGCCGAGACCGGCCAGAACGTCGGCCTTCGCACGGTCGGCAATATTCGCCTGGCAATGAACCAGGATCGCATGGATGAATATTATCAATATTCCGGCGTCGCCCAGACTATCGGCGTCAACTACAAATTTATCACCCCCGACGAGATCGGAGAATTGTGGCCGCTATGCAATACGGACGGCCTGGTGGGCGCCCTGGTGCATCCCGATGACGGCTATATCCAGCCCGCCGACCTGACCCAGGCCATGGCCAAGGGGGCGCGCGACATGGGGGCGGAAATCTATCGCCACACCGCCGTTACCGGCATCGCCCAAAAACCGGGCGGCGAGTGGGTGGTAAGCACCGATAAGGGCGAGATCACCTGCGAACACGTTATTTCCGCTTCGGGCAACTTCGCCCGCAAGACCGGGGCCATGGTCGGCCTGGATATTCCGGTAATCCCGGTGCAGCACCAGTTTATCGTTACCGAGCCGCACCCGGAAATTCTCGCCCGTCACGAGCGCGGCTTGCCGGAAATGGGCGTGCTCAGGGAATCCGACAACAGCTGGTACCTGCGCGAGGAAGCCGGCGGCCTTATCCTGGGCCCTTACGAGGTCGGCGCGCCCTGCTGTTATGTGGACGGCCCCGGCGAGGACAGCGAATACGAGCTGTTCCAGGAAGACCTGGAACGCCTGGAGCCGCATATTGAGGCGGCCATCAACCGGGTGCCGGCGTTCGGCGAGGTCGGGGTCAAGGAAGTATACAACGGGGCCATCTGTTACACGCCCGATGGCAACCCCATGGTCGGCCCGGCCTGGGGCCTACGAAATTTCTGGCTTAACGAAGGCCACAGCTTCGGCATTACGGCGGCCGGCGGGGCCGGTTGGCAACTGGCCGAGTGGATCGTCGAAGGCGAACCGACGATCGATATGCTGGGCGTCGAGCCCCGGCGGTTCGGCGATTACGCCACCAAATCCTACTTGCGGGTCAAGAACGAAGAAGCCTATCGCAGCGTCTTCGTGATTCACTATCCGGACGAAGAACGCGACGACGGGCGCCCCCTGCGGACGGCGCCATGTTATGACCGCCTGAAGGGGTTGGGCGCCGTGTTCGGTCAGAAATTCGGCTGGGAACGAGCCAACTGGTTCGCCCCCGATGGCGTCCCGCAAACCGACGACTGGTCGTTTCGCCGCTCGGCCTATCATCAACATGTCGGTAACGAATGCAGGAATGTCGCCGAGAACGTCGGCCTGCTGGACATGACGGCGTTCGCCAAATGCCGTATTTCCGGCCCCGGCGCCGAGGCCTTTCTGGATACCTTCATCGCCAACACTCTGCCGAAAAAAATCGGCCGTATCGGCCTTTGCCACGCGCTCAACACAAACGGCGGCGTCCATTCCGAATTCACCATCATGCGCGAAGCGCCGGACCGCTTCTATCTGGTTTCCGCCGGGGCCATGCAACGGCTGGATCATGATTATCTGCAAAAAGCCATGCCGGGCGACGGCTCGGTACGCTTCGAACAATTGACCGGCCAAACCGGCGTACTGGTGCTGGCCGGCCCGAAGGCGCGGACACTGATGCAGCGGGTATCGGAGGCCGATTTTTCCAACGCCTCCTTCCCGTGGCTGTCGGGCCGTCAGATCACCGTCGGCCTGGCCCCGGCATTAGCCGTCAGGGTAAATTTCGTCGGCGAACTGGGCTGGGAACTGCACCATCCCATAGAATATCAAAACCATATTTTTGACGCCTTGATGAAAGCCGGCGAAGACCTTGGCATCAAGCCGTTCGGTATTCGCGCCATGGATAGCCTGCGGCTGGAAAAATCCTACCGGCTGGTCGGCACCGAACTGTCTATCGAATATGCGCCGTTCGAATCGGGCCTGCATCGTTTCATCAAGATGGACAAGGGCTATTTTACCGGCAGGGAAGCGCTGGCGGTGTGGCGGGACAAGGGTTTCGGCAACGCTTTCGCGACCCTGGAGGTCCTGAAAACCGAAGACGCCGACGCCCTTGGCAACAACCCGATCCTCAAGGACGGCCAGGTTATCGGCCGGGCCACCGGCGGCGGTTACGGTTGGCGGCTGGGGAAATCCCTGGCGCTCGGCATGCTCCGCCCCGACCTGGCCGAACCGGGCACGGAACTGGAGATCGAAATTCTCGGCAAGCGCTATCCGGCGGTGGTGCTGGAAGAAAGCCCGTATGATCCCGGAAATGAGAAATTACGGACCTGAAAATGTCGGTTTTCGATTATAAGATGTCCCCGCCAAGACAGTTGACGGCGTAATTTCAATTAGCTTTTTCCTATAATCGGTGACGCGGGCATCCCGCTTGCCCTGGCCCTTTGGGAGTGTGTGTGATGGACGAGAGCGAAGACGATCTGGACCTCGATACCCTGAATGATGATGAACTGGTCAGCCAGATGCACGACGATCTGTATGACGGCCTGGGCGAGGAAATCACCGAGGCCGTCAACATCCTGCTGGGGCGCGGCTGGCAACCCTACGATATCTTGACCAAGGCCCTGGTCGAAGGCATGCGCATTGTCGGCGGCGATTTTCGCGACGGCATCCTGTTTGTGCCGGAAGTCCTGCTGTCGGCCAATTCCATGAAGGCGGGGATGTTCATCCTGAAGCCGCTGCTGGCCGAAACCGGCGCCCCGAAAATGGGCAAAATGCTGATCGGCACGGTCAAGGGCGACATCCACGACATCGGCAAGAACCTGGTCACCATGATGATGGAAGGCGCCGGTTTCGAGGTGATCGACATCGGCATCAACAATCCGGTGGAAAATTATCTGGCGGCGATCGAAGAACATCAGCCCGATATTCTCGGCTTGTCGGCCCTGCTGACGACAACCATGCCCTACATGAAAGTGGTGATCGACGCGCTGATCGAAAAGGGCATCCGCAATGATCTCGAAGTGCTGGTCGGCGGCGCGCCGCTGAACGAGGCGTTTGCCGAAAGCATCGGCGCCGACGCCTATTGCCGCGACGCGGCGATGGCGGTGGAAACCGCGAAGGAAGTAATGGCCCGCCGCCAGGGTTCGGCGATGGCGGTAATGGCCGGGTCGGCCTGAAACTTCATGACATGGCGCGGTCGGCCGACACCCTGTTGATTGCCTGCGGTGCGCTGGCCCGTGAAATCACCGGCCTGATCGAAGGCAACGGCTGGAACCACCTAACGGTTCAGTGTCTGCCGGCGATTCTGCACAACCGGCCCGCCGATATCCCCGAACGGGTGCGCCGGAAAATTCGCGAAAACAAGACGGCCTACGGTAAAATTTTGGTGCTATACGGCGATTGCGGAACCGGCGGCCTGCTCGACGCGGTGCTTGCCGAAGAAGGCGTGGAACGCATCGCCGGCCCCCATTGTTATGAATTTTACGCCGGTGCGGACGATTTCAAAATACTGAACGAGGCCGATCCCGCGACCTTTTATCTGACCGATTATCTGGTCCGTCAGTTCGACAAACTGGTGTTCGAAGGCCTGGGACTGGACCGCCATCCGGAACTCCTGGAAATTTATTTCGGCAACTACAACCGGCTGCTCTATCTGGCCCAGACCACGGACCCGGAACTGGTCGACCGCGCCAGGGCGGCGGCGGAACGGTTGGGATTATCCTATGATTACCAATTCACCGGCATGGGCGGCCTGGCCGATTTTATTGCCGGCAAGGGGCGGGAGACCGTTTGAGATGACCCCCGGACCCGGCTACGAACCCGGCGGAACCAGCGTAATAGGTCGCGGCGCCCGCACCTATACGATCCGTCGCTGGTCGGTCCGGCATGCCCGTTTGCTGGAAACCGTCTACAACTTTCTGGCCGATATCCTGCTTGGCCTGCATCCGCTTTGGAACGCCATCGGCTATGACCGGGTCGAGGGGCCGGTGGTTGCCGTCGAAAGGCGGGTCAAGGGGTTCCTGTTCGACTGCCGCATGTGCGGCGACTGCGTACTTTCATCGACCGGCATGTCATGCCCCATGAACTGCCCCAAGTCGCTGCGTAACGGCCCTTGCGGCGGGGTCCGGGCCGACGGCAACTGCGAGGTCGAACCGGATATGCCGTGTGTCTGGACGGAAGCCTGGAAGGGTAGCCTGAAAATGAAAGACGGCGACTTGATAAACATCGTCCAGATGCCCCCGGATCAAAGCCTGCGGGGGACTTCGTCGTGGTTGCGGGCCACCGCCGAACGGGCGGCAGCAAAGAAATTGGAATTGTCCAGTGACTGACGACGATTACGAAACGCTGGACCCGACCGCGCCATTGCCGCCGAAACCCGGCCATTCCTCGCGCGGTCGCCTGGAACGAATCCTCAGGCGCGGCGATTTTGCCGTCACCGCCGAACTCAACCCGCCGGATTCAGCCGATCCAAACGAAGTATTCGAGCGGGCCCAAGTATTCGAGGGCTGGGTCGATGGCATCAACGCCACCGACGGATCGGGCGCCAACTGCCACATGTCGTCGGTCAGTATCTGCGCCCTGCTAACCCGTATCGGCCATGCCCCGGTGATGCAGATATCCTGTCGCGACCAGAACCGCATCGCCATTCAGGGCCATGTGCTGGGCGCCGCGGCGATGGGCGTCAACAATATCCTGTGCCTGACCGGCGACGGCGTCCAGGCCGGCGATCAGCCCGGCGCCAAGCCGGTATTCGATCTGGATTGTATGTCGCTGCTGACCACCATTCGGATGATGCGCGACGAAAGCAAATTCCTGTCGGGTCGCAAAATCACCACCGCGCCACAGGTGTTTCTGGGCGCGGCGGCCAACCCGTTCGCCCCGCCCCATGATTTCAGGGTCCACCGGCTGGCCAAGAAAATTGCCGCCGGAGCACAGTTCGTACAGACCCAGTATTGTTTCGACGTGCCCATGCTGGCCGATTACATGACCCGGGTTCGTGATCGGGGACTGGATAAGAAATGTTTCATCCTGGCCGGCGTCGGCCCCCTGGCGTCGGCCAGATCGGCGCGCTGGATCAGGACCAACGTGCCCGGCATCCACATCCCCGAGCCGATCATATCGCGCCTGCAGGGGGCCGCCGACCAGAAACGCGAAGGCCGCAATATCTGCATCGAAATCGTTCAGCAGTTGCGAGAAATGGCTGGCATTTCCGGTATTCATGTGATGGCCTACAAACAAGAGGAACACGTAGCCGAAATTGTCCATCAGTCCGGTGTGCTGCGGGGACGCAAACCGTGGCGCAAGGAACCCAATCCGGTCGATCTGGCGGCCGATGCGATAAGTGAATGACAAAAATGTATCAACAGGAGTCCCCGCAGTCATGACCGAAACAGTAGTCAGTTCCGCCAGCCGGGAGGTCGTTATCGGCTTCGATCGCCCGTTCGTGATTATCGGCGAACGGATCAACCCGACCGGTCGCAAGTTGCTGGCCGCCGAAATGGCCGCCGGCGACTATTCCCGCGTCCGCTCCGACGCCCTGGCCCAGGTTGCGGCCGGCGCCCATATGCTGGATGTCAACGCCGGTATCCCGATGGCCGACGAACCGAAAATTCTCGCCGAAACCATTGAACTGGTGCAGTCGCTGACCGATGCGCCGCTGTCCATTGATTCCTCGGTCGTCGCGGCGTTGGAAGCCGGCCTGGCCGTGTATAAGGGCAAGGCCCTGGTCAATTCGGTAACCGGCGAGGAAGAACGCCTGGAAGAGGTATTGCCGCTGGTCAAAAAATACGGCGCCGCGGTGGTCGCCATTTCCAATGATGAAACCGGCATTTCGGAAGACCCGGACGTGCGCTTTGAAGTCGCCAGAAAAATCGTCAACCACGCCGCCGACTACGGCATTCCGGCCTGCGATGTGGTTGTCGATCCGCTAATCATGCCGGTCGGGGCGTTGAATGACGCCGGGGCGACATCGTTCAGGCTGCTGCACCGTTTGCATACGGAACTGAAAGTCAACACTACCGGCGGCGCGTCCAATGTCAGTTTTGGCCTGCCCAACCGGCACGGCCTGAATGCCGCCTTCATTTGCATGGCCATCAGCGCCGGGCTGACTTCGGCGATTACCAACCCGCTGCATCGGGAAGTCACCGACGCCATCATGGGGGCCGACGTGATGATGGGCCACGACCCCAACTGTGCCCGCTGGATCAGGAAACACCGCGAACCGACCGGCAATGACGAAGCCGGCGCCCGGGGGCGCCGGCGGCGGCGGCGGGGTGGCTGAGGCCCGGCAAGTACTGGTTGTCTTCTCGCCTTCCGGAAAACGCGGTAGTTTTCCACCCGGAACGACGGTGCTGGAAGCCGCCCGCCGGCTTGCCGTCGATCTGGACAGTGTCTGCGGCGGCCGGGGCATTTGCGGACGCTGCCAGATCACCGTCGCCGAGGGCGATTTCGCCAAATACGGTATAACCTCGGCCCGAAGCCATCTATCCCCGGCCTCGGATGAAGAAACCGGCTACGCCCTGAAAAAGAATATGGGCGAAGGCCGCAGGCTGGGCTGTCAATCCCGGATTTTGGGTGACGTGGTAGTGGACGTTCCCGAGGAAAGCCAGGTTCACCGCCAGGTCGTGCGCAAACGCGCCGAGGCCCGCGAGATCGTCATCGATCCAACCATCACCCTGCACTACGTCGAAGTGGCGGAGGCCGACATGGAGCAGCCCTCGGGCGACCTGCGGCGGCTGGAGGAGGCAATGGCCGGGCAATGCGGTCCGGACGGCCTGATTGCCGACCGCCGGGTCATTCGGGAAATGCAGGGTGCCCTGCGCGACGACGGCTGGAAGGTGACCGTAGGCTTAAGCGGGCCAGACCGCATCGTCGCCGTCTGGCCCGGCTATCACCGGACGCTTTTGGGCATCGCCTATGACCTGGGATCGACCACAATCGCCGCCCATCTGTGCGACCTGACCAGTGGTGAAGTGTTGGCCTCGGGCGGCATGATGAACCCGCAAATACGCTTCGGCGAGGACCTGATGAGCCGGGTTTCCTATGCCATGATAAACCCCGGCGGCGACAGGGAACTGACTCGAGTCGTGCGCCAGGCCCTGAATACCCTGGCCACCCAGGTGGCGCTTGATGCCGGTGTCGGCACCGATGATATTATCAGCGTTACTCTGGTCGGTAATCCGGTGATGCATCATCTGCTGCTTGGCCTGGATCCGGTGCCGCTGGGATCGGCGCCGTTTGCGCTGGCCATCGACCGGGCGCTGGAACTACCGGCGTCCGACCTTGACCTGGTCCTGCGCGATGGCGCCCGGGCCTATATCCTGCCTTGTATCGCCGGTCACGTGGGCGCCGATACCGCCGCCGTGGTATTGTCCGAAGCGCCGCATTTGCGGCCTGAAATGACGCTGATAATCGATGTCGGAACCAACGCCGAAATTGTTCTTGGCAACAGGGACCGGTTGTTGGCATGTTCCAGCCCGACCGGCCCGGCGTTCGAAGGGGCGCAGATTTCAGCGGGCCAGCGGGCCGCCCCCGGCGCCATCGAACGGGTCCGCATCGACCGGCAAACATTGCAGCCGCGCTTTAAAATAATAGGCTGTGACTCGTGGTCGGATGAACCGGGCTTCGAGGCGGCCGTCGAGGCGACCGGCATCACCGGCATTTGCGGCTCCGGCATTATAGAGGTCATCGCCGAGATGTTCCTGAGCGGGATTATCACCGCCGACGGCGTCATCACCGCCGCCAAAAATGACCGTATCGCCCCCGATGAACATTCGGGCGGTCGCACCTTTTCCTATCTCCTGCATGCGGGTGATCCTGATATCCGCATCTATCAGACCGACGTCAGGGCCATTCAGCTGGCCAAGGGGGCGCTGCACGCCGGGGCGCGGCTGCTGATGGAGCGGCTGCGGGTCGATACCCTGGACAGGATTATCCTGGCCGGCGCCTTCGGCAGCCACATCGATGTCAAATACGCGATGATTTTGGGCATGATCCCCGATTGCCCCCTGGACCGGGTGCAATCGGCCGGCAACGCGGCGGGCACCGGCGCCCGGATTGCCCTGTTGAACAATGCGGCGCGGGCCGAGATCGAAAGCCTGGTGCGGCGGATTGAGAAAATCGAAACGGCGGTCGAACCGGAATTCCAGAACCACTTCGTAGCGGCCATGGCCTTTCCCCACAAGACCCACCCCTATCCCAACCTTGCAAAAGTGGTTGCCTTGCCGGCCGGCGAGGCCGCCGTGCCGCGACCCGGGCGGCGGCGGCGGCGCAATCACTGAGCTCATATGAACCGCAACGTCTGGCGTCTGGCCGGCCCCATTATCCTGTCCAATGTTTCGACGCCGTTGCTGGGCGCCGTCGATACCGCCGTGGTCGGGCATCTTCCCGGCGCACAATACATCGGCGGAATCGCCGTCGGCTCGCTGATTATCAGCTTTATCTACTGGGGTTTCGGGTTCCTGCGCATGGGCACCGGCGGCTTTACGGCCCAGGCCTTCGGCGCCGGCAATGCCGATGAAGTGCGCGCGGTGCTGGCGCGGGCGGCGGTGCTGGCGGCGGCCCTGGGGATGGCGGTGACGGTCCTGCAATGGCCGCTGGGCGAGTTGGCGTTCGTTCTGCTTGACGCCAGCGACGATGTCGAAAGACTGGCCCGCGACTACTATTACATCCGTGTCTGGGGCGCCCCGGCGGCGTTGCTGAATTACGCCATGGTCGGCTGGTTTATCGGCATTCGCGACGCCAAATCGGCCCTGATCATGCAGGTCGCCATGAACGGCGTAAATATCATCCTGGATTTATGGTTCGTGATCGGGCTGGAACTGGGGGTCGAGGGGGTCGCATGGGCGACCCTGATATCGGAAGTCGGGGCGATTGCCATCGGCGGCCATCTGGTGCGGCGCAATTTGACCAGAATCGGCGGGGTGTGGCACATGAAAGCTATCCTGAACGGCGCCCGCATGGCCCACCTGCTGGCGGTCAACCGGGATATTTTCATCCGCACCCTGGGCCTGCAATTATCATTCGCCGCCTTCACCTCCATCGGCGCGCGCATTGGCGACACGGTGCTTGCCGCCAATGCGGTATTGCTGATTTTCCAGAGCATCATGGCATACGCCCTGGATGGTTTCGCCCATGCCGCCGAGGCCCTGGCCGGAAGCTTCGTCGGCGCCGGTGAACGGACCGAATTTCGCCAGGCAGTCAGGATATCAAGCCTGTGGGCGCTTGGGTTCGCAACTTTTTTTGCCCTGTTCTATGCGGTGTTCGGCGGCCTGATGATCGATATCATCACCGATATCCCGAATATCCGCCTGCTGGCGCGGGACTACCTTCCGTGGACGGTGGCGAGCCCACTGATATCGGTCTGGAGTTTTCAACTGGACGGTATTTTCATCGGCGCCACCCGCGCCGCCGCCATGCGCAACGCCATGCTACAGGCCGTAGCCATCTATATCGTCGCCCTGGCGATACTGGTTCCGGTGTTCGGCAATCACGGACTATGGGCGTCGCTGATAGTGCTGATGATGGCCCGTGGCGTGACTCTGGGGTTGCGCTATCCGGCCCTTGAACGAAGCATAGGCCAATAATACCAAGGATCACTGATAAGGACCCATTGAGATCCTTGGTATAAGTCAGGTGACAATACGGCGTTCTTCGCTAGGCGTGCGCTCGAAGAATTCCCGGTAGCATTTGGAAAAATGAGAGGCCGAGACAAAACCGCAGGCCAGGGCCACATCAAGCACCGTCAGGCTGGTTTGCAACAGCAGGAATCTGGCCCGGCTGAGCCTGAGTTCCAGATAATAACGGGTCGGCGCATGGCGCAGATATTTACGAAACAGGCGCTCCAGCTGGCGCGTTGAAAGATTGACGCTGCTCGCCAGTTCCGAACAACTGACCGGCTCTTCCAGGGTTTCCTCCATATAGGAAATAACCGCCAGTAACTTCGGGTGACTGACATTCAGGCGGGTCCGCAAGGCCATGCGCTGGTGTTCGTGGCCGTCGCGGATGCGATGGTGAATCAACTGATCGGCGGTCAACGCCGCCGTGTCGTGGCCGTAATGCAAGGCAATCAGGTGCAGCATCATATCCATCGCCGCCGTCCCGCCGGCGCTGGTGAACCGGTTGCGGTCAATTTCAAACAGATCATCGGTGGCTTCGATATCCGGAAATTCCTCGCCAAAACCGCTCAGGTTTTCCCAGTGTATGGTGCATTTGTAGCCGTCCAGCAATCCGGCCTCGGCAAGGATTCGGCTGCCCGTACAGATCGCCCCCAGGGTCGCACCGTGACTGGACAGCCGCCGCAACCGGGATATCATTTTCGGATCCATCTGCTTGTGGATATCGGCGCCGCCGCAGACGATAATGATAGGATACCCCTGACAATCGTCAAACGAGCCATCGACGTTGATGCTGACGCCGTTACTGGCCATTGCCGGGCCGCCATCGGTTGAGAAACAGGCCCATCCGTAAAGATTGCTGCTGGCCACCCGGTTGGCCAGCCGCAGGGGTTCTATTGCCGAGGAAAAGGCGACAAAGGAAAAACTCGGCGCTATAAAAAAAGCAATCCTGTGAAGCGGCTGATCGACCGTTTGAATGACCAACGACATTCTCCCACGTTACAAATAGCGAGAATTCCAATTAAACCGGAAACCGATATCTGTCTATGGGAAAATGTCGCATCTGGAACAGGCGATAGCTAAATTATAGCGCCATCAATAACATAGCGGTCGTTCGGGTCTTCAATTTCGATCACCCACAGGTCCGGATCACGCCCGATCTGGCGTTTGATATAATCCTCGGCATCGGCATCGGCGATCGACTCGCCGCCGCCGCCATACATCCAGGCCTGTTCGCCATCCTGATCCCGGACCTGGGACAACACCGAACAGCCCTTCATCCCCCGGTCCAGCTTAAGCAGGATGCTGCCGGCATCGGCATCGCCTTTATGGCGCACGAAGATGGGGATGCAGTTTATATCGCACAGCCGGACCTGCGCCTGCACCCAGATACCGGCCTTGATTTTAGATGATGTCCAGGCCAATTTTGTTTCCCGTCCGCTACTCGCCAATGCCGCAGGTTCTTTACAACATATTTTGATATCGGCCAAACACTGCAAGTGGCATGATTGATTCATGTTTATCATGCACCCCCGGCTTGCCGCCGACACCATCGAAATCACAAGCTGGAAATTATCGCGTGTCCGGCTGATGAAAGACGCCAATTACCCCTGGCTTGTCCTGGTCCCGGCCCGGGATGGAATAACCGGCATTCACCAACTGCCGACGACGGAAGCGGCGACCTTGATGACCGAAATTTCCCGCGCTTCGCGGGCGCTGGAAGAACTTTACAGGCCGAGCCGGATCAACGTAGCGGCCCTGGGCAACATGGTTCCGCAATTGCATGTACATGTGATCGCCCGCTTCGAAAACGATCCGGCCTGGCCGGGTCCGGTGTGGGGGGCGTTACCCGACCAGGACTATCCGGACGATGACTTGCAGCGCACCATAGCCACACTTGGGCGGGCGCTGGAATGACCCCGAAAAGCCGGCCCGTCAATATCGAATACCGGTTGGACGCAACCGACGGCGGGCGCAAACTGCTTGGCCTGATTTTACTGAGCACCGACCTGACGCTGGAACGCCTGCTGCCGCGCCTGATACCGGGCGACCGCATTGCGGTATATGTCAACCGGGTGAGCTATCACAACCCCATGACCGTGGAAAACCTGGCCGCCGTGGAAGACGGCCTGGCCCGGGCCGCCCGCGACATCCTGCCCGGCGTGAAACTGGACGCCATCGCCTTCGCCTGCACTTCCGGCAGTATCGCCATCGGCCCGGACCGGGTCATGCGGCGTATCGCCGACGGGCGACCGGGGGTGCCGGTGACCACGCCGATCACCGCCGCCATGGACGGAATGAAGCATTTGGCCGTGGAGCGCATCGCCCTGCTCACTCCCTACCGTGATGCCGTCAACCGACCCATTGCGGAATTCATTGAAAGCGGTGGTGTCGGCATCGAAAAAATATCGACCTTTGATCTGGATAGCGACATCGACGTCGGGCGTATTCCGGTTCCGGCAATTATCGAAGCGGCGCTTGCCGCCGACCACAAGAACGCCCAGGCGATATTCCTGTCATGCACGGCGCTACAGGCGACCGACTGCATCACGGAACTGGAGCGCCGGCTCGGCAAGCCGGTCCTGACCAGTAATCAGGCGATGCTGTGGCGGGCCATGCGGCTGGCTGGATATGACGGGAAGATAAGCGGATTCGGCAAATTGATGTCGAGTTAACGCACGATCATGACATTCACCTGGGCCAGATTGGAAACCTTGCGCGAGACGCTGCCCAGAAACATGCCTTTCAGTTCGCCATGGCCACGGGTGCCGATAACTATCAGATCGGCCTTGGTCTTTTTTGCAAAATCGGCAATTTCCGAGGCCGGATCGCCGACCGCGACCCTTTTCTCGATTTCCATCTTCGGGTCGATCTCCCTGGCCTTTCGCTCGGCCTGTTTCAGGGTTTTTTCGCCGACGAAACGCAGGACATCACTGCGCGCCCCCTGAATATGTTCGACCTCGGCCATGCGCAGCACGCTTTCGGGTAACTGCATGTCGCGGATGACGTTGAGAAAGCTCAATTTAGCGCCATAGGACCTGGCCAGATCGACGGCCATCTCGACGGCGTTATCCGATGACGGCGAGGCATCGACGGCGACCACAATATGCCTGATCATCAGACAATTCCCCGCAGCCGTTCGTTGCGTCGCCGCAGCAGTTCAAGGACCGACAGCAGGGCGATCGAAATGAACACCAGGACGGTCGCCACGGCCAGAATGGTGGGGCTGATCTGTTCGCGAATCCCGGACCACATCTGGCGCGGAATGGTACGCTGTTCGAAGCCGGCCAGAAACAGTACGACAACCACCTCGTCGAACGATGTGATAAAAGCGAACAACGCCCCGGAAATCACGCCGGGCAAAATCAACGGCATGATAACCTTGAAAAACGTCGTCGTCGGGTTGGCTCCCAGATTAGCCGACGCCCTGGTCAGCGATTGATCGAAACCGACCATGGTCGCCGTTACGGTAATCACCACGAACGGCGTACCCAGCGCCGTGTGGGCCAGAATGATGCCAAGATAAGTCTGGTCGAGGCCGATGCTCGAATAGAAAAAATACATGCCGGCGGCCGAAATAATCAGTGGCACGATCATCGGCGATATCAGCAGCCCCATTACCAGCGAGCGATACGGCATGTGCGGTTTGCTTAATCCCAGCGCCGCCAGGGTGCCCAGTATGGTCGCTAGAATTGTCGCCGAAATGGCGATTATAAAGCTATTTTTTACCGAATGAATCCACTGGGTATTGTTGATAAAATCCTGGTACCAGCGCAGCGAATAGGCTTCCGGATCGAAGGCCAGCATGCCCGGTGTGAAGGTAAAGTACGGCTCGACATTGAAGCTAAGCGGGATGATGATAAGGATCGGGATAATAAGAAATATGAATATCATGGCGCACAACAGGCGGAACGTATAATACCAGGTCGTCTCGACCGGTCCGGCGTAGGGGGGTAATGCCATGACGTTATCCCAGCCTCATATTATCAATACCAACGAGTTTGTTATACAGCAGATACAGCAACAGCACCGAGGCCAGCAATATCGCCCCCAAGGCCCCCGCCAGCCCCCAGTTCAGGGACGACTGCATATGGTAGGCGATCTGATTTGAAATCAGGGTGCCGCCGGTCCCCCCGACCAGGGCCGGGGTGATGTAATAGCCGATCGACAGGATAAACACGAGGATACTGCCGGCCCCAATTCCCGACAGGGTCTGCGGCATATACACACGCACGAACGCAACCACCGGATTAGCCCCCAATGACAGGGCGGCACGCATATAGCTGGGCGGGATGGTCTTCATAACGCTGTACAGCGGCAGCACCATGAACGGCAGCAGGATGTGGGTCATGGCGATAATCGTGCCGGTCATATTGTGAATAAGCTGCAACCTGTTGTCGTCGCTAACCAGGCCGACGGCGACCAACAGGTCATTTAACACCCCTTGCGACTGAAGCATCGCAATCCACGCCGTAGTCCGCACCAGCAGCGAGGTCCAGAACGGCAGCAGCACGAAAATCATCAGCAAATTGGAATAGCGCAACGGCAGCGTCGCCAGCAAATACGATACGGGATAAGCCAGGACAATGCAGATCACCGTAATCGCCAGGCTGATCGCGAAGGTGCGCAGGAACAGCTTGCCGTATATCCGGCGGTTTTCGGCCTGCCTGACGATATTGCCGCTTTTATCGTACTTCATATCGACGGCGTTCAGATAGTAACCGATGGTATAGGGTGCGGAATCGCGCTTGATGACGATCCAGGTTTCCAGGTCATTCCACTTTTTATGCATCTTCAGGACCTTTTCCTTATAAGGCCCTTCGGTCAGTTTTTTCGATTTCCTGGCCGATCCGATAATCAGGCTGCGCATACCCGATTTTTCGTAATTCAGCCGGGTCCCTACCTTGCCGATTTCGCGGGACTTGGCGCCGGCCTGCAAATCCCTGACCAAGGCCGCAAAGACCGCTTCGCCGGGAATTTCCTTGCCGTCCCAGTCCACCAGCGCCGCCGACGTTTCCGGCATCAGGGTGCCGACCTGCCAGTTATCGACGCTGCGCATCATCATATTGAAAATGGGAATAAGAAACGAAAACGCAATAAATAAAAACAACGGGGTAACCAGCAATATGGCGCGTATGCGGTTCTTCCGCATGGCCCTGTTCAGGCTGGATTTCAACGGCGTGCCGTCGGCCGCTAAGACAACCTCAGCCTTGGTATTTTGCCCGGCCATTGCAAACCCCTCGTGACAGCAACTTATATAAATTCACAGTAAGCATAAAATCCGGTGGCGGGGCAGGTCTCCCTGCCCCGCGTAACCGAAAAAGCCGCCGCTATTGCAGCAGCCAGGCGGCGAAACGCTCGTTCATTTCGTCACCGTTATCGGCCCACCACTTGAAGCCGGTCATGAACCCCTGATCGGCGTATGCGGTCGGCATATGCGGCGCCATATCGATACCAAGCGTGGCGTGCTTGGAAACCAGCGGGCCGGAAGACTTGCGAGCCGGACCGTAGGAAATATATTTTGCCTGATCGGCCAGCCGCTGGGTGTCGGTGGCAAATTTCAGGAACTTCATGACGTCCTTGATATGCTTGCCTTTGGCGGGAACGGCCCAGCCATCGATATCCAGGACCTGACCATCCCAGAGCATGGAAAACGGCTGCTTTTCTTCGGCAATGGCCGAGAACCAGCGACCGTTGTAGCCGGTCCCGAACACCGCTTCACCGTCGGCCAGAAGCTGCGGCGGCACGGCGCCTTCGGTCCACCAGATCACGTCTTTCTTGATGGTCCCCAGTTTCCTGAAGGCGCGGTCCTTGCCTTCGTCGGTATCCAGCACTTCATAGACCTTGTCCAGCGGAACGCCATCGGCGATCAACGCCCATTCCAGGTTGTTGATGGGCTTTTTTTGCAAGGTCCGTTTGCCGGGGAAGTTTTTGAGATCGAAAACGTCGGCGATTTTTGTCGGCTTCTTACCGCCCCAGGCATCGCTGCGATATGCGAAAACCGTGGAATAGATAATTTGCGGAATGAAGCATTCCGAAAGCAGGGTGCCTTCCAGAAAATCCTTGGAAGGCAGGGAGCCGTCGGCGCCCTTGGCCATTTCCTTATCGATATCGATGGGCCGGAACATGCCTTCGTCGCAACCGGTGATGGCGTCGGACAGGACGACATCGACCAGATCCCAGGTTACGTTTCCGGCTTCCGTCTGGGCGCGCATTTCGGCCAGACCGCCGCTGTAATCAATGGAATTGATTTTCACGTCGGGATGCAATTTCATGTACGGCTTGTGGTAGGCGTTCATCTGGCTGGCCGTATAAGCGCCGCCCCATGAGACGACATTAAGTTCGACCGCCCCGGCCGCCGAAGTCATGCCGGCAACTGCAACGCCCAGCATCGCGAAGGCTGAATACTTAAACATTTTCTTCATCACTTTTGTTCTCCCGTTTGCTACTATAGTTTCTACATCCATCGTCAACCGTCCAGCGCACGACAGTCCTCGGCCTGCCAGCCGACTCTGGTAATTTCGCCTTCCTTAAGATGAACACGACCGTGCGAGTTTGGCACCTTGACGATAAATTCATCGCTGCCGGGCAAGCTGATCCGGCTGCGCAGATGATCCCCCAGATAGATCAGTTCTTCGACTTTCGCCTCCAGGGAATTTTCGGTCTCGCCGTCCTTGACGCCGATTGACACCCGCTCGGGGCGCAGCGACAAAGTGGTCCGCGACCCGATGCCGCCGGCGTTGACGCAAAGCGCCCGGACCATGCCGCCACCGCCTTCCAGTTCGACCCGGCAGAAATCGCCGTCGGTATCCTTGACCGTGCCGAACAGGCGATTGTTTTCGCCGATAAACCCGGCGACGAACGCATTTCTGGGTTTCTCGTACAGTTCGCTGGGCGTCGCCAGTTGCTGCACGATGCCGTCTTCAAACACCGCTATGCGGCTCGACATGGTCAGCGCTTCCGACTGATCGTGGGTGACATAAACCATGGTTACTTGCAGGTCTTCGTGGATATGCTTGATTTCGTACTGCATTTCCTCGCGCAAATTCTTGTCCAGCGCGCCAAGCGGTTCATCCATCAGCACCAAAGTCGGCTCGAACACCAGGGATCTGGCGACCGCCACCCGTTGCTGCTGGCCGCCGGACAACTGTGCCGGCCGCCGGTCGCCGAAGCCACCCAGCCGCACCATATCCAGTGTCCGGTTAACCCTGTCGGTTATTTCCGACTTCGCGATTTTCCGTACTTCCAGCGGAAACGCCAGGTTTTCGGCCACCGTCATATGGGGAAACAAGGCGTAATTCTGGAACACCATGCCGATGCCGCGTTTATGTGGCGCCAGATTATTGATCGGGCTGCCGGCCAGGGTAATTTCGCCGTGGGTGGCCGGTTCGAACCCGGCCAGCATCATCAGGCATGTGGTTTTGCCGGAACCGGAAGGCCCCAGCATCGTCAAAAATTCGCCCTTGGCAATATCCAGGTTCAGGTTTTTGACGACCAGCGTTTCACCGTCATAGCTTTTCTGAACCTCGATGAATCGCACGAGCGAATCGTTCACATCCGACATATTTTCTCCCCGTCCGCCACTTTTGCACCGCGACCTTATATTCTTGTCGTCACGGGACCGGCATGTTTGCCTTGGTTCCCGTTAAATCAGGTCATTTGTCTTTTAAAACCCCCGAACGACATTTGTAATTGCAATGACGCTAACATGATCCAAGCAGAAAAATCAAAGACCTATATTCGATTGTGGAACAAAATCGAAGCATTTTCCCCGCTGGCGGCGGTTGCCGTCATCTCCCCGTGACCATAACGTCCCGGGGGTATTCGGTCAAAAACTCGAAGCCGTCTTCGGTAACGACAACGGAATCGCCAATGCGTCCGGCCAATTCGCCATCGACCGAAACGCCGCCATCGACGGCGAACGTCATGCCGGGGCGCAGCACCGTCAAATCGCCTTCCTTCAACTCGGGCGCCTCCAGGTAGGCGACGCCGATAGAGCGTCCGGTGCGGTACGATGCCGCATAGCCGTTCGCCGCGTAGACCGCATCGGCGGCGGCGGCGACCTGTTCCGCCAACACCCCCGGCCGGATGGCGTCCAGCGCCGCCCGTTGCGCCGCCACGGCTATTTGCTGTAGCCGCGCCGCCGGGTCGGAAACCTCGCCGATGAAAAACATTCGGTCGAAGCCCAGTTTGTATTGCTTGAACTGGGCCATGTTACAAAAACAAAAGTAGACCGGATCGCCCCGAACGTACCTTTTGACGCTGGCCCGGCGATGGACCATGGAAACATCGGCGCCACTTTGCATGATTTGAAGATTATGGACTATCGGCGAGACGAAGGATTCCCAGCCGCCGGCGGTCAGGAAACCGGCGGCTTTTCGGCTGCCTGCGGCGATTACCGCCAGGGCTGACTCGAATTCCGGGACGCCTTCGGCCAGCGAGTCATGAGCCGCCGTCATCATCGCGCCGGCGATTTCACCGGCCTTCTTCATGATCTCGATCTCTCCCGGCGACTTGATCGTCCGCATGGCGCCAAGCGTCGCCGAACCGTCATTCAGAACAATCCCCGGATAGTGTTCATCAAGCCAATTACGGACCATGGCCGGCAGCAGGTCCCGCTCGACAGCCAGACACCTGAGGCCCGGCCCGAGGATTTCCGCCAGCACATTCTCCCATCGTCGGTCACCGGCATCTTCCCAGGTCCGCACATCGCCGACCCAGGTCATGGCCGAAACCATCTCGCTTTCCATCAACGGCGTCAGCACCACCGGCGCCAGGCCCGAACGCAGGATAAGAAAGGTCGGTCGGCCGAATTCGACGGACAAATAACCCCAGAAGCCGGCCAGGTAAGCGATCGAGGACTCGTCGGTAATCAGCGCTGTTTCATGACCTGCCAGGCCCAATGCGTCCTGAAATTTGGCCGTTCGGCGCCTTGCCTCGTCAAGAAATCCAACCATCGCCCCCCCCTGCGCCATATCCCGTTTTCGGCGGCACGATACGGCCATCGGCTCAAGCCCGACCGGAAGCGACGCCATGTCCTTGCGGGTTTGCCCCGGAGCGGTTGCCTAAGTGACCATGTTCGGGGCAAACTACGGCCCACGATAGCACCACGCGCCGCGAACGGAACACTATGAAAAACAATATTTACGCGGCGATTGATCTGGGCACCAACAATTGCCGGTTGCTGGTCGCCAGGGAATGTCAGGGTTCATTTCGGGTGATCGATTCATTTTCGCGAATCGTCAGGCTTGGCGAGGGCATCGGCGAGGTGAAAGACGGCCCGTGCCTGTTATCGGAAGGCGCCATGAAAAGGACCATCGAGGCGCTGGCGGTATGCGCCGACAAGATGCGCCGCAACGGCGTCACCCGGAGCCGTTCCGTCGCCACCGAGGCCTGCCGCCGGGCCGCCAACCGGCAGCCGTTTTATGATCGGGTGGAAAGCGAAACGGCGATCCGGCTGGAAACCCTGTCGACCGGCCAGGAGGCGCAGCTGACCCTGGACGGCTGCCGGCAACTGCTGGTTCCGGGAACCTCGCGCGCCCTGGTATTCGATATTGGCGGCGGCAGCACGGAATTGATCTGGGTCGACTGCGGCAGCCCCGGCCAGGCCCGGGTGATCGGCATGAAATCCTTGCCGCTAGGCGTCGTCACCCTGTCCGAAATTTATGGTGACGAGGCCGACCCCGGCGCCGGTTACGAGGCCATCATATCCGGCCTTGATGACAGCCTTTCCCAATTCGACGACGAATTCGGCATATCGGAATATATGCTGGACCACGATATCCAGATGCTGGGGACTTCGGGGACGGTGACCACGCTGGGCGGAATTTATCTGAATTTACATCGTTATGACCGGTCTCGGGTCGATGGCCTGGACATGCGGGTCGATACCGTCAGCGCCATCAGCGACCGCCTGTGTAAAATGAAATTCAAGGAACGCGCCAGCCACGGCTGCATCGGCCGCGACCGCGCCGGCCTGATCATTATGGGTTGCGCCGTCATGGCGGCAATTTACCGGCGCTGGCCGGTGGCCACGGTGCGGGCCGCCGACCGCGGCATCCGCGAAGGCCTGCTGCTGGACCTGATGGCCGGGCGACATGGCGAAGCGTAAAACCGGATCGGGGCCGGGTGGACGTAGCCTGTTCACCAAGGTGAAGACGGCGAAGGGCAGGAAACTGTCTTCCACCCTCTGGCTGCAACGCCAATTGAACGATCCCTATGTCGCCGAGGCCCGCAAGCGCGGCTACGCCTCGCGCGCCGCCTTCAAGTTGATCGAACTGGACGATCGTTTTCATTTCCTGAAAAAAGGCCGGCGCGTACTGGACCTGGGGGCCGCACCCGGTGGCTGGACCAGGGTCGCCGTCGAACGGATCAAGCCCGACGAAAAATCCGGTTCCGGCCAGGTGGTGGCGCTCGATATCAACGAAATGGCCCCGGTCAACGGGGCGACCGTCCTGCACCATGATTTTCTTGCCGAAGACGCGCCCGATTTATTGAAGGGCATCCTTGGCGGCCCGGTCGATGTGGTGATGAGCGACATGGCCGCCCCGGCGACCGGACACACCGCCACCGATCACCTGAGGATCATGGCGCTGTGCGAAGTGGCGCTGGAATTCGCGTACGAAGTCCTGGCCCCGGACGGGGTATTCCTGGCCAAGGTGCTGCAGGGTGGCGCCGAACACCGGCTGCTGGCGGCCATGAAAAAGCACTTCCGGACCGTGCGCCATGCCAAACCACCGGCCAGCCGGTCGGATTCGGCGGAAATGTATGTTATCGCCATGGGTTTCAGGGGTGCCCCCAAGGACCAATGATCGGGCTTGGAATCGGGCGCTTCTTGTGTATGATGCCGCGTCATCTCATCAATTCGTAAATGAGGAGACGCCATGACCATTCGCGAAGCCCTGACCTTCGACGATGTCCTTCTGGTTCCCGCCAAATCAGACGTTCTGCCGGCCAATACCGATACCAGGACCCGCCTGACCCGCTCTATCGAGTTAGGGATACCGCTGATTTCGGCAGCCATGGACACGGTTACCGAAAGTTCGCTGGCCATCGCCATGGCGCAGCAGGGCGGCATCGGGGTAATTCACAAGAACCTGGATATCGGCCAGCAGTCAGGCGAGGTCCGCCGGGTCAAGAAATTCGAATCCGGGATGGTCGTCGATCCGTTTATCATCGATCCCCGGGCGACCCTGGCCGACGCCATCCGAATCAAGGAAATGCACAATATTTCCGGCATTCCCGTAGTCGACAAGGACAGCGGCGTACTGGTCGGCATACTGACCAACCGGGACGTCCGCTTCGCCGATAATCTGGAGCAGCCGGTTGGCGAATTGATGACCCCGCACAGCGGCGAAAGCCCGCTGATTACGGTCGATGAAAATATTGACCGGGATTCCGCCAAGCGGCTGCTGCACCAGCACCGTATCGAAAAATTGCTGGTCGTCGACAATGCCTTCCATTGTATCGGCCTGATGACCGTGAAAGACATCGAAAAGGCGCAACAGCACCCCAACGCCTGCAAGGACGAACTGGGCCGCCTGCGCGTCGCCGCCGCCACCGGCGTCGGCAAGGATGGCCTGGCCCGCGCCGAAGCCCTGATCGACGCCGGCTGCGATGTCATCGTGGTCGATACCGCACACGGCCATTCCAGCGGCGTCATGACGGCGGTTACGGCGATCAAGAAACTGTCCAATTCGGCCCAGGTGATTGCCGGCAATATAGCCACGCCGGACGCCGCCAGGGCGCTGGTCGACGCCGGTGCCGACACCGTTAAGGTTGGCATCGGACCCGGCACCATCTGCACCACCCGCATGGTCGCCGGAGTCGGCATGCCGCAACTGTCGGCGATCATGGAAACCGCCGAGGCCTGCGCCAAACTGAACGTTCCGGTTATCGCCGACGGCGGCATCAAGTTTTCCGGCGATATCGCCAAGGCCATCGCCGCCGGCGCCGAATGCGTAATGATAGGGTCGCTGTTCGCCGGCACCGATGAAAGCCCCGGCGAGGTATTCCTGCACCAGGGCCGTTCATACAAGGCGTATCGCGGCATGGGGTCGCTCGGCGCCATGGCCCGGGGCTCGGCCGACCGCTATTTTCAGGAAGACGTATCGGATAACCTGAAACTGGTGCCCGAAGGCATCGAAGGCCAGGTCCCTTACAAGGGCCCGGTCGGCAACGTCATCCACCAGTTGATCGGCGGGTTGCGTTCGGCCATGGGCTATACCGGCTGCGCCGACATCGCCGGGATGCGTTCGAACACCCAATTCCGGCGCATCACCAACGCCGGATTACGCGAAAGCCATGTCCACGATGTCACCATCACCCGCGAAGCGCCCAATTACCGTCGCGGTAATTAATTGACCCCCGGCGCACGGCTAACCGCCGCCATTGAAATTCTGGACCTGATCGAGCGGTCCGATGCCGCCGCCGAGGCTATCGTGCGGTCATATTTCAGGGCGCGGCGGTACGCCGGCTCGAAAGACCGGCGTAATGTCAGCGAGAAAGTCTATGCGGTCATCCGCCATCGCGCCCGGCTCGACTGGTGGATCGCCGGGGCGGCCGGCGACATGGCGCCGGCTTGCCGCACCCGTGTCCTGGCGGCATCGCTGTTGCTTGACCGGGAAACTCCGGAAACTCTCGCCAACCTGTTCGACGGCACCGGTCACGGACCGGCTCCCCTGGAACGCGGCGAGCGCGATCTAGCCGCCAGCCTGACCGGCAGGCCGCTGCATCACGATGCCATGCCGGCGGTCGTCACGGGTGAAGTGCCGGACTGGCTGACGGACCCGCTGCGACGTCGCTTCGGAAAAAACTTCAGCGTTGAACTGGCCGCCATGAACACCCTGGCCAGCGTCGATGTGCGGGTCAACCTGGGTCGCGTCAGCCGCCAGCAGGCGCGCAAGTCGCTAATCCGGGACGGCGTCAAATGCGACTATACGCCGCTGTCGGTGGCCGGCCTGCGGATGACCGAACACGTCCGGCTGGAAGATACCCGCGCCTTCCGGAAAGGCCTGATCGAGGTTCAGGATGAAGGCTCGCAACTTATCGCCCTGATGTGCCAGGCCAAACCGGGAATGACGGTCATCGATTATTGCGCCGGGGCCGGCGGCAAAACCCTGGCGTTGGCCGATATCATGGGGTTGCAGGGCGACGCCGCGGCGGGACGGCTGATCGCCTGCGACATCTCGGCGAAACGACTGGCGC
The DNA here is from genome assembly GCA_964655005.1 of uncultured Thalassospiraceae bacterium. Classification (GTDB taxonomy): domain Bacteria; phylum Pseudomonadota; class Alphaproteobacteria; order Rhodospirillales; family JABHCV01; genus CAZZKE01. The sequence goes on along the minus strand of CAZZKE010000005.1, from coordinate 18,593 downwards.
GCATGGACGAACGTTTGAAACGGGCCGGGGCCGGGGCGGTCGAACGCATCGCGCTGGAAGCCGGCGATCTGCCGCCGGAAATCCTGAACAACGCCGACAGAGTCCTGGTCGATGCCCCCTGTTCGGGCTCCGGCGCCTGGCGGCGGCATCCGGAGGCCCGCTGGCGCCTGCGCCCCGAACGCCTGGACGAACACTTATCCGACCAGCGCACCGTACTCGAAGGGGCGGCCAAACTGGTCAAACCGGGCGGTCGTCTGATCTATGCCACATGCTCGCTGCTGGGCCCGGAAAATGAGGATCAGATAACCCGGTTCCTGACTGAACATGGGGAATTCGAAGCGCTGGCCATGGGCCAGATATGGGCCCGGGCAATCGGCATCGCCGCCCCACCGGGCGCGATATGTGCCGATGGGTTGTACCTGAGTCCGGCCAGCACCGGCACCGATGGTTTCTATTGCACGGTTTTGGGGAAAAAACTGTGAATAACAGGCTTGTTTTACCGTAAAAAACAGCGCAATACAGCGAGGCGATACAATTAATGAGTCGGTTGGGCCGGAAAATCGGTATAAAGTGGGCTCTACTAAATCAAGAATCTACGTCGGACATTTTGCTTGGGGGTTTCGTGCAAGATACAACCTACGATGAAAAACTGTTGGCCGTCATCACACAAAGCGCCGAGGAAATTTCGACCGGCAAGGCATGGCCTGACGGCGTTCGGCGTCTGCTTGAAAATCTCGGTCGAGTAACCGGTTCCACCCTGACCTGGCTTTCCCAGACCATCGAACACGACAGCTATCACACGGTACGGGATTTACAGTTTGAATGGGCCGCCGAGAGCCGGTTTTCACAGCTCGGCAAGCGCCGGTTTCACATGTACAAGACATCCCTGCTGGATGATTACTATGGCCCGGTCATTGCCGAACAGGCGCAGGGGAAATGGCATAAACTGATAATTGCGGACGTGCCGGAATGCGCCATCAAGGACGACTGGACCGATCAGGGTATCCTGTCGATGCTGACTATCCCGATCATGATCGATGGCAGGTGGTGGGGGACGCTTGGTTTTGACGACCATTTCCGGGAACATGACTGGACCGTGGGGGAAGTCAATATCATGCGCATGGCCAGTTGCATGATCGCCAGCGCCGTGCTTCGCGAGCAAATGGCTTCGAACCAGAAGCGTTTCAACATTATTGAAAAAGTCACCGGCAGCGGGGCCTGGGAAATCGATTTTGAAAAGCGGCGGTCGTGGCTGTCCGATACGCTGCTTGAGAGCCTGGGCGTTCACCATTATGCGGCCTCTCGCGGCCTGCTTTCGGTGATCCGCCTGATCCACCCCGAAGACCGGGGACGCCTGTTCAAGCTGGCGCGGGATTGCGTCACCAGCAATCAGGAAAATTTCCGCATGGATTTGCGCCTGAGGGGAGAGAGCGGCGTTTACTACTGGTTCGACGTGCTTAGCCATGTTGCGCTGGACGGTGACGGTTATTTACTCGGCCTGTCGGGCATAGCGGTCGATATCAGGTCGAAGAAAAAGGTCGAAATATCCCTGCGCGAAATTGCCCGGACAGATTCCCTGACCGGTCTTTCCAACCGCCGCCACCTGGACGAGACCCTATCCAAGGAATTTGACCGCGCCCATCGTTACACTCAGCCACTGGGCTTGCTGCTGCTTGATATCGACCACTTCAAACATCTCAACGACACCTATGGCCATGGCCGCGGCGACCAGGTCCTGCGTGCGCTGGGCCGCTTGCTTAAGGAACATTTCAGGGATGTCGATCATCCATGCCGTTTCGGCGGCGAGGAATTCGCCGTGGTGCTGCCCGGCACCGGCCTGGCCGCCGCCATGGAAACGGCGGAACGCCTTCGTCGGCGAATCGAATCGAGCAATTTTAGCGGGCTGCCGATTACCATGTGCATCGGCGTCGCCGCCCTGCCGGAAATAAAGGTTACCGGCGCCGACAAACTGATGGTCGCCACCGACCGGGCTCTGTACGAGGCCAAAAGGACCGGCCGCAACCGGGTTTGTCTGGCCCATGAAGGCGACCTGCTGGCATTTGGCGCGCTTTAGCGGATATGAAGCCGCCGCCGCCTTACCGTAAGACCGCCACCCGTGTGCCGCCCCCTGCCCGACCGGCCCCTGCGGCTATTGACGTCGATAAGATCGACCGCGGCATTAATGAATCACTGCGCCGCCAGGTTTCCGACGCGATCATGAAAAATCCGGAACTGGTGCTATCCGTTTTGCGGGGCTGGAAAGACCGCGAACGGTAACGCACATTCAACTTGCAACTTGCCAACCGTGTCAGGCCCGCTTATGGATAGGGTCGAAACACCTTCACTGGGGGGAGCCGGACAGCCGGCTGAGAGGTCTCGAAAATTGCGAGACGACCCCTTGAACCTGATCCGGCTGATCCCGGCGTAGGAACGAGTGAGCGATGAACTGTCCAGCCAATCAACCGCCCCGCGTTCCACCCGGTATAACCGTTCGCCAGGCGCGCTTCGCCTGGGCCGATGATATCCTGTTCGACGGTCTCGACCTGGACCTGAAAGCCGGTCGGTGGACCTGTCTGCTGGGTCCCAGCGGGGTCGGCAAGTCGATGTTGCTGCGATTGATTTTGGGACTGGAAGACGGCGGCGGCGATACCGTAACCGGCACGGACGGCCTGCCGCTGGCCCATCGAACCGCCTTCATGGCGCAACAGGATTGCCTGTTTCCGTGGCTCAGCGTCCTTGAAAATGTCTGCCTGGGCGACCGTATTCGCGGCCGTCCGGCAGATAAGGACCGGGCCATGGCGCTGCTTGATGCGGTCGGCCTGGCCGGTCAGGCGAACGCCGCGCCGGACACGCTTTCGGGCGGCATGCGGCAACGCACGGCGCTGGCCCGGACCCTGATGGAGGACCGCCCGGTGGTATTGATGGACGAGCCGTTTTCGGCGCTCGACGCCATCACCCGCATCCGCCTGCAGGATCTGGCCGCCGGGCTGCTGGCCGGACGGACGGTGCTGCTGGTTACCCACGACCCGCTGGAAGCGCTAAGGCTGGGCCACCGGGTTCATGTCATGAAGGGCCGCCCGGCGACACTCGGTCAGGCGCTGAGCCCCGGCGGACAAACGCCACGCCCGGTCGCCGACCCGGCCATCCTTGAAATGCAGGGAGAATTACTGAACCAGTTGACGGAGGCGCTCGGGTGAAAATAATGCGTCCGCTGCTGATCGTCGCCGGCCTGCTGGCCGCCTGGCAGGCCCTGGTCATCCTGAGCGGTGCGCCGCCCTATATCCTGCCCGGTCCGGGCGCGGTAATTGTGGCTTGGGCCGACCGCCCCGGCCTGTTCCTGAGACACGGGCTGATAACGGCGGTGGAAATTGTCCTGGGGCTGTGTTTTGGATTTATCTTCGGCGTCATGAGCGCCCTGGTCCTGGCCTATTTTCGACCGGCCAGGGCCTGGCTGCTGCCGCTGCTGGTGGTCAGCCAGGCATTGCCGGTGTTCGCCCTGGCCCCGGTACTGGTGCTGTGGTTCGGTTACGGCATGGCGTCGAAAGTGGTGATGGCGACGCTGATTATCTATTTCCCCGTAACGGCGGCCTTTTACGATGGCCTGAGGCGCACCGAAACGGGCTGGCTCGACCTGGCCCGGACCATGAACGGCGACCGCTGGGCAATCCTGACCAGGGTCCGGGTGCCGGCCGCCTTGCCCGCCCTGGGCTCGGGGCTGCGGGTGGCCGCCGCGGTCGCCCCGATCGGCGCCATCGTCGGCGAGTGGGTCGGGTCGAGCGGCGGCCTGGGCTACCTGATGCTGCACGCCAATGCGCGAATGCAGATCGACGTCATGTTCGCCGCCCTGTTGACGCTGGCCGTATTCGCGGTCGGCCTTTACGCCGTCATCGACCTGACGGTCCGCCGCCTGGTGCCGTGGCAGGTGGAAAGCAACCCCAGTGAGTAAAATTTTGGAGACTGCAATGAAATTGAAATTCGCCATCGCGGCGCCGCTGATCGCGGCGGTAATCATGATCGGCCAACCGGCCCGGGCGGTAGAAAAAATGACCGTGCTGCTGGACTGGTTCGTCAATCCCGACCATGCGCCGTTGATTATCGCCCGCGAGAAAGGGTTTTTTCGCGACGCCGGCCTGGATGTCGAACTGATCGCCCCTTCGGACCCCAATGACCCGCCAAAGCTGGTCGCCGCCGGCAAGGCCGACGTCGCCGTTTCATATCAGCCGCAACTGCATATCCAGGCCGCCGCCGGTCTGCCGCTGGTCCGCATCGCCACCCTGATCGCGACTCCGCTGAATTCCCTGGTGGTTCTGAAAAATGGCCCGATCAAAACCCTGGATGACCTGAAAGGCAAGAAGATCGGTTATTCAATTGGTGGTTTCGAAGACGCCATACTGGGCAAAATGCTGGAACAGGCCGGGCTGTCGCTGGCCGATGTGACTCTGGTCAACGTCAATTTTTCATTGTCGCCGTCCATCATATCGGGACAGGTGGACGCGGTTATCGGCGCCTTCCGTAATTTTGAACTAAACCAGATGGACCTGCTTGGCCGGCCGGGTCGGGCCTTTTATCCGGAAGAATACGGCGTGCCGCCCTATGACGAGTTGATTTTGGTCGCCAACAGGGATTCCCTGAACGATGATCGCCTGCGCCGTCTGGTCGATGCGCTGGCAAAGGCCACCCGATACATAGTCAATCACCCGAAAGAAAGCTGGCGGCTGTTCGCCGCCGCCCGCAACGATCTGGACGATGAACTGAACAAACTGGCCTGGCGCGACACCGTGGCCCGTTTCGCCCTGCGCCCGGCGGCGCTGGACCGGGCCCGCTACGAGCGCTTCGCAAAATTCTTGCAGGCGCGTGGGTTGATCGATTCCGTTCCGGCGCTGGAAAGCTATGCCGTTGAACTTCCGTAGGGCGATCCGCGGTTCCGGGGCAGGCTATCGCGCCGGCAAACAAGGGTCTGTTAGCGCCGCGTGATGTTCGCTATGTTCTGGCATCCGAAGCATCGAAAGAGTCCCAGAGCATGTCCGAACGTATCCTGATTATTGATTTTGGGTCTCAGGTGACCCAATTGATCGCCAGGCGGGTCCGTGAAAGCGGCGTTTATTCCGAAGTTCATCCGTTCAACGCGGTAAACATTGAGAGCATCAGAAAGTTTAACCCCAAGGGTGTTATTCTGTCCGGCGGCCCGGCCTCGGTCACCGGCATCGACACCCCGCGCCCGCCCGACGGCCTGTTCCATATGGGGCTGCCGGTGCTTGGCATCTGTTACGGCCAGATGGCCATGGCCGAGGCGCTGGGCGGCAGGGTTGTATCGTCCGACCACCGCGAATTCGGTCGCGCCTTTGTCGATATCGGCGAAGACTGCGAACTGTTCCACGGGGTTTGGGGCCTGGGCTCGAAGGAACAGGTATGGATGAGCCACGGCGACCGCATTGACAGCCCGCCGCCGGGCTTCCGCACCGTCGCTTCTTCGGAGGGGGCGCCATTTGCCGCCATCGCCGATGATGAACGGAAATTCTACGGCCTGATGTTTCATCCGGAAGTGGCGCACACCCCACACGGCGCCAGATTACTGGAAAATTTCACGCACCGGATCTGCGGCTGCGCCGGTGACTGGACCATGGCCGGTTTCCGCGAGCAGGAAATAGCCAAGGTCCGTGAACGGGTCGGGACAGGCAAGGTTATCTGCGGCTTGTCCGGCGGAGTCGATTCATCGGTGGTCGCGGTATTGCTGCACGAGGCGATCGGCGAACAGTTGCAATGCGTGTTCGTCGATACCGGCTTCATGCGCAAGGGCGAGGCCGGGGAAGTCATCGCCATGTTCGGCGAACATTACAATATACCGCTGGTCCACCGCGATGCTTCCGAATTGTTTATCGGCAAACTGGAAGGCGTCGTCGACCCGGAAAAGAAGCGCAAGATCATCGGCGCCACCTTCATCGACGTATTCGAGGAAGAAGCCACGAACATCGGCGGCGCCGACTTCCTGGCGCAGGGGACGCTTTACCCCGACGTTATCGAATCGGTGTCGTTCACCGGCGGCCCCAGCGTCACCATAAAATCGCACCACAATGTCGGCGGCCTGCCGGAACGGATGAACATGAAGCTGGTCGAACCGTTGCGCGAATTGTTCAAGGATGAAGTGCGGGCGCTGGGCCGCGAACTGGGTTTGCCCGAAACATTCGTCGGCCGGCACCCGTTTCCGGGGCCGGGCCTGGCCATTCGCCTGCCCGGCGGGGTAACCCGCGAGAAGCTGGAAATTTTACGCAATGCCGACGCCGTCTACCGCGAGGAGATCGCGACCGCCGGGCTGTATGACGCCATCTGGCAGGCCTTCGCCGTGTTGCTGCCGGTGCAGAGCGTCGGCGTGATGGGCGACGCCCGGACTTACGACTATGTCTGCGCCCTGCGCGCCGTTACTTCGACCGACGGCATGACGGCCGATTACTACCACTTCGACCACGACTTCCTGAGCCGCGTTTCGAACCGCATAATCAACGAAGTCAAGGGCATCAACCGGGTGGTTTACGACATCACCAGCAAGCCGCCGGGAACCATCGAGTGGGAATGACTTCAAGGCTCCACGGAATACCCGCCGGCGGCAAATTGCGGACCGTAGACCCGAACGGCCCGCCGGGGTTAACGGCGGACCGGCGATAGGATCATCCGGCTTGCAGGGCG
>CAZZKE010000005.1:0-11812 GCA_964655005.1 uncultured Thalassospiraceae bacterium | reverse complement strand
CGGCCCGCCGGGGTTAACGGCGGACCGGCGATAGGATCATCCGGCTTGCAGGGCGGCCTTCTTCTTCCTTCTGCGCCCAATCACCCCCAGCCCGGCCAGCCCCGACAGGAACAGCGGCAGCGAGGCGGGCAGAGGAACCACACTTACACTGGCGGCGAACGGGCCGGTGAAGGTAACCGACGGGTCTTCAGGGCTAAACAGTTCAAAACTGATCAATCCGACATCCGCAAAAGTGAATCCCAGATTTTTTGAGAAGTCGTTAAAATTGACGAACAACGCCCCCAGGGTAAGAACATCGTTGCCATCCATAGGCGGCCCATCATCTGGATTTGGAGCAAAAGACGTCATATAATCAGCTGTCGGGGTTATTTCTCCTTCAGGCCCCTGAGCGAAAATCCCCAGTTTGAATGACGACCACTGTAAAATGTCATTACCCGGATTGAACGCGTTAAGTGTTATGCCGCCGATGGAAAGGCCGGTATTAACGTCTCCGTTGGTCAGATCAAAGCCGCGCCCGCCGTCGTCAACGTTCATAAAGTAACGTATTCCAGCGTCGAAGGTCTGGTCCGCAGAGACTGAAAGCTTTCCGCCACCGATAGCCACGACGTTGCCCGGACCCGTCCTGACCTCACGCGTTCCCAGGATGTTGCCAGGGTCTGTTTGCGCAGTGCCTGGAAAGCCCGGTAAGTTAAGCCCCACCGTCGTGAAATTATCGATTATAATATCAGACGACATCGTCGCGGCATTCGCCGGCGCTACCTGCGCCGACCACAACAGGGACGCAAACGCCACCGCGAAGATCGATTTACCCGGTTTAAAATACATAACTGCCCACTCACTAAAAAGATTACCGGACTATGAAGCCAAGAATCGCTCCCTTTCCGAATAGCATACAATCGCACATTAACCTGACAGGTTCCTGACGGCCACCAAATTTTTTCTGCGGCCACGCCGCAAGTAATGGAAATGCGCGATACGGAACGACACCGCCTGCAGCGCCTGTCCGGGCTAATGCCGGGTGGTGTTTTCGGGTATTTCGTCGCTGAGCAGGTGTTCGACCGCTTCGGTCACCTTCAGCCACAAAACACGGCCTTCGCGGTCGCCCTTGCGTTCCAGTTCATCGGCCTTCAGCGCCGCCCCGTTAAGCGCCATATCGCCGTATTTTTCGACCAGCAGGCTGGCGCATTTCCAGATTTCGGTGTTCGATGTCATGTCGGCTCCCGCTGTCAACGGCGCTTGATAATTTCGGTAATGCTGACGCCAAGACGGTCTTCGATAATGACTATCTCGCCCTTGGCGATCAGGTTGTTTTCGGCCCGCAGGTCGATTTCCTCGCCGACCAGCCTTTCCAGTTCGACAACGGCGCCACGGCCCAGTTTGAGAATCTGGCTGATCGGCATGAGGGCGGTCCCCAATACCGCCGTTACATCGACGGTTATATCATAGACCGCGCCGCCCAGGTCCCTGCCGGAACCGCCGTCTTCGCCGGTGAACTGCTGCTCGTCGTTATCTTCGGCCATTTGGTTACCTGATTCATATCCGGGCGCCGGGGGTCGATACTACATTGCCGCCACCCGGCGGTCCACCTAGTGCAGACGGGTTTCAGCCGACATTTCCCGATCGCTCATGCCATCGACCAGCATTACCAGCCGTTTCCATGTTCTGTAGCCGTCCAGATCGCCCATGTCGAGCAATTCTCCGGCCCGCATATTGGCGATGATGACGGCATCCCTGCCATGCCGGCGCAACAACCTGCCGGCCATTTTGTAGACATCCGCAGTGGTTAATTCCCCATTGTCGCCGCAATTATCCATTACGCCGCTTAACCCGCGCCAACACGAATTTTACGGCTTCCTTCGCCGCTGCATTTATACCAGCGTTCTTCCTGGTCCCAGGCGCCCCGCCTGGCCTGGCCGGAAGTCTCGTAGCGCCCCACGACCCTGCCGCCGGCCCGGGTGTCAATCACCAGCCACGACCTGCCGCAAAGATCAAACCTGACTTGATAGCGCATGGCGACCGCTCCCTTGATCCTGCCGAAACAGCCAGCTTACGAGCTTGATACCGACCGGAAAGACTATAACCGGGCTTCCATAACAAATGGTAAATGGCGCCGGCAAACCCGGCGCCGGCCCATCGGGATATTGGCCGAGGCACCGAATCGGCGCTTTTGTTTGTAACAGTCAACCGATACCGCTATAACTGGCCGGTCATGGAAGACTGCCCTTCGCAACCGGTCGGATGTGTATTTTTCGGTAGCAACAACAGTGAGGATAAACGTGTACGTATCAGTTCGAGACAACAACGTCGATCAGGCCCTGAAAGCCCTGAAGAAGAAAATGCAGCGCGAAGGCATGTGGCGGGAAATGAAACGCCGGCGGTCCTATGAAAAACCTTCAGAACAACGAGTTCGCAAGCGCGCCGAGGCCATCAGCCGGGCCCGCAAGCTTGAACGCAAGCGCCTTCAGATCGAGGGGTTTTAGCCGCCGCTGTCATGCCGGGACGGCAACGGGCGATCGGCGGTCCGGGCCGCCTTGATTGCACCCTTGCGACTGTTTTTACCATTTCCCAGGCGGCAGGTTTTACCATTTCCTAGGCGGCAGGAATGGCGCATGCGATGGACATTCTAGTATTAATCCTGGGCGGAGCGGCCCTTTTAATCTGCCTGGGAATCGTGGCTTGCGCCATCAGTCCCGGTCGGCGATGGATTCGTTTCGTCTATGGCCTGTCGTCCGCCGTTTGCGCCGTCCTTTTGGCCGGCGCCACTTTCGCCCTGTTTTCCGGCGCCGCGCCTTCGACCGTGCTGCTGCCGATCGGCCTGCCGTGGATCGGCTCTCATTTCCGCCTTGACGCGTTGGCCGCGTTTTTCCTTATCGTGGTCAATCTTGGCGGCGCCGTGGCCGGGTTTTACGCTATCGGTTACGGCTTGCACGAAAAGCAGCCAAGGCGCGTATTGCCGTTCTTTCCGGCTTTTCTGGCCGCCATGAACCTGGTCGTCATCGCCGACGATGCCTTTACCTTCCTGGTGTCGTGGGAATTCATGTCCCTGACCTCGTGGGCGCTTGTCATGTCCAACCACCGCGACCCGGATTCGGCAAAGGCCGGGCTGCTGTATCTGGTGATGGCCGGATTCGGCGTCCTGATGCTGCTGTTCGCCTTCGGCATTCTGGCCGGACCGGAAGGCGGGTATGCCTTCGACGCCATCCGCGAGCGCGACTTGCCGGTATGGGCCGGGGCGGCGGTGCTATCCCTGACGCTTCTTGGGGCCGGTTCGAAAGCGGGATTGTTCCCCCTGCATGTCTGGCTTCCACTGGCCCATCCCGCCGCGCCAAGCCATGTATCTTCACTGATGAGCGGCGTCATGACCAAGGTCGCCGTCTACGGTTTCATTCGCATAATCTTCGACCTGGCGGGCAGCGAACTGGCCTGGTGGTGGTCCCTGCCGGTTCTGATTATTGGCGGCGGAACCTCGTTTATTGGCGTTCTTTACGCGCTTATGCAACATGACCTGAAACGGCTTTTGGCATATCACACGGTCGAAAACATCGGCATTATTTTTATCGGCCTGGGACTGGCGCTGGCCTTTCACGCCAACGGGCTTGAGGCCAGCGCCGCCGTGGCGATGACCGCCGCATTACTGCATGTCTTCAACCATTCCCTGTTCAAAAGTCTTTTGTTTCTGGGCTCGGGAGCCGTGGTTCAGGCGACGGGCGAGCGGGATATCGACCGTCTTGGCGGACTTATCCATCGCATGCCGGTAACGGCGATTATGTTCCTGACCGGTTCCGTGGCCATTTCGGCATTGCCGCCGTTCAACGGTTTCGTATCGGAATGGCTGACCTTCCAATCCATTCTGGCCAGCCCCGAACTGCCCCAGATGTTCCTGAAGTTCCTGGTGCCCGCCGTCGGCGCGGTGCTGGCCTTGTCGGCGGCCCTGGCCGCGACCTGTTTCGTCAAGGCGTTCGGCGTAACCTTCCTTGGCCGGGCCAGGACGCCGCAAGCCGGGGCCGCCCGCGAAACCGATATGTTCTCGCTGTCGGCGATGGCGGTGCTGGCCGTTCTTTGCCTGGTTATCGGGGTCTTGCCGACATTTGCCGTGACCTGGATCGGGCCGGTTACCCAGGAACTGGTCGCCGCCGTATTGCCGGCCCAGGGCGGCGGTCCGGCGCCGCTGTCGCTGATCCCCTTCTCGTCGGCCAAAAGCTCCTACAACGGTTTCACCATCATGGTCTTTTTGCTCGTCTCCGGGTCGCTGACCGCCTGGTTTATTCACCGTTACGCTTCCAGGGCGGTGCGGCGGGGACCGGCCTGGGATTGTGGAACGCCCGCCGAATCGCCGGCAAGCCAGTACACTTCAAGCAGTTTCAGCCAACCGATCCGCCGGGTTTTTGGAAGTGTCGTGTTGCGGGCCCGCGAGGAAGTGGAAATGCCGCCGCCCGGTGATATCCGGGCGGCCCGGATAACGGTGAAAATCACGGACCCGGCCTGGGCCTTGATTTTTACGCCGCTGGCCAGGTTCCTGGAAATCGCCACCGGGCGTTTGAACTTTCTCCAGTTCCTGACCATCCGCCGTTATTTGTCCATGATGTTCGCCACGTTGATTATCCTGTTGATCGTGGTGGCAGTATGGAATTGACCGTCGGTATCTTCATGCAGGGCATTCAGATGGGTCTCGTGCTGCTGGTCGCGCCCCTGGTAACGGGGATTGTGCGCAAGCTGAAAGCGCGCCTCCTTCGCCGCCGTGGCGCTTCCGTCTTGCAGCCCTATTATGAACTTTACCGTCTGTCGCAAAAAGAGGCGCTGATGGCGGAGAACGCATCCTGGCTATATAGAACCGTTCCCTATGTGGTATTCGCCACGGTGTGGGTGGCGGCGGCGCTGGTGCCGACGTTCGCGACCGGCCTTCTGTTTAGCTGGGTCGCCGATTTGCTGGCCATAGTCGCCCTGCTGGGAACGGCCCGATTCGCCCTGGCCCTGGCCGGAATGGATGTCGGCACCAGCTTCGGCGGCATCGGGTCGTCTCGCGAGATGATGATCGCCTCCCTTGCGGAACCGGCGATGTTGATGATCGTCTTCACCGTCGCCCTGCTCGCCCAGACCACACAACTTTCTTCCATCGCCGATTATATCGCGACCAACCCCACCGGATTGCGGGTATCGCTGGGGCTTATATTCGTCGCCCTGGTTATCGTCTCCCTGGCCGAGAACGGTCGCATCCCGATCGACAATCCTTCGACCCATCTGGAACTGACCATGGTGCATGAAGCCATGATCCTGGAATATTCCGGTCGCCATCTGGCCCTGATTGAATTGACCGCGTCGCTCAAGCTGGTGCTTTACCTGTCGCTTTTCGGCTGTATTTTCGCACCCTTCGGCATCGCCTCGGCCAATGCCTCCTTCGCCGATTTCGGCATCGGATTCATGGCCTACCTGGGAAAACTGGCCATCGGCGCGGGCCTTTTGGCCCTGGGTGAAACGGCGGTCGCCAAGATGCGGGTTTTCCGGGTCGCCGAATTTCTCGGCGGCGCCCTGATTCTGGCGCTTCTGGCCACGGTGCTGCTGTTCGTCTCGCGGGGGATATGACGATGAACATAAGTTCCGACATATCGCACTTTCTGGCCGGCGCGGTCCTGGTGATAAGTTTTGTCCTGCTCTATCAGGAACGCATGTTCGGCCTTTTGAAGGTCTTCGCGTTACAGGCCATGGTGCTGTCGGCGGCGGTGGCCTGGCAGGCCTATACCCAGCAGGCCCCGCATCTGTATGTGACCTCGGCGATAGCCCTTGTGGTGAAAGGCGGGATCATCCCGTGGGCCCTGTATCGTATTGTGCCAAAGCTTGGCATTTACCGGAATATCGAAGAGGTCGTCGGGGTCGGCATGACCATGCTGGCCGGCGTCGGCCTGACGGTTCTGGCGATAATGGTTATTTTTCCGGTGACGGCGGGGGCCGCCGGCATCGTGCGGGAAGATCTGGCTTTCGCCTTTTCGGTTATTCTGCTGGGGCTGCTGATGATGGTCACGCGGCGCAACGCGGTCAGCCAGATAATCGGCTTTATGTCGCTGGAAAACGGTTTGATTCTGGCCGCCGCCGGCGCGAAGGGCATGCCCCTTGTGGTCGAGATCAGCGTCGCCTTTTCGGTGCTGATCGCCTTCCTGGTTTTCGGTGTTTTTCTGTTCCGGATTCGCGAGCGTTTCGACACTATCGACGTGGATAATCTCAGTCGTTTCAGGGGAGACCGGGAATGAACGAGATTGGCCTGAAATTCGTCCTGCTGACCCCGGTCGTGGCGATTGTCCTGCTCGTGCTGATGCCGGGCCATAGGTTGCGGGCGTTGCTGAACGTGGCGGCGTCCCTGATATCCTTTGTGGCGGCCTGTTCGCTGTTTTTTATTCGACCGGAAAACAGCGATCTGTTCCTGATTGATGACTTCAATATCTATCTGATCGCCCTGAACACGTTCATCGGATTTACCACAAGCATATTCAGCGCTTCATACATCAAGCACGAATTGCGGATAGGCAACCTGACGCCCGCCTATCTGCGTTTCTACCACGCCATGTATCAGGCGATGCTGGGCGCCATGAGCCTGGCCCTGGTCAGCAATAATGTGGGGCTGATGTGGGTCGGGGTGGAAGTGGCGACGCTGAGCACGGTGGTGATGGTCGGCATCTATCGTACGCACGCGGCGATCGAGGCGGCATGGAAGTATTTCATCCTTGGCAGCGTCGGTATCGCGTTGGCCTTTTTCGGCACGATCCTTATCTATCTGGCGGCGGAGCAGGTGATCGGCGAGGGAATGCCGGCCCTGACCTGGACAAGGCTGGCGGCCAATGCGGCGGATTTCGACCCCGCCTTGCTAAGCCTGTCGTTCGTGTTTTTGCTTATCGGCTATGGCACCAAGATTGGCCTGGCCCCGTTGCACGCATGGCTTCCGGATGCCCACGCGGAAGGGCCGACGCCGATTTCGGCGGTTCTTTCCGGATTGCTCCTGAACGTCGCCCTTTATGCCGTCCTGAGGTTCAAGATGATTATCGCCGGTAATTCCGAGGCCCTGTCGCCCGGACCGGTGATGATGGCGATGGGGCTGATGTCTCTGGTTTTCGCCGCGTTCATGTTGTATCGGCGAAGCGATATCAAAAGATTGTTCGCCTATTCATCCATCGAGCATATGGGGATCATAACCTTCGCCTTCGGCATGGGCGGGCCGCTGGCCAATTTTGCCGGGCTACTGCACATGACCATGCACAGCCTGACCAAATCGGCCATCTTCTTCGCCATCGGCCATGTGACACAAACCAAGGGAACCCATAAACTGGCGAAAATCAGGGGGCTAAGCGAAAGCCATCCGGTGTTGGCCTGGGGGCTTGGACTGGGAGTAATCGCCATTGCCGGGGTGCCGCCTTTCGGGGTATTCACAAGCGAATTTATTATCATCACCACGACGTTCGCGCGGCAACCGGTGCTGGCAATTATCCTGGCTTTCGGTCTGCTGGTGGCGTTCGGCGCCCTGATTATGCGGCTTCAGGAGGTTTTGTTCGGCGCCCCGTCCGCCCATTCGGAGCCGGTCCAGGCGACATCCATTCCATTGTTCACACATCTTGCCCTGGTTTTGCTGGCCGGTATCTACCTGCCGCCGACATTGGTGACGTGGTTCGAACAAGTGGCCAGACTGCTAGGGTAGGATTACCGCCATGACGATGACGACACTCCTTGAAAAAATGGCCGCCGGAAAGACCATGCCGGAACACCGGCCATGGCCGCGCTTCGAAGTTGACGAGACGATATGGGCGGATGTCGTATCGAATTTGGGCAATGGCCTGGACCTGATGGGCCTGTGGGCAGATGTGCGGCAAGTGCACATGGCGCTTCATGAACCTGCTTCCGGAACGCTTGCCGTCGGTTCCCTGGCGGTACGGAAAAATGAATACCCATCGGTTTCGCGAACCCACCCCCCGGCCATGCGGCTGGAACGGACGATCCATGACCTGTTCGGTCACATGCCGCTGGGATTGCCCGACACGCGGCCCTGGCTGGACCATGGCAATTGGTCTGATAGTGGCCAGCCGGCAAAGCCCTATAAATTTCTACCGGTGGAAGGAGAGGGCCTGCACGAGATTCCGGTCGGCCCGGTCCACGCCGGGATTATCGAGCCCGGACACTTCCGTTTCACCGCCAACGGCGAAGCCGTGGTTCGTTTGGAAGAACGCCTGGGCTACGTTCACAAGGGCATCGAAAAGCTGCTTGAAGGGAAGGATATCGAAAGCGGCGCGAAGTTATGCGCCAGGGTATCGGGCGACAGCACGGTCGCCTATTCCATCGCCTACGCCCGCGCCGTGGAAGCGGCCACGGAAACCGAACCGCCGGTCCGGGCTCATTGGCTGCGCGCCCTGATGGCGGAACTGGAACGACTGGCCAATCACTTCGGCGATATCGGGGCCATTTGCAACGACGCGGCGTTCGCCCTGATGCATGCCCATACGGGGATTCTGCGAGAGGATGTGCTGCAGGCGTCGGAGGCTTGTTTCGGGCACCGTCTGATGATGGACAGGGTCGTCCCCGGCGGGGTCGCCGCAGACCTTTCGAAGGACGGCGCGGACACCATCGGCCGATTGATTGAATCGCTTTCCCGGCGCTTCGAGAAACTTGCCGACGGTTATGACAACACGGCGTCATTAAAAGACCGGGCCTGGGGAACCGGTATTCTGACACCCGATCTAGCCCGGCAATACGCCGTCGGCGGCGTTATTGGGCGGGCGTCGAAACGCACCTTCGATAGCCGCAAGGCGTTCCCGTACCCGCCGTATGACCAGCTTGAATTCACCGTACCGATGGTAAATGCCGGGGACGTCAACGCCCGGGTCTGGATCCGTATCGAAGAAGTCAGGCAAAGCCTGTCCCTGGTCGGGCAAATTCTTGCCGCCATGCCGGCGGGGGATTTCAGACGGGACCCGCCCGCGCAATTGGCGACGGAACGGGAAGGCATGGGCCTGGTCGAAGGTTTTCGGGGGGACATCCTGGTCTGGCTGCGGCTGGCGGCGGACGGGCTGATTATCCGCTGTCATCCGCGCGACCCGTCGTGGTTTCAGTGGCCGCTGCTGGAAGCCGTTATCGAAAACAACATTGTCGCCGATTTCCCGCTCTGCAATAAATCGTTCAATTGCTCATATTCCGGACATGACCTGTAATGCGCAGTCTGCTTTTCAAATCCCTGTTCCAGCGCCCGGTCACCCTGGACGCACCGCCGGCAAGCGATGAAGCCCTGGCCGAACTGGCGCAAAATGTCGATGATGAAGCGCGGCGTATTCTTGGCCGATCGCTGGCTATTCGCGCGGTGGACGCGGGCTCATGCAATGGCTGTGAACTGGAAATTCACGCCTTGAACAACGCCGTTTATGATCTGGAACGTTTCGGCATCAAGTTCGTCGCCTCGCCAAGGCACGCGGATGTCCTGCTTGTTACCGGTGTTGTGAGCAAAAACATGGAGGTCGCGTTGCAGCGCACGCACGCGGCGATGCCGTCGCCGAAGTGGGTAGTGGCGGTTGGCGAGTGCGCCTGTACCGGCGGATTGTTCGCGGACAGTTACGCCTGCATCGGCGCGGTCGACAAGGTTATGGATGTCAATTTGCACATTCCCGGTTGCCCGCCATCCCCGGACACCATGCTAAGGGGGTTGATCGCCCTTCTTGCAGAACACGTTTAACTTGAGGTCCGCCGCCGGGGCTTATACCATTCCCGGCCCGGCCACCATCACCAGCTTGCGCATTCAAATGAATCGCGCGGAATAGTCATGCAATCAACCAATCATTCCGAATACGGCGACCCGGCCGCAAGCGGGCGTTCCGGCTGGCGGACAATCGTTACGCTGCTGCCTTATCTGTGGCCGCGCGACGCCATGGAATTACGCCTTCGGGTGGCCGTCGCATTAATATTTCTGGTGCTGGCGAAGATTGCCACGGTGGCCGTCCCGGTGCTGCTGAAATATGCCGTCGATGCCCTTAGCGCGCCTTCCGGCGAGATCGACCCGGCGACCGCCGTCGTCGCCGTGCCGGTCGGATTGCTGATTGGTTACGGCGCCATCCGGGTAGCATCGCTGACCTTCAAGGAATTGCAGGGTGCGGTGTTCGCCAAGGTCGCCGAACGGGCCATCCGCAACGCCGGGGTCAAGACCTTCCGCCATATTCATGATCTGGCGCTACGATTCCATCTCGACCGGCGCACCGGCGGTTTGAGCCGGGCCATCGAGCGGGGCGCCAAGGGTATCGAATACGTGTTGCGCATGATGCTGTTCAACATCGTACCGACGATGATCGAAATCGCCATGGTCTGCGCCCTGTTATGGGGCATGTTCAATGAATGGTTCGCCCTGGTGACCATCGCCACCATCGCCGCTTATATCCTGTGGACACTGGTCATCACCGAATGGCGGATCAAGTTTCGCCGCGACATGAACGACAGCGACAGCGAGGCCCATTCCAAGGCCATAGACAGCCTGCTGAACTATGAAACGGTGAAATATTTCGGCAACGAAGAGCACGAAACCAGGCGCTTTGACAAGGCCATGGAAAGCTACGAGAAAGCCGCCGTCACATCGAAAACGACGCTATCGATCCTAAACGTCGGCCAGGGCGCGATCATCGCTTCGGGGGCCACCATTATTATGATAATGGCCGGCTACGGCGTTACCGGCGGGGCCATGACGGTAGGCGATTTTGTGCTGGTCAACACCTACATGCTGCAACTTTATATCCCGCTCGGTTTCCTGGGCTCCAGTTACCGCGAGATCAAACATTCGCTGATCGACATGGAACAGATGTTCGGACTGCTGGATCAGCGACCCGAGATTGTCGATCTACCGGATTGCCGGCCCCTTGCCGTCACCGGCGGCGAGGTTGAATTTCGCAACATTTCATTTTCCTATGATCCGGCGCGACCGATTTTGCGTGATATTTCGTTCAAGGTTGGCGCCGGTCGTACGGTCGCCATCGTCGGCCCCAGCGGCGCCGGCAAATCGACAATTTCCCGGCTGTTGTTCCGTTTTTATGATCCCTTAAGCGGCCGGATATTGATCGATGGCCAGGAAATTCGCGACGTTACGCAGGCAAGCTGGCGGGCCGCCATCGGCGTCGTACCGCAGGATACGGTGCTGTTCAACGACACCATCTATTACAACATCGCCTATGGCCGCCCGCAAGCCAGCCGGCAGGAAATAGAACAGGCCGCCAGACTGGCCGCCATCCATGATTTCATCGCCGCCCTGCCCGAGGGTTATCAGAGCATGGTCGGCGAGCGCGGCTTGAAATTGTCGGGCGGCGAAAAGCAGCGGGTCGCCATCGCCCGGACGATCCTCAAGCAACCGGAAATTTTCCTGTTCGACGAAGCCACCTCGTCGCTTGATTCCCATACCGAAAAAGACATCCAGGACTCTCTTCGCCAGGTTTCCTCGGGCCGCACCACACTGGTCATCGCTCATCGCCTGTCGACCGTGGTCGACGCCGATGAAATTATCGTCCTGGAAGCGGGGCGCATCGCCGAGCGCGGCGATCACGCCGGTCTGATGAAATTGAACGGTCGCTACGCCGCCATGTGGGCGCGCCAGCAAGAGGCCGCCCAGGCCCGCGAAATTCTTGAACACGCACAGGAAGACAAGAAGCCCGTAGAATGAGGAATCATCGACACGGCCCGGTAACAGCAAATTTGCCCTATCCGCTGTCTCGCATAATCCAGCCACCGCCCAGCATCCGGTCCCCATCATAAAATACGCAGGCCTGACCCGGCGCGATGGCCCGTTGAATGGAATTACGGCGACAGTATACTA
>CAZZKE010000004.1:0-82331 GCA_964655005.1 uncultured Thalassospiraceae bacterium | reverse complement strand
GTTTATGATATTTCCTGACTTCCGGAATCATTGGATTATACCAGGCGCGTTTGATCGCCGCCCACACGCCGGTGCGCCGGCGGCGCTGTAATTTGGTCGATAAAATCGGTTCACTGACTTCGATTTCCGGGGCCATGCGGGTGATGACCCGAAGATTTCCAGAAATAGGGAAGAATACCGAATGGCCGTAATCGCCTTCGCGAACGACAATGTCACCGCGCTTGCATTCGATGATGCGGGAATCATATTTGAGGATATTGCGCAGACTGAGGGTCCCGGAAAAACGGGAATCGTCGATGTCGGCAAGCAGCGGCAGGGCGATCGCCCTGTCGACGTTTTCGTCGGTCATATCGGCGCCGAAGGGCGTATCCCAACGCTTCGGACGGCTTATCGTAGTATCGGCGAGCATCTATATAGTATCCGTTATCCTACTTGGCCGGTTTCCCTTTGTACTTATCGGGCGGGGGCAGCATCGCATCCACGGCGGCCATTCCGCCGCCGTCATATTTTTTGACCACGGCCCGGGTGAGCTTGCCAATTTCGGCCGCTGCCGCGACCAGCGGCGCGGCATCGCCCTGCGTCAGTTCGGCCCCGGCGGACAGCGCCGCGATGGCCCTGATTTCGGGGTGTTCGAGGACGGCGGCGATTGCCGCGAAATTATCCTTGGCCTGTTTGGCCCGGCTTATCATCTTGGCTGCGTAGTCCTTTTTCTCGACCGCCTTGCCGACGGCATCCAGGTATGTTTCCAGCGCTACCGCCTGTCCGACCACGTAGATCAGTCGCTTGCGGGCCTTGGGCGCCTCGTCGTTGGTCTTGGTGTACCAAAGATTATGCCGGATATCGCCTTGTGACCATGCCAACAGTTCGAAATCGCTGCCCGGCGCATGGCCGCCGGTATTGACCAGTTTTTCGTCGGCCACGGCATGACAGCCATAGCAGTTTCTGGCCCAGTCATACATATCGCGCGGCCTTATCATGCCAGCCAGATCGACCTTGATCCAACGCTGTTTCGCCTCTTCCGGGGTTTCCTGTTCCTTTTTTTTTCCGCTGAAACCGCCGTGGACCTTGATCCAGTCGGCTGCGGCGCCATGACAGGATTCGCATGAAACACCGGCGATAGGCTTTAGCTTGCCGTTGCCCTTGGGTTGCGATGTGAAGTGGCAGTCCAGGCACAGGCTGCCGGCCTTGATTCGCTTGAAGCCCATCTTCTTGGCGATCGCCCGGCCTTTTTTTTCACGCGGCATCTTGCGGAATGTCTTGAAATGCAGCGACGCCTCCCAGACCGCCCCGGTTTCCTTATGGCATTCGATGCACTTCGCCGGGCCGACGACTTTTGCCGGGTCCGGCGCCGCCTGCGCCATGGTGACCGCCGGCCCCGACAACACCAGTCCGTCCAGCACCGCGACCGACAGGGCTTCGCCGAACCTTTTAATCATCGATGTTTTGCCCATCGTTATTAACTCTTCCAGTGTAGCTCCCGCCTTGGCGACGCCGTAAAAGTATCCGCAATGCTCAGATATTAAAGGTTACGTCGCCGTCCGGAACGGCGATACATACCAGACACGTGCCGTCTTCCTCGGGACATCCGGGTTCGGAAATATATTTTGTCTTGCCGCTCTTGATGGCGGTGGCGCAGGTGCCGCAATTGCCGGCGCGGCACCCGGATTCGATTTCGACGCCATTCTGTTCGGCCAGTTCCAGTATCGACGTGCCGTCGCCCAGCCAGGTGACGCTCTTGCCGGACATGTCGAAGGTGACTTTTGTCCCCCCGACCGCTTCCGTCTGCTCGGAAACCGGGGTTTTCTTGACGGTGGCCGGGCCGAACGCCTCGAAATTGATGTCGTCTTCAGGGACCCCCCACTCTTCCAGCCCACCGGTGATCGAGGACATCATGGGCGGTGGCCCACAGACGAAATATTCGTAGTTGTTCGATGGCAGCATCTTCTTGAAAAGGTCAACGCTGACGAAGCCCTCGACATGGTAATCATGGCCCGGTTGGCAATTCTCGGTCGGCTGGCTGTAACAGACCGCCAGATTGATATTGTCGTGCCGTTCGGCGAGCCCGCGCAGGTGATCGGCCATGGCGTGTTCGGTTTTGTTGCGCACGCCGTAAAAAAACCATGTCTCGCGGTTGCTGTCCGACAGCGCGATGGTGTTCAGCATGGACAGCACCGGCGTAACGCCGACGCCGCCGCCGATCAGCACGATTGGCCGTTCGGACTTGGTATCCATATAGAAGTGACCGTTCGGCGCCGCGACATCGACGATATCGCCGACGTTCAGGTGGTCGTGGAAAAAATTCGACGACAATCCCGGCGGCAGGTCGGGCCGGTCCGGCGGCGGCGGCACCCTCTTGATGGTCACCCGGTAATAATCGCGCTCCAGCGGCGAATCCGACAATGAATAGCAGCGGATAATGGGCTTGACCTGGCCCGGAATTTTCAGGCGGAAGGTCAGGAATTGCCCGGGTTCGAACGGCGGGATGGGCCGGCGGTCGTGGGGTTTCAGGTAAAACGAACAGACACCGCCGGGTTCGGGGATCTTCAGCTCTATATAAAATTTCCGGTAACCGTTCCAGGTGGTATGTTCGCGGGCCCGGTTAACCTGAGCGATATGCAGGGTTTCCTTGGCCTGCTTGCGGAATAATTCCTGTTCGGCCCGCCCGGTGCTGACCTCCCGGCGCCAGCGGCCAAAGGCCTTTAGCGAGGCAAAGCTGGCGTGCAGCAACGCTCCGGCGACGATTGCGTAACCCGCAAACTCCAATATGCTCTGCACTGCTTTCCTCCGCCCCGTTG
Organism: uncultured Thalassospiraceae bacterium; assembly: GCA_964655005.1. GTDB lineage: Bacteria > Pseudomonadota > Alphaproteobacteria > Rhodospirillales > JABHCV01 > CAZZKE01. Next base: position 79,536 of record CAZZKE010000004.1, on the reverse strand, counting down.
ATTGTTCAACTTATACCAAGGATCACTGATAAAGGCCCATTGAGACGGCTTTCCAGGACTCTCGGTCGGCGTCATGCTCGCCTGGCGATGCCCGGCATCGCGGCGCCGGGCATTCCTTGCCGAAAACCATGGAAAGCCGTCTCAATGGGTCTTTATCAGTGCTCCTTGGTGTTATTTGCACAGTGTCCGCACGTATCTAACCATGTATTCAGTGTTCTTCGCAAACCTATCGTTAGCGAAAAAACCGTTTTCCTATGGGATTATATCAATTTCCCAGAATTGACCTCGGTTAAGGCAATCGAACGCAGTTCATGGCTGTCTGTAACGATTAGCCGACTAATTCCCTTGGCCATGGGGCAACCTGTGGACATGCGGTCTGTGTCGGGTTATTTATATCGGGGTGCAATGCACCCGGCTGGGTGGCTTAAGAGAACACAAAGGAGTGGGGAAAATGAGCGAAAACGAAACAGTTCCGTTCATGCAGCGGTTACTGGATAGCCCGTTGCTGCTGTTGGTTATCGGCGTCACGGTGCCGATGATTTTCTATGTCTTGTGGGGTGTGATAGAAATTGTCTCAATCCCACTGGCGCCATGAGGACCATAAGTTAAAGGGGAATTCAATTATGTCCATTTTTCCTCCGCAAAAGCGGATCTGGTGGAATGAGCCAATCGAAAAAACGGAGATTATGTGGATCACCATAGCCTTTATCTGGGCCTTGGTGATGTTTTTCATGATGCCGTACTGGCATGTCGTCGGCAAACAGAACCTGTCGAACGAAGCCTATAAGATCAAGCCCGAGGTTTATGCCGAAAAAGTCGAGGCCTGGGCCGCGAAATATAAAGTTCGCGAGGAAGGCGACACCGGCATTCCGGTTGTCCGTCCACCCGCCGGTGGCGATGTCTACATGCTTGGCCGGCTGTGGGAATGGTGGCCGATAGTCGAGTTGGAAGAGGGTAAATCGTATCGATTCCACCTGTCTTCGCTGGATTGGCTGCATGGTTTCTCGCTACAGCCGGAAAACATCAATATCCAGGTTCATCCCAATTACGAGATGATATTCACCGTCACGCCGAACAGTTCCGGCGAATTCGGCGTCATTTGCAACGAATACTGCGGAATCGGCCATCACACCATGGTGGGCAAGATTTACGTAACCAGTAAAGATAAGTAGGGGAGGCGATTATGGCTAATTTCAGAACGTGTCCCGATACCGGGTTTAAGATTGATCTCAACGCCGACAAGCTGATCAAGTGGAACGCGGTTTCGGCGGTTGTTTTCTTGCTGGTCGGCGGAGTTTTCGGGCTGTTGGTGGCGCTGACACGGTGGCCGGCGGTGCATCTTCTTGATGCCGATATGTTTTATCTGGCGCTAACCGCCCACGGCTTCAATGTCCTGCTGGTGTGGTGTATTTTCTTCGAAATCGCGCTACTGTATTTTTGCTCTGCGGTCCTGCTGAACGCGCGACTGGTGTTTCCCAAGCTGGCCTGGGTCGGCTACTGGATGATGCTGATCGGCGCCATCGTCACCAATGTGGCGGTGCTGCGGGGGGATTCATCGGTGATGTTCACCTCTTACCCGCCGATGATGGCGGCCCAGAGTTTCTATCTGGGTATCCTGCTGTTTGCGGTTGGCGCCCTGTTGGGTTGCGTGGTGTTCTTCGCTACCTTGCACATGGCCAGGAAGGAAAAGACTTATGAAGGGTCGATTCCGCTGGTCACGTTCGGGGCCATGACGGCGGCGATTATCGCCGTTTTCACGATCCTGTCCGGGGCGATCATCCTGATCCCCACCTGGCTGTGGTCGCTGGGGCTGTTGTCGTATATCGATACCCTCTTGTACAAGACGATCTGGTGGGCCCTGGGGCACTCTTCGCAGCAGATTAACGTCGCCGCGCAGATCGCCGTGTGGTACGCCATCGCCGCCATTCTGTTCAACGCCAAGCCGTTGAGCGAGAAAGTCAGCCGGACGGCCTTCCTGCTTTATATCCTGTTCCTGCAACTGGCCAGCGCCCACCATCTGCTGGTCGACCCGGGGTTGAGTTCGGAATACAAGATATTCAACACCTCGTACGCGCTTTATCTGGCGGTGCTGGGCTCGATGATCCATGGCCTTACGGTTCCTGGCGCTATCGAGGCGGCGCAACGCAAGAAAGGCTACAACAAGGGCCTGTTCGAGTGGTTGCGCAAGGCGCCATGGGGTAACCCGGTATTCTCGGGAATGGCCTTATCGGTGGTCCTGTTCGGCTTCCTGGGCGGCATCACCGGGGTCATGATGGGCACCGAGCAGCTCAACCTGATTACCCACAACACCATGTACGTGCCGGGGCACTTCCACGGCACGGTGGTGGTCGGCACGACGCTGGCGTTCATGGCCATGTCTTATTGGCTGGTGCCGACGTTGTGGCAGAAAGAGCTGGTCTTTCCGGGCCTCGCCAAATGGCAACCCTATCTGTTTGGCATTGGCATGGGCATGGCCGCGACCTTCATGATGGGGGCGGGTACGCTGGGTGTACCGCGGCGGCACTGGGATATGACCTTCGCCGATTCGGCCATGGGCTACGACTTCCCGGCTGCGGCCAACCTGATGATGGGGTTAAATGGCGTCGCCGCGTTGTTCGGCTCGTTGGGGGCGCTGATCTTCATCGTCAACATGGTCGGGACGATCCTGTGGGGCAAGGCCAAGGTTCCGGCGCCGGCGGCTGCGGAAGCACCCGCCGAGCCGGTCGTTGGCGGCGCCGCCACAAGCTATGGCAGCGCCGGCACCATGGCGGTTCCGGGTACCTTTATCCTGGCGCTGGTGTTTCTGGTCACGTTTGTCCTTTATTACTTCGTGAACTGGAAATATCTGTCCAGCATATGGGGACTTAGCTGACGGTTAAGGGACGGGCGGTTCACACCGCCCGTCCCGCCATCGGTTTTTCTGGGAGAACATATACGGATGCGAATAGTTTCTCCCGTTTTGGTTATCCTGGCTATATTGGCGGGCCCCGCTTTCGGCGCGGAAGACAAGTCTGATTACACGCCGGAACAGGCGCTGGAGTTTTCGCAAAAGGCGCTCGGGCGGCAGGTGGGGAATTACGAATTTCGCGATAGTAGCGGCAGCGCGGTCCGGATGAACGATTTCCTCGGAAAGCCCGTCGTGGTCAGTCTGATATATACGAGTTGCTCCAACAGTTGCCCTATCATTACCCAAACCCTGGCAAATGCCGCCGAAGTCGCCCGCGACGCACTGGGCGAGAAAAGCTTTTCCGTCATCAGTGTCGGTTTCGATGCCGCGACGGATACTCCGCAGCGGATGCGTTCGTTTGCCAACACTCAGGGTGTCGGTGCTGCCAGCTGGAAATTTCTGAGTGCCGACCTGGCTACGGTGTTGGCTCTGGCGGACGATCTGGGGTTTATATTCTACCGATCACCCAAGGGTTTCGATCACCTTTCACAGGTGACCGTCATTTCCGCCGAAGGCAAGGTTTACCGGCAGATTTACGGCCAGAGTTTCGAAACGCCGAAGCTGGTCGAACCCCTGAAGGAACTGGTGTTCGGCACCGAAACGCCGTTCGCCAGCCTGGGCGACCTGATCAACAAGGTCCGCCTGTTCTGTACCATCTACGACCCGGCCGGCGACCGCTACCGGTTCGATTATTCTATTTTCATCAAGTTATTCGCCGGCACCACGGTAATTGGCTTCCTGGCGGTATTTCTGACCCGTGAATGGTGGCGCATCTGGCGCGACAGCAGACGTAAAAAATTACAAAATCATCCTCCTGAAACGATTTCCTGATCCCCGTCAATGAAAGCTCTAACTGTTTTTCGCCACCGTCTACAGGACGGCCTGATGTATGCCGAGGCGGCATTCGACCGCCCGTTCGGGCCGGCCTGGAATCCGTTGCGTCAGATGGGCACTCTGACATTCTTCTACTTCTGGATCGTCGCGATCAGCGGTATTTATGTATATATCCTGTTCGACACCACGGTCGGCGGGGCTTACCGCTCGGTCGAACAGATGACCAATCAACAATGGTATCTGGGTGGCGTAATGCGCAGTTTGCACCGCTATGCCTCCGACGCCATGGTGATAAGCATGGCGTTGCACCTGAGCCGTGAATTCATTTTCGACCGGTATCGCGATGTCCGCTGGTTTACCTGGTTCACCGGTGTGCCGTTAATCTGGTTTCTGTTTATCGCCGGGGTCAGCGGTTACTGGCTGGTGTGGGATATGCTGGCCCAGTATGTCGCCATCGGGTCCATGGAATGGCTCGACTGGCTTGGCATTTTCGGTGAACCGGTAGCTAATAATTTTCTGGTTCCGGGCAGCCTGACCGACAGGTTCTTCACCCTGATGGTGTTCCTGCACATCTTCGCGCCGCTGTTTTTGCTGTTCATTATGTGGATTCACGTGATGCGGGTCAGCCGTCCGAAAGTCAATCCACCGCGCGGTCTGGCGCTCGGCTCGCTCGGCATGTTCGTGGTGCTGGCATTGGCATCGCCGGCGACCAGTCAAGGCCCCGCCGACCTGACCCAGGTGCCGGCTACCCTGAATCTGGACTGGTTTTACATGTTCCTGTATCCGGTGTTCGATAAATGGGGAGCCGGGCCGTTGTGGGGCCTGGCCATCGGGGTTTCGGTGATGCTCGCCGCGATGCCCTGGATGCCACCCTTGCGGCGGCCCAAACCGGCCCGGGTCTATCTGGACAAGTGCAACGGCTGTACCCGTTGTTTCGAGGACTGCCCGTTCGGGGCGATTACCATGGCCCCGCGCAGCGACGGGCGACCGTTCGAACAGGAAGCCGTGGTAGATGCCGATTTATGCACCAGTTGCGGCATCTGCGTCGGTTCCTGCCCGATATCGACACCGTTTCGCAGTTCCGAAAAACTGGTTACCGGTATCGATCTGCCTGACCTGAACCTGAAACAGTTGCGTGACAGGACCCAGCGGACCATCGAGCAGGCGGGGAAACCCGGTATCGTGGTATTTGGCTGTGATTACGGGGTCGATATCAAAAATATAGACAATCCCGGTGTCCACGGGCTTAGTCTGCCGTGTATCGGTATGCTGCCGCCTTCGTTCATCGACTATACCCTTAGCCAGGATGGCGTCGATGGTGTCCTGATTACCGGTTGCAAAGAATGTGAGTGCTTCAGCCGCCTGGGTAATAGCTGGACTACCGAACGTATCGCCGGGATTCGCGATCCCTACCTGCGCAAACGGGTGGACCGGCGGCGGCTGGAAGTATTCTGGGCGTCACGCATCAATGGTAAAGAGCTCAAAAGCGAACTTTCCAAATTCCGGCGGAATCTCGATAAAATCGGAGACGGCCAATGATGGAATGGCTTGGCATTGACCCCGATTTTCCGATTTTCTACCTGATTCCGCTGTTAGTGTTCGGACCGATATTCTTTACGATTTTGTATAATTTTGGCCTGAAGGACATCATCAATCCGCCCCCCGAAGCCCGGGAATACCGCCGCGAGTTGAAGCGGCAGAAAGACAAGCTAAAAGCAGAGCAGCGGCAAAAGCTGCAAAACGCCGGGTTCGTTATTTCCGGTACCAAAAAAACCCCGGCCCAATACCTGGGGCAAGTGCTTACCTATCTGATGTTCGCCCTGGTACTGGCCTGGTTTTCCCGATCACCGGCTTACCAGTTGCGCCCACCCGACGCGGCCGAAATACGGCTCAGCCTGACCCATCCCGGTCGCCACAAGGCCGATTGCCGCCGGCGAAGCCGCGAGGAACTGCAAAAACTGGCCGCCAACATGCGCGCCCCGATGTCGTGTGCGCGGGAACGCTGGCCGCTGACTGTAAAAATGAATTTGGACGGCAAAACTGTTTTTGAAGGGGTCGCCCCGCCGGCCGGTCTGTCCAAAGACGGCCATTCAAGTTTCTATGAAAAATTCCGGGTCGCCGGGCGGCCGCACACCATTGCGGTGCAACTATGGGATGGCGACGGCAAGGGGCCGGCCGATTACGTTCTTGAAAAGAAGGTCAGCCTGTCACCCGGCAAAATCCTGGTGATAGGCTTCAACAACGAAAGCAAGCGCCTTATATTACGATAAGTCACCAAGCATTCGGTACATGAAATACCGCCCTGGTTCAACGCCATCCGGCAAAGCCAGTTGCTCCGCCCCTGCCAGATCCATGACCTGATCGCCGATAACCAGGCCGCCGGGCGCCATCAGGGGCGCCAGTACACGTCCCAGGAATGCCCCGGTCGCCCTGTCCGCCGCCTTGTCGCCGGAACCGATATCGGCGTGGGCCAGGGCCGCCGGGGCGCCGATGCGGCCAATGGAATTTGTAATGGTGTCGTGGATGTCGCCCAGAATAAGATACCGCCAGTCGGGGGTGCAGGACGGATGGGCGGCCACCTTGCGTTCGAAAACATAAATATCGCGTTCGCTGAACAATGTCCGCAGATGGTCATACGTACGACCGTTGCCGAGTCCGATTTCAAGCACCGGACCGGGCAGGCCGGCAAGCATCCCGGCGGCCAGTTCCAGGCAAGCGCGCTGGGCGGTCAAGCGGCGTATAAAGGCGTCTAGCCGGCTCATTTTCAGTGCCCTAACTTGCCATGCAGGTCCCTGTCAAGGGTCGCAAAATGGGTTCCGAACCAGGAACTCATGCGGCCCTGCAAGTCGGCGCCGGGGTCCGTTTGCCGATCCTTTTCGATGTCGTCCATGATATCGCGGATATCATCTAGTAATTGGTCATGGTCTTGCTTGTGGGCCGGGTAACCGGCATAGCGGCTATCGCGCATGATTTTTTCTTCCAGCGCGAAATGGGCCTCGACCAGGGCATGAATATCGCCCAGCGTGTCGAGCAACATAGCCTTCGGAGCATCGGCGAACATGCCGTTAATCGCCTGAATTAACTGTTCGTGTTCGTGATCTATCGAGCTAAATCCGGTTTTATAATCGTCTTTCCACTCTAGTAGCGCCATTGTTCTTTCCTGTTCGTAAGTACCATTTTGACCCGCATCAAGTCTGTTCGGTGCCGGTTATGCTATCGATCATAGAGTGACGGACGGCCAGGCGCATTAACAAAGGAGCGGTCAGTTGGAGACGCGGGCGACGGTGCATCTCGTGGGGGCCGGTCCGGGTGATCCGGACCTGTTGACGCTACAGGCGGTAAAGGTCCTGAGCGCCGCCGATGTGGTGGTTTACGATCGCCTGGTATCGGGCCGGATTCTCGACCTGATCGGTCCCGGCGCGACCCGGATTTTCGTTGGCAAGGCGGCCAGCAACCATCATCTGCCACAGCACGATATCAACGCCTTGCTGGTCAGGCTGGCGAAGAGCAATCATACGGTGGTCCGCCTGAAGGGCGGGGACCCGTTCATTTTCGGGCGCGGCAGCGAAGAAGCCGAATATCTGGCCCGGCATGGCGTGCCGTTTACGGTGGTCCCCGGCATAACCGCCGCTTCGGGCGTCAGTGCGGCGCTGGGTATTCCGTTGACCCACCGGGGCCTGGCGACCGGTGTGCGGTTTGTCACCGGCCATGCCCAGGATGGGCGCCCGCTGGATATGGACTGGAAAAGCCTGGCCGACGAACAGACGACTCTGGTATTCTATATGGGATTGGCCAATCTGGCGGAAATTTCAGCGCGCCTGATCGAGCATGGATTACCCGGCGATACCCCGGCTGCGGCCATCGCCAGGGGCACCATGGACGGTCAGCGGCAATGCCGTAGTGCGCTGGCGGAATTGCCGGACCTGGTCGCCAGCCTGGATTTGGCGGCGCCGGTGCTGTTGGTGGTCGGTCGCGTCGTCGCCCTGGCCGAACAACTGAACTGGCAAGGGTTTGCCTATGAAAACGATGAAGATGTCCCGCTATTCGCCCCGGTCAGCGCCTGAAGGGATAATCTTGATCGCGCTGCTGTTGGCGGCTATGGCGGCGCCGGTAAATGCCGAAGTGGCACCCAAACGACAGACGGAACTGCTTTATTTTCTGAAACAGGATTGCGGCTCGTGTCATGGTTTGACCCGCAAGGGCGGGCTGGGCTTGCCGTTACTGCCGGAGGCCCTTGCCGAACGGTCCGAAGATGAATTGACGGATATAATCATGAACGGAATTCCGGATACGGCCATGCCGCCATGGCGGGAACTGTTCAGCCGCCAGGAAGCCGGCTGGATGGCCCGGGCGATCAAGGATGGAAAATGGTAATGAACGTGAAAACCGCCGCCGCCGTGATGCTGGCCATTATTCTCGGTGGCTGTTCATTGACCCCGGTGCGCGGCACCGGTGATCTGGGCCTGGTGATCGAACGGGCCAGTGGCTCGGTGCTGATCGTCGACACCACGCAGAAGCAGCGGCTGGCGCGTGTTAATGGCCTGGGCGATCTTAGCCACGCTTCGGTCGTGTTTTCCCGCGATCAACGCTATGCCTATGTGTTTGGGCGGGACGGCGGGTTGTCCAAGGTCGATATGCTGAAATTCGAACTGTCGGGCCGGGTGATGCAGGCCGGCAACAGCATCGGCGGCGCCATCTCGCAAGATGGCAGGCTGGTTGCCGTGTCCAACTATCAACCCGGCGGGGTACGGGTATTCGATGCCCGGACCCTGGCCATGGTCGCCGATATCCCGACCGGTTCGAAAACCGTCGGCCTGGTCGATGCGCCGGGTCAGCTTTTTGTCTTCGCCCTGTATGACCGGGATGAAATATGGGTGGCCGATATGAAGGATCCGGCCAGACCGGTTATTCGCAAGTACCCCAACATCGGGCGGCAACCATATGACGGCCTGATCACCCCCGATGGGCGATATTACATCGCCGGATTGTTCGGCGAAGATGGCATGGCGCTGCTTGACCTGTGGGACCTGGACGGCGGCGTCCGGCGTATTTTAAGCGGCTATGGCCGGGGTGAAAAGAAGCTGCCGGTCTATAAAATGCCGCACCTGGAAGGCTGGGCCGTGGCCGGCAACCTGGCCTTCGTCCCCGCCGTCGGCCACCATCGGGTGCTGGTTGTCGATATGACGACGTGGAAGCTGATCGACAGCATTGCCGTTTACGGTCAACCCGTATTCGTCATGGCCCGTCCCGATGGCCGCCAGGTCTGGGTCAATTTCGCGGTGCCGAAAAATGACACCGTACAGGTCATCGACGTGCCCAGCCGCAAACTGGTCAGGACCTTGAAACCGGGCAAGGGCGTCCTGCATATGGAATTCAGTCCGCGTGGTGAAAATGTCTGGCTGTCGGTCCGGGACCGGGACAAGCTGAATATCTATGACACCGCGACAATCGGGCTGCTGGGCGAACTTCCGGCGAAAAAACCCAGCGGTATCTTCTTTACCGCGCGCGCCCACAAAACCGGACTGTAAAGCATGAATGACCTTGGCAAGAATTTACTGAACGAGTTCCAGCGGGACATGCCGTTAACGGCGCGGCCCTACCTGGCCATGGCCGAGCGGCTGGGGGTTGGCGAGGATCAGGTAATAGAGACGCTCTCGCAGCTTGGGGAAGACGGCGTGCTCAGCCGGGTCGGCGCGGTTTTCAGGCCGGGCGCGGTGGGCCACAGCACCCTGGCCGCCATGTCGGTGCCGGGCGAACGGCTGGAATCGGTAGCCGATCTGGTCAGCGGTTTCGAGGCGGTCAATCACAACTATCAGCGCGAACATAAATTTAACCTGTGGTTCGTCATTGCCGCCCGGGACGAACGGGAAATCGGGCGGGTGATCGGCAAAATAGAACGCCTGACCGGGATCGGTGTGTTAAACCTGCCGATGCTCGAAGACTATCATCTCGATTTGGGGTTCGATCTGGAATGGAACTGAATGAAACAGACGGCCTGGTCGTCGCCGCCATCGTCGATGGCCTGCCCTTGTGCCGGCGCCCGTTCGAGGCGCTGGGCCGGCGGGTCGGTCTCGGCGAAAAACAGGTAATCGATTCCTTGCGGCGGATGCGCGACGGCGGCGTTATCAAGCGTTTCGGGCTGATCGTCCGGCATCACGAACTGGGCTACCGGGCCAACGCCATGACGGTCTGGGACATTCCCGATGACCGGGTCGCCGCCGTTGGCCGCAGTTTCGGCGAGTTCGACTTCGTAACGCTGTGTTACCGGCGGCCCCGGCGTCTGCCGGACTGGCCCTATAATCTGTTCTGTATGGTGCACGGGCGGCGGCGTGCCGTGGTGCTGGAACAGGTCAAGCTGCTGGCAGGCGTCGGCGGCGTGGGAAACGCCGGGCGCGATGTGCTGTTCAGCACCCGGCGTTTCAAGCAATGCGGGGCCAGGTACGGCGGTGCGGTCAAGTCCCTGGAGTCGGTGGCGTGAACGGAATTACCCTTGATGCGACGGACCGGGCCATCATCAACGGCCTGCAGGGCGGCTTTCCGCTGTCGGAAGAACCGTTCGCCGATGCCGGTGAAGCGCTCGGGTTATCGGCGGAAGAATTACTGTCCGGGATCAATCGGCTGCTGGATAACGGTGCGCTCAGCCGGTTCGGCCCCATGTACAATGCCGAAATGATCGGCGGCGGACTGACGCTGGCGGCACTGAAAGTTCCGCAGGATAACTTCGAGCACATCGCCGGGATGGTTAACAGCTTGCCCGAAGTAGCCCACAATTACGCTCGCGATCATGATCTTAACATGTGGTTCGTGATCGCCACGGAAACGCCGGAACGGGTCGGTCAGGTGATCGACGAGATCGAGGCGATGACATGCCTGAAGGTTTACAACATGCCGAAGATAGAGGAATTTTTCATTGGCCTCAGGTTTGAGGTCTGATCGGATGACGGCAACGACCAGGCTCGACGCCACGGACCGCCGCATTATCGTCGCAACCCAGAGCGGCCTTGCCCTGACGCTCAGGCCCTATGACGCCGTCGCCGCGGAAGTCGGCACCGATACCGGCGAGGTCATCCGCCGCCTGAAACGGATGCGGGACCTGGGCGTGATCCGGCGCCTTGGCGTCGTGCCCAATCATTACGCATTGGGCTACAAGGCTAACGGCATGACCGTGTGGGACGTGCCCGATGACCGGATCGGGCCGCTGGGCCGGAAAATCGGGGCGCTGGATTTCGTCAGCCATTGTTATCACCGGCCCCGGCATTTGCCCGACTGGCCTTATAACCTGTTCGCCATGGTCCATGGCCACGACCGCGCCGAGGCCGAACGCCATGCCGGCGAAATCGCCGCCGTTCTGGGGCCGGATGATCGCGGCCATCGAATCTTGTTCTCAACCCGGATTTTGAAAAAATCCGGGCTTCGGCTGGTGGCGTAAACCCCATGTTCAGATTAACCCAGTTTTTAAACGAGATCGATAATCCAACGCCCGTCGGCCCCCGCCGCGACCCGCCGGGGCCGGTCGTTATCTGGAACCTGATCAGGCGCTGTAACCTGACGTGCAAGCATTGTTACGCGATCTCGGCGGACAAGGACTTTGCCGGCGAATTGAGCACGACGCAGGTCATGGATGTGATGGATGACCTGAAAAAATTCCGGGTTCCGGCGCTTATTCTGTCGGGTGGCGAGCCGCTGTTGCGAGCCGATATATTCGATATTTCGCGCCATGCCAAAGGCCTTGGTTTCTACGTCGGGCTATCCACCAACGGCACCCTGATAGATAAAAGCATGATCGATCGAATCGCCACGGTAGGCTATGACTACGTCGGCGTCAGCATCGACGGCATAGCCCGGACCCACGATAAATTTCGGCGTCGGCAAGGCGCTTTCGATACCTCCATGCACGGTGTTCGCCTGTGCCGCGAGCGGGGTTTGAAGGTTGGCCTGCGGTTCACCATGACCATGGATAACGGTCGTGAACTGCCTGATATGCTTGACATGCTGGATGACGAAGGCATCGAACGGTTCTATTTTTCGCATCTGAACTATGCCGGGCGCGGCAACCATAACCGTAAGGACGACGCTTTTTTCTCCATGACCCGCGACGCCATGGACATTTTGTTCGAGCGCTGCCTGGACGGCATCCGAAGCGGCAAACCCCGCGAATACGTCACCGGCAACAACGATGCCGATGGCGTCTACCTGCTGCAATGGGTGCGGCGCAATTTCCCCGATCGGGCGGCGCACATGCGCCGGAAGCTGGTTCAGTGGGGTGGCAATGCCTCTGGCGTCAACGTCGCCAACATTGATAACATGGGCGACGTTCATCCCGACACCATGTGGTGGCATTATGGTTTGGGCAACGTCAAGGATCGCCCGTTTTCCGAAATCTGGCAGGATACGTCGGACCCGCTGATGGCCGGTCTCAAGGCGCGACCGCGAAAACTGAAGGGCCGTTGCGGCCTGTGCCGCGAGGTCGATATCTGCGGCGGCAACACCCGGGTCCGGGCCGACCGCATTACCGGCGATCCATGGGCCGAAGATCCGGCGTGTTACCTGGACGATAACGAAATCGGCATCGATGGCGAAGGCCACGGCGAGCGGGTGGCGTTAACCCCGTTTTCGGCCTCGCGCGGCCACAGGAAGGCGGTCTGATTGATGGCGTTACTGTATTTGGCGATGATTGCGGTATTGCTGCTGATCGCGCCCCATCGTGGCACCGCCGGCACCGCCGATAATTACCGGAAATACTGCGGCGAATGCCACGGCGTCGATCGCCTGGGCGGCATCGGCCCGGCCCTGCTGCCGGAAAATCTGCGGCGGTTGAAAAAAGACAAGGCGGCCGAAGTCATTGCCGGAGGCCGCCTGGGGATCCAGATGCCGGCGTTCGGTAAAATCCTGGATAAGGCCGAAATCAACGGTCTGGTCGGGATGATCTATACCCCGCTGCCGGTGATGCCGGTCTGGTCGCGCCAGGAAATAGAAGCCAGCCACGTCGTTTATAATGATCCGGCCGGCCTGCCGAAAAACCCGCAGTATAATGCCGATCCCCTGAACCTGTTCACGGTGGTGGAAACCGGCGATCATCATGTGACCATCCTGGATGGCGATACGTTCGAGCCGTTGTGGCGGTTTAAATCCCGTTTTGCGCTGCACGGCGGGGCGAAATATTCCCCGGGCGGGCGGTTCGTATATCTTGCTTCCCGCGATGGCTGGGTCAGCAAGTATGATCTTTTCAGCCTGAAACCGGTCGCCGAAATCCGCGTTGGCATCAATACCCGAAACATCGCCGTGTCGTCCGATGGCAAATGGGTGCTGGCGGGAAACTATCTGCCCCATAGCCTGGTCGTCCTGAACGCCTACGATCTGTCGCTGTTCAAGATAATCGTCGCCGATAATGACGATGGCGAAACATCGAGAATCAGCGCCGTCTACAATGCGCCGCCACGGCAAAGCTTTATCGTCGCGCTGAAGGATTTCAAGGAAATCTGGGAACTATCCTACGACCCCGAGGCCGAACCCGTTTATCGCGGCCTGGTCCATAATTACCGGCCCGGTCAGGTGGAAGGCATCATCGCCGAAAAGCAGCCCTTCGCCAGGCGACGGATAAAGCTGGATGACTATATGGATGATTTCTTCTTTAATCAGGATTATTCCGTCGTAATCGGCGCCTCGCGCGGCGGCAACGGGGCGGTTTATAATCTGAACGTGCGCCGTAAAATTGCCGATCTGGACCTGGACGGAATGCCGCATCTGGGCTCCGGCATTATCTGGCGCTACAAGGGCCGCCCGGTGCTGGCGACGCCGAACCTGAAGGACGCGTCGGTCAGCGTGATCGACATGAAAACCTGGAAAACCATCAAGCGGATCAAAACCCTGGGGCCGGGTTTCTTCCTGCGCAGCCATGAAAACACACCGTATGCCTGGACCGATGTGTTCTTCGGCCCCAACAAGGATGTCATGCATATTATTGACAAGCGAACCCTGAAAATCGTCAAGACCCTAAGGCCGGAGCCGGGCAAGACCGCCGCCCATGTGGAATTTACCCGCGATGGCCGCTACGCCCTGGTCAGTATCTGGGATATGGACGGCGCCCTGATAGTCTATGACGCGGCCACGTTCAAGGAAATCAAGCGCATCCCCATGGTCAAGCCGTCAGGCAAGTACAACGTCTATAACAAGATCACCTATTCCGCCGGCACTAGTCATTAGCGCCCCTCTGGTGAAGGCAGCCGGCGCAGGCGGATCATCACCACCTCGCCGGGGCAGTTGAAGCGCACGACCGGAAACTGGGCGCCCAGTCCGCGATTGGTGTAGCCCTGCAAGTCTTGCAGCCGCCACCGGCCCGCCGCCAGGTGCCGATGACTGTCGAGCGATGTAAACACCGGCTTGCCGCCCGGCAGGCAAACCTGACCGCCGTGGCTGTGGCCGGACAGGTAGAGCCGGTAACCGTTGCCGGCGGCATGGCCCGCGAGATCGACCGAATGGACCATGGCGATACGAAAACCGTCACGGTATCTGTCCAGCGCCGCAGGCGCCTCGCTGGTAAAGAACGAATGTACGTCATCCAGCCCGACAAACCGCACGGCGTCGTCGCCGCGGCGAATTTCCAGCGATTCGTTGATTAACAGGCGGACGCCCAATTTCTCAAGGGCGTCGGCCATGTCACAGGTGTCATGATTGCCAAGGACCGCGATACAGCCTTCGCTGGCGTCGACGGCGGCAAGCAGCCGGGATATTTCGGTCGCCACCGTGCTTGCCGCCGGCTTGCCGCTGTTCTGATAATCGCCGGTCATGACCACTAAATCGGTGGCGATCGCCGAAAGGTCATCGGTCAGGCCGTCGAGCAATCCGGCCGGTTGGCCGATGTGAAGGTCGCTAAGATGGAGCATCGTGTACCCGTCGAAGGCCGGCGGCAGGTCGGCGAAGGTAAATTCGATTTCCCGAAACCGGGTGGCCCTGGCGTTCCGGGCGCCAATGGCGTACAGGCCACTTATCCGAAGCAGGGAATAAAGAACATGGTACGCAAGCTTCGACTTTTGCCGCCGCTCGCCCATGATGGTGCTGCGACGCCGTTCGGTCAGTATGCTGTTTTCCCGGCGTTGCCGGGCGTCGCGCCATGCGGGGCGGTCTGGCAATTGTTTTCGCCTCGCTATTCCACCCGCAACCAGATCTGATTTTTGCAGAAAATGAAAACGCAGCCCGATACCTCGAGCGTTTCGTCGTCCTTAAGTTTCATTTTTGAAGAATAGGTCTTGCCGTCTTTGGCGTCGTATATTTCGCCGTCTTCCCACAGGTTGGAACTGGACCGGACCATGCCCGAAATCATGTTCGATCCCAGCAGCGGCGCCGAGCGTTTCGTTTCGTCGGAATTTTCCTTGTCGACCTTGGGATTGCCGTTTTGGTCATTCGGCTCTTTCAGCCAGACTATCTTTCCGCACAGCTTGCCGTCGCAGTCATAGATCCGGACATGGGCCTTTTTGCTTTCGGTCAGCCACACGCCGTTGGCGCTTTTGGCGCTGGCCGCCCCGGCCCCCGTCAGCAGATATAAAACGGCGCCAATGGCCAGCAAATTCCATTTCAACATTTGATCCTCCCGCATACGATTAACGAAATTGTATATCATCGGGCCAATTAAATCTAAACTTCGATAGCGGCTGTCGGGTATTATTGCCGGGTTTGCGGCAGCTTGCGGCCCAGCAGGCGACCGGCGACGACGGTGCGCAGAATCTGGGCGGTGCCGCCGCCGATGGTGAACATGCGGGCGTCGCGGACCATCCGTTCCAGCGGCAGATTGCGGGAATATCCGGCGGCGCCAAATATCTGAAGGGCATCGTTGGTCACGGTAATGGCGGTCTCGGAAGCCAGAATTTTTGCCTGCGCGGTCATGGTCACGTCGGGGAACCCTGTTTTGCCGGCGCTGTCCGCGGCCCGGCGGATCATCATTCGGGCCGCTTCCAGGGCCGTCGACATATCGGCCAGAATCCATTGCAGGCCTTGAAATTCACATATCGGCCGACCGAACTGGCGTCGGGTCCGGGCGTAGTCCAGCGCCAGTTCGAACGCTCCCTGGGCGATCCCCAGCGCCACCGTGGCCGCCCCGATGCGCTGGCCGTTATATGCGCTCATCAGGCCGCCGAAACCATGCTTCAGACCGGCCGTGGGGACGATGACCATATCGTCCGGCACTTTTAAATTATCAAGGATGATTTCGGTTTCGGGTATGCCACGCAGGCCCATGGCGGGTTCGCGGGCGCCGATGGTCAGGCCCGGTGGCGTACCCTTGTCGGGGTCGCGCAGGGCGATGAAACCGGCGATGCCCAGTTCCGCGCCATTTTCATCGAAGGCGCGGGCGAAAATCAGGTGCAGCCGCGAAATTCCGCCGCCGGTGATCCAGTGCTTGGTTCCGTTCAATACCCAGTGGTCGCCATTTTTGTCGGCCCGCGTGGTCATTTCGGTGGCTGCCGATCCGGCGCCGGGTTCGGTAATGCAGATGGCCGGCTTGTCACCGGATAGCACGCATTCGGCGCCCAGCCGCTTTTGCGCGTCCGATCCATAGGCCATGATGGCGCCGATGGCGCCCATGTTGGCTTCCACGACGATACGCCCGGTAACACCGCATACCTTGGCCATTTCCTCGACTACAATCACCGCCTCGGGGTAACCCAGGCCGGGTCCGCCATAGGCTTCCGGGATGGTCATGCCCATGAAGCCGGCCTGTTTGAGAATTTCCACGTTGTCCCAGGGATAAGCCTCTGCGCGGTCGATTTCGGCGGCACGGGGACGAATTTCGTGTTCGGCTATTTTCCTGGCCGTTTCCTGAATTTGGCGCTGCACATCGGTTAATTCGAACATTATGGCCGCCTTATCGCTCGCGGAAGGCGCTGTCCATGGCGGTGCGCCAGGGGCCGGTCAGGTATTCGAATACGGTGCGTTCGCCGGTGTGGATGCTGACTGAAATCCGCATGCCTGGAAATAGCTTGTATTTTCGCCCATTCTTCTCGAATTGATTGTTTTCGGGGGCGATCATTACCTTGTAGAAGGGCATTCCCTTCTCGTTGACCAGGGCGTCCGGGCTGACCGTCTGGACGCGACCGGTAATGCTGCCGAAACGCACGGCATCGGCGGTGGCCAGCTTCAGGGTCGCAAGCTGGCCCGAACTGACGTATCCGATATCCGCCGTCGGCAGTTTGGCATCGATTAGCAGACGGTCGTTTCCAGGGACGATATCGGCGACGGCGTCACCGGGCCTGATGACGCCGCCGACGGTGAATACGTAAAGTGTCTTGACGATGCCGTCGACCGGTGAACGAACGACGGTCCGCTTCAGGCTGTCGCCAAACTTCTGCATGCGCTGGCTCAATTCACCGTATGAGACATAGGCCTGATCCAGTTTGCTGCGATTATCTTCATCGAACACATACAACAGGTCCTGTAGCGTCGCCTTGGCCTCGTCCAGGGAAGCTATGGCGCGGCCCAGCGCCGAGGCGTCTTCTTCTATACTGCCGCTCAGTTTGCCTTCTTCCTTGAGAAGTTCCAGGTGCGTATAGCGGTTGGTCAGGTCTTTTTTCAGCAAATCGGCGCTGATCGCGACCTGCTCTTTGACTAACACCAGGTTCGCCTTGTTGTTCCTGATGCGGGTTTTTATTTCGTTGATTTCGTGATTATGCTGGCGGATCACCAGTTTCTGTTTGGTGATCTGGTTATTGTGCATGTTCCGCCTGGCCAGGAACAAGGCCTCCGCCTGGCGCACCCGGTCGGGGTAGTTGGTAATAAGATCGGCATCGAAACGGGGTTTATCCAAACCCTTGGTCTGCGCCTCCAGGCGGGCGATTTCGATGCGCAGGAAGGTCAGGCGGACGCGCAATTCGCCAACGTCGGCACCGCTGGATGTCGCCGCCAGCACGACCAGGGACTGGCCCTTTTTAACCAAATCACCCTCTTTGACCAGAATTTTCCGCACGATACCGCCTTCCAGGTGCTGCACGGTCTTGACCTGGGTCGCGGGCACGACCTCGCCGCTCGCCATGCTGACAATATCGATAGTGCTGACCGTCGACCACAGGCCGAAGGCGACCAATACGGTGACGCACAGCAGTAAAATCAGGTGTGACGCATAGCCTATGCCTTCCTGTTGCCCGGACGGGGTCTGGCCGGTTTCCTTGGGCGGAGGCTTCACCGGTCTTGCCGCCGGGGTCACTGGCTGGTTCCCGTCTGCGCCGGTGGCCTTACGACCCGTTGTTCGGTCGGCGTTACCAGCTTTACGGTGGGGGCCGGTTTCGCATCCAGGTCAAGAACCACATGCCGTCCCTTGACGATGTTCCGGTCGTGCGACATGACGATCACCGTACAGCCCCGTTGCACCAGTTGGCCCAATACCGCATGGATCGCGGCGCAACCCTCGGCGTCGAGGCTCTCGGTCGGCTCGTCGATGATGGCCAGCATACCGCCGGTCGCCAGGGCCCGGGCCAGGGCGATGCGGCGGCGGATTCCTTCCGACAGTCGCCAGCCGTTATCGACAATCGGCGTTTCGAACCCGTTTGGACTTTCATCCAGAAAACGCCGCAAACCGGCGGCCTTGACGATTTCGTTCAGGGCCGCCGGTTCCATGTCCGGGTTGTTGATGCGCAGGTTTTCCTCGATGGTCGCGTTCAACAGGGACGGTTCCTGTGGCAGATAAATAATTTGCTTGCGCCACCATTCGGGGGCGATTTGCTGCAAGTCCAGGCCATCGACAAGAATTTGCCCACGGGTGGGTTCCAATAATCCGGCGATCAGCCTGGCCAGGGTCGTTTTGCCGGCGCCATTGGACCCGGTCACCACCAGCACGGTTCCGGGCTCCAGCTTCAGCGACAGGGATTCAAATAATGGCGAGACGCCACCGCCGAACGCGAAGGCGGCATCGCGAAATTCCAGTCCGCCCTTGTATTCCGCCATCGCCGACCCGCTATCGGCTTCCAGCGGCGCCGCCGCCATTTGCCGGAAGGCCTGTAACGCCTGGCGCGCCCTGGCGAATCCCACACCGAGCTGGGAAAATTTCGATATCGGCTGCATGGCGCGGGCGGCCAGAATGTTGCAGCCGATCATGGCTCCGGAATTCATTTCGCCAAGCACTACCAGGGTCGCGCCGACGCCGATCACGGCGACCCCCATCAGGCCGTTGGCGGTTTGGGTAAAAGTCTGGATAGCGCCCATGGCCGACGCCATATCCCGGCGCTTTCGCTGCGAGTGGCGGATCTGGTTTTGCCAGGCCTGACGCAGGAAATTACCGGCATTGAAGGCCCTGACGGTGTCCCCCTCGCGGGCCACCGTACCCAGCAGCGCACTGCCCTGGGCCGTAGTCTGCTGTAGCTCGGCGGTCTTGTTGCGCAGCGATATTCCGGACAACACGCCGGTCAGGAAAATCACCAGCAGGAAACTGACGGCGATAAGGGCGATCACCGGTTTGATCAGATACAGAACGAAGATGAAAACCAGGGAAAAGGGGACATCGAGAACGGTGGCGACATTGTTGGCGTTATATGCGGATTCCAGGGCGGAAACGCCATTGACAATTTCCCGGCGGGCTTCCGCCGGTACCTTTTCCAGGGCCGACATCCTGGCCCGGCTTAGAACATTAAAGGCGTTTAGGGCGGCCGCCTCGTCGGGCATCACGTTGACTCCGCGGGCCAGCCGCAGACGCGCCCGGCGCAGGGCGAATTCAAGAATTATGGCGATCAACACGCCACTGACCAGGGTCGCCAGGGTGGCGTCGACGCCATGTGAAACATAGCGGTTCAACACCTGCATGACGAACAGCGGACTGGCCAGCGCCAGGATGCTGATAAAGACCGAGGCGACAATCAATTCAACGGCGATCACCGGTCTTGTAAACAGGCGGCGGATAAGCTCTTTCATTTACCCCGATCTTTCCCAGTCAATCGACGGGCTGCGAACAGGACGACAAGATAGCGCGATTTAGCGGAATTTGTATAGCCGCCGGATCAACCCGCGCCCGCGGCATAGGTAAAATCGTTCTGGTCAAGATCGGTAACGGCGACATCGGTTAATTCAATTTCAACGTCGGCAACGGCGTCGCCGTCGGCATCTATTTGCAGAATTTTGGTGCTGTCGTTGAAGTTGGCCTCGGTATGGCCGCTGCCGGTAAATTCATTGGACGAATCCCCCAGGTAGCTAAACATGCCGACTGTGAAATCTGCGATATTGATAAAATCTACGGCGGTGGCCGATGTCCCGGCGTCAAAATCACCGATAACATCACGGTTGCCAGCTCCCGGTCCGGAATCGCCGGTGGAATAGTAGCCGAACACATCGGCGCCACTGCCGCCATACAGGGTATCGCCGCCGCCGCCGCCGAACAGGATATCGTTGCCGTCGCCGCCGAGCAGACTGTCACCGCCGGAACCACTAATGATCGTATCGTCGGCGCTTGTGCCGTTGATCGTGCTTCCACTTACGAAGACCACATCGACGGTCGCCGCCGCGCTGCTGTCCTGGCCGTCACTGACGGTGTACGAGAACGACCCGATCGAGTCATCAAAGTCGTCCGGCGGTCCGAACACCACATCGTTGTTGCCATCGACCATTGCTGACGCGTCGGTCCATGTCGTCGATGCCGAATCGATGGTAAGGCTGTCGCCTTCCACGTCGCTGTCATTGCCGGTCAGCACGAAGGAAGGAATACCGATCGACGAACCATCGATAACATTGGTGATGATGGTGTCGTTCTCGGCTATCGGGGCGTCGTTGACCGGCGCTACGGTGAAGGTGAAGGCGTCGGTCGTCACACTGCCGCCGCCGTCCGTCGCCGAATCATCGACGCTAACGGTCAAGGTGTCTTCGCCATAGTAGTTGGCCGTCGCCTGATAGGTAATATCGTTCGCCAGGGCGGCGTTGATGGCGTCCTGGGTGCCGCTGAAGACAAAGGTATCGGTGCCGTCGCCGCTGATTATTTCCAAGTCGGGTTCACCCGACAGGTTCAGCGTGCCGTTGCCGGCGTTCAGGGTCACCGTGAGGATGCCGCCGCCGGCATCGACGTCGGAAATGGTCAAACTACCCAGCGCCAGCGGGGTATCCTCATCGGCCGCCAGACCGCCGCCCTGGGCCGCCCAGTTTACCGCCTGTTCGAACAACTGATCCTCGCCGCCGCTGCGCAAATTGGCGATGCTGTAAAGGCCGTCGTTGCCCAGGTACATGCCGCTCAGGAAGACCGTGTTGGCTTCGCCGACGGTCTCGTAGGCGATGGCGGTGCCTCCCGGCATAGTCGCCAGGACCGTCGCCGCGCTGTCCAGATGTTTCAGGACCGGATTATAAGAGGCCGAACCGGTATAACTGGCGATGCCATCGGTGATCGGGTGCGTGGAATCCAGGACAGTGATACTTTCACCTTCATTTCCTACGAAATATCCGGGGCTGGAAGCCGGGCTGATATAGAGCGCCTCGCTCAGATACGGAAAGGCAGAACTGAGCGAGTGCCCATACCAGCCGTTGGTGACCACGCCGCCGCCATTATCAACGAAATCCGCGAGCGCCGGGTACAGGTTATAGTCGGCGTATTCACCGTCGCCGTATCCGCTGCCGCCGATAACCACGGCGGCGTAGTCGGCCAAAACGGTCGACCACGCGCCGGCGGTTGAATAATCCGAGGCATTGAATGCGGTGGCGGTGAAGTTGAATACGGAACTGTCGTTCAACTGGTCCGTCGCATCGTCTTCCGTGGCGTTGCTGCTGCCGCCGATAACCGCTATCTTCAGGCCGTCACCGCCGCTGCCGCCGGCAAGCGAAATTGCCGGTGCGTCATTGACTGCGGTGACGGTGACCGAAACCGTTTCGGTGGTCACGCCGTCGTTGCCGTCGGACACCATATAGGTGAAGCTGTCTTCGCCGTAGAAGTCCGGGTCCGGGGTGTAGGTAGCGGTACCGTCTCCTTCGTTCATTACGACCGTGCCGTTGGCGCCCTGGGTTACCGCGTATATGCTTAACGTATCGCCATCGGCATCGCTGTCGTTGTCCAGCACCGCGATGGTCACCGCGCCGTCTTCTTCAACCGTGGCGCTGTCGGCGACGGCATCGGGGGCATCATTGGCCGGGGTCACGGTAAGGTTCGAGAACGCGGACTGCGTCGCCTCGCCGTCGGTGACGTCGTATTGAATGGTGACCGGGCCGGTGAAGTCCGGCGGCGGCGTGAAGTCAAACGATCCATCCGTATCGGCGGTTACATTCTGGCTGGTGTTGAAGAATGTCATGCCGCCTTCCAGGTCCGGATCACCCCCCCCCACCGTGTCGGTTAACTGCGCTTCCGAAACATACAACTGGCCGGATGCGGGGTCGATGGTTCCACTGTCGGAATCGTAACCGGACCAGCGGAAGATGGCGTCCTCGTTCTCCTCGGCAACGAAGAAATTGCCAAGAGAATCGAAGCCGATGCCGCCTTCAAGGCTGGCGTCGCCACCGGTCACGGCCTCGATTTCCACCTTGGACAGGAATGTCGTTACCGTACCGGTATCGTCGCCGCTGGTCACCACCCGGTAAATGGTATCGGCGTCGGTATCATCGGCGACAATCAGGTCGCCGTTCGGGGCCAGCGTCATATAGACATCAAGGTCGGTAAACGGGGCGCCGCTGGCCAGTACCGAGGCCTCGCCGGTCTCGATATCGATAGCCAAAATCGAATTCGGTTCGCCTTCGGAGGCGATGTAGAGCATGCCATCCGGGGCCGCGACGACGCCGCCGACCAGGACCGCGGAAGTTATTCCCGGCAAACCGCTTAGCGACGATTCGGAAACCAGCTGGCTGACCGCGCCGCCGTCAGGATTAATCCGCAGCACCGAATTGCTGGTGTGGTCCGACACATAAACCATTCCGTCGCTGCCGACGGCCAGAGACATGGGATTTGCGGAGCCCTGACCGGTAGCCGCCATCATGTCGGCGCGGGAAGCGACCATGGTGAGGCTGCCGCCATCCGCCGGCTTCATCAGAATCGCATCGGATTCAATTTCCGAGAAAAACAGGTTGCCATCGCTGTCGGTGGCGATGCCGCGATTATTCATGTCGGCGTTGGTCTCGCCGGTCACGGCCATTATTTGCTCCTGCGTCACCACCTCGGTACGCGTTCCGTCGGCTTCAATCCTGATGATGCTGTCGCTGTCTTCTTCCATAAGATACATGGTCGAGGTGGTGAAGGTCACGCCGCCGGCCCCGATCAGGACGGTATCGCCGTCGACATCTTCGGCGCTTTGCAGCAATTCGGCCTGGGTGATGGTTATCGTCCCGTCCTCGGCCATGGTGAAGGCGTCGCCACCGGCCGTGGGCGCGGTGTTGGCAGGGTCCACGGTGATCAGGACCTCGACTTCAGTCGTTGCGCCGCCGCCAGTCGTGGCCGAATCATCGACGCTGACGGTCAGATGATCGCTGCCGCTGAAGCCGAGGCTCGGTGAGTATGAAATATTGGCCGCCAGGGCCGCATTGATCGCCGTTTGGGTGCCGCTGAAGACAAGCGTACCGGTGCTGGCGCCGGTCAGTGTGTCCAGGCCGCTACCACCGGTGACTTCCAGCGTTCCATTATCGACGCTCATTGTCACCAACAGGATGCCGTCGCCGGCGTCGGCATCGGAAATGGTTACGTTCCCCAGCAGCAGACTGGTGTCCAAGTCGGTGCTTAAACCGTTATCGCCGTTGTTGAAGGCGAAATTACGGATCGCCGCGTTGTAGGCGCCGTCGCCGTCGGTGGAGGTATCCGTCCATGACGAATGTGATCCGAAAGTACCATACTGTCCGTTGCTCACATAGGCGACCTGGCCATAGCCGAGGGTACGGATGGTCCAGGACGAGCCGTGATCGCTCTCAACGACGGTCACCGTGCCATCATCGGGATACAGGGTGTCGGTGTCGCCATAATACCCGGTCGGCATAACGCCGCCGATATCGACCACGCCGGAGGTCAGGCTGGTGTCGGCAAGCGCCGGTGAATCGGGGCCAAGGTAACTGCTGCTGCTGTCATAGCTTCCGGTGCCGCCGACAAAACTGGTCAGGTTGGAATCATACGGGCTGGCGATCGAATCGTACCCGGTGACGAAAACGGAGCCGCCGGCCTCGACGTAGTCGGTCAGGTTGTCGAATACGGATGTATCGGTATGTTGATCGCCAGAGCCGTTTCCCGAGGCGCTCCAGAATATCGAGTCATACTGCGAAAGGTCACCCAGCAGGGCCGGGTTGCCGCCGCCCGTGAAATCGTCCATGACGTAGGTCACGGTATGGCCGTCGCCTTCAAGCACGGCTCCTATATCGGCGCCGACGCCGCTGTCGGAAACAAACAGGATATTGTGGCCAAAACCGCCGCCCGAGGCGTCGCCGTTGACCATGATTTCCGGTGCGACGTTGGAAGAGGGATCGACCCCCGGGCCATCGACATCGCCGACCTGATCGGCCGCGGCGGCGACTGCCGCCGCCAATGCGGACCCCGTGAAATCACCTACGGCGCCGGATGGGTCGCTGGCCACCGCGTCGGCGGCGTCCCCCTGGGCGACGATGGAAACCTGGGTAATCTGGGTAAGAAAGGCGGTTACGTCACCCGACCCCCCCGAAACTACCGTGTCGATCTGGTCGTTGACGGCCTGAATAATGCTCACCACGCCCGCGACCGTCGCCGAAACATCGGTACCGGAGGCGGTGCCGACATCCGTTATGATCTGGGTCAGCAGGGCCGGGCTGGTAATGTCGGCGGTCCCGCCGCTGGCGATTATCTGGGCCGCGAATTCGGCGAATACGGCGTCTGTCGCACTCGCGGCGTCACCGCCGCCGGCACCGGAAATCAAGGCGCCGCCGAGGATAGCCGAATTGAGAATTTGTGCCCCGACGGCGAACAGATCGGCGCCGTCCGGATCGCCGGAAACCAATGCCGCGATGGGATCGGTTTGCGTGATGTCGGCGGATGCCGGAAGCCCGAACGCCTGCCGCACCAGGGTTTCCGCCATCGCCGGTGTCTGGCCGCCCTCGACCAGGGCGCTGACCAGCGTGGTCAACGGCGTGATTACCTTCGATCCCGCCGGCGCCCGCATGATGCCTTCGAATGCCAGGCCGGTAGCCGTATCGATGCCGCCGGTCATCACCAGCGGTCCCGAGCCGCCAACGATCGTGAAACCGCCGC
This sequence comes from uncultured Thalassospiraceae bacterium, assembly GCA_964655005.1. Lineage (GTDB taxonomy): Bacteria > Pseudomonadota > Alphaproteobacteria > Rhodospirillales > JABHCV01 > CAZZKE01. The sequence goes on along the minus strand of CAZZKE010000004.1, from coordinate 54,619 downwards.
CCAGGTCGGTCAGGCTGCTGGCCTCGCCGGCATCCAGGATATCGTTGCCGTTACTGTCGGCAAAAACAATGCCGCCGGCAACATAGCCGTCGATCACGTTACCGCTGTTGCTGACAACGGTATTGCCCCCGCCACCGCCGGGGTTGGAATTGTTATCGTCGTCGCCGCCGTCACCATTGCCGCCGTCACCGCCACCGTTGGGGCCGCCGACATTATCTTCGTCGTCGTCGACGATGCCATTGCCGCCGTCGCCGCCGCCGTTTACCTCGTTAAGCAGCAAACTGGCGGCGTCGGCCAATGCCTGCAACGCCGCCATGTCCGCCCCTTCGCCGTCACCGTCTTCGCCGCCCGATGCCACTTCCAGGCTAACCTCTGAATCCCCGGTGTCCACGCCCGCCAAAATTTTCTCGACCAGCGCATCGGCGCTCGCCTCGTCGCCGATGTCCGGGGTGATATCGACCTGATCCAGGGCGTTTTCCAGGGGTGTCAGGATGGTGTCGCCGTAGATCATCTCGATCTGATCCCGGGACAGCACGATAGCTTCCGACATCGGTTGATCGATCCTGGCCACGGTCACCGTGCCGCCGGCCAAATTAACGATCAGGACGCTGGCGCCATTGGAAATTACGATCTCGCCGATATCGCCGTTTGCGTCGGGCAACAGGGTGAAAGTGTTCTGGTTGCCTTCGGCGTCGGCCCGACCGACTACCGTGGTGCCGCGAATGCCGATGGTCGCCACCGGGGTGTTCAGGACCATGGCGTCGGGCGATGTTTTGGCAATTTCGCCGCTGATGAACGAGAACACGCCCTGGACAATGGAAATCTTGAATGATCCATCCTGAATACCGGGATCGTAGACCATTTCATCCATTGTCATGCGGCCCGATTCGCCAAGCGAGAAATTCGAGGCGTCGGCGAATTCAATGCTGACGGCGCCGTCGGCGGCGGTTTCCAGAATGTCGCCCTGATAAATCGGGTCGCCTTCCGACAGGGTTACCCTGGTGCCATCAAGGCGCACCGCTTCGACCGTGCCGCTGGCGGTGACAACCTGGCCGATAGGCTCGGCGGCGGGTGTCGTAACCGCCTGGGCGTACTGGCCGGGGGCCAGCGGTCCCGCGAAGGTAATTATCTGGTCGGCGGACAACATGGCGCCGGTATCGGTCATCAGGCTGGGCGGATTTTCAAGGTTGAAGTAGTCGCGAATAAGAATTTTCGAGCCATCGGCGCCGATCAGCAGCAAGTCGGGTCCCTGGCGGACAACATCGGCGCTCAGCAGCCAGCCGCCACCGGGAATGACTACAGGCGTGCCCTCGGTGGCTTCGATCAGCAGGATCGCGCCGCTCGAATCGGGTGAGTTTTGCTGGTTTCCATCCGTATTCTGATTTTGGGTCGAAAGAGCCATGTTTATACCTCACCAATGTTTCCGGCTAATTGCCGGTTGCCCGATAAATAATCCGGTTGACCAGTTATGCAACACTCTACACAAGAATCACTATAGACCAAGAACATGACAAGGACCTTACAGGACCGCAAATTCTCATCCAAGCGAATACGGCTGGAAGAATGCGCCACCCGACCGACGACGCGGACGCTGGCCAACTGGAATGCAGGGAAAGGTCCTACTGGGCCGTGAACAGGGTCGGGGAAAGCCGCCCCATGGCCGCCAGCAGCGTATAGCCGGCGACCGCCTCATCGACTTCCGCCGCCGCCGCGTCACTCAGCGCGTTGAGAAGCTGGGTCTCGCCATCCAGAACGTCGAGCAACGTCCGCCGTCCGGCCTTGCGTTCCTCGCGGGCGTCCTTCAGGAACCGCTGGACAATTTCCGCCTGGTTTTTCAACGCGGTGGTCGTCAGGCGGGCGGTTTCCAGGTTGATCCATGCGTTCCGGGTCTGCTGTTCTATGACATCCCGGCGGTCGGCGACCCGCCGCACCGTCGCGGAATGATCTTTTTTCGATGCACGCAAGGTGTTGACCGACGTCAGGCCCAGATTAAACGGAAAGTTCAACTCTATACGGGCCTCGGACTGCCGCTGATAGCCGACCGTTCCGGCATAATCCTTCTTGTAGTATTGCTCCAATACGCCTTTCAGGGTCGGGTAAAACTCACTCGACCGTGTCGAATTGATTGTCTCGGCGGCTATCTGGGTGCCGATAACCTCGGCTCTCAGGCCGGGGTTATTGTCGAAGGCGATGGCGATGGCGTCTTCCAGGGTCGGCGGCAGGGACGCCTGTGGCGTTTCCGGTATGACCCAGTTTTCGGGAGCCTGCGGCTGCCGCTCGAAGACGGCGCGAAATTCGTTTTTGGCGACCTCCAGGCCGCCGAAGGACACGATGCGCCGCGATTCAGCCCCGGCCAGGCGGGCCTTGGCTTGCAGAACGTCGGTCGAAAATCCCTTGCCCGATTCGACCAGGGCGTTTTCAAGTTCCGTCTGCTTCTTGATGTTGGCTTCGGAGCGCCTGGCGAAATCCAGCGACCGGACATTGCGGGTGACGTTCAAATAGGCGGTGACGCCGCGCAGCAAGACGTCCTGAAGGACGGTTTCAAGCACCGCCTGGGTCTGGTCGATAACCAGCGCCGACTGCCGGACATCGGCGTTGGTCTTGCCAAAATCCCATAACAACTGGGTGATCGTGATATCGGCGTCGCGGGTCACCATGGCGGTATCGCTGACCGTTGGCTTCAGTTGCCGTTCGGCCCCGTAGGCGGCGGCAATATTGAGTTCCGGATACCAATCGCCAAGGGTCACCTTGGCCCGCTCGCGGGCCGCCGCCAGGTCATCCTTGGCGGCATTTACAAGGTTGCTTTTCTGGGTCAGCTCGGCGATCAGTTCGGCAAGCGTTTCGGCCCGCGCCGCAGTTGCCGAAGCCAATACAAAGCTGCATAACAGGGCCGGTAAAAGGCCATGCCTGAGCGTGTTTGCAATAGTTCTTCCCACCGTTAACGCCACCTTATAGTGTCCCCTGGTCGAGGTATTCGTCGGTTTTCCCGCCGATCATGGTTAAGTATGCCTAACCATTGATTAAATCAATAATTATGCTAGTACTATATACACTCCCAAATAGCAACGTAGTTTGTAGAATTACGCCCCTATCCAAGAACCGGCGCCGGTCGCCGCAAAATGCGGGATCGCGCCGCATTCCTTATCGACAATATCCTGTTTTTTTCTTGTGTTTCAATATGGAATGGAAAAATTCTATAGTGTAGACGGGATTACATTACGGGAATCTGTACAGATATGGTCGAGAACCGCCGCCGCCACCCCCGGGAATTCGTTAACGAACCGGCCGTCATTCACGTTGGCGGGGAAGTTTATGAAGGCACTATCACCAACCTGTCGGAAAGCGGCGCGGCGGTAGAATTCATCATGGACCAGGACCAGGACCGTGTCAGCTTCGACATCGGCAGCCCCATCGAAATCAATTCGGAATCCCTGGGCCGCCTGACCGACGGTGACGACAGTCAGGTGATCCGCCATTATGACGGCGGTTTCGTGATCAACTTCGATGGTTACCGGGTCGACAGGGACGAGACCTGAAACAGGTTTATTTCAACTTGGCATAAGCGGCGGGGTCGAAGTCGCTGACCTGGATAACCGCATCGCGCAGGGCCTCGGCCCGTTCGATCAGCGCCCCTTCCGCCTTGTCGATAATGCCGCTTTCAAGCGCGGCGCGAACCATGTCGAGCGCGGCGCCCTTGGCCAGGCGTCCGTCGCGGCGGGCCTGATCCAGCTTGTGTCGGGCCGGGGCGGCGGCGGTCACCTGCTTCAGGGCGTGTTCCAGCGCTCCCATGCCCGGATCGTTGGCCGCCGGCAGGTAAATGCCGGCGCACAGATCGTCGCGGGCCGGGCCGTCCGTCAACACCGCTTCCGCCACCGCGTCAATCTGACGGTCGCGCAATTCGGGTTGCGATACGCCCAGGGGGAAGGCGATGGTTCTGGTCAGTCCGGCGGCGAACCGGCTTGGGAAATTAGCCAGCACCCCCAGCAAGGCCTGTTCTACTTCCCGGGTGGCGTGGGTACAGGTCCAGTCGAGGAAGGCGCGCTGGCTTTGCGGGCGACCGGCGTCGTGAAAATGTTTCAGCGATGCGCTGGCCATGAACATCCAGGCCAGGGCGTCGGCCAGCCGGCCGCTTAAGTATTCCTTGCGCTTCAAGGCCCCGCCCAGATTGCCCAGGGCCAAATCGGCGATCAGCGCGAAGGCGGCGGAAAGGCGGGCCAGATCCTTGTAATGGCGGGCTTCGAACCCCGATACCGGAGCCTTGGCAAGGCCGCCGCCGGTCAGGCCCAGGGTAAATGCGCGACCGGCATTCCGGGTAATGTGGCCAAGGTGGCCGAAAAAGGCGCGGTCGAAGGCGCTCGCGTCGCCGCCGGCGGCGGCGGCCATCTCGTCCTGCACGAAGGGATGGCAGCGAATGGCGCCCTGGCCGAAAACGATTAGCGAGCGGGTCAGGATATTGGCCCCTTCGACGGTAATGCCGATGGGGATCGAGGTATAGGCGCCGGAATATATGTTGCCGGGGCCCCGGCATATGGCCGATCCGGCGTGGATATCCATGGCGTCGTTCAGACACAGCCGCATGCCTTCGGTCAGGTAGGCCTTGACGATGGCCGAAATGACCGACGGTTTCTGGCCATCATCGACGGCGCCGAAGGCCAGCCGGCTGGCCGCCGTCATGGCGTAGGTATGGCCGGCGATGCGCCCTATGCGTTCGCGGATACCCTCGAACTTGCCGATTGGCATACCGAATTGCTCGCGCACGTTGGCGTAGGCGCTGGTCGATCTGGCCGCCACCTTGGCCGCCGCCACGGATTGCGACGGCAGGGAAATAGAACGTCCGGCGGCCAGGCTTTCCATCAACATCCGCCAGCCGTTACCGGCGCCATCGACGCCGCCGATGATAACGTCCAGCGGCGCGAACACGTTTTCGCCCTGCACCGGCCCGTTTTGGAAGGGCACGCCCATGGGATCGTGCCGGTTGCCGATAACCAGGCCCGGCGTGTCACGCGGCAGCAGCGCGCAGGTGATGCCGATTTCCCTGACCTCGCCCAGCAGCCCGTCGGGGTCCTGCAAACGGAAAGCCAGGCCGACCAGGGTCGCCACCGGGGCCAGCGTGATATAACGTTTGTTGAAGGTCAGCCGGATACCCAGCACTTCCCGGCCCTGCCACAGGTCCTTGCAGACTATGCCGACGCTCTGGCCGTTGGCGGCGTCGCTGCCGGCGCCGGGTTCGGTCAGGGCGAAACAGGGAATTTCCTGACCGCTGGCCAGGCGCGGCAGATAATGGTTTTTTTGCTCGTCGGTGCCATAATGCAGCAGTAATTCACCCGGCCCCAACGAGTTCGGCACCATGACCGTCACGGCGGCGGTGACATTGCGGCTGGAAATCTTGGTCACCACGGCGGAATGGGCGTGGGCGGAAAACCCCAGGCCGCCGTATTCCTTGGGAATAATCATGCCGAAGAAGCCGTTGCTTTTGAGGTAATCCCAGATTTCCGGCGGCAGGTCCCGATCCTGCAATATCTGCCAGTCATCCAGGCGATTGCACAGTTCTTCTGCCGGGCCGTCCAGGAACGCCTGTTCTTCGTCGGTCAGGGGCGCGATCTTGAAGTCGAGCAGCTTGTTCCAGTCGGGCTTGCCGGAAAACAGCTCGCCGTCCCAACCCACGGTACCGGCCTCCAGGGCGATTTTTTCGGTATCGCCCATTTCCGGCAAGGCCCGCCCGACCGCCTTCATGATCGGCCGCGAGATGACCGCCCGCCGGACAAACGGAACGCCGAACAGAACGATCAGGACGACCGCCAGGGATATCAGGATCAACATCGTATTTTCCCTTATCAGTTACGCAGGGGCTTGCCGGTTTTCAGCATGTGTTCGACCCGCGCCCGGGTTTGCGGCGTTCTGGCGAGGGCCAGGATTCCGTCCCGTTCAAGTTTCAGAATATGATCTTCGGTCGAAATATCCAGCGCGTCGGTGTCGCCGCCGCTCAAGACCCCGGCCAGCACTCCGCCGACGGTCGCGTCATGGGCCGAGGCGACACCCTTGGCGACGAAGTCGCGGACACCCAATTGCAGGGCGGTGCGGCCGGTCGGACCGGGCAGATTCAACTCGTAGGGTTCGGGCGGGGTGTAATCGGCGGCCATTTTCAGGACCCGCGCCCTGGCCGCCGCCAGCACCCGGTCGCGGTTCATCACCACGTCGTCATGGTCGCGCAGGAAGTTGTGATCGCGGGCTTCCATGGCCGATGTGGCGACGGTGGCCATGGCGATGGTCTCGAAGGACTTCATCACCGGCGGCATGGGTCCGCCCGGGCGTTTCTTGCTGACGCTCCAGCGGCCCAGCAGTTCCTTGCAGCCGCCCCAGCCGGGCACGATGCCGACCCCGGCCTCGACCAGGCCGATATAGCTCTCGGCGTGGGCCGTGACGGCATCGCAATGCAGTAGTATCTCGCAGCCGCCGCCCAGGGCCATGCCCGACGGCGCGCCAACCACCGGGAAGGGCGCATATTTCAGTTTCTGATAGGCCTCCTGGCCGCGTTTCAGCGTCCAGCGGACGACCGGCCACAGGCGCAGCTTGGCGCCATACAGCAACAGCCCGATGTTGGCGCCGACGGAAAAATTGCTGCCTTCGTTGTACAGCACCAGACCCTTGAAGCCCCGTTTCGGCAGTTCGCGGACGGCCTTTTCGACCATGAAAATAATAAACGGATTGATCGAATTCATCTTCGAGGTGAATTCCAGGCAGGCGACGCCATCGCCCAGATCCCACAGGCTGGCCGAGATGTTCTTGAAGATGGGTTGGCCGGCGCGTTTGATGTCTTCCAGCAGCAACACGCCGTCGGGCCGGGTGACGTTTTCGTAGCCGGCTCCGATGAATTGTTGCAATACGCCGTCGCGGACCCGGTAGAAGGATTTGTCGCCAAGCGCCGCCAGCAGCGGCGGCACCGGGATGCCGTCGGCGGCCAGGGCCTTCACCAGCCAGGCCGGCCCCAGCTGGTCGATCAATTGAAACGGGCCGATTTTCCAGTTGTATCCCAGCCGCATGGCGCGGTCGATGGATTCGCCGTCATCGGCAATTTCCCCGACCAGCGAGGCGGTGTAGGCCAGGGTTGCGAGCAACACCGAACGGGCGTATCTGGCCTCGGCGCTGGCATGGTCCAGCATCGCCCGCAGGCCGCCTTTCCTGAAAGCCGTCAGGGCTTCCGGTTTGGGCCGCCGGGCCGGCGAATAGTCGCCGGTGTCCAGATCGATCACTTCCTTGATTTTTTTGCCGTCCGCCGTATTCAGGCGATAAAAACCGCCCTTGCCCTTGCGTCCGGTATAGCCCTCGGCGATCATTTTGTTGACCAGTTCCGGCCCGGAACCGTAGGCGTGAAAGGCGTCGTCCGGGGCCAGGGCGCTTTCGAAACTGGCCAGGATATGGGGCATCAGGTCGATCCCGACCAGATCGGCCAGGCCGAAGATGCCGGTTTTCGGAACCCCGGCCGGGCGGCCAAGCACGGCGTCGGCCTCTTCGACCCCGATGTTTTGGCGGATTGCCTCGGTGACGGCGGCATGCAGCCAGAAGGTGCCGATCCGGTTGGCGATAAAGCCCGGCGTGTCGTTCGCCGGGACGACGCTTTTCCCCATGCGGGAATCGCAAAAATCACTAATTCGTTCAATCGCCACCCGGTCAGTTTCGGCCCCGGTAACAAGTTCCAGCAGCCGCATGTAGCGGGGCGGGTTGAAAAAATGGGTAATCATGAAGCGTTTCTTCAGGGCCGCATCCATGCCCTCGGTCAATACCCGCAGCGGTATGGTCGAGGTATTGGAACTTACAATCGCCTCGGCCTTCAGGTGGGGCAGCAGGGATCGGTACAATTCCTGCTTGATGTCGGGCCGTTCGATTACCGCCTCGATAATCCAGTCGCAATCGCCGATCAGGGCCAGGTTGTCGGTGGTGGTTCCGGGGGTAATCCTGGCGGCGATTTTCCGGTGCATGAAGGCCGCCGGTTTCTCCTTGGCCATGCGTTTGATGGCGCCGGTCGCCGCGCCTTCGGCGATATCCAGCAAAATTACCTCGGCCCCGCCGTTGGCGGCCTGGGCGGCGATGCCGGCGCCCATGACCCCGGCGCCGATGACACAGACCCGTTCGATGCCGCTCACGACAGCGACTCCAGCACCGTGGCGATGCCCTGGCCGCCGCCGATGCACTGGGTCGCCAGCGCGTACCGGCCACCCTGACGCTTCAGCAGTTGCGCCGCCTTGCCGGTGATCCGCGCCCCGGTGGCGCCCAGGGGATGGCCGAGCGCGATGGCCCCGCCGTCCAGGTTGACTTTCGATATATCCAGCTCCAGATCGCGGATCGAGGCCAGGGATTGGCTGGAGAAGGCTTCGTTCAGTTCGATTACATCAAGGTCCCCGGCGCCGATCCCGGCCCGCTCCAGCGCCTTGCGGCTGGCCCCGACCGGGCCGATACCCATGATTTCCGGCAGGCAGCCGGCGACCGCGATGGACTTGATGCGGGCCAGCGGCTCGATGCCATTGGCGGCGGCGAAATCCTCGGTGCAGATCAGGGTGGCCACCGCGCCGTCGGTCAGCGGCGAAGACGTGCCGGCGGTAACCGAGCCGGTTTCGCTGAATGCCGGTTTCAGCCCGGCCAGGGTTTCCGCCGAGGTTTCCGGACGGATGCAGCCGTCTTCGGAAACCTCGCCGCCGCCGGTTCGAATGGCGACGATTTCATCCTTCAACAGGCCGGCGGCCTGGGCGGCGGATGCTTTCCGGTGGCTTTCGACGGCGAAAGCTTCCTGTTCCTGACGGCTCAGATGATATTTTTCGGCGACGTTTTCCGCCGTTTCGCCCATCCCCATATAGGCCGCCGGATAGCGTTCATAAAGGCCGGGGTGGGGCATCGGGTTGAAGCCGGTCATGGGTATTCGCGACATCGATTCGACCCCGGCGCAGATAAACGCCTGACCGGCCCCCATTTGCATGGACCCGGCGGCCATGTGGATGGCCTGCATGGAAGAACCGCAGAACCGGTTGATGGTGGCCCCGGCCACCGAAACGGGCAGGTCGGCCAGGAAGCCGATCAGGCGGGCGACGTTGAAGCCCTGTTCGCCTTCGGGAAAGGCGCAGCCGACAATCAGGTCTTCGATGCGGTCGGGTTCGACACCGGTGCGTTCGATCAGGGCGCGGACCACCTGGCCGGCCATTTCGTCGGGGCGGGTACGGGCCAGGGCTCCCTTGTAGGCCGGAGTCAGGGCCGAGCGGACGTATCCTGCGATAACGATGGCGGTCATGTTGATGTTTCCTTCCCGGTTTTTTCAATGTGTTCCAAGACCAGTTCCTTTTTCGACAGCTTGCCGATCAGGGTTTTCGGCAATTCATCGCGAATTTCAACCGCCGACGGGCGCTCGATGGGATTGAGTATTCCCTTTGCGAACTCGAGAATTTCCTGTTCGCTGGCGGTGGCCCCGTCCTTCAGCCTGACGAAGGCCTTGGGGCTTTCCCCCCGGTATTCGTCGGCAATGCCGATGACCGTGACTTCGGCGACATCGGGATGCCCATATATGGCGTCTTCGATAATTCTGGGATAGACGTTGAATCCGGAACAGACAATCAGGTCCTTGATGCGGTCGGTCAGGAAAATATAGCCTTCTTCATCCATATAGCCGACATCGCCGGTCGATAGCCAGCCGTCTTGCAGCACCGCCGCGGTCTCTTCCGGGTTGTTCCAGTATCCGGCCATAACCTGCGGGCCGCGCCCCAGGACCTGGCCGCGTTCGCCCTCGGGCACGGTCCGTTCCGGGTTTTCAAGGTCGCGGATTTCAATTTCCGTCCAAGGCATGGGAACGCCGATGGACTCGGGCTTGTTGATTCCGGCCGGTGGATTGCAGGTCAGTACCGGCGAGGCCTCGGTCAGGCCATAGCCTTCGACGACCACACATCCGGTCAGTTCCTCGAAGCGCTTCTTGACGGCGCTCGGCAGGGCGGCGCCGCCGGAAACGCAAAAGCGAATCGACGACAGGTCGTACTTGCCGATATCCGGCGAACTGTTGATGGCGCCGTATATGGTCGGAACGGCGGGGAACAGGGTCGGGTGCTTGGTGTCGATAACCTGCAGCGCGACGCCCAGTTCAAAACGCGGCAACAGGATCATCTTGGCCCCGATGGCGACCCCCAGATTAAGGATCGAGGTCATGGCGAAGACATGGAAGAACGGCAGCACACACAGGAAACTGTCGCCGCCATAGGGCCGGTCGCCGCCCATCCAGATCCGTACCTGTTCGGTGTTGGCGGCGATGTTGGCGTGGCTCAGCATGGCGCCTTTCGGAATGCCGGTGGTGCCGCCGGTATACTGCAACACCGCCAGGTCGGTCAGCGGGTCGATTGCCACTGCCCGGGGGGGGGCGCCATCGGCGGTCAGGGTGTCAAACGAGATGGTCCGGTCCGAGTAGCCGACGGATGCTATGTCGCGGCGTTTGAAAAGCCGGTAAAGCAGACTTTTGGCGGTCGGCAGGGCGGCGGCTAAAGAGCACACGACGACTGTTTTCACCGCCGTCCCCGCCGCCGCCGCGGCGACTTTCGGATAAACCGAATTAACGTCGATGGTAATCATCACGGTGGTGCCGCTGTCCTTGAGCTGATTGCGGATTTCCGTTTCGGTGTACAGCGGATTAAAATTGACGACGATGGCCCCGGTTTTCAGCACCGCGTAATAGGCGGCCACGTAGTAGGGGCAGTTGGGCAGGCATATGCCGACCCGGTCACCCTTGCCGATTCCAAGGTTTTGCAGGCCGCGCGCCGCCCGTTCGACCAAATCGCCGAGTTCGCCGTAAGTCAGGATTTTATCCATAAAATCCGTACACGGCGCCTGCGGGGCGCGTTTTACGGCATCGTCGAATATGGCGTAGGCCGGATTAACGGGTGCTGTTTGCCCCGGCCTAGGGGTCGGGATGTCATTCATGTACCTGTCTCCGCCTTGAACGGCATGTCGGCGGTCAGCCGTCCGATGAAATCACGCAACAGTGTCCGGGTTTCGCCGATGTCTTCGTTGAGAATTCCGTGCCGGTCCGACGCCACCCAGTGTAACGCCTTGTCGGCGACCGCCAGCTTGTTGTAGATGATTCGTCCGCTTTCGGGTTCGACGACCGGGTCCTCGTTGCCCTGAATAATCATCGTCGGGACATCGATTTCCGGCAGGTGGTTCTGCAAATTGTCGGTCAGCGTTCGCATCTGATAAAGGCCATTGATCGGTACGTGGCGGTAGTTGATGTCCGGATGTTCACTGTCGTTTTCGCGGAACGGCATGATCCCTTCGAAGGATGGCAGCCACGAAGCCAGTTTATTGAGGTTATGGACCAGCGGCACGAACGCCATCCCACGGTCACGGTAGGCGATCGGCGCCGATACCGACGCCACGCCGGTTAGTTTTTCCGGATGCTCGGCGGCGAAGCGCAGCGACAAGGCGCCGCCCATGGAGAAACCGACGACCACGATCCGGTCGCAAAAAGCGGCCAGAATCCGATACCCCCGGCGAACCGAATTCAGCCAGTCCCGCCAGTTCCGCTGTTTCAAGTCCCACGGCGAGGTGCCGTGCCCGGCCAGCCGCACGCCCATGACGGTGACCTGCGGGCCGGCCAGCTGCCGCCCGAAATCGCTCAGTTCCGCCGGCGACGCCAAAAATCCATGGACCAGCAGGACACCGGTCCTGGTATGGCCTTCGGGCGCCAGCAAATAGGGGGCGCCGCTTTCCGTCGCGGTTTCCGCAAGATTGATTTCGCGGTGGATCGCCCTGCTGAAATGGCGCTTGTTCCACTCGTGGGCGCGGATCTCGTCATCGAACAGCAGGGTCGCAATTTCCCGTTCCGTCGCGGCGGCGGATTTTTCCAGTGCCGTATTCACGGCGGCGGCGATTTCCTCTATCGGCTTCACCTCGTTAGCGTAGACCATCAGCGGATTTTCGAGGCGAATTTGGTTGAATTCGTAGTCGTTGCAAAGCTTGTCAAGAAAGCGGTAGGTGCTTCTGGTGCGCCCGATCAATCCCGACTTGCCGCAGGTATTCAGGAATCGGTCCAGTTCCATATTGTCACCGTCGATCAGGCCGCGATATCGATCCGGCCAGGACAGGCTGCGATGCAAATGCACGCCGCTTCGCGGTTGCAGGTCCTTCATGGCCAGATAAAGAATGCGATGAAAGGCGTTGTCGGCGATGCTCATCTCGCCGCGACCGATCAGCCGGGTGACGACGCTGGCCGCCAGATGGCTCAGGTTGACGGTAATCGCCGAATACATGCTTCGTGTCGCGGCGTCGCGAATACGGAAAGTTTCCTTCGATATGCGTTTAGCGAGAATTCGTTCCGGCAAATTGCCGACATTGCCCTCGCGCAGGCCGAACAGGTCGTCCAGCGACCACACCGACAGGAAATATCTCTCCAGCACCTTCCTTTCCCACCAGTTCCAGCGCTTTTGCGGCGTGATCGGATCGCTTATCCGGATATCCATATCGGTATCGCGGAACAGCAGGTTGCCTTCGATCACCAGTTCCTCGATAAACTGGCTGGGTTCCCCCCGGGACAGCAATTCGGCGCCCCGGCTCAACAGGTTGTCGTCGATGCGGATCGGATAAAAAGTTATATTGGCGGGCACCACCAGGGTCGGCTCGTGGGCCCGGTCGTGCAGGATCTCCTTGCTTTCCAGGCCCAGCGATTTGACCCATCGTTCGATCCTTTCAAGGTCGTCCCGTTCGAACAGGTTGCGGATGCGCCACTTGAAGATGTCCAGCGTCAGGGCCAGCACCGCGCCACCGCGATGATGCTGGCGCCGCTGGTTGGCGGTCGGTGAAAAAACCCCGAACGATCCGTCGCTTTCGATAACCCGGCGGTCCTTGACCATGCCGCCTTCCGGAAAAATCACGACTTTCCTGCCGCGCAATATTTCGGCGGCCAGGAACGGCAGCAGGCCCGGCAGGTCGTTGGGCACGGCGCCGACGTCGCGCAGGAACCCGCCTAATGATTCATTGCCCTTGAAAAGATTGCGGTCGGCGATCGAGCGGCTGTAGGCGCCGGTTTCCTGAAACAGTATCAGGGGCGGGATAAAAGTCTCGAAGCGGGCGAAATGGTTGAACAGGAATATCTGCCCCTGTTGCAGGACCTGTTTGTCGCGATGGATCTTGATGTTCAGGCCAAGATACTTCCTGACCGCCTCGAAAGAACCGATAAAACGGGCGCAGGTCTTTTCGTTAATCGCGTAATCGGTTTCATGCGTCATAAACGGACACCCCGGACACCACATCTTACATTAATGTGGATCATACAGGCAAAGTTTACGACATAATTCGCGCAAGACCGGAATGTTCATAAAAGCGTCACATGCGAATTATAAATTGACCAAAGGGTTGCGAACCCCCTTGGCGGAGATTTGGATATGAGCATACGTGTCGGCATCAACGGCTTCGGTCGCATGGGCAGGCTGGCGCTGCGGGCCGCCTGGGACAACCCCCGCTTCGAATGGGTATTGATTAACGAAATCGGGGGCGGGCCGGAAAGTTCGGCCCATCTGCTGAAATTCGATTCCGTTCATGGTCGCTGGAACCGGGATACGGCGGCGACGGAAGAGGCGATTTCAATAGACGGAACCGCCATTACCCATTCATCGGCCCCGACCATCGCCGCCGGCAAGTGGGGGGCTGCGGGTTGCGACATGGTTCTTGAATGTACCGGCAAGTTTCGCCAGCCGGGGCAATTGCAGGGTTATTTCGATCAGGGTGTGAAGAAAGTCATCGTCGCCGCCCCGGTCAAGGAAATGGCGCTGAACGTGGTCATGGGGGTCAACGACCGGCTTTATGATCCGGACCGTCACCACTTGTTGACGGCGGCGTCCTGCACGACCAATTGCCTGGCCCCGGTGGTCAAGGTCATTCAGGAACGGGTTGGTATCGAACACGGCGTTATTACCACCATCCACGATGTCACCAACACCCAGACGGTGGTCGATCTGGCGCACAAGGATTTGCGCCGGGCGCGTTCGTCGCTGCTTAACCTGATCCCGACCAGCACCGGTTCGGCGAGTGCGATCACCCTGATTTATCCGGAACTGAAGGGCAAGCTGAACGGCCTCGCCGTGCGGGTGCCGCTGCTTAACGCCTCGCTTACCGATTGCGTGTTTGAAGTCAAGCGCCCGGTCGCCGCTTCCGAAGTCAACGGCTGGTTCAAACAGGCCGCCGAAAACGACCTGAAGGGCATTCTTGGCTTCGAGGAAAGGTCGCTGGTCTCGACGGATTTCGTCAACGATCCCCGCTCGGCGGTGATCGACGGCCCGTCGACCATGGTGATCGACGGCACCCAGCTAAAAGTTCTCGCCTGGTATGACAACGAATGGGGTTACGTCAACCGCATGGTGGAACTGGCCGATACCGTCGCCGGCTATCTTTGAAAGATGACTGCCGCCACCCGCAATTATGCCTTCGTCACGGTCGCCTATTGGGGCTTTACCCTGACCGACGGGGCCTTGCGGATGCTGGTATTGCTGTATTTTTTCGGGCTCGGTTACTCGCCGTTTGAAATCGCCCTGCTGTTTTTGCTGTATGAATTTTTCGGCATCGTCACCAACCTGATTGGCGGCTGGATCGGTTCCCGCCTGGGGCTCCGCATCACCTTGTTCGGCGGGCTCGCCCTGCAAGTTATTGCCCTGACCGGCCTGGCCCGTTTCGATCCATCCTGGCCGGCGGCCATGGGGGTGGCGTTTGTGATGGGCTGCCAGGCGCTGTCGGGGGTCGCCAAGGACCTGACCAAGATGAGCTCGAAAAGCGCCGTCAAAATACTGGTTCCGGATGGCCAGGACGGCGCCCTGTTCAAATGGGTGGCGCTGCTGACCGGATCCAAGAATGCGCTCAAGGGCGTCGGTTTTTTCATGGGCGGGGGCTTGCTTGGCTGGCTTGGTTTCGCCGGCGCCCTGGACGCCATGGCGGCGGTCCTGTCCGGGGTCCTGGCGATCAGTCTGCTGGCCATTACCGGTGAAATAGGACAAGCCGAAAACAGGGTCAGGTTCAATGCTATCCTGTCAAAAAGCCGGGCCATAAATTTGCTGTCGGCGGCCCGGTTTTTCCTGTTCGGATCCCGCGATATCTGGTTCGTGGTCGGCTTGCCGATATTTCTTGCCGCCGGGCTGGGCTGGAGCAATACCGAAGTCGGCGGCTATATGGCGGCCTGGGTTATCGCCTATGGCTTTATCCAGATGCTGGCGCCGAAGGTGCTGTCGCGCGCCGCCCGGGCGCCGGACAGCCGCCTGAGCAGGCGATGGATACTGCTGCTGGCTATTGTTACGGCGGCGATTGCCGGCGCGGTTTCGAGCGGCATCTGGCCCGGAATGGCGGTGATCGCCGGCCTGGTGGTTTTCGGCTTCGTCTTCGCCGTCAATTCGGCAATTCATTCCTATCTGGTGCTGGCCTATACCGACACCGACCATGTCGCCCTGAACGTAGGGTTTTATTACATGGCCAACGCCGCCGGGCGGCTGACCGGGACGCTGCTGTCGGGCCTGGCCTATCAATGGGGCGGGCTGGCCGCCTGTCTGGCTGTTTCGGCGGCATTCGTGGTTGCCGCCTGGGTTATTTCGCTGGCTCTGAAATAATGTGAACGTCGCGTTGCGGGAATGGCATGGAATAGCCTTTTTCGTCCAGCCGCAGCTTGGCGGCGCGGGTCAGGTCGCAGGAGGCTTGCCAGTAATCCGCCGTGGCGACCCAGCATCGCAGGGTCAGGTTGACCGAATTATCGGCCAGCCCGGTGACGAATACCTGTGCCGCGGGCTCATCCATAATACGCCTGTCTTCGGCCATCAGCGACCGCAGCTCGGCCATGGCGCCATCCAGATCATCGGCGTAGGCGATGCCGACGGTCAGGTCGATGCGCCGTCGCGGGTTGCGTGAATAATTAGTGATGGTGCTGCCCCACAGGCTGGAATTGGGCGCCGATACGGACAGCCCGCCGCTGGTCGTGAAGCGGGTGGTGAACAGGCCGATTTCCTCGACCGTACCGGAAATGCGGTCGGCCTCGATATAATCGCCGACACTGAACGGTCGCAACAGCAGCAGCATGATGCCGGCGGCGATATTCGACAGGGTGCCCTGCAAGGCCAGGCCGATGGCCAGGCCGGCGGCGCCGAATACCGCCAGGATGGAAGTCGTCTCGACGCCGAACTGGGCCAGCACGGCGACCAGCACGAAGGCCAGCACGGTATAGCGGACGATGCCGGCGGCGATCGGGGCGACCGTATTATCGACCTTGGGAATATTGTGGACGGCCCTTCTGGTCAGTCGCCCGGCCCAGCCGGCGGCGACCCAGCCGACTATCAGAATGGCCAGCGCACCAAGAATATCGACCGCGTAGGCCATCCCCATCCCGGTAAGCTGATCCAACAGTTTCAGTGTTTCCTCGCTCATACTGGATTTAGATCACATCATGATGAAAACGTGAAGTCCATTACGGATCGGTATATGTTCAGCCATGAGAATTTTCGAGACCCTGCTGCGGTTCGATCAGGAAGCCATGCTTAACTGGATTTTCCTGATTCTGACCGGCGTCGTCGGCTGGTACGGCATCCGCTATCGCAATGTCGGCGGCAAGCCGGATTTCGTGCATCTGCTGTTCGGCGTGGTCGCCGCCATTTTCTTTTTGCTGGTGCTGTTCCAGGACCCGATCAGGATTATTGTCGGGCCGTAAGGCGCCCGTTGCGGGCGTCGCCGCGATGCGCTAAAAAGCGCCACCATTCCCGAAGCAGATAACCGGAGAGCCCGATGGCGTCGTACCAGTATTCCTATGTGATGAAGAACCTGACCAAGACCTTCCCCGGCGGCCGGGAGATTCTCAAGGGCATCACGCTTTCCTTTCTGCCCGGCGCCAAAATCGGCGTTTTGGGTCCCAACGGCGCCGGTAAATCGACGCTGATGAAAATTGTCGCCGGAATCGATACCGATTTCGGCGGCGAAGCCTGGGCCGCCGATGGTGTAAGGGTCGGCTATCTGGCCCAGGAACCGGACCTGGACCCGGCCCTAGATGTTCAGGGCAACATCATGATGGCCATGGGCGACACGGTGAAACTGCTGCAAAGCTTCAACGAGATCAGCGCCCGCTTCGCCGAGCCCATGGACGACGATGAAATGAATAATCTTCTGGCCGAACAGGGCGAATTGCAGGAACGGATCGACGCCGTCAACGGCTGGGAAATAGAACGCACCCTGGAGATCGCCATGGACGCCCTGCGCTGCCCGCCGGGCGATGCCGATGTCACCACGCTGTCGGGCGGCGAACGCCGCCGGGTGGCGCTCTGCCGGCTGCTGCTGGAACGGCCCGATATCCTGATGCTCGATGAACCGACCAACCACCTTGACGCCGAATCGGTGGCCTGGCTTGAGGTCTTCCTGAAAGATTACGAAGGCACCGTCATGGTGGTCACCCATGACCGCTATTTCCTCGACAACATCACCGGCTGGATTCTGGAACTGGATCGCGGTCGCGGCATTCCCTATGAAGGCAATTATTCGGCCTGGCTGGAACAGAAGCAGAAACGCCTGGCCCAGGAAGAAAAAGAGGAATCGGCCCGGCAGCGAAACCTCAAGCACGAGCTCGACTGGATCAGGTCCTCGCCGCGCGCCCGGCAGGCTAAAAGCAAGGCCCGGATCACCGCCTACGACAACCTGCTGGCGGAAGCCGGCGACAGGCGTCTCGACAGCGCCCAGATCGTCATCCCGCCCGGCCCGCGGCTGGGCGATCTGGTGATCGAGGCGCAGGACCTGCAAAAGGCGTTCGGCGACAAACTGCTGATTGAGGATTTTAGCTTTAAACTGCCGCCCGGCGGCATCGTCGGGGTAATCGGCCCCAACGGCGCCGGCAAGACCACATTGTTCAAAATGATCACCGGCGTCGAACAACCCGATGGCGGGACGCTGCGCATTGGCGATACGGTCAAGCTGGGCTACGTCGATCAGTCGCGGGATTCGCTCGATGACGGCAAGACCGTGTGGCAGGAAATCAGCGGCGGCGACGATGAAATACTGTTGGGCAAGCGCTCGATCGCCAGCCGCGCCTATGTCTCGCGGTTCAATTTCAAGGGCGCCGACCAGCAAAAGAAAGTGGGCCAGTTATCGGGCGGCGAGCGTAACCGGGTGCATCTGGCCAACATGCTTAAATCCGGGGCCAACGTGCTGCTGCTCGATGAACCGACCAACGATCTCGACCTGGAAACCCTGAGCGCGCTGGAAGACGCGCTGGCCGAATTCGCCGGCTGCGCCATCATCATCAGCCATGACCGCTGGTTTCTGGACCGTCTGGCCACTCACATGCTGGCCTTCGAAGGCGACAGCCGGGTGGTCTGGTTCGAGGGCAACTACGAAGATTACGAGGCCGACCGCCACCGCCGCCTGGGCGCCGAGGCCGACCAGCCGCACCGCATCAAGTACAAGCCGCTGAAAAGATAGCGGCGTCGTCGGGGGGATTCGAGCCCTTTGTTTTGGCCGTGGAATGCCTGATTTTGCCTAAAAAATAATCACTTATTATTCATGCTGAATAATTAGGCAGAATTGGGCCATGATTGCCTTGTACAATCATCGCCGTTGCCGGCACAAAATATCTTAACTAGCTGAAAATAAAGAAAAAAAATCTGGAGTATAGCTACTTCAGGAGATTGGCACGCCCTTTGCTGTTACTTCGGCAGATGGGGTGGCCGCCCGCGCATGCGTGTCGAAGTGGGCGGAACCATCGATTACGGAAGGACTCTTGATAATGAAACAAAGACTGGTCGTCATCGGCAACGGCATGGCCGGGATGCGGACGGTAGAGGAATTGCTCGCGTTGGCTCCGGACCTTTACGATATAACCGTTTTCGGGGCCGAGCCGCATGGCAACTACAATCGGATTATGCTGTCGCCGATCCTGGCCGGCGAGAAGACTCTCGATGAAATAATGCTCAACGACGAGCAATGGTACGCCGACAATGCCATCACCCTTCGCAAGGGCGAACAGGTGGTCCGGATCGACCGTCGGGAAAAGCGGGTCGAGACCGCCGACGGCGAGACCGTTCCTTATGACCGGCTATTGCTGGCGACCGGGGCCGATCCGGTCATATTGCCGGTTGCCGGTCACGACCTGCCCGGGGTTGTCAGCTTTCGCGATATCGGCGATGTGGAAGTAATGCTCGAGGCGGCCGGCAAGTACCGCAACGCGGTGGTTATCGGCGGCGGGCTGCTTGGCCTGGAGGCCGCCCACGGCCTGATGAAACAGGGCATGAAGGTCACCGTGGTCCACCTGATGGATAGCCTGATGGAGCGGCAGTTGGATCAGGTCGCGGCGGCCATGCTGCGCCGCTCGCTGGAAGAGCGCGGGCTTGAATTCAAGCTGTCGGCGGAAACCGGGGCGATCCTGGGCAGCAAGGGAAAATCGCGGCGGGTCACCGGGGTAAAGCTGAAAGACGGTACCCGGCTGGCCGCCGACATTGTGGTCATGGCCATCGGCATTCGGCCGCGCACGGCGCTGGCCCGCGATGTCGGCATTTATTGCCGGCGCGGCATCGTCGTCGGCGACACCATGCAGACCTACGATCCGGTTGTTTACGCCGTCGGCGAATGTATCGAGCACCGGGGCCGTACCTATGGCCTGGTCGCCCCACTGTTCGAACAGGCCAGGGTTTGCGCCAACCATCTGGCCGAATACGGCCATGCCGCCTATCCGGGGTCGGTGCTTTCGACCCGGCTCAAGGTGACCGGCATCGATTTGTTCTCGGCCGGGGATTTCGAGGGTGGCGAGGGCAAGGAAACGCTGCTTTTTCAGGATGCCGGTCGCAATATCTACAAGAAGCTGGTGCTTAAGGACAACCGTATCCAGGGGGCGCTGTTCCTGGGCGATACGGTGGATGCTCCCTGGTATTTTCAGTTGATGCGCGACGAGGTCGATGTTTCGGATGATCGCGAGCGCCTGTTGTTTGGCCGTTCGGCCCCTGGCGATTCCGGGCGGGGATCCGAAAACGCCATCCTTTCGATGAGCGATGAAACCGAAATCTGCGGCTGCAACGGGGTCAGCAAGGGCGATATCGTCAGCGCCATCACCGAGCAAAAACTGTTCACGCTCGATGATGTCCGCGCCCACACCAAGGCCTCGTCATCGTGCGGTTCCTGCACCGGCCTGGTGCAGCAGATTCTGGCCTTCACCCTGGGCGGCGATTATTCCGAAACCACGGCCAGGAAGGCGCTTTGTAAATGCACCGAATTCAGCCACGACGATATCCGGATGGCGATTCGCGATAACGAGCTGAAAACCATCCCCGAGGTCATGGCCTTCATGGAATGGCTTACCCCGGATGGCTGCGCCGGGTGCCGTCAGGCGCTCAACTACTATCTGCTTTGCGCCTGGCCGGGCCAGTACGAGGACGATGGCCAGTCCCGCTTTATAAACGAACGGGTGCACGCCAATATCCAGAAGGACGGATCGTATTCGGTGGTGCCGCGGATGTGGGGCGGCCTGACCACGCCCGACCAGTTGCGGACCATCGCCGATGTGGCGGAGAAATTTTCGGTGCCCACCGTGCATGTTACCGGCGGCCAGAGAATCGACCTGCTGGGCATCGACAAGGAAGACCTGCCGGCCGTCTGGGACGACCTGGGCAAGGCCGGCCTGGTTTCCGGGCACGCCTATGCGAAGGGGGTGCGGACGGTCAAAACCTGCGTCGGCTCCGATTGGTGCCGCTTCGGTACTCAGTCTTCCATGGCCATGGGCATCAAGCTGGAAAAAGCCTGTTGGGGATCCGCTACCCCCCATAAATTCAAAATGGCGGTTTCCGGCTGTCCCCGCAATTGCGCCGAGGCGACGATCAAGGATTTCGGCGTAGTCGCCGTGGATTCGGGCTGGGAACTGCATGTCGGCGGCAACGGCGGCGTCAAGTTGCGGGCCACCGACCTGTTGTGCAAGGTGGCCGGCGAACAGGAGGTCCTGGAATACTGCTTCGCCTTCCTTCAGCTATACCGCGAGGAAGCTCACTATCTGGAGCGCACGGCACACTGGCTGGAACGGACCGGGCTGTCCTACGTCAAGCAGCGCGTCGTCGAAGATGGGTCCGGGCGTCAGGATCTGGCGCAACGGTTCCAGTATTCCCAGCGCTTCGCCCAGAATGATCCATGGCGGGAACGGGCCGGGAAACGGGTGGCCGGCCACGAGTTCAGCCCCCTGAAAATGGTGGTGTGAAGATGACCGGCTGGATTGAAATCGGCAAGGTGGATGACATTCCGTTGCGCGGCGCCCGAGTGCTTAAAACCGGCGGCGGCGATATCGCCGTTTTCCGCAGTGCCGATGACCGCATATTCGCCCTCGATGACCGCTGTCCGCACCGTGGCGGCCCCCTGTCACAAGGCATTGTGCATGGCTGGAAGGTGACCTGCCCATTGCATAACTGGGCCATCGAACTGGCCCACGGCAAGGCCGTTCCACCGGATCAGGGCTGCGCCACCAAATACCCGGTGCGGATCAAGGACGGGGTGATTTCGCTGCGTCTTGCGACCCATATCATAACGCCTGATCCGGATGTTCTGAGAACATAAATTTTGCTGAAGGGATTCGACAATGTACACCGACACCATCGACCATTTCGCCGATATCGCCGAAAAAAAAGCGGCGCTGCTGAAGAACGCTCCCGCCTCTTTCTTCATCGGTTCGATGATGGCCGGCGCCTATGTCGGGCTCGGCATTATCCTGATTTTCACGCTCGGCGCTTTCGTCGACCCGTCGGTCCGCAAGCTGGTTATGGGCGGCGCGTTCGGCATCGCCCTGACTCTGGTGGTCTTCGCCGGTTCCGAGTTATTCACCGGCCATACCATGTTCATGACCATCGGCTGGTTGCGCGGCAAAAGCAATGGCCGGGACCTGATGGCGGTGTGGTCGGTATCGTGGCTGGGCAACCTGGCCGGGGCGCTGTTGCTGGGTCTTGTTTATTACGCCGGACAGGGCGCCCTTATGGGCGCCGGTTCGGATTTGTTGAACGGCGTTGCCGCCGCCAAGATGGGCAAGTCGGCGATACAACTGGTGGCCCTTGGCATCCTTTGCAACTGGCTGGTTTGTCTGGCCCTGTGGATGTCGGCGCGGGTCCGCAGCGACGCCGCCAAATGTATTATAATATTCTGGTGTCTGCTCGCCTTCATTGCCAGCGGCTACGAACATTCCGTCGCCAACATGACCATATTTGTAATCGCCCTGCTCGGCGAACATCCGGATACGGTGTCTCTGGCGGGAATGGGTTACAACCTGTTCTGGGTGACTCTCGGCAACATAATCGCCGGCGCCCTGTTCATGGCCGTAGCTTATTGGCGGGCCACGCCCAAGGCTTCGGCGGGTAAAATTGCCATAATGACCAATCCGCTTGAACAGGGCTCGGAAAACCGATTGGCTTGAAAGGCCGGGCTGGTTACAATCGAGGCAGCCGGGTATCGATAAAGCCGGCGCCAATAGCATCCTCGGGTGCTCCGGGCGGGTAATACCCTGAACGGGGAGAATCGGGAAGGCGGTGAAATTCCGCCACGTGCCCAACGCTGTAATGGGGATTGACCGGACGACAACCCAAACCGCCATCGAATAATTTCATTTGATGGCGGTCTGGCGTGGTCCCACTGGGGGGAACTCCGGGAAGGGGTCCGGTCAAGATGAACCTAAGTCAGAAGACCGGCCCGGGGAGTTTGCCGTGGTGCGTGGAAAGCGCCGCTTAGGTTATCCATGAAGGGGACTGATATGGAAACTTCCACACAAAAACAACCGCTTGACCATAGTTTCGAAGACGCGGAGCGTGATGCGCTCTACAAGGCAATTTTCTCCAGGCGCGATGTGCGCGGCCAGTTTACCGATACCGCCATCGCCGAGGATGTGTTGAGCCGCATCCTGATGGCCGCCCACTACGCGCCATCCGTGGGCTTTATGCAGCCCTGGAGCTTTATTCTGGTTCGGTCCGGAGAAACCAAACGAAAGGTCCATAAACTTTTCGAGAAGGCGCATGCCGAGGCGGCCGGGATGTTCGATGGCGACGCCCGCGATACCTATCGAAACCTGAAACTGGAAGGCATCCTGGAATCGCCGATCAATATCTGCGTTACCTGTGACCGGGACCGCGCCGGTCCCGTGGTCATCGGGCGAACCCATATAAAGGCGATGGATATCTACAGCAGCGTCTGCGCCGTGCAAAACCTGTGGCTGGCGGCCCGCGCCGAGGGGCTGGGCCTCGGCTGGGTCAGCATTCTCGATCAAAAACGCCTGAAACAGGTTCTTGAAATTCCCAAACGGGTGGTTCCCGTGGCCTATCTTTGCCTCGGCTATGTTTCTCATTTCTTCGACAGGCCGGAACTTCAATCGGCGGGGTGGCGGCCACGTCTGCCCTTGAGCGAGATCGTCAACTTCGAAACCTTTGGCCAGGGGGCAACCGATTCTTTCGCGACCGGGTTACTGGAACAAGTTCGAAAGGATCAGGGAGAAATAGAGGAATCCCGTAACGGCGGGTAACCGGTTCCGATCACCATCCGCCACCGCGCAATGGGTCTTTATCAGTGATCCTTGGTATTATTCGGCGGCCGATCTCAGGCTTGCGGTTTTTTCGCGCAGCGCCGCCAGCAGCCCCGCGACGGTGCCGCCGCGCTGGCGGATGGTTGATCCGAAATCGGCCCGTAGCGTACTGCTCATGGATGTTCCCTCGACGACGACATCGACGATCTTGTACATGGAATTCTTGCGCGCCACCCGCCAGTCGACATGTACCGACGGCGCCCCGCCGGGTTGTTCGATTTTGGTGTAGACGATGGCGTTGTTGGCATTCTGGCTGAGCGTTTTCGTGATAAGCAGCGGTTCGCCGGCGTAGGCGGCGAAGCGGTCAACGTAGGACACCACCATCAGGTCTTCGAACAGGCGCAGATATTCCCGCCGCTCGTCGTCGCTGGCCTTCCTCCAGTGACGCCCCAGAATCCATTTGCCGATGCCATTGACGGCGAAATGGGTGTTGAAAAATTTCCGGAACAGGGCGATGCGCTGTTTTCTGGGGGCCGATTTATCGGTCAATTCGCGGATCGCCTGTTCCGCCAGATTCTTAACGAATGTCGTCGCTCCTTCCTCGAAGGTGGCGGCCCGCAGGGAGGCGGCGGGAAGCGTCACCGCAAGACATAAAAGCAGGGCTGGGAAGGCCTTGAGCAGTGATCGCCGTTTCATGTCAGGGAACCCGCTGTTACACCAAACTGCCCTAATCGGCTTGTGAAATTTCCTCAAGCGCCGGCCCGTCGTTCAGGCGTTCGCCGATACTGGGAACGGAAATTGCGGGATCGACCCGACCGTTGTTGATTTCGTCGATGCGACGTTGCCGGTAAAGGGTCCTGACGGTGGCATAGAAATCGAGCGAGGATTTTTCCAGATCGGCGATAGTGTCGAAATGCAGGGCCCGGAAATCGACGGCGTCAACGGCGGTGCGGGTCGGAACGGCCCAGCCGTTATCGGTGTTGCCGGCCCACATATTCAGCGGATCGATGATAAAATCGACGACCCGGCCGACCGCGTCCCGGGGGTTGCTCGGCCCCAGAATCGGCAGCATGATGTATGGACCTTCGGGCATGTTCCACACCGCCAGCGTCTGGCCGAAATCTTCGTTGCGGTATTCCATGCCCAGTTCGGCGGCGGTGTCGTTAATGCCGGCGATGCCGACGGTGGTATTGACCAGGAACCGCATCAAGGTTTCCAGGGCCTGTTTCAGATCACCCTGCAGGACATTGTTGAAAAAGATTACCGGGGAACGCAGGTTGTTGAGGAAATTGTGAACGGCGGCGCGGCCCTTGTCCGGCACCACGTCCTTGTAGATCGAAGCCGCCGGTTTCAGGACGACTATGTCGAGCGTCCGGTTAAAGGCGAAAATGGCCCGCATGGTGGGTTCCGCCGGGTCATTGACCTCGGCATATTCGGCTACCGCCTCGGGATCGGAAGAGTCCGGGGCGGCGGCGCAACCGCCAAGGGACAAAACGACCGTGGCGACTGCAAAGGATCGGATTGGAAGTATTGATTTCAGAGAACTGACCATATTTGAATACGCTTCTGCTGTTTTTTCAATGCCGTTCAAACGACCGCGAAAACCAACCGGTCCTCAAATTGCTCGCTCGCGTTTCCCAGGGCGCGGCGACAAACATCGCAGCCTAAGGTTAACAAAAAGTACCATCGCCGGGGGAAAATACGTCGAGCCTCCCCCGTGTTCCTGCCTTCGCCAAACCACCCCCCGATCTTGATCCACGGGGTTATGGCCTGCTCAATCGTTATCCACTTAACCAAGAAAATGAAATATCACAGCGCTTTGTGAAAAACCAGCGGCGTTGCCCCGGAAATGAACCTAAGTGATACAGGTGTTGTAATAATGCAACAATAAAGACAATCGCCGATACTGGTCACCGGCGAATCCCGGACCCGGACGCAAAAATTTCTGGACAGCCGGGGAAATAAGATATAAAGAAATGTTTATATTTGTATATATTTTGTAGAATTTGGTTTCTTCCGGCCATGAATACGATTGAACCTTTGATATCGGCCTTGCGGGCGGTTGCCGAGCCGAGCCGGTTGCGACTGCTGGCGTTGTGTTCCCATGGCGATTTGACGGTCAGCGAACTGGTCGAAATCGTCTTGCAGAGCCAGCCCAGGGTATCGCGCCACCTTAAGCTGTTGACCGACGCCGGCTTGCTTGATCGCAAGCGCGAGGGCAGCTGGGTTTTTTACGGACTGGTCCATCGCGGCGCCGGGGCCGCCCTGGTCCGTTGCCTGCTTGACCTGATACCGGAAAAAATAGATGACGACGAGCAACTGGCGCGCGACTTCGAGCGGCTGCAAGGCATCAAACGCAAACGCGATCAGAAGGCGCAGGCCTATTTCCGCAGCAACGCCGGCGCCTGGGATGAATTGCGCTCGTTGCATACCGACGACATTGAAGTGGAACGGGCGCTGCTTGAAATGTTGCCGGGAGTCGGCGCGAACCGCAAAATCGAAGACCTGCTTGATATCGGCACCGGCACCGGACGTATGCTTGAAACCTTCGGGCCGCATATCGAGCGCGGCGAGGGCATTGATCTGTCGGTCGAGATGCTGGCCATAGCGCGCAATAACCTCGACCGCGCCGGAATGTCCCACTGCGCCGTGCGTCAGGCCGATATCTACCAGATTCCCTTCGCCGCCGCATCGTTCGACGCCGTGACCATCCATCAGGTCCTGCATTTTCTGGACCGGCCGGCCCAGGCCGTGGTCGAGGCGGCACGGGTGCTGAGGCCCGGTGGACATCTGCTGCTGGTCGATTTCGCGCCTCATCAGGTAGAGGCCCTGCGCCTGGAACATAATCATCGCCGCCTTGGATTCGCTGACGGCGAGATCGCCGCCTGGTTCGAGGCCGGCGGCCTGAACTTGATTGACACCCGGCATCTTGCCGGCGACCCGTTGACGGTGTCGCTGTGGCTCGGCCGCAAACAACAGGAAACCGCACCGATATGACCAGGAAGGAAAATCAAATTCTGCGTCAGGACCTGATGAACGTGACCTCGAAGGGCCGTCCACCGCATCCGTCGCTGATTGTCGCCCTGCCGTTGCCGAAAGATGTTAACGTCTCGTTCGAATTTTTTCCGCCGGCTACGGAAAAGGCGGAACGGTCCCTGTGGAACTGTATCGAGCGACTGGCGCCGGTCAGGCCGTCGTTCGTGTCGGTCACTTACGGCGCCGGCGGCACGACACGGGAGCGGACCCACGAAACGGTCGTCGCCATCGCCCGCGACAGCGGGCTCGAAGCCGCCGCCCACCTGACCTGCGTCGGCTCTACCAGGCAGGAAATCAGGGTTATTGCCGAACGTTACTGGAACGCCGGTATCCGCCATATCGTCGCCCTGCGCGGGGACGCTCCGGAAGGGGCCGCGGGCTATCGCCCTGACGCCGACGGTTACGCCTATGCCTCCGATCTGGTGGCCGGGTTGAAGGACATCGCCGATTTTGAAATCAGCGTCGCGGCATACCCGGAAGGGCATCCGGAAGCGGTCGATCTGGATGCCGATCTGGATAACCTGAAACGTAAAATTGACGCCGGGGCCAGTCGCGCCATCACCCAGTATTTTTTTGATCCCGGGATTTATCTGCGATTTGTGGACCGGGCGCGGGCCGCCGGCATTTATGTGCCGATTGTGCCGGGCATCCTGCCGGTAACCAATTTCAAACAGGTGTGCAAATTCTCGGGCCTTAGCGGCACGGCGGTGCCGGACTGGCTGGCCGGCCTGTTCCACGGGCTCGACGACGATCCGGAAACCCGCAAACTGGTCGCCGCCAGCATCGCCGCCGAACAATGCCGGGTATTGCACGCCGGCGGCGTCAAGGATTTCCATTTCTATACTCTCAACCGGGCCGACCTGACCTACGCCATTTGCCATATGCTGGGGGTCCGCCCCGATGGCAATTCCAACGGGAACGATAACTGACATGACCAATCCGATTGAAAAACATCTGCGTGAACGGATCCTGGTACTGGACGGCGCCATGGGCACCATGATCCAGGCCAGGGGGCTGGGCGAAGCGGATTTCCGGGGCCGCCGTTTTGCCGATCATCCCATGGACCTGAAGGGCGACAACGACCTTTTGAACCTGACCCGGCCGGATGTCATCGGCGACATCCATAACGCTTTTCTGGCCGCCGGTTCCGACATTATCGGGACCAATACATTTAACGCGACGGTTATTTCCCAGGCCGATTACGGCCTGGAACCGGTGGTCCGCGAGATCAACGCGGCCGGCGCCAGGCTGGCCCGGACGGCGGCTGACGCCGCTTCCAGTGCCGATAAACCCCGCTATGTGGCGGGGGTCCTGGGGCCGACCAGCCGCACCGCCTCGATCTCGCCCGATGTCAACGATCCGGGCTTCCGCAACATCACCTTCGATCAACTGGCCGAGGCCTACACGCTGGCCATCGACGGCCTGATCGAAGGCCGGGTCGATCTGCTGCTGATCGAAACCGTGTTCGATACCCTGAACTGCAAGGCGGCGATCTATGCGGTGCTGAAATATTTCGATGAACACGAAATCGAACTGCCGGTGATAGTGTCGGGCACCATTACGGACGCGTCCGGACGCACCTTGTCGGGACAAACGCCAGAGGCTTTCTGGACCTCTGTGGCCCATGCCAGGCCGCTTGGCGTCGGCCTTAATTGCGCCTTGGGCGCGACCGAACTGCGGCCCCACGTCCAGGCCCTGTCGCAGGTCGCCACGACCTTTACCAGCGTCTACCCCAATGCCGGACTGCCCAATGAATTCGGCGAATATGAAGACACGCCGGAGCATATGGCGCGGGTGATCGGGGATTTTGCGCGCAACGGTCTGGTCAATATCGTCGGCGGCTGCTGCGGCACCACGGCGGAACATATCAAGGCCATCGCCCAGGCCGTCGATGGCGTGCCGCCGCGGCAAATTCCGGCGCCGGCCGGCCATTGCCATCTTAGCGGTCTGGAGCCGCTGGCCATCGACAAGGTCACCGGGTTCGTCAACATCGGCGAACGCACCAATGTCGCCGGATCGGCCAGGTTCGCCAGGCTGATCCGCGAAGGCGACTATGAAACGGCGCTCGACATCGCCCGTTCGCAGGTCGAAAACGGGGCTCAGATTATTGATATCAATGTTGATGACGCCATGCTCGACGCCGAACGTGAAATGGTCACCTTCCTTAATCTGGTCGCCTCGGAACCGGATATTTCGCGGGTTCCGGTGATGATCGATTCCTCGAAACTGGCGGTTATCATAGCCGGCCTTAAATGCGTTCAGGGCAAGGGCGTGGTCAATTCCATCAGCCTTAAGGAAGGCGAACGGGTTTTCATCGATCAGGCCCGCGAGATCATGCGTTTCGGGGCCGCCGTGGTGGTCATGGCGTTCGATGAAGACGGCCAGGCCGATGGCTACCGGCGGATGATCGATATCTGCACCAAGTCCTATAAAATTCTCACCGAACGGGTCGGCTTCCCGGCCACCGATATTATTTTCGATCCCAATATCTTCCCCATCGCCACCGGCATCGATGAACACCGGAATTTCTCCGTCGATTACATCCGTGCGTGCGCGACGATCAAGGAAACCCTGCCCGGCGCCATGGTTTCGGGCGGCGTTTCGAACATGTCGTTCTCGTTCAGGGGCAACAATCCGGTGCGCGAGGCGATGCATTCGGTGTTCCTGTATCACGCCATCGCGGCGGGTATGAACATGGGCATCGTCAATGCCGGGCAATTGGCGGTCTACGCCGATATTCCGGAACCCCTGCGGGAGCGGGTCGAGGACGTGGTGCTGAACCGCCGCGACGACGCCACCGAACGGTTGCTTGATATCGCCGACGAGACCCGCGAAAGCACGGCCAAGGGGGCGGCCCCGGATCTGTCGTGGCGCCAGGGAACTATCGGCGAACGGTTGACCCACGCCCTGGTCCGGGGCATCACCGAATATGTGATCGAGGATACCGAGGAAGCCCGCCGGGCCGCCGAACGGCCGATCCACGTTATCGAAGGGCCGCTGATGGACGGCATGAACGTGGTCGGCGACCTGTTCGGATCGGGCCAGATGTTCCTGCCCCAGGTGGTCAAATCGGCCCGTGTCATGAAACAGGCGGTGGCCCACCTGTTGCCGTTCATCGAGGCCGAAAAGCTGGATGCCGGCGGCGAAATAAAAGCCAAGGCCAAGGTGGTGATGGCGACCGTCAAGGGCGATGTGCATGATATCGGCAAGAACATTGTCGGCGTTGTCCTGCAATGCAACAATTTCGATGTCGTCGACCTGGGGGTGATGGTGCCGTACGGAAAAATTATCGAAGCCGCCAGGGAAGAAAACGCCGACATCATCGGCCTGTCCGGGCTTATTACGCCGTCGCTGGAAGAAATGTCCACGGTGGCCGCCGAAATGCAGCGCCAGGGCCTGACCATGCCGCTGTTGATCGGCGGCGCCACCACTTCGGAAGTTCACACCGCCGTCAAAATCGCCCCCGGCTACGACGGCCCGACTATCTACGTTACCGACGCCTCGCGCGCCGTCGGCGTGGTATCCAACCTGATGTCGGATACGGCCTGCGACGATTATGTCGCCGGCATTGCCGAAAAATATGACCTGGTTCGCAGCCGCCACGCCAACCGCGACAGGACCGCCCGGCAGCAGGGTATCGAGGCCGCCCGCGCCGCCCGCCACCGGGTCGATTGGCAGGCCTGCAAGCCGCCGAAACCGACGTTTCTGGGCGTTCGTACCTTCGGGGATTATGACCTGGGTGAACTGGTCGATTACATCGACTGGACTCCGTTTTTCCGGACCTGGGAAATGAAAGGGGTCTACCCGGCGATCCTGCAAGACGAAATCAGCGGCGCGGCGGCGCGCGACCTGTTCGCCGATGCCGGCCTGATGCTGGATAAAATCGTCGCCGGAAAATGGCTGACAGCCAACGCCGTCATCGGCTTTTGGCCGGCCAATTCGATCGATCACGATGACTTGGAAATCTACGCCGATGACGACCGCTCGAAAGTCGCGTGCAAGCTGCATTTCCTGCGCCAGCAAATGCTGAAAAATTCGGGCCGGGCCAACTTCTCGCTGGCCGACTTCATCGCCCCGAAGGATACCGGGCTGGCCGATTACCTGGGCGGCTTCGCGGTTACCGCCGGTCTTGGCATCGAAACCAAAATTGCGGAATTCAAGGCCGAACACGACGATTATTCGGCGATCCTGCTGGAAGCCCTGGCCGACCGCCTGGCCGAGGCCTTCGCCGAACGCCTGCACCAGCGCGTGCGCACCGAATTCTGGGCCTACGCCGAACATGAAGACCTGGCCAACGAGGATCTGATCCGCGAACAGTACCGGGGCATCCGCCCGGCCCCCGGTTATCCGGCCTGCCCCGACCACACCGAAAAATCGACCCTGTTCCGCCTGCTCGACGCCGAGGCCAACAGCAATATCAAACTAACCGAAAGCTTTGCCATGACGCCCGGCGCGTCGGTCTCGGGCTTCTATTTCAGCCATCCGGAATCGCAATACTTCGGCATTGGCAAGATATCCAGGGATCAGGTCGAAGACTACGCCGGACGAAAAGACATGGCGCTTGAAGAAGCCGAACGCTGGCTGGCGCCCAGTCTTGATTACGACCGGTAGGCGGGCCGGTTCACGCCAGTTCCGCCAGCCCCTTCCGTTCCACCAGCTCCAGCAGCTTGAGAGAGGCCCCGCGCGGTCTCTTCCCGCCCTGTTCCCATTGGGCGACAGTTGACCTGCTGACATTGAGATAGGCCGCGAAAACAGGCTGACTCACATGCTGGGCCGACCTGATCCGTTTAATCTCGGCGGACGTGTAATTTTTTACGGGTGGCAGACACAGGGCGTCAAACCGGCGCATGGTCGTCTCGTCCATAACACCGGCATCATGCAGGTCTCTCACCGTTCCGTGGACGGCGTCCAGGATCGGGCTATTCCTTTTTTTGGCCACCATCGTACCTCACTTCATATATCGCGTCTGCCGCCATGGCCTTTCGGATTGCCCTTGCATCGTAATCCAGCAGTTCCTTCGCGAGGGCCTTTAATGCCCGTTCTTCCTTGCCGTCAATATTATCCCGTTGATTTTTGGCAAAGCCATAAATGAAAAAGGCGCGCCTCTTTGACCGGAAGGCCAGCAAGGTCCGATAAGACCCGCTCTTTCCTCTTCCCGGTGCGGCGACCCGTTTTTTGTGCAGTCCGCCACCGAGGCTCGCATCGGCAAGACCCTGTTCCATTTCCTTCACCGCAGTTCGAAGGGCATCGTCCGATATCGCTTCCTTACGACGCCACCGCTCGAACCATTTGTTTACGAATATTCTCAACTATAATCCAAATTATATCACTAAGTGATATGTTTCGTATAGAAAAAACCGAACCAAATTGCAATTTCCGCCCTGATATCGGTCAAAATTCACGGCGTCCAGGGTCAACCGCTTCCGGCGATCATTTCGTTTAGGTTGTCCATGGACATTTCCGAGGATTTCAAGGCCACCAGCAGGTCGATTTCCGTTGCCGCCAGGTCGCCCAGTTTCTGTTTGATGGCGTCGCGGACGAAATCGGCCAGGCGCTGGTCGGTATCCGGTGCGGTCAGCAAATTGGTCAACAATTCACGGCGGATGGTCGGCGGGAATCCAAGCAGTTCGGAGACCAGATAGCCCTTGGCCTTCATGGCGATGCGCCGGTTGCCGAATATCCGGTCCAGGCAATAACTGTAGATGCCGAAATCCAGCTTGCCGGCGACGGCGTAGGTAAATTCCAGAAATTCATCGCGAAACAGCCGTGGTGTGATGTTGCGGTCGGTCAGTTGCCGGATTACTTCCAGAAACGCCCGGTAGCGGACCCGCGCCGGGTTGATCTTGCCTTGCAGGGTTGCCTCGATCTCGCGGATACGGGCCTCGCGGAAGCCGTCTTCCATCAGGGAACGCGCCGTTTGCCGGACCGTCGGGTCCAGCGCCTGCCGTTCGATCAGGGTAAACAGTTCTTCATAGGTTTCCCGGTTGCGCAGCGGTTTGGCGGCGGCCTTGCCCAGGGGCAGCAGGGCGGCCTCGGCGACCAGCGGATCGCGCGAGAAAATAGAGGCGACACTGGCCGCCGTGCGGTCAATGGCGCGATCATCCCTGAAATCGTCGGTGATTATGAAGCGGCTTTCGTCGAATACCGTCAGGTAACGCCCGACCCTGGAACAGGCGACAAAATGATCGGCCAGATCGAGTTCGCCACGGGCCTGATTGTGCAGCGCCTGATTCATCGCCCCACTTTACGCCATGCCGGACAAAATTGTAAGCGCCGGCGGAAGCCGCTTCAACCGGTTGGCGGCAATATAATAGCGCACGCAATCCGGGCCCGGACTATAATCCGGACCATGGAATCCGGACATCCCACCGCCACCGGCAGGATATTGCTTCCCGACGCCCCGGCCAGTATCGCCGGGGTGCGCGGCGTGGTCCGGCTAAGCGTCGACGGCGAGATCGAAAATATAACCGCCCCGGAGGCCCGCCGCCGGCTCGATGCCGGGCGGCCGCCGATTATCTGCAATGGGCGTGACTACTTCCACCGTATCGACGCCAGGCCGTTTCCGGCATACGACGTGCTGGAACTGTTTGCATTCGTACGGCCCGCCCGTTTCGTGTTGCCGACGCCGCGCGGCCTGGCCGGGGAACTGGGGCTGGCCCTGCCGGTCAGCCATGAGAGCCAGGCCGAATCGCTGCTCAAGGCGGCGCACGCACTGTTGTCGGAACTGGCCGACGGCGAGCGCGACGGCGGCGCCGAGGCCAGGGCCGTGGTGCTGGCCATGCAGCGGGGCGGCTGGCCATGGGCGGCGGCGGTGCTGGCGGCGCTCGGGCCCCCGCCGCAAAGCGAAAGCCGCCCGCGTAATGTTTTCCAGGGCCTGGCCGTATGGAGGCGGATCGCCGAATGGCAGGACCGGCCGCCGCCGGCGCCGCCCCGCGACCTGCCGGTGGAACCGGCCGAAGCCCGCGCCCAACTGGTCCGGCTGCTGGGCCGCGGCGCCGAAGCCCGCCCCGAACAGGCGACGTATGCCGGGGCCGTGTCGGCGGCTTTTCGGCCCCGTGACCGGGCCGGCGAACCCCATGTGGTGCTGGCCGATGCCGGCACCGGCGTCGGCAAGACCATGGGTTACATAGCGCCCGCCAGCGTGTGGGCGGAAAAGAACGATGGTGCGGTCTGGATCAGCACCTTTACCCGCAACCTGCAACGGCAACTGGATGGCGAACTGGATCGCTTGTATCCCGACCCGGAAGAGAAATCGGCCAAGGTGGTGATCCGCAAGGGCCGGGAAAACTATTTCTGCCTGCTTAATTTCCAGGAGGCGGTATCCCGTCTGCGCAGCGGCGGCGGCAACCCCGATGGCGGCGCGGCGGTGGCGCTTGGCCTGATGGCCAGATGGGCGCTGGCCAGCCGCGATGGCGACATGGTCGGCGGCGACTTCCCGGCCTGGCTGACCGGCCTGCTGGGCCGGGGCATGACCATCGATTTGACCGACACCCGGGGCGAATGCACCTATGCCGCCTGCGAACACTATGGCCGCTGTTTTGTGGAACGCACGATACGCCGCGCCGGTCATGCCCGTCTGGTGGTCGCCAATCACGCCCTGGTCATGGTCCAGGCGGCGCTGGGCGGCGGCGAAGGCGATCTGCCGACCCGCTATGTATTCGACGAGGGCCACCATATTTTTGCCGCCGCCGATAGCGCCTTTTCGGTCGAATTAACGGGCTACGAAAGCGAGGCCTTGCGGCGCTGGCTGATCGGGGCCGAGGCCGGACGGCGCTCCCGCTCGCGGGGCTTGCGGGCCCGCCTTGAGGACCTGATCGCCGGCGATGACGAGGCCATTGAAGCGCTGGACGAGGCCCTGCGCGCCGCCCGCGCCCTGCCCGGACCGGGCTGGCGGCAGCGGCTGGGCGGCGGCCAGCCGGTCGGCGCTGCAGAGGCCTTCTTCGCCGCGGCGCGCACACACGTTTACGCCAGGGAAAGTTCCGGACGCAAGGTCGCGGCCAGTTACAATCTGGAGGCCGCGACCGGGCAGCCGGTATCGGGGCTGCTGGCGGCGGCGGGCAAGCTGGAGGCGGCCTTGGCCCGTCTGCGCCGCCCGCTGTCCGGCCTGATAAAGTCGCTGGCCCGGCTGCTGGATGCCGATGCCGATACGCTGGACACCGCCACCCGTAACCGTATCGAGGCGCTCAGCCGAAGTTTGCGGCGGCGCGGCGTCGACCAGTTGAACGCCTGGGTCGATATGCTCAAGGCCCTGCACAGCGAAACGCCGGAAGCGGTGGTCGACTGGTTCAGCGTCCAGCGAGACGAGGGCCGCGAGGTCGATGTCGGCCTGCATCGCCACTGGGTCGACCCGACCCGACCGTTTGCCGAGGCGGTGATGATTCCGGCCCACGGCGTGCTGCTGACTTCGGCGACGCTGCGTAACAGCATTCCGGAACATGGCGATGCGCCGCCGGGACCGGATGACGAGCCGGGCGATGATCTCGGCGACTGGGCCGCCGCCATCGCGCGGACCGGAAGCGCCTACCTTGCCCGACCGCCGCTGACAAACGGCCAGGCCTCGCCGTTCGATTACGCCGGACGCACCCGGGTGTTGATTGTCGGCGATGTTGACAAGGGCGATTTGGCTCAGGTCGGCGCCGCCTATCGGGAATTGTTTCTGGCCGCCGGCGGTGGCGGTCTCGGCCTGTTCACGGCGATAAATCGCCTGAAGGCTATCCACGGGCATATCGCCGGCCCGCTGGATCAGGCCGGTTTCGAGTTGCTGGCCCAGCATGTGGACGCCATGGATGTGGGCACCCTTATAGATATTTTCCGGGCCGAGGAGAATTCCTGTTTGCTGGGCACCGACGCGGTTCGCGACGGCGTCGATATTCCCGGACGGTCGCTGCGCCTGATCGCCTTCGACCGGGTGCCGTGGCCACGCCCCGATATTCTGCACCGGGCCAGACGCCAGGCTTTCGGCGGCCGCGCTTACGATGAAATGCTGACCCGGCTGAAATTGAAACAGGCCTATGGCCGCCTGCTGCGACGGGCCACCGACAAGGGTGTCTTCGTCATGCTGGACCGGGCCCTGCCGTCGCGTCTGCTAACCGCGTTCCCGGCTGGCGTCACCGTCAGCCGGTTGGGTCTGGCCGAGGCGATTAGCGAAATTCGTAGTTTTCTGGCCGATTATTGAAGTGCGTCGGGGATCGAACGGGCTATATTTGGGTCGGAATATCCATCGCTTTTCCGGCCAGGGCGGTCCGTATTCCATTCAGTGATTCGAGGCTGGCGATGGTTTCCTTCGGGCGTTCCGTGGCGACGCCTACCAGCAGCGTTTCGACAAGCGCCAGGGTCGCCGTGTGCATGCTCAGCATATCGGCGCGACCACGCGCCACCGGCAACACCAGGTCGACGCGGTGGCGCAGTTTGGCGCCCAGCGTATCGGAAAACAGCATGCTGGCAACGCCAAGGCGGTCCGCCCGGTCCAGCAACACCGGCAATTCCCGGTACACCCGGCCATAGGCAAAAATCATCAGCAGGTCACCCTGTTTCAGCTTTCGGACGCCATCGGCAAGCAGGAATCCGGTTTGGGTCAGGCTCTGCGCGTCGATGCCGAACCGGCCCAGTTGCACCGTAAGGTAATCCGCCATTGCGCTCGACGGCCCGATCCCGAATATAAATACCCGTTGCGCACCGACGATGGATTGAACGGCGCGGCGGAAAATATCCGGGGTGATGTCGCGGCGAAGCGCCTCCAGCGATTTTTGATGGATGTCCATGGTCACGTCGAAGGCTGCCGCCGGACCATCGCCGACTTCGCGAAGCGTTCGGGCCACCCGATTGGCGGGGGACAGGTTTTTCCTGATGTCCCGGGCCAGGGAACGGCGCAGTTCTTCCATACCGGAAAACCCCAGGGCCTTGGCGGTGCGAACCACGGTGGCGTCGCTGGCGCCGACCTGCGCCGCCAGGGCGGCAGCCGAGGCGATCAGGACCTCTTCCCGGTTATCCTGGAAAAACCTGGCGACGCGCCGTTCGGCCGGGCTTAGCCGGTCCAGGTAGGCGTGCAGCCGGTCATCGAAATCGGCAGTATGTTGCATGGCGGTATTGCCTTCCTTGACTCATGATGACGAATATACTACAACAATTATCAAATAAGTAGCAAATACTACATTGGCGGCGGCCATCAAGCGAACTACGGGGCTGGTGGAAAATGTTTCTTCCGAAAAATACGCAAAAAATACCCGGCGGCATCTGGGCGCTGGGGTTTGTCAGCCTGTTCATGGACGCCTCGTCGGAATTGGTGCATGGCCTGCTGCCGGCGCTGTATGTCTCTGTTGGCGTAAGCATGGCGGCGGTCGGTTTAATCGAAGGTGTGGCCGAGGCCACCGCCGCCATCACCAAGGTTTTCTCCGGGGCATTGAGCGACTGGCTTGGCAAGCGCAAGGCCCTCGCGGTTGTTGGCTATGGTCTGGCGGCCATCACGAAGCCGCTGTTTCCGTTGGCGCATACGGTCGAGGTGCTGTTTGCGGCGCGTTTTATCGACCGTATCGGCAAGGGAATCAGGGGCGCCCCGCGCGACGCCCTGATCGCCGACATCACGCCGCCGGCAATCAGGGGTGCGGCCTATGGTCTGCGTCAGTCACTGGATGCGGCGGGGGCCTTTTTGGGGCCTCTGCTGGCGATCGCCCTGATGGCGATGTTGTCGGACAACATAAGCCTTGTCCTGTGGTTCGCCCTGATTCCGGCCGTGCTGTGCATGGTATTTTTGCTGTTCGGGGTCAAGGAGCCGGCGTCGATACCGGCCGCCAGGGACAACGGCGGCAAGCGCGGCCTGCCTTTGCGGCGGGCCGATCTGGCGCAAATGAGTGGCGGCTACTGGCTGGTCGTGGTGATCGGCGCGCTGTTCGCTTCGGCCCGCTTCAGCATCGCGTTTCTGACTTTGCGGGCCATGGAACTGGGCCTGCCGGTCGGTCTGTCGCCGCTGGTGCTGGTGCTGGTGAGCGTCGTTTTCTCATTGTCTTCCTATCCCGTCGGGATACTGGCCGACAGGATGGACCGGCGCGTACTGCTGGGGTTCGGCTTCGCCGCGCTGATCGTCGCCGAATTGCTGCTGGCCAATGCCGCCGGGTATATCCTGGTAATGGCCGGGGTGGCGATTTGGGGCGTTCATCTGGGGCTTACGCAAGGATTGCTGGCGACCCTGGTGGCGGACAGTGCGCCGGACCACTTGCGCGGCACGGCGTTTGGCCTGTTCAATCTGGTCAATGGCCTGGCGCTTCTCGCCGCCAGTCTGGTGGCCGGCGTATTATGGCAGATGCTGGGGCCGGCGATGACCTTTTATGCCGGGGCCGTCTTCGCCGTGGCGGCGCTGCTTCTGCTGCTGGTTTCTTTCCGTTCCCGGCACTGGACCTGAAACAGGCTGTCGGTTACTGCCGGGGGCCATCCACCGGCAGGCCGGCGGCCCGCCATTCGGGATAACCGCCTTCCAGCCGGCGCGCCCTGATTCCCTTCTCGCGCAGCCGGGCGACGGCTTCGAACGCCAGTACGCAATAGGCGCCCCGACAATAGGCGATGACCTCCTGATGCCCCGGCAGGTCCTGTAACCGCCGGTCCAGGTCGGAAAGCTGGATATTGACGGCGCCCGGCAAGTGACCGGCGGCGAATTCATCCGCCGGGCGGACGTCCAGTACCGTCACCAGGCCGTCCCTGGCCCGGCGCAGCAATTCCTCGCGGGACAGTGGCTCCATATCGTCGCGACGCCGGAAGTATCCGGAAAGGACACGTTCCACCTCGGCGTTATGGCGTTCCGCCGTGGTCCGCAGCGCCCCCAGTAAATCCACCACATCGTCCCCGGATAACCGGTAGAATACATGCACGCCATCTTTCCTGGCATCGGCCAGGCCGGCCCGCCGCAGAACCAGCAGATGGTGCGAGGTGTTGGCCAGGCTGTGGCCGATCAGCTTCGCCAGGGCCTCGACGCCGCGCTCTCCCTGGCCCAGATGCTCCAGCAGTTCCAGCCGCACGGGATGACTCAACGCCTTGGCGGCGCTTGCCAACTGTTCGAGTAGTTCCGCCTTGGGGGCCTTGTCGGGCATTTCCGTCCATCCGCTTTGTACAGCACATGATCAAATGATAATTTGAATATACATATGTAGAGTATCCTCGAAGATTTTACCATGCAAGCAGTTTTTAAGGGACAATGGGCGATTGACACTTCCTGAAGAAATAATATATATTCAAACAATCATTTGATTAATTGAAACAGGAAGCCGCTAATGTGGGAATCGCTACAGGACTACGAACCGGCCATTCGGTTAAGCGCCTTTCTCGGCATCTTCGCCATTATGGCCTTGTGGGAAGTCGCCGCGCCGCGCCGCCGGTTGTCCCTTTCGCGGTTGGCCCGGTGGCCCGGCAACATCGGTATCGTGGTCTTCAATACGGTTGTCCTGCGCATACTGTTTCCGACCGCCGCCGTCGGCGTGGCGCTGGCGGCAAAGGACAGCGGCTGGGGCCTGTTCAATATCCTGGCCGCGCCGGAATGGCTGGCGATGATTCTGTCCGTGGTAATCCTGGATCTGGCCATCTATCTACAGCATGTGCTGGTCCATTTCGTGCCGCTGCTGTGGCGATTGCATCGTATGCATCACACCGACCTGGACTACGACGTGACCACCGGCGCCCGCTTCCACCCGATCGAAATCATCGTTTCCATGGGCCTCAAGCTGATGGTGGTGTCGGCGATCGGCGCGCCGCCGCTGGCGGTTCTGGTCTTCGAGGTAATTCTCAACGCTACCGCCATGTTCAACCACGGCAACGTCATGATCCCCGGCCCTGTCGATCGGGCGCTGCGGCTGTTTATCGTCACTCCCGACATGCACCGGGTTCATCATTCCGTAAATCCGGTTGAAACCAACAGCAACTACGGTTTCAGCCTGTCGCTCTGGGACCGTCTGTTCGGCACCTACCGCGACCAGCCCGAGGCTGGGCACGAGGGCATGACCCTGGGTTTCGAGCAATTCCGGCGGCCCGAGGACCTGCGCCTGGACCTGATGCTGATTCAGCCTTTTCTGGGACCGGCGAGCGGGGCGCCGTACGCCAGCGACGGCACCGGAAAAGGTGGCGGCGATGATTAATGCAAAACAAAAGGAGCAGGTAAAATGTCAATTTCATTGATACTGGCCGGCGTTTCGACCGGCTTGTTGCTTGGCATTCTTGGCAGTGGCGGTTCGATCATCACCATGCCGGCCCTGATGTATTTGCTCGGCGTCGCCCCCAAGTCCGCGATCGCCATGAGCCTGGGAATTGTCGGCGTTACGGCGTTGATCGCCGCAGTTCAGCACTGGCGCAAGGGAAACGTGATTTTGCCGGTCGCCCTGGTGTTCAGCGTGTTTGGCGCCGGCGGCACGTTTGCCGGGGCGAAAATCGGAGTGATAATGCCGGAAATACTGCAACTGGGCATGTTCGCGGTCATAATGTATCTGGCGGCGTATCAAATGCTCAAGTCGAAGCGGGCGGTGTCACAAATACCGGTTCCGGGTATGGCCGATGGCGGCGGCCTTGAGCAGGCCGTGGCCTCGGCCAGACTGGGCCACATCGCCGTTCACGGCATAGTCGTCGGTGTCCTGACCGGCATGGTGGGGGTGGGTGGCGGTTTCCTGATCGTTCCCTCCCTGGTGCTGTTGTCGGGCCTGTCCATGAAACAGGCCGTGGGGACCTCGCTGGCCATC
Source organism: uncultured Thalassospiraceae bacterium (assembly GCA_964655005.1). Taxonomy (GTDB): domain Bacteria; phylum Pseudomonadota; class Alphaproteobacteria; order Rhodospirillales; family JABHCV01; genus CAZZKE01. The sequence continues at coordinate 14,374 of CAZZKE010000004.1, read as the reverse complement.
GTCTCGGCGAAATCCTTCGCCGGGCTGGCCGGGTATGCCGGCGCCGTCGCTATTGATTACACCCTGATGGGAACATTCACCGCCGTCGCCGTTACCGCCGGCGTCGTCGGCGGATATGTCTCGACACGCATTTCCGCCGCTTTGCTGAAAAAAAGTTTCGCGGTGTTTCTTGTGCTGGTGGCGACGTATATCGTGTTCAAGGAATTTGGCGGCTGACGGGGCATCGTAGTTTTGGCCGGCAACACCGGTTGTGGATTCCCGATATCTGGTTCAGACTGGCGCCTTGTTTTGGATGGAGGTGGCGACGGTTATGGCGACTACGCGAACGACGTGCAGGTTGTGTCTGGTAAGGTGTGGCATGGTGGTCGAAACGGAAGACCCGCCATCGGACACGGCGGGTCCAGCGGCGGCGAATTCGGGATTCGGCAAGATCAAGAAATTTATAGGTGATCGGCAGCATCCGCTGAGCAAGGGGTATCTTTGCGTCAAGGGCAAGGCCTCGGTCGATATGATGGAGGCGCCGGATCGCATTATCTATCCGCAAAAACGGGTTGGCGAGCGTGGCGCCGGCCAGTGGCGGCGGGTCGGCTGGGACGAGGCGCTGGAGGATATCGCCCGGCGGATGAACGCCATAAAGGACGAGCATGGGGCGCGCGCGATAGCCGTGCAGGCCTTGCCGCCCAAGGAATATTACGCCTACGATCTGTTCCTGGAATCCATTGGCAGCCCGACTTTTTTCAAGCACGACGCCCACAACTGCTTCACGCCGCAACTGATGTCGGACGTGCTGACCTACGGCACATTGGCGACTTACATCAATTTCATGGATGTGGAGCAATGCGACACCTTCCTGCTGTGGGGCGTTAACCTGACCGAAACGAACGGCTCCAAGGCGGTGCGGGTGAAAGACGCGGTGCGCAAGAATAACGCCAAGACCATCGTCGTCGACCCGCGCCCGACGCTGTCGGCCAGGCAGGCCGACCTGTGGCTGCGGATCAGGCCGGGTTCGGACGACGCCCTGGCCATGGGCATGATTAACTGCATGATAGAAAACGGCTGGTACGACAGGGAATTTGTCGAACAATGGACGGTCGGCTTCGAAAACCTTCGCGAACGCGCCGCCGAATACAGCCTGGAGAAAACATCGAAGGCGACGTGGATCCCGGCCCCGGACATTCTGGAAGCGACGCGAATGTTTGCGACGGCCGAGAAATCGGCCCTTTATACTTTCATCGGCGCCACCATGGGCGGCAATTCCATTGCCACCTTAAGGCTTATGGGCTTCCTGCCGGCCCTGACCGGCAGGATCGATCAGGCCGGCAACAATTGTATTTTAAAGCCGGTCGCCATGCGGCTGCCCAGTTACTATCGACCGGGCGCCGCCGACCACGACGCCGAACGTCTGGCCGAACAAATCAGCGCCGATAAATTCCCCCTGCTGTCCGGGGCGACGGCGTTGACCGCGCCCTATCCCAATCCGTCGCATGTGATCGAGGCGATTCTGACCGGCCGGCCCTATCCGGTGCGGGCGCTTTGGACCAACTGCAATCCGATGGTCGGGCTGGAAAACAGCTACAGGGTGCTTGATGCCCTTAAATCGCTCGACCTGCTTGTCGTGTCGGATATGTTTGAAAGCCCGACGGCGCATCTGGCGGACTATATCCTGCCGACCCCCAATCACCTGGAATCGGACGCCATCACCGAATATGCCGGGTTGAATATGATTTCCGCCCGGGTCAAGTGCAGCGAACCCCGGGGCGAGGTCCGCGAAGAAGCCGAAACGGTCATGGAAGTGCTGCGCCGCATGGGCTATGGCGATAAACTGCCGGTCCGTGATTACCGGCAATTACTGGACTATCGGCTGGCCCCGCTCGGCTTCGATTTCAAGGAGTTCGCCAAAATGGGTTCGTTTATCGGCCCCGATGAACGCGGCAAGCACGTTAGCGGAAAATTGCGCCCGGATGGTGAGCCCGGCTTCAACACGCCGTCGGGCAAAATTGAATTTACCTCGTCGCAGCTGGCCAAATACGGCTATGACCCGTTGCCGGCGGTGGCCGAACCAATGTTCAGCCCGCTCGATGCAAACGGCCAGGCGAGCGCCCTGTCGGCGGATTATCCGCTGGTTCTGGTCAGTGGTACCCGCGCCGTCGAATATTATAGCTCGCTTGGTATTTCGATTCCCCGGCTGCGTAAACGGCGGCCCTGGCCGGGCCTGGAAATGAGCCCGGAAACCGCCGCCGAATACGGCCTGAGCGACGGTGACTGGGTGCGCATCGAGGCCCCGACCACCGAGCACACAATCGTTCGCAAGGTCACCCTGCTGCCCGGCATGGACCGCCGTGTCGTCAACGCCGAAGGGCTGTGGTACATGCCGGGAGAAGACTTGGTAACCGGCACCCTGAAAGTCGGGGCCAACGTATTGACGCCGCTGCGCGACGATCTGGACCCGGTCATGGGCGGTTCGACGGCGCGCTGCATACTGTGCCAGATCACCAAGGTCGAAGATCAGGTCCAGGCCGCCGCCGAGTGATTGGATTGGTATCAAATCATGAGGTCGGGCAGCCACTTGCTTAGAGAAGGAAAGGCGATGATCAGAATCAGGGCTAGCAGCATAAGGCCCATGAAGGGAATTGTTCCCCGTAGAATCTCGCCGGTGGTCGAGCCCGGTACCATACCCTGAATGACGAACAGGTTCAGGCCCACCGGCGGCGTAATAAGCGCGAACTCCATAAAAATACACATAATTACGGCGAACCATACGGGATCGATGTTCATAGCAAGTAGGATCGGATAAATGATTGGCAGGGTAATGAGGGTGATCGAAACGACTTCCAGGAAATCACCCAGAAACAAGAATACGATACCAACCATCACGATGAAACTGACCGGCGAGAGGCCCATATCACCAAGCGCGCTAATGATGGTTTGCGGCACCTGAAGCATGGTCACGATATGACCAAAAATTTTTGCACCGATGATAATAAAAAAGATCATGATGGTGGTCTTGATGGTCTTGAGCAGAATATTCTTCAGGGTTTCGAAGTTGATCTGCTTAATGGCAAAAGCGACAAACAAACTATAGACGACGCCGACAGCCGCTGCTTCGGTGGGTGTGAAAACGCCGGTGTAGATCCCGCCGAGTATGATTGGCGGCAGCAGCAAGCCCCAAAATCCCCTGCGCACCGATTCCCACTTTTTACGCCAGGTAATTTGGCTCTCTCCCCGGTAGCCTTTCATCCATGAGTATACGACTGCGTAGGTCAGGAAGAGGCCCGACAACAGTAGGCCAGGGATAATGCCGGCAATGAATAGTTTGCCGACCGACACGTCGGTCAGTGAACCGTACAAAATCATAAATAGGCTTGGTGGGATCAAAATACCGATGGTGCCGCCGGCGGTGACGATTCCCAGGGAGAAGGGACGGGCGTATCCGGAACGCAACATCTCGGGCAAGGCGACCGAACCGATAGTCGATACCGTCGCCACGCTGGAACCGGAAATAGCCGAAAATCCGGCGGAAAAGAACACCGTACTAACGGCAATGCCGCCCGGCCAGGTACCAAACCAATCCCGGATTATCCGGTACATGTCTCCGCTAACCCGCGCGCCGACCAGGATGTTTCCCATCAGAATGAAGAGGGGTATAGCGATCAGGGTGAAACTGTTTAGGCTTTCATATATGATCGCCGGCAGTGCGGGCAGAGCCGAAATTCCCTGTATCCAGAACATCATGCCAAAGCCGCTGATGCCCAGGGCGAAAGCGACCGGAAACCCAAGGCCCATCAGGACCAGAAAAAAAATGATCAATGCGGCGGTCATTGATTGATGCTGCCTTCCTTGCGCAGTAAGCTTTCACCGGCGAGCACCAGCGCCTGCACGGCGACCAGCGTTGCCCCCAGGGGTATTGCCGACAAAGGCAGATAGAGCGGGAAGCGCAGCACCGACATGGTCACCTCGCCAAATTCATAGGCTTCGATGCATGCGACACCACCTTGCCATGCGACGAGGCCGAAAAAGGCGCCGACGGAAATATAAACACCGAATAAAATGCCATGCCGTAAGGCGGGCTTAAATTTCCGCACCATGACATCTACGGTAATGTGTCCGCCTTCCCTAAGGCAATAGGCGGCGCCCAGGAAAGTTGCCCAGAATACCGCGTAGGTGGAGATGTCGATGGACCAAGTTGTCGGTGCGCTAAACACGTAGCGGGCGACTATCTCGAAAAATGTTACGCCGCACACCAGCAAAAGCAAAAAGCCAGAACACATTGCGCAAATCGAGACCGCGCGATCGAACAAACCTTTCACGCTAACCTCCGATGGTGATAAAACACGAAGAAGACCGACGCCAAAGACCCATAGCCGCCAGCCTTCCTGTGATTAAATCTAGCGAATCAGCTTGAGGATATTAACGCCGTCCGAACCGGTGCGTTTGATGTAGTCCTTTTTGACGGGCGCCAGGGCGCTCCGCCAGACCGCGCGTTCGGCGTCGCTCAGGATGTTGGTAGTAAGTTTTTTCTCGATTGTGGCGGTGTAGGCGGAGTCCTTCTTTTCGACAAGGTCGATGATGCGTTGTTCGCTATCCGTTGCGGCCTTTTGAATGATCGACTTGATGTCATCGGGCAGCGAAGCCCACTTCTTTGCGCCGATCATAACCGGCCATACCGAATAAGAAGCTGACGTGATTGTAACGTATTTGCTCACTTCGAACCACTTGCGGCTGACGATGGATCCTAATCCGGTAGAAGCTCCGTCAATCGTTCCCCGTTGTAGCGCCGTATAAACCTCGGAAGATGACATCCGTAAGGGGGAGGCGCCGAGGGCCTTGATTGCTTCGACCGACATCGGCGTATTGCCGCGAATTATGAGCCCGGCAAAGTCCGCAGGCATTCGTAGTTGGTGCTTGCTGTTGATGATAGCAAAGCTATCGCCATAAGCGCCGAACGATAGAATCTTGATGCCCTTGGCCAACGCTTGCTTGCGAATAATATCGCCGACCTTGCCGTTCCAGTATTTTTGGATGGAGCGGTAGTCGGAAAACATGAATGGTATGTCGAAAACGTCGATTACGGGCACCATCCCTGACATCGCGCCGCCGTAAATGATCCCCATATCAAGCGCGCCCGTGCGAATGGCGTTGACCATAGCAGAGCCTTTGTAGAGCTGTCCTGCAGGATAGATTTCAATTTTAACCCGACCGTTCGTTCTTTTCGCTACGATGTCGGCGAAACGTTGATCCGCCTGGGTTAGATGGTGCTTTAACGGCATTTGCGTGGCGTAACGCAGGACAAATTCCTGGGCAGAAGCGGATCCCAAACCGCCGGTTAATAGAACCGTCAGGCTCAAGGCTCCGATTGTCAAATACTGCTTATATGTTTTCATTTCGTCGCTCCCTGTAATGCCAGTTGCTTTCTGGGCGTTTATCTTACCGGTTGAGGTGATCGGATTTACCGATTTTCACCCCATTCCCCAACCAGTTTTTTTCTAGAATCGAACGCTTGGGGTTGTCTAATTGATGAAATACTTTAAGTTTAGTCGAACATTTAGTCGAACATTTAGTCGATTATAATGTCGGTAATATTTGGAGTCAATATGGGGTGGAGTAGACCGTCGTGAAACAAAGAACCGTTTTGTCGCTTGAGCAGGCGCTCTCGATGACGTATGCGACGTTGCGTTTTGTTCATCTCGGCTGGCGCGTTATCAGGCTTGAGGCTACGCCTATAAGCGGCGGCCTTGAGCCCGGTGACCCTAATCGCTACGTCGGGAAGGATATCGCCGAGGTCGATCGCCACGCCTATTACATCGCCCCCAACGTCGGCAAGGAAGCCATTGCCCTCAACTTGAAAACCTCCGAGGGCCGCGCGGCGCTGCATCGCATGGTGCGGGAACTGGAAATCGACGTATTTTGTTGTAACACGATCCCAAGCCGCTATGAAAAACTCGGCATCGATTACAAAACGTTGTCCGATATTAAACCGGACATTATTTGGGCCGGTATTTCGGCAATGGGTCCTGATCATCCGGATATTCCCGGCTACGATCCCATGATTCAGGCGATGGCCGGGTACATGGAATTGACGGGCCAGAAGGATGGCCCGCCGACATTATCTGGCATTCCCCTGATCGACCTGAAGGCTGGTGACGAAGTTTACGCAAATGTAATTATGGCAATCGCAGAACGCCTAGAAACCGGCGAAGGAAAACGCATTGATGTATCGATGCTACAGGCGGCGGCATCATGGTTGATAACGACGCTACCGTTAATAGACATGGACTGCGGACCCGAGGAAATAACTCGCTGGGGCAATGCCCACCGGAAATATATTCCAACCAATATCTATCCGACCAGTCGTGGATACATGTACATAGCCATCGGATCCAATGCGCAATGGAGGCGCCTCACGGATACCTCTATGTTCCGGTCTGTAGGCCGTGATGAAAGGCGCGAGTTGGCCAGTTTCCGCTATAGCGAACGGGAACTTATCTATAGTGAAATCGGTGCAATTACATCGGCTCATACCGGGTCGGAAACTGCGGCAGTATTGAAGCGGGCTCAAATTCCACACACTCGGATTAATAGCGTCGAGGACGTTCAGGTGCTGGATGCAATCAGCCGGCGGATGACTAAAACCGCGCTACCGGACGGTAGGCAGGTTAGAATGCAGCCCATGGCCGTTGATTTGGAAGGTGCGCCAATGGATTTTTCACTCGCGCCCAGATATGGTGAACACAGCGTACGAATCCTGCGGGAAGCGGGATACTCTGAACGCGACTGCCGGGCGCTGCTCGAGAAAGGAATCGTGGCCGGTCCTCCTGGTGCCGGATGCGATTTGCGTGAGGTCACCGCAAATTGACACGGCCCCAGCTTTTTTTTGCAAGGCATCGGTTCGCGTATGAAAATGAGAGTCAATGGTATCATCTAACCGTAAACATGAATCCGGCAGTGCGGTGGCGGGAAGCAAAACATCCGCTGTTCAAACCGTCGTCGATACCATTTTGTCCAGGATACGCGAGGGCTACCTGATCCCGGGGCAGCACATCATCGCCCAAGACATTATGGATGAACTCGGTTTAAGCAAGGCGCCAGTTAGGGAGGCCATCCATATTCTGGTGGGTGAGGGTGTGATGGAACTGGTGCAGAACCGAAGCGCCAAAGTCCGTAATATGACGCGGCGAGATCTCATCGCATTTACCGAAGTATGGTCGGCTGTCGGCGGCGTAAATGTCCGGTTGGGCGCTAAACACATCCATGAGAATGGGAACAAGGAGCGCGCCGAAAAGCTTCTGAAGAACATCGTCAAGACGGAAAAAAATCGGGTACCGCTGGAATTTTTTACAGCCGTTACCGAATTTCATACGGCGCTTACCGAGATGTCGGGCAACAATTATATTAGGGACATCATTACCCGCGCCCATTTTAGTTATTTTCACAGACATATAATGTTGACTTTTCCCGGTCATCATTGGCGGCGTCATATATCAGCGTTCGAAAAACTGGGGAAGGCCGTTCTGGAAGCCGATGGTGATGCGGCCGAGCGCCACTACCGCAAGCACATGCGGTGGGTGGTGAAGCATCTGCAATCTGAAACCAAGTAGATTATAAATTCCGACCAGATCAACAACAAAACCGACCGAACCACCGGCGTCCGGTTTCAGGGCGAACCGAATGCTTTAGGTTTTGATATCCGGGTGGCGCACGACGTGCACCGAACAGTGGGCATGACGAACCACCCGGCTGGCGACCGAGCCCAGGAAATAATTCGACAGTCCGGGATCGTGAGAGTGCAGCACGATAAGGTCCGCATTGATCTCCGATGCCTGCTCAAGGATTTCGGTCGCCGGCGCTCCCTCGCGGACAACCACCTCGGAACAACCATACTGCGCCGCCAGTTCGCGCAGTTCTTCCACCGCTTCGGATTTTCGTTTTTCCGGCAGGCCGTCAGGAATTTCAAGCGAAATATAACCGGATATCGGCTCGACCACATACATCATGACAAGATCGCCATCCATCGTTCCGGCAATGTCCTGCGCGGTCTTCATGCAAATATCGTTACCGCCACTTCTGGCGATATCCACCGCAACCAGTACTTTTTTGTTCATTTGCTTCTCCTGCTATCGGGATGCGCCGGCGGCGCCTGTAAACATACGAGACAACTATTTCGTTGCCGCCCGTATGCCATTACAGCGACGCTTCACCCGAGCGTCAATGACATAGATCATACGAGGCTGCCGTATCGCGAAGTCCCATTTGTAATGCGGAACGGTACGATAAATATCCTAGAATAAAATCCGATCCGACCAGATCACGAACAGGGCCGACAGGGTAAGCACCGATATCGCCGTCGAAATCATCACGGCGGCGGACGCCTGACGCACGTAAACATCGTATTTGCTGGCGAACACGAATACCGTGGTGCCGGTCGGCATGGCCGACAACAGCACCGCCAGGGTCAGCCACATGGGTTCGTCGGCGAGTAGCCACAGGGCCAGGCCCCAGGTGATCAGCGGCTGCGCCAGCAGTTTGGCGACAAGAATCCACGAGATTTCCCGCAGGTCCTGATGCAGCGGCTTGCCGACCAGGAACAGGCCCAGCGCGAACAGCGCGCACGGCCCGGCGGCGGCGCCCAGGACAGAGGTAAAGGTGGCGACCGGGGCGGGCAGGTCGAGGCCGGTAAAGGACCATGCAATACCCATGGCCGGGGCCAGGAACTGTGGATTCTTGAACACGCCGCGGGCGACGTCCAGGGCTATTTTCAGGGAACTGCTGCGGCGATTCTGGGTGATTTCCAGAATGGTTATGGTGCCGACCAGTAAAACGGAAATATTGATCACCGTGGCGACTACGGCGGCCGGCGTCCAGTCGGGGCCGAAGGCGACGATGACCATGGGCAGGCCTATGTAGCCTATGTTGCAATAGGCGCTGGCCAGGCTGCGCATGGTCCCGTCGGTCAAATTCTGGCGGAATATCAGGCGGGCCGCCAGGAAGGTGGCGGCGAAGATAATAATTTGGCCGCCGCCGTAAGTCAGCATGAAGGGCAGGTGAAAAATTTCCGCCGGCGCCAGCCGCGCCATGGCGTGAAAAAGCAGCGCCGGCATGGCGACATAAAATACGAACCGGTTCAGGGCCTGGCTGCTTTCTTCGCCCAGCACCCGGAATCGACCGGAAAGATAACCGGTCAGGATAATAGCGAAGACGGGGAAAACAATATTGATGACGGCTTGCATGGCGCCATCCTATAAGAAAAGGCGTCGCCATTGAAACAAAGGACCAGACCGCATGACTGACAGTTCCGCACCGGCCATCGCCTTCATCGGGGTCGGCCTGATGGGCCACGGCATTGTCGGCAATCTGCTCCGGAAGGGTTTTCGGGTCACGGCACTGGAGCATCCCGGCAATCGCCCGCTGGACGACCTGACGGGGTTGGGCCTGCGGACCGCAACCGGCGTCCGGGCGCTGGTGGGGCAAGCCGATGTGGTGTTTATCTGCGTATCGGGATCGCCGGAAGTGGAAGATGTCATGCTGTCGCCCGATGGCGTGCTGGCCGCCATAAAGGTCGGGGCGATTGTCGTCGATTGTTCCACCGCCAAACCCGAAAGCACCATTGCGCTGGCCGGAAAAATCGCCGCCGCCGGGGCGCGAATGGTCGATGCGCCGATGACCCGGACGGCGAAGGAGGCCGAGGAAGGCCGCCTGAACGTAATGGTCGGCGGCGATGATGAAAGTATTGAAAAAGTGATGCCGATGCTTCGAGCCTACGCCGAAAATATCTATCGCTGCGGCGCGGTCGGAGCCGGGCATAAGCTGAAACTGATCCACAATTTTCTGTCGCTGGGCAATGCCGCCCTGGTCGCCGAAGCCGTCACCTGTGCCGAAAAAGGCGGCGTCGATATGGCTACATTCTGCGAGGTGATGATGACCGGCGGCGGCGACAGCATCGTTTTCCGCCGTTTGCTTCCATATATCAATGACGGCGATGACGGCAGTTTTCAATTTTCCCTGGCCAACGGCGAGAAGGATTTACGCTATTATGTCGATTACGCATCCGGGCTGAAGGCGCCGCGCCAAAGTGCGCGGGCGCTGCACGGCGTTTACGATGATGCGGTGAATGCCGGACTGGGCGGCAGCACGGTGCCGCATTTGATCGACCGCATGAAAGAGGCTTCCGGGAAATGACGGAGCGATCCATACAGGCCGCGGCAGATTCGACGATTATGGCACCAGGACCCGAAGTATAACGATGTGCGGAATATTCGGAATTATCGCCAAAGAAGGCGCCGCCTGCGATGGCGCAACCTTTCATCGGGCTATCTTGCAGCTGTTCAAGCTGTCGGAGCCCCGAGGCCGCGAGGCCGGCGGCCTGGTTATTGCCGCCGGTGACCAGGCTACGGTATTCAAGCGGCCCATGGCGCCTACCGCCATGCTGCGGTCTCCGGATTTTAAATCCTTCTTCCGGGCCAGCGAAACCGCCTACCGAACCGGCCAGGCGCACGCCGCCATCGGCCATTGCCGGCTGGTTTTCAACGGCACGGAAACCGTTATTGGCAACAATCAGCCGGTGATCTCGACCCACTGCGTCGGTGTCCATAACGGCCTTATCACCAACGATGAGGAAATCTGGCGGGACCACGGCGACATGGTTCGTACCCTGGAAACGGATTCCGAAGTGGCCTTCCGGCTGATCGATCACTACACCGAAAAATCGGGCGATCTGGCCGCGGCCATCGCCCGGGCTTTCGCCGAATTTTCCGGCACCGCCTCGCTGGGGTTTTTCCGCAACGACGCCCGGGTCATGGCGCTGGCTACCAACAACGGCTCGATCTATACCATGGCGCTGCGAGAGGCCGGTATTTTCGTCTTCGCGTCGGAACGCCATATTCTGGAATCGATGCTCGCCAGGGGGCCGCTTGCGGGCGGGTCCGGGAAGGCCATGGTCGAGCAACTGCCGCCGTCAAGCGGCATGATTATCCCGTTCGACGATGCCGCGTCGCAATCATTCGATTTCGACCGGACGGTCGTGACAAAGGTCGGGGTTTCGGCGGCAACCGTGCTCAGGTTTGCCGATCGCAGCGATCATCTGGGCGAATTGAAACGCTGCACCAGATGTATCCTGCCGGCCACCTATCCATTTATCGAATTCGATGACGACGGTGTCTGCAACAATTGCCGTGACCACACGCCACAGCGCCCGGCGGGACGGGACGCGCTGGAAGAAATACTCGTAAAACACCGCCGCACCGATGGCCGACAGGATTGTATCGTCGCCATCAGCGGCGGTCGCGACAGTTCATACGGCCTGCACCTTATCAAGAAGGAACTGGCCATGAACCCGGTCGCCTTCACCTACGACTGGGGCATGGTGACCGACATCGCCCGGCGCAATTCGGCCCGCATGTGCGGCGAACTGGGGGTCGAACATATTTTGCGGGCCGCCGATATTCCGGCCAAGCGGCGTTATATCCGCAAAAACATCCAGGCCTGGCTGGCCCGCCCCCGGCTGGGGATGATTCCCCTGTTCATGGCCGGCGACAAGATGTTTTACCATTACCTGCGCCAGTTGCGGAAAGAGACCGGCATCGATCTGGTGCTGTTCTGCGCCGGTAACGAACTGGAAAGAACCGACTTCAAGGGCGGCTTCGCCGGCATCCGCGAAAGCGCCCATGGCCAGCGCCTGTTCGGCATGTCGTTATACAACAAGGTCGGCCTGTTCGCCTGGTATGGCGCCCAGTATCTGCTAAACCCGCGCTACTTCAACGAATCGTTCATCGATACCATGTGGGCCTATTTTTCGACCTTTATCGCGAAGGATGATTTCACATACCTTTATCATTACCTGCCGTGGAATGAAGAGCAGATAAACAGCACCCTGATTGGCGAGTACGGCTGGGAAACGGCGGCGGACAGCGAAAACACCTGGCGCATCGGCGACGGTTATACCTCGTTCATCAATTATATCTATCACGCCGTCGCCGGTTTTTCCGAATACGATACCTTCCGTTCGGCGCAGATCAGGGAAGGCCTGATCGACCGCGACCGGGCGCTGGCGCTGGTGGCGAAGGACAACGAACCGAAGATGGATGTGTTATACGATTTCGCCAGGCACACGGGGTTTAATCTGGAAGAGGTGCTGACCCGGATCAATTCCATCGATAAACTTTATTAAGCGCGGTCATGGCCCGGCTCGAAAAAAAGTTCCTGACCGACACCGCCTGGAACTACGGCGCGTTCGCCCTGATGGCGGCGGCCGGGGTGATCCTCAATTTCTTTATCGCCGCCTGGTTCGGGGTCGAGACCCTGGGCGTCTTCAACCAGATCTATGCGCTGTACGTGGTGACGGCGCAATTCGCGGTGATGGGCAGCCACGATTCGGCGCAAAAACATGTGGCCGGGCTGGATCATGATCCCGGTCAGGTGAGCATCGTTTCCGCCGCCGCCCTGAGCCTGGCGGCCGTGACGGGTGTGCTGGTCGCCGTATCCGTTTACCTGCTGCATGACCCTGTAGCCTGGCTGCTGGACAGCCGGGCGGTCGGCGACGGCATCGCGCTGGCGGCGCCGGGGCTGTTGTTCTTCGCCCTGAACAAGGTGCTGATGGGGGTGCTGAGCGGAACCAGACGGTTAAAACCCTTCGCCATCGCGCAGGGTTTGCGGGTGGTGGCGATCCTGCTCAGTTGCCTGGTCATCGCCTGGCTGAAGCAACCGGGGTACATGCTGGGGATAAGCTTCACCATCGCCGAGGTGGCGCTGTTTCCGCTGCTGCTGTTTTTTGTCCGCCCGCGCCCGGCCCATTTCGGTTCCGGCGTCGCCTTCCGGCAGTGGTTCAGGGCGCATATGCGGTTTGGCGGCAAAGCCATGATTAACGGCTTCCTGTCGGAATCCTACATCCGTGTCGATATCCTTATGCTCAGTGTTTTCCTTAGCGACTTCGAAGTCGGCGTTTACAGTTTTGCCGCCCTGTTCGTCGAGGGCCTGTTTCAGGCGCCGGTGGTGGTGCGAACGGTCGCCAATCCGGAACTGGTGCGCCTGCTGCTGGCCGGTGACAAGGACAGGGTGATCGACTTTTGCCGCAAGGTGGCGGCGATGAGCACGGCTATTTTTATCGCCGCCGCCGCCGGGGTGCTGTTGGCGTTCCCTTACCTGGGGCCGTTGTTTCCCGATAACCTGGTGGCGCTGAGCCGGCCGCTATTGTTGATTCTGGTTGGCGGGCTGGTAGTTTTTTCAAGCGTAATTCCGCTCGATCATATTTTATTGCAGGCCGGTTATCCCGGTCGCCAGAGCCTGTTGATGACACTCAACGTGATGGTTAACGTCGTTCTCAACCTGGCCCTGATCCCCCTGTTCGGGTTGTATGGCGCCGCCGTCGCCACCGCCATCGCCTTTGTGTGCGCCAGCCTCGCCGTCAACCTGGCGGCCCGGCGCTGGCTTGGTTACCGCCGGGGCCTGTTTTTGCATTGACAATAAAAAGCGGGGCCGCACTTTCGTGTGGCCCCGCTTCAAAGCGCTTGGGTACGATGAACGGCGGACTAGAAGCCCATACCGCCCATACCGCCCATGCCACCCATACCGCCCATGTCGGGGGTGCCGCCACCCATGCCGGGCTCGTCCTTGGTCGGGGCATCGGTGACCATGGCTTCGGTGGTGACCAGCAGACCGGCGACGGATGCCGCGTCTTGCAGGGCGGTGCGAACGACCTTGGCCGGATCGATGATGCCGGCTTTGATCATGTCGGTGTAAGTGCCGGCCTGGGCATCGAAGCCCATGGCGCCACCCTTGCCTTCAAGCAGCTTGCCGGCAACCACGGCGCCGTCGACGCCGGCATTTTCGGCGATCTGACGGATCGGCGATTGCAGGGCGCGGCGAACGATATCGACGCCGACTTTCTGGTCGCCATTGTCGCCATCCAGCTTGGCCAGGCATTTGGTGGCGTACAGCAGGGCGACGCCGCCGCCGGGCACGACGCCTTCTTCGACCGCCGCACGGGTGGCGTGCAGGGCGTCATCGACGCGATCCTTGCGTTCCTTGACCTCGATCTCGGTCGCCCCGCCGATCCGCAGAACGGCGACGCCGCCGGCCAGCTTGGCCAGACGTTCCTGAAGTTTTTCACGATCATAATCGGACGACGTTTCGTCGATCTGGGCGCGAATCTGATTGCACCGGGCAAGAATGTCTTTCTTCGAGCCGGCGCCTTCGACGACCGTGGTTTCTTCCTTGGTGATCTGAACCTTCTTGGCGGTGCCCAGCATGTCCAGCGTGACACTTTCCAGCTTGATGCCGAGATCTTCGCTGATTACCTGACCGGAAGTCAGGACCGCGATGTCTTCCAGCATCGCCTTGCGGCGGTCACCGAAGCCCGGCGCCTTGACGGCGCAGACCTTAAGGC
>CAZZKE010000003.1:4621-96781 GCA_964655005.1 uncultured Thalassospiraceae bacterium | reverse complement strand
AGGCCGACCGCTTCGGGGATTGCCGGGGCGTCGTCGCCGGCCGATGATGTGGTGTCGTTCACTGGTCTTGTGTTCCCGTGTCAGGTTGAATCGATTTTGTCTGCCGCTATTTTGCCTAAGGGCGGCGGCGATTGATAGCCCCTTATTGGCCGGGTATGGTATGGTGCGCCGCATTACGCCAACCGACCGGACCCGAACACCCTTGCCGCAAAGCACCAAGAAACCAGCCGACACGCCGATGATGGCGCAATACCTGGAAATCAAGGCGGCGCACCCCGATTGCCTGTTGTTTTACCGCATGGGCGACTTCTACGAGCTGTTTTTCGACGACGCGGTCCAGGCCGCCGCGGCGCTGGACATCACCCTGACCAAACGGGGCAAGCATCGCGGCGAGGATATCGCCATGTGCGGGGTGCCGGTTCATAGCCACGAAGGTTATCTGGAACGGCTGATTTCCGGCGGTTTCCGGGTCGCCGTGTGTGAACAAACGGAAGACCCGGCGGCAGCCAGAAAGCGCGGCCCCAAATCGGTGGTCAGGCGGTCCGTGGCGCGGGTCGTCACGCCGGGCACTTTAACCGAGGACACCCTGCTGGATGCGCGGGCGCACAACTATCTGGCCGCCTGCGCCGAGGCCGGCGGGGCGCTGGGCCTGGCCTGGATGGAAATTTCGACCGGCGAATTCATGACCCAGCCGGTCGGTCCGGGCTCGCTTGGCGCGGCGCTGGCCCGCATCGCGCCCGGTGAAATCCTGATCGCCGACAGCCTGCTGGAAAAACCCGACCTGTTCGAAACCCTGGGCGACTGGCGCGACCGGCTGTCGCCGCAGCCGGCCAGCCGCTTCGACAGCGTCAACGGAAGCAGACGCCTGACCGGGCTGTTCGGGGTCAGCACGCTGGACGCCTTCGGCGACTTCGGGCGCGGCGAACTGGCCGCCGCCGGGGCCCTGGTCGATTATGTGGAACTGACCCAGAAGGGCCGCCTGCCCCGCATCACGCCGCCGAAACGCCTGGGCGCGGGCGACCTGATGGCTATCGACGCCGCCACCCGGCGTAATCTTGAATTGACCGAAACCCTGACCGGCGAACGCAAGGGCAGCCTGCTAAGCGTTATCGACAGGACCCTGACCGGGGCCGGGGCCAGGCTGCTGGCGGCGCACTTGTCGGCGCCGCTGACCGCGCCCCGCGAAATAAGCGACCGCCTCGACATGGTGCAGTTTTTCGTTGAAAACGAAGACCTGCGCGGCGATCTCCGGGGCCTGCTGAAACGCTGTCCGGATATGGAACGCGCCCTGTCCCGGCTGTCGCTGGAACGGGGCGGCCCGCGCGACCTGGCGGCCATCCGCGACGGCCTGGCGCTGGCCATGGAGCTGATGGCCGCCTTCGAAAATATCGACGGCCTGGGCGGCCGGCCGGCCGGCATCGCCGATTGCGTCGCCGGCCTGGACAATCCGTTCGAACTGCGCGACCGGCTGGGCCGGGCGCTGGCCGAACCGCTGCCGCTGTACGCCCGCGACGGCGGCTTTATCGCGCCGGGGTACGCCGCCGAACTGGATGAATTTCGACGCCTGCGCGACGAAAGCCGCCGCCTGATCGCCGGCCTGCAAAGCCGCTATGTAGAGGCCACCGGGATTTCATCGCTTAAGATCAAGCACAACAACGTGCTGGGCTATTTCGTCGAGGTCCCGGCCCGCCACGGCGACCGGGTGCCGATGACCGCCGACGACCCCTTTATCCATCGCCAGACCATGGCCAACGCCGTTCGTTATTCGACCGTCGAACTGAATGAACTGGAAAGCGCCATCGGGCGCGCCGCCGACCAGGCGCTGGCCCTGGAACTGACCCTGTTTGACGATTTGCGCGGCGAGGTCATGGGCCGCATCGAGGCCATAGCCGGCACCGCCCGGGCCACCGCCGGGCTCGATCTGGCCGCCGCGCTGGCGGCGCTGGCGGCGGAACGGCGCTATGTCCGCCCGGTCGTCGATGACGGCGTCGGCCTGGATATTCGCGGCGGCCGCCACCCGGTGGTCGAAGCCGCCCTGGCCGACCGCAACGAACCGGCCTTTATCGGCAACGACTGTGTTTTCGGCGACGACGGCGGCGGTCGCCTGTGGTTGCTGACCGGCCCCAACATGGCCGGTAAAAGCACTTTCCTGCGGCAAAACGCGCTGATCGCGGTGCTGGCCCAGATGGGTTCGTTCGTGCCCGCCGAATACGCCAGCATGGGCGCCGTCGATCGCCTGTTTTCCCGGGTCGGGGCGGCCGACGACCTGGCCCGGGGGCGTTCCACCTTCATGGTCGAAATGGTCGAAACGGCGGCCATTCTCAATCAGGCGGGGCCGCGGTCGCTGGTTATCCTGGATGAGATCGGCCGTGGCACGGCGACCTTCGACGGGCAGGCCATCGCCTGGGCGGTAATCGAACACCTGCACGACGTCAACCGCTGCCGGGGCCTGTTCGCCACCCATTACCACGAACTGACGGCGCTGACCGTCCGCCTGGACGGGCTCGCCTGTCACACCATGAAAGTCAGGGAATGGCAGGACCAGGTTATTTTCCTGCACGAAGTCGGCGAGGGCGCGGCGGACCGCTCCTACGGCATCCATGTCGGCCAGTTGGCGGGGCTGCCCGGCGCGGTGGTAGCCCGGGCGGAGGAAATATTGCGGGGCCTGGAAGAGGGCGGCCGGGCCGGGGCGGTAAGCCGGCTGGCGGACGACCTGCCGCTGTTTCAGGCGTCCGCGCAACGGCCGGACCCGGCCCCGAAAGGGCCGTCGCCATTGCGGCGGGCGCTGGCCGAAATTCATCCCGACGAACTGAGCCCGCGCCAGGCGCTGGAAATTGTCTACCGCCTGAAGGAATTGCCGGCCGATGAATAGGATATCCCGCCAGCGCGACATCATCGACCGCCGGGCCTTGTCGGCCCGGCTGTCGGAACTGGCCGAATGGTCCGGCGTCACGACCCGCAACCGGGCCGAAGTGCTGGCCATATTCAAGCAGGCGCTGACCGGCGGCGGGGCGGAAATCCGGCGTCGTTTCGAACAGGAAAGGCTAAGGGGCGCCGAGGCCATCCGGGCCCAGGCGTTCCTGGTCGATCAGTTGATCCGGGTGCTCTACGACGTGACCATCGAATATGTCTACCCGGTCGCCAACCCGACCACCGGCGAGCAGCTTTCCATCGTCGCCACCGGCGGCTACGGGCGCGGCGAACTGGCCCCGTTTTCCGATATCGATCTGATGTTTCTGCTGCCCTACAAGCGCACCCCGCGCACCGAGCAGATCATCGAATACATGCTTTACATGCTGTGGGACCTGGGCCTGACGGTCGGCCATGCGACCCGCTCCATCGACGAGGCGATCCGGCTGTCGCGGGGCGACCTGACCATCCGCACCTCGCTGCTGGAGGCCCGCTGGCTGTGGGGCGACGACAAGCTGTTCGGTAACTTTCGCAAAAAATACCTGGCCGATACGGCGAGCGGCAACGCCGCCGATTTCGTCGATGCCAAACTGGCCGAACGCGATGCCCGGCACGACCGGCTGGGCGATACCCGCTATGTGCTGGAACCCAACGTCAAAGAGGGCAAGGGCGGCTTGCGCGACCTGCAAACACTGTACTGGATCGCCAAGTATCTGTACCGGGTGCAGAGCGTTCCCGAACTGGTCGATAAGGGAGTGCTGACGCGGCGCGACACCCGCCGCTTCGCCAAGGCGGAAAACTTTTTGTGGACCGTGCGCTGCCACCTGCACTATCTGAGCGGGCGGGCGGAAGAACGGCTGACCTTCAATGTGCAGGGCGAACTGGCGCAGCGCATGGCCTATGCCGACCGGGCCGGCGCCCGCGGCGTCGAGCGGTTTATGAAGCATTATTTCCTGATCGCCAAGGATGTCGGCGATTTGACCCGCATCCTGTGCGCGGTGCTTGAAGCCGATCACAAGAAGCGGCGCTTCCGGTTGCCCCGGTTTACTTTCAGGAAATTAGATATCGACGGCTTCAGGCTGGATGGCCAGCGCCTGACGGTCAGCGGCGATGATGATTTCAAAGACCAGCCGATCAAGCTTTTGCGGCTGTTCAGAGAGGCCCAGCGCAACGATCTGGACATTCACCCGCGGGCCCTGCGGCTGGTTACCCAGAGCCTGCGCCTGATCGACGCCGAGATGCGCGACGACGCCGGCGCCAACCGCACCTTCATGGAAATCCTGACTTCGAAAAAGGATCCGGAAACCAGCCTGAAGCGGCTTAACGAAGCCGGTGTGCTGGGCCGCTTCGTGCCCGATTTCGGTCGCGTCGTCGCCCAGATGCAATACGACATGTATCACGTCTACACGGTCGACGAACACACTATCCGGGCCATCGGCATCCTGTCGCGGATCGAACGGGGCCGCCTGAGAGACGACCACCCGGTGGCCAGTTCGGTAGTCGGCGAGGTGCAGTCCCGCAACGCCCTTTATGTGGCCGTGCTGCTGCATGATATCGCCAAGGGCCGGGGCGGCGATCATTCCGAACTGGGGGCCAAGGTGGCGATGCGGCTGTGTCCGCGCCTCGGCCTTAATGACTGGGAATGCGAAACCGTCGCCTGGCTGGTCCGGCACCACCTGCTGATGAGCAACACCGCCTTCAAGCGCGAGATCGAAGACCCCAAAACCATCAGCGATTTCGTCGCCGTCGTGCAGTCGCCGGAACGCCTGCGGCTGCTGCTGATTTTGACCGTCGCCGATATCCGCGCGGTCGGACCGACGGTGTGGAACGGCTGGAAGGCGGCGTTGCTGCGCGGGCTTTATTACCGCGCCCAGGAAATGATGGCCGGCGGCGCGCCGGGCGAACACCGCGCCGAGCGGGTCGCAAACGCCAAGGCGGAACTGGCCCGGGCCCTGCGGGACTGGAACCCGGAAGAAATCGACGCGCAGTTGTCCAGGGGTTACGACGATTACTGGCTGGGTTATGACTGCGACGCCCACGAGCGCCACGCCGGACTGATGAAAAAGGCCGCCGATGAAGGCCTGGACACCGTGATCGAATGCTGCGTCGATAAAGAAAACGACGTTACCGAGGTGATCATCTACAGCCACGACCACCCCGGCCTGTTCGCCCGCATCGCCGGGGCGATGTCGCTGTCGGGGGCGGCCATCGTCGACGCCCGAATCGCCACCATGGCCAACGGCATGGCCCTGGACACCTTCTGGATTCAGGATTCGAACGGCGGCCCGTTCACCGGCCGCACCGGCCTGAAACGCCTGCAAGAAAGGATCGAGGGGGCGCTGTCGGGCGACCTGCAACCGGGCCGCGAATTGAAAAAGGCCAGGTCCCGCGCCATGCCCAGCCGCACCCGGGTGTTCAAGGTGCCGCCAAGGGTGCTGATCGACAACAACGCCAGCGGCAAGTTCACGGTGATCGAAGTCAATGGCCGCGACCGCCTGGGTTTCCTTAGCGACGTTACGGCGGCGCTGACCGGCAGCGGCCTGCAAATCGCCAGCGCCCATATTTCGACCTACGGCGAGCGGGTCGTCGATGTCTTCTACGTCAAGGACATATTCGGCCTGAAAGTGGAACACGAGGGCAAGCTGGAGCAGGTGCGCCAGGCACTGCTCGACGCCATCGCCGCCCATTAAGGAGTTGCGCCCGGCGCTTGCGGGGCGTGACTCTAATGAACTCGCGCCTTTTCAGCGCCCTGTTTAGCGGTTAGACATTCGCCATGGCCTTACTGCGTTCCATCGCCACCGTCGGCTCGCTGACCATGGTCAGCCGTCTGTTCGGGTTCGCCCGCGATATCCTGATCGCCGCGACGCTGGGCGCCGGCGGGCTGGCCGATGTGTTTTTCGTGGCCTTCAAATTTCCCAACCTGTTCCGCCGGCTGTTTGCCGAGGGGGCGTTTAATATGGCCTTCGTGCCTATTTTTGCGGGGATTCTGGAAGACCGGGGGGAGGCGGCGGCCAGGAAGTTCGCCGATCAGGCCCTGGCGGTGCTGCTGTGGTCGCTGCTTGTTTTCGTGGTCGTCATGGAGATATCCATGCCGTGGGCGATGGCCGCGTTCGCGCCGGGATTTCGCGAAAATCCGGATAAGTTCGCCCTGGCCATCGAACTGACCCGCATTACTTTCCCTTACCTGCTGTTTATTTCACTGGTTTCGCTGCTGGCCGGGGTGCTGAATTCGCTGGGCCGCTTCGCCGCCGCCGCGGCGACGCCGATCCTGCTTAATATCTGCCTGATCGGGGCGCTGCTGGGGCTGTCGTCATTGACCGCGACGCCGGCCCACGCCCTGGCCTGGGGGGTGTTCGGGGCGGGGATCGTGCAGTTTGTCTGGCTGTATGCGCAGTGCCGCCGCAACCGGATGGCCCTGCGCCTGCCACGGCCCAGACTGACCGATGATGTGCGGCTGTTGCTGGTGCGGGCGTTGCCGGTGGCGCTGGGCGCCGGGATTTATCAGATCAACCTGCTGATCGACACCATAATCGCCTCTTTACTGCCGGAAGGGTCGATTTCATACCTGTTTTTCGCAGATAGAGTAAATCAATTGCCCTTAGGCGTCGTCGGCGTCGCCGTCGGCACGGCGCTGTTGCCCCTGTTGTCGCGCCAGATCAAGGCCGGCGACGCGGCGGCGGCGGCCCGCAGCCAGAACCGGGCGGTCGAATTTACCATGTTGATGACCCTGCCCGCCGCCACCGCCCTGATGATTTTGGCCGGGCCGATCATCGCCGTACTGTTCGAACGCGGTCAATTCACATCCGGACAGACCGCCGCCACCGCCGCCGCGCTGGCCATTTACGCGCTGGGGCTGCCCGCCTATGTGCTGGTCAAGGCCCTGGCGCCGGGCTTTTTCGCCCGCGGCGACACCGCGACGCCGGTCAAGATATCGATCGCCGCCCTGATCGTTAACCTGGCGCTTAACCTGATCCTGATGGGGCCGTTCCTGCACCTGGGAATCGCCGCCGCCACCGTCGTTTCAAGCTGGCTAAACGCCGCGACGATGGCGGCTGTGCTGTGGCGGCGCGGGCACTTCACCATGGACGCCCGCCTGCTGGGCCGGCTGCCGCGAACCATCGCGGCCAGCGCCGGCATGGGCCTGGCGCTGTATTTGGCGACCGGCCTGGCGGCCGATATGCTGGCCGGCGGCGAGCTTGAACGGGCCGTCGCGCTGGGCCTGCTGGTGGCCGGCGGGCTCGCCGCTTTCGCGGCGCTGGCCCAGTTAAGCGGCGCGGCGCGGCTGGGCGAATTGAAAGGCATGATCCCTTGACCGGCGGGCCCATAGGCCCCATAAATCCGCCGTTCCCAACAAGTGGATAACACCATGAGCAGAATTTTTTCCGGGGTGCAGCCGACCGGCGACCTTCATCTGGGCAATTACCTGGGCGCCATCCGCAACTGGGTCCGCCTGCAGGATGATTACGACTGCATTTATTGCGTCGTCGACATGCACGCCATCACCGCCTGGCAGGAACCGGACCGGTTGCGCGCCAGCACCCGCGAGGTGGCCTGCGCCCTGCTGGCTTCGGGGATCGACGCCAAGGCCCATATCCTGTTCAACCAGTCACAAGTGACGGCGCACGCCGAACTGGCCTGGATTTTCAACTGCGTGGCCCGCATGGGCTGGCTTAACCGGATGACCCAGTTCAAGGAAAAGGCCGGTAAAAACCGCGAGAACGTATCGGTCGGCCTGTTCGCCTATCCCAACCTGATGGCCGCCGATATCCTGCTTTACAAGGCCACCCATGTGCCGGTCGGCGAAGACCAGAAACAGCACCTGGAACTGACCCGCGACATCGCCCAGAAATTCAACAATGATTTCAAGACCGATTTGTTCCCCATAGTCGAGCCGCTGATTTTCGGCGCCGCCACCCGGGTAATGTCGCTGCGCGACGGCACTAAAAAAATGAGCAAATCCGACCCGTCCGGCCTGTCGCGCATTTCCATGACCGACAGCGCCGAGGCCATCGCCAGGAAAATCCGCAAGGCCAAGACCGACCCCGACCCCCTGCCCGACAGCCCCAAGGGTTTCGAGGGCCGCCCGGAAGCGGCCAACCTGATGGGCATCTACGCCGCCCTGTCCGATAGCGAAATCGCCGCTGTCTGCGGTCAATTCGGCGGTCGGCAGTTTTCCGCCTTCAAGCAGCATCTGGCCGACCTGGCGGTCGCCAAACTGACCCCCATTCAGGATGAAATGCGCCGCCTGATGGCCGATCCCGGCTATGTGGAAGGGGTGCTGGCCGACGGGGCGAGGCGGGCCCGGGCCCTGGCCGAACCGGTGCTGGCCGAAGTCAAGGATACGGTCGGCTTCCTGAAACCGTGAACGGGCCTTGATATTTTTCGCCCGAGGCCCCATTTATTGGGCCAGAGTTTTTTTCAGATACGCCACAAGAACGTAAAGGCCATACCATGTTCATCCAGACCGAAGGCACGCCCAACCCGTCGACCCTTAAATTCATCCCCGGATGCGATGTCATGGGCCGGGCCGGCACCGCCAATTTTACGACGGCGGAAATGGCGGCCCGTTCGCCGCTGGCCGTGCGGCTGTTTGAAACCGATGGCGTCGAGGGCGTTTTTCTGGGTGGCGATTTCATCACCGTGACCAAGGCGGACGACCGGCAATGGGAAACCATGAAGCCGATGATTTTGGGCGCGATCATGGAACACTTCACCGACGGCAAGGCGGTGATTGAGGGCGCTCAGGACGATGACGACGACGCCAACGACGGCAGCATCGAGGCCCAGATCAAGGAACTGCTGGATACCCGGGTCCGCCCGGCGGTGGCCCAGGACGGCGGCGATATCATTTTTCAATCCTTCGAAAGCGGCATCGTCTACCTGCGCATGCAGGGGGCCTGCTCCGGCTGCCCGTCTTCGTCGATGACGCTGAAAAGCGGTGTCGAAAACATGCTCAAGCACTATATTCCCGAGGTCCTGGAAGTCCGCGAAGCATAAAAACCTTACAACAACCTGAAGAACCGCCCGCCCGGTGGATAAATCGGCTTTTTTTTGCGATTATTTTCACCCTGAATAAAAGGGCCGTTGATTCTTAAGGGCTTTTTTTTGCCCTGTTGCATCCCTGCATCATCGACATACCCGCCCTGCATCGCCGGGGGCAATTAACCATGGCAACCGGCCCCGGCCTTTACTATTATTCGCACCGTAGCCGGCCATAGCTCTCCCGAGACTACCAAAACACGTGGGGCACTATAATTTGTGGTGTTATTGGTTTTTTTACCTTTATTTAGTATTAAATGGGTTTTTAAAACGGGTGGGACACGGTCGGACAAGTGGCGGATGGACAAAATCCGGGACGATTTTCGCTACATAATCCGGCCTATTGATTACAAATGAATTTTGAACGCATCGCCTTAGCCTTGATGGCGGCCTTTGCCGCGATCCTGGTGATAACCGCATCCTTTAATCCGCCGGCGGGCGAGCCGCCGTCGCGCGCCAGTTCGCCGCGCCTGGCGCTGCGAGACGCCGAACCGCTCGCCCTGCCCGAGCAGGGCCGCTTCCTGAAGGCCGCAATCGATTCCGAACTGCCGGAATTCGCCACCGCCTCGGGGGCCATCGGCGGCACCGCCCGCGCCCTTTCCGCCGCTTTCGGCGCCATCGGCTACCATTTCGAAAAAGTCATCGCCGGCGAACGGACGGTACCGCGGCTGTTTCTGGCGTCGCTGCCCAAGGATCTGGCCATGGTCCCGGAAAACAAGAAACGCAAGGCGCTGTTTTTCGGCTCGGTGCTGCCGCTGGTGCTGCAGGTTAACGAAGAAATCCTGGCCGACCGCAAACGCTTGTGGAAACTGCGCTTCCGGGTCCGGCTTGGCAATAAGCCGGATGCCGCGGATCGCTTGTGGCTGGATGTCATGACCGAACGCTATCGCGTCAAGCGGCGCGATACGGTGGCCGATATCGACGCCCTGATAAGCCGCGTGGACATTATCCCGCCATCATTGGCGCTGGCCCAGGCGGCGGAAGAAAGCGGCTGGGGCACATCGCGCTACGTGCGCGAAGGCAACGCCATTTTCGGCCAATGGACTTTCAGCCAAAGCGGCGGCCTGATCCCTAAAAATCGCGATGCCGACAAGAAACACCGGGTCAGGGCCTTCGCCAGCCTGACCGATTCGGTGCGCGCCTATGCGCTGAACCTGAATACCCATCGCGCCTATCGGGGTTTCCGCAAGACCCGCGCCGTCATTCGCCGGCAGGGTGCGCCGCTGGACGGGCGCGTGCTGGCCGGGCGGCTGACCGCCTATTCCGAGCGCGGCCCGGTTTATGTCGAATCCTTGCGCGGCCTGATTGACACCAACAACCTGCAACGGCTGGACGACGCCCGGCTGGACGGCGGCAAGGGCGGGCCGACCATATAATCCGGTAATCCGGCCTATTTATCGACGAAAAACTGCCGTCCGAACCAGCGCCAGCGGCCTTCGCCCGCCGGCATGGTGCAGTTCATGCGGGTCCGCCCCGGCGGCATGGGCCTGTTCATGCGCACTTCAATGCGCACGTCGCCGCCATCCTCGCCGCCCAGCCGGGTAATCGAAACCTTGCCTTCGCTGGAAACGAAGCACGACAGGTTTTGCGCATTTTTCGACAGCCCCGAAACGCCGCCCCTTAGCGTGAAGCCGATTGCCGGCGGATTTTCATCGCCGGGTCCCAGCCGGGGATCGGCGGGGGTTATATCGACCGCCGGCAGGGCCAGGGCGTTGACGATCAGGCGGAAGCGGTCAAGCCCGCCGTATTTTTCGTTAAGCGCGAACCGGGGCAGGTAATACATGTTGGAATACTTCCCGGCGACCCCGGAATGCTGCCCGAAACCGGCCACGAAGCCGTCGGCCCGGGCCATCGCCATGACCTTCAACCCGGCCTCGCCATAGGGGTAGGCGATCAGTTCGGGGGCGGCGCCGATCTCGGCGATAAACCGGCCTTTCGCCTTTTCCAGGTCGCGGCGGTTCGCCGCCGCCGTCGCCGCCGCCATATGCAGGTGGCTGGCCGTCTGCGAGCCGATGGTGACGCCTTCCGCCTTGAGCCTGGCAATCTGCCGCCAGCTCATGTAGCGGCGGGTGCTGTCATCGACCGGGTCGGTGGCGACGAACAGGGTCAGGGGGAAACCGGCGGCCTTGAGCCGGGGCCAGGCCTCGGTATAGGCCGACAGGTAGGCGTCATCGACGGTTATGCCGATGGCCCGGTCGGGCAGGGGGGTGCCGTTTTTCAGGGCGTTGACGATATCGGGCAGCGCCATGACCCGGTAGCCGCCCCGTTTAAGTTCCGCCAGATGGGCCTCGAACCGGGCGATTGAGATGGATGTCGAGGGATAGTCGCTTTCGCCGAAACGGTGATACATCAGGATCACCGCGGAATTCGCCGCCAGCGCCGACGGAACGGCCAGCAGCGGCAAGACAAGAATCCCGAGCAGCGCCAGTAATACACTGCTGTGGCGATCTCTATGGGTCATTCTTCCTGCAATTTGGTATAACCGCGTCATGGGCCGGCCTGTTCGGTCATCATGGAACGCGGCGCGTCGGCGTCGTGCAGGACCGCATATTGTCTGGATTCGAACATCTGGTAGTGCCACCATTCGTTCATGTAGCAATCCCAGCCCGCCGCCGTCATCAGGCCAAGCAGACGGTAGCGGTTTTGCTGGGCGCCCGGTGAAATATCGGTGTTGGCGTGGTGGGAAAGCGGGGTGAAGGCGTCAAACCCGGTACCCATGTCCAGCGCCATCCCGGTATCCCGATCCATCAGGGTCAGGTCAACGGCGACGCCACGGGAATGCGGCGAACCCCGGTTGGGGTCGGCCAGAAATTCGGGATCAGGGGTATGCTTCCACAGCTTCCACTGCGCCTCGGACGGTCGGAACGCATCGAAAATCTGAAATCGCCAGCCCTGACGGGCCGCCAGATCGATGGCCCGGACCAGCAGGGTGGCGGCATCGCGGTGCAAATAGGCACCGGCCCGGCGGTAAACCGGGGCGCCGGTAAAGTTGTCGGGGCCCGCATAGGCCAGTTGCAGGTCGATATCGTGGCTGTCGCGGGCCAGTTCGACGAGACTCGATGAGGTCATAGTTTTTTCTGTGTTGCCTTGCCGGGTACAGTATAACCCGTAAAACCCGGTTGCACTAACAAATGGGTTCTTTGGTGCAAGCAATCATTTTGAAGGCGAACATGCGAATACTGGCTTTGGATACGGCGACGGCGGGATGTTCGGTGGCGCTTTGGCGGGACGGCGGCATCGCCGCCCAAAGTTCAAAAGCCATGGCGCGGGGTCAGGCGGAGGCCCTGCTGCCGATGGTCGGGCAGGTGCTGGCGGCGGCGCAAACCACCGCCGCCGGGCTCGACCTGATCGCCGTGACCAGGGGGCCGGGCGCCTTCACCGGGCTGCGCATCGGCCTGGCCACGGCGCGCGCCATGGCGCTGGCGGCGGGCTTGCCGTGCCTGGGCGTCGATACCACCGAGGTCATCGCCCGCAATGTCGAAAGCGACCGGATCGTCGGTGAGTTGCTGGTGGCCCTTGATACCAAGCGGAGCGATTTTTACGTTCAGAAGTTCGACCCCCGCCATCAACCGTTGGGCCCCCCGCAGGCGGCAACGCCCGAGGAACTGCCGCAAGTGGCCGGCACCCAGTCCGAGGCGGCCCCCCTGACGGTCGTCGGCGACGCCACGGCAACCGCCATGAAAATATTGACCGCCGCCGGCATCGCGGCGCGGGCCGCCGCGGCGCCGGGCCTGCCGGATGCGGCCCGCCTGGCCGAAATCGCCGCCGGGCGCTGGCAACCGGGCCAGGCCGTGGACCCGCCCCTGCCGCTTTACCTGCGCCCGCCCGACGCCAAGCTGCCCCGCCATGGTGGCCGGTTGCGACCGTGACCGGCCTGATCGCCGCCGGTCCCGGCCATGCCGCCGTTATTTCTACCCTGCACGGGGCCTGTTTCGGGCGGGAAGCGGGAACGTCCTGGAACGCCGGGTCCGTCGCCGCCCTTCTCGCCATGCCCGGCGCCTTCGCCTTTATCGCCGGGCGCGACGATAACCCGGTCGGGTTCGTGCTGGCTCGGCTGGCCGCCGACGAGGCCGAGATTATCACCATCGGCGTCATTCCCAAGGCCCGGCGTCAGGGCGTCGCGACGGCGCTTCTTGAACGGACAATCGACCGGGCGGCGGACGGCGGGGCGCGGATTTTTCTTGAGGTCGCCGCCGATAATCCGGCGGCCATTGATTTTTACCGGACGCACGGCTTCAAAACATGCGGGGCGCGGCCCGGTTATTACCGGCGGCGGCACGGCCCCGTGGACGGCCATATAATGGTTTTTGAAATAATCGAAAAGTAACGGCCTCAGTTTTTTTTAATCAGCAGCCGAAACACGCCGCGTTCGGCGCCGCCCCCGTTCACGGCTTCCAGCAACAGCACCGAATGGCCCATGTCGGCAACCGATCTGGGCACGTTTTCCAGCGGTTCAGCGCCCTTCAGGCGAACTTCGGCCAGTTCGCCGGGAGCCATTTCTTCGATCATCAGCTTGGTGCGCACGAACGTCATAGGGCACGTTTCCGGCGTAATGTCCAAATGATGGGTGATATTCACGCCTTCATCGGCGCTTGTACTTAGGTTGTTTTTATTCATGTTATTACCTTGATAGATCGCTACATGGTAATTATATAGTATCGAAACCTTCAAACGCCGGGAATATTTTAAAATGACTGAAAATCCGAATACCATGGAGCTTCTGGAGCTGACCACGGAAATTGTTTCCGCCCACGTCGGCAACAACGCCGTCGCCATCGCCGATTTGCCCAACGTCATCCTGGAAGTTTACAAGACCCTGGCGACGATCGGAAGCGACCAGTCGGCGGCGGAACGTCCGCGCCCGGCGGTGCCTATCAAGAAATCGATATTCCCTGACTATATTGTCTGCCTGGAAGACGGCAAGGAATTGAAAATGCTGAAACGCCACCTCAAGACGGCCTATAACATGACGCCGGAAGAATATCGCGAGCGTTGGGAACTGGCCGCCGACTATCCCATGGTGGCCCCCAATTACGCCAAGCACCGTTCCGCCCTGGCCAAGAAAATTGGCCTGGGCAGGAAGCCGGGCAAGATCAGAAAGAAATAGCCGGCAATGGATAAGCCGTCGCGCATTGAGCAACTGTGCGTGGACAGAGGCATGAAAATGACCGGTCAACGCAGGGTCGTCGCCCGGGTGCTTTCGGATTCCGGCGACCATCCCGATGTCGAGGAAGTGTATGTGCGGGCTTCCCGCCTGGACCCCAAAATCAGCATTGCCACCGTCTACCGCACGGTTCGCCTGTTTGAAGAGGCCGATATTCTGGACAAGCACGATTTCGGCGATGGCCGGTCGCGCTACGAAGAAATGCCCGAAGACCATCACGATCATTTGATTAACATTCAAAACGGCAAGGTTATCGAATTCCAGAACGCCGAAATAGAGGCGCTGCAAAATCGTATCGCCCGCAGCCACGGGCTGAAACTGGTCGGCCACCGCCTGGAACTTTACGGTGTCGCCCTTGATTCGGAAAACGATAAGAAGTAGACCCTGGCGCTACCATTTTCGGGAAATACACGATAGACTTACGCATGTAAGGCATAAAGGGTTCGACCGAACGCATGAACACAAGCTACAGGGTGATGACGCGCCTCGCGGCGTTTCTGGCCATTCCGGCGTAATGTCCCCGCGCCGGAAGCTTCATATCAAAACCTACGGCTGCCAGATG
Organism: uncultured Thalassospiraceae bacterium; assembly: GCA_964655005.1. Lineage (GTDB taxonomy): Bacteria > Pseudomonadota > Alphaproteobacteria > Rhodospirillales > JABHCV01 > CAZZKE01. Next base: position 82,106 of record CAZZKE010000003.1, on the reverse strand, counting down.
AACGTCTATGATTCGACGCGCATGGCCGATGTGCTGGCGCCGCTGGGTTATGATCCGACGGATCGCGTCGAGGCCGCCGATATGGTTATCCTCAACACCTGCCATATCCGCGAGAAGGCGGCGGAAAAAATCTATTCGGAACTGGGCCGCATCAATCTTGTCAAGCGCCGCCGGGAGGCCGCCGGCGAGGGCATGATTATCGCCGTCGCCGGCTGTGTCGCCCAGGCCGAGGGCGAGGAAATCCTGCGCCGGGCACCCTATGTCGATATGGTGTTCGGGCCGCAAGCCTATCATAACCTGCCGCTGCTGGTGGCCCGCCTGTCGCGGTCCGGCGGCGCCGTGCTGGACACCGATTTCCCGCCGGAAGCCAAATTCGACCACCTGCCGGAGCCCGGCGCCGTCGATGGCGCATCATCGTTTCTGACCGTGCAGGAAGGCTGCGACAAGTTTTGCGCCTTTTGCGTCGTGCCCTATACCCGCGGCATGGAATATTCCCGGCCGGTCGCCGACGTGCTGGCCGAGGCCCGGCATCTGGCCGGTCTCGGCGCCCGTGAAATCACCCTGCTGGGCCAGAACGTCAACGGCTACCACGGCGCGACACCGGATGGAAAAGACCCCGCCCAGTGGGGACTGGGCCGGCTGATCGGCGCCGTCGCGGCGATCGCCGGCATCGAACGCATTCGCTACACCACATCTTATCCCGCCGACATGGACGACGAACTGATCGCCGCCCACCGCGACACGCCGCAGTTGATGCCGTTCCTGCACCTGCCGGTGCAGTCGGGGTCCGATACCGTGTTGCGGGCCATGAACCGGGCGCACACGTCGGACGATTACCTGGCCCTGACCGACCGGCTGCGCCGGGCCCGTCCGGATATTGCCCTGTCGTCGGATTTCATCGTCGGCTTCCCCGGCGAAACCGACGCCGATTTCGAGCAAACCCTGGCCCTGGTCGAGCGGATCGGCTTCGTCCAGGCTTATTCCTTCAAATACAGCCCCCGGCCGGGAACCCCGGCGGCGGCGCTGGACGGCCAGATCGACGCGGCGCTCAAGGATAGCCGCCTGGCCCGGCTACAGGAACTTTTGAGCAAACAACAGGCCGCCTTCAATAAAAGCTGTATCGGCCGGACAATGCCGGTGCTGCTGGACCGGCGGGGCCGTCATCCGGGGCAAATGGTCGGCCGCAGCCCCTATATGCAGGCGGTGCACGTTACCGCGCCGGACGACACATTCGGAACCATCGCCGACCTGTACATCGAAAACGCATCGACCAACAGCCTGTCCGCCGTTCTGGCCGCCGCCGACAAGGGGGCCGCCGCTTGACCCCCCCCACCAAGCCGCACAGCCTGCATGACACGGCCAGTGACAGCACCAAAATGACCTTTGAAAACAATGGTCTGGCGCTGCAATTGTTCGGCTCGCACCATTGCCATCTGGCCCGGATAGAGGCCCACCTTGGAATCGGCGTTCACGCGGTCGGCAACGAAATCACGCTGTACGGCGAAACCGCCGCCATCGAGGCCGGCCGCACCGCCCTGAGCGGACTGTACGCCCGCCTGGAAAAGGGCCTGAGCGTGACCCGCGACGAGGTCGATGCGATACTGCGCATGACGACCCAGGTTAACGGCGATATCGCCGACGCCGATATCGAGGTAAAAACCAAAAAACGGCGAATTTCGCCGCGCTCGCCGGCCCAGGCCGACTACCTGCGGGCGATAGACAAAAATGAACTGGTATTCGGCCTCGGCCCGGCCGGCACCGGCAAGACCTATCTGGCCGTCGCCAAGGCGGTCGAACGGCTGGTTCGCGGCGATGTCGACCGCATTATCCTGACCCGCCCGGCGGTCGAGGCCGGCGAGCAACTGGGTTTCCTGCCCGGTGACATGCGGGAAAAAATCGATCCCTATCTGCGCCCGCTGTACGACGCCCTGCACGATATGCTGCCCGGCGAACAGGTTGTCCGGCGGCTGGAAAGCGGCGAGATCGAGGTGGCCCCCCTGGCCTTCATGCGTGGCCGGACCCTGGCCAACGCGTTTGTCATTCTGGATGAGGCGCAAAACACCACCGCCGTGCAAATGAAAATGTTCCTGACCCGGCTGGGCGAAAACGCCCGCATGGTGGTGACCGGCGACCTGAGCCAGGTCGACCTGCCGCGCGGCACCCGTTCGGGCCTGCGCGACGCCTATGAAATTCTGGACCGGGTCAAGGGCGTGGCGTTTCAGCATTTTACCGACGATGATGTGGTGCGCCATCATCTGGTGGCCCGAATCGTCCGGGCCTACGATAGTGAAGAGGCCCGGCGCAAGGCTTCGGCCCGCTACGAAAAAAGCGTCGCCAAAACGGATAATGATGCCTGAACAGCTTGATATCGACGTCTCGTTTTTATGCCGCGACTGGCTCGCCGGAATACCGGACGTGGAAGACCGCTGCCGGCTGGCGGCCACGGCGGCCTACGATGGCGCGGGCGCGGCCCATGGCGGCGGCGCGGAAGTCAGCATCGTCCTGGCCGACGACCGGCAGGTGCGGCGGCTGAACCGCGATTATCGCGCCGTGGACCGGGCGACCAACGTGCTGTCGTTCGCCAACGTGGACGGCGATGGCGTCCAGATCCCCCATCCGGACGGGACCGGGCCGGTATCGCTGGGCGATGTCGTCATCGCCTTCGGCGTCACCGTCGGCGAGGCCGGCGACGAGGGCAAGGCCGTGGTCGATCATCTTGCCCATCTGGTTGTCCACGGCGTACTGCATCTGCTTGGCCACGACCATATCGAAGAGGCCGGGGCCGAACGCATGGAGGCGCTGGAGCGCGCCGTTCTTGAAGGGCTGGGGGTGGCCGACCCTTATCGGGATACCCCGGACGCAGCCGGGCCCCGGCAAAACGGGATGTCGCCGCCATGAATGACCCGTTCGCAAAACCGGCCCAGCGCCACGATGCCGCCCCGCCGCATGGTATTCTGGACTGGCTGCGCGGCCTTATATGGCGCAAGGGTGACGAAAGTTCGGCCCGTAATGTACTCGAAGAACTGATCGATGAACGGGACGAGACGGAAGTTCCCATCGATGACGAGGAACGCCTGCTGCTGGCCAATATTCTGGAACTGAAGGGCCGCACGATCCATGACGTGATGGTGCCGCTGGCCGATATTGTCGGCGTCGAGGCCGGTACCTCGCTGGCCGACCTGATCGAGCTTATCACCAGCGAGGGCCATTCCCGGATGCCGGTCTACGACGAGACCCTGGACGGCGCGATCGGCATGATTCACATCAAGGATGTCCTGGCCTGGCGCGGCCGGGACCAGGATTTCCGGCTTGGGGATATTATCCGCAAGGTGCTGTTCGTGCCGCCATCCATGCAGGTCCTGGAATTGCTTTTGGAAATGCGGGCCAAGCGCTGTCACATGGCCCTGGTGGTCGACGAATACGGCGGCATCGACGGACTGGTCACCATCGAGGATCTGGTCGAGGAAATCGTCGGTGAAATAGAGGACGAGCACGACCGCACCGACGAGCCGGTTATGAGCATATCGGAGGATGGCGCCCTGTATGCCGATGCCAGGGTCACCATGGAGGCCCTGGAAGACCGGTTCGGCGCTATTTTCAGCGAAGAGGAACACGAAGATATAGATACCCTGGGTGGCCTGGTATTCGCCCTGGCCGGGCGGGTGCCGGTACGCGGCGAGCTGATCAACCATCCGTCGGGCATGGAAATCGAAGTGCTCGAGGCCGACCCCCGGCGGGTCAAGAAGCTCCGGGTGCGCGGCCTGACGCCGGTTTCCGATGACGGCTGATGTGGTGAACGGGCTGCACGCGGCGACGGTACGCCTGCCGGCGTTCCGGCGATACGGCCTGGGCTTTGTTCTCGGCGCCCTGGCGGCCCTGGCGATGGCGCCGTTCTATCTTTTGTTCCTGCTGGTGCCAGCCTTTTGCGGCCTGCTGTGGCTGGTATACGGCGCGACCGGATCGCGCGGCGCGTTCGCCGCCGCATGGTGGTTCGGCTTCGGCTATTTTACCGTCGGCCTGTACTGGATCGCCAACGCCCTGCTGACCGACGCCGGGCGTTTTGGCTGGATGGTTCCGTTCGCCATTCTGGGCCTGTCGGGCGGACTGGCGGTATTCCCCGGCCTGGCCGGACTGGCGGCGCGGCGCCTGGATGCCGGTAACGGCCTTGGCAGGGTGCTGCTGTTCGCGGCCTTCTGGACCTTTACCGAATGGCTGCGCGGCTGGGTATTGACCGGGTTCCCGTGGAACCTTGTGGGCAGTGGCTGGGCGCTGTCCGAAGCCATGATGCAGGGGGCGGCGGTTACCGGCATTTACGGGCTAAGCCTGCTCGCCGTGGTGACCGCCGCCATGCCCGCGACACTGGCCCGGAATGACCGCTGGGGCGGCGGGCCAGGGCCGACCATCGGCGCCGCAGTATTGCTTGTGGTGGTCTGGGGCGGTGGTGCGGCGCGGCTTTCCGGGGCCGCCGCCATTGGCGAAAACACGGTCCCCGGGGTTCGCCTGCGGCTGGTTCAGCCGAATATCGAACAGACCAAAAAATGGCGTTACGACCTGCGCATTCCGAATTTGAAGGAACAGATACGAATGAGCGCCGCAGTCGCCGAGGGGCCGCCGCCGACGCATGTGATCTGGTCGGAAACCGCGGCCACCTATTATCTTTCGAACGACCCCGCCGTGCGTCAGGCGATTGCCGAATCGACGCCGAAAGACGGCCTGATCATAACCGGGGCGCCGCGCTCCACGTTGAAAAAAGAAAAGACCCTAAGGATATGGAACAGCCTGTACGCCCTGGACGGCGGCGGTCAAATCGTCGGCACCTATGACAAGGCCCATCTGGTGCCGTTCGGCGAGTATATGCCGTTCCGCGGAATTATCGGCATGGAGAAACTGACCGTCGGCGCGACCGATTTCAGCCCCGGTCCGGGTCCGCGAACCCTGCGCCTGAAAGGCCTGCCGCCGGTATCGCCGCTAATTTGCTATGAAGTTATTTTTCCCGGCAACGTGGTGGACCCGAACGACCGGCCGCAATGGATACTGAACCTGACCAACGACGCCTGGTATGGCCTTAGCACCGGCCCCTATCAGCACTTCGATTCGGCCCGTTTTCGCGCCGTCGAAGAAGGCCTGCCCTTGGTCAGGGTCGCCAATACCGGCATATCGGGGGTTATCGACGGCTATGGCAGAGTCGTAAAACGCCTTGATTTAGGCCGCAAGGGGACGCTCGACAGCGCCCTGCCGAAAGCCTTGTCCAGCACGGTTTTCGGCCGGTTCGGCAACGCCGTGGCGCTGTTGTTGATGCTTGTCACTGGCGCCGCCGGCATGGCCGTGGGGCGCTTCCAGGGGTCGTAATCGCCGGATTATCATGACATAATATGAGAAATAGGTATGTGAATATGTATTTCTGCTTGCATAACATTGTATGAATACGCATACTGGGAGAGCATACATATTTATGCGTGCCGACGATCCTTTGCCGTTAGTGCGAAATATTCGTCGAACGGTCACAAAATATATGCGTGTAGTCAACATTAATCACCCGTGAGATCGAGTATCGGTTTCCGCAAAACAAAAACGGAAATACCCTAATGAATGCTTCCGCCATGAAAAAACCGCCCACGAGGGGCAAAACTTCGCCAGACCCGTTGTTGGGCGTACCCCGCGCCGTCGATATCCATGTCGGCTCCCGCTTGCGATTGCGCCGCACCCTGCTTGGCATCAGCCAGGAAAAACTGGGGGGGGCGGTCGGCCTGACATTCCAGCAAATCCAGAAATACGAACGGGGAGCGAACAGGGTCGGGGCCTCCAGGCTTTATGAGTTTTCCCGTGTCCTGGATGTTTCGGTGTCATATTTTTTCGAGGAAATGAACGAAAAAACGGTGGCCACCCGTGGCCGTCGTCTGGCCCCCGAAGGCTTCTGCGATCAGGATCAGGCGGAACTGAGATCGAACCCGCTGGCCCGCCGCGAAACCCTGGAACTGGTGCGGGCCTACTACAAGATCGAAAATCCAAAAGTCCGCAAACGAACCTTCGAACTGGTCAAGGCCCTGGCCGGAAAATAAGGGCGGCCCGGCCTGTTTTTCCGCCGTCGGACAGTTCCGTTTGATGGCGGAAACATCTTGGGCTTGACCGATGCACGAAAGATTGTCAAAAATCCTGTTCCGGCGACCGTTGCGGCGCCGGGCGTGGATGGATTTGGACGACTTGCCACCACGATAAAAAAGGCGCTAAGTGGGCCTGTCACTGCCAGCCCCCGGTCCAGTCGGACGTTGTTTTTTTGATCGGAGGGAACGAGCATGACCAAATCTGACTATCTTTTCACCAGTGAGTCGGTGTCCGAAGGGCACCCGGACAAAGTCAGCGACCGCATTTCGGATGCCGTCGTGGACGCCTTCCTAAGCGCCGACGGCCAGTCCCGCGTGGCTTGCGAGACGCTGTGCACGACCAACCGGGTGGTGCTGGCCGGGGAAGTGCGCGGCCCGGTGCCGCTGGTCGATGACCAGGGCGCGGTTGACGCCGCCCGCATGGAGGAAATCGCCCGCAAGTGCGTCCGGGAAATCGGCTACGAACAGGACGGTTTCCATTGGCGGGACATGGATGTCAATGTCTATCTGCATGGCCAGTCCGCCGACATCGCCATGGGCGTCGATTCCTCGGGCAACAAGGACGAGGGGGCCGGCGACCAGGGCATCATGTTCGGCTATGCCTGCACCGAGACCGATGTGCTGATGCCGGCCCCGATCTATTATTCGCACGCCATCCTGCGCTCGCTGGCGGAAGCCCGTCATTCCGGGGCCGAGCCGGGCCTGCTGCCCGATTCCAAAAGCCAGGTAACCCTGCGTTATGCGAACGACCGCCCGGTCGGTGCGGCCTCGGTCGTGGTCTCGACCCAGCACACGGAAGACCTGAGCCAGGACGAGGTGCGCGACATTGTCCGGCCGCATGTGGAAGCGGTGCTGCCGGAAGGCTGGATGTGCCCGGAAGATGAATTCTACGTCAATCCGACCGGTCGTTTCGTGATCGGCGGGCCGGACGGCGACGCCGGCCTGACCGGCCGCAAGATCATCGTCGATACCTACGGCGGCGCGGCCCCGCACGGCGGCGGCGCTTTTTCCGGCAAGGACCCGACCAAGGTCGACCGCTCGGCGGCCTATGCGGCCCGTTATCTGGCTAAAAACGTGGTCGCCGCCGGCCTGGCCGACGGCTGCACTATCCAGTTGGCCTACGCCATCGGCGTGTCCAAGCCATTGTCGGTCTACGTCAACACCCACGACACCGGCCGGGTCGACGAGGCGAAGCTGGCGGGCGTATTGTGCGAGATGGTCAATTTGTCGCCGCGCGGCATTCGCGAACACCTGAGGCTGAACAGGCCGATTTACGCCCGTACCGCCGCCTATGGCCACTTCGGTCGGGAGCCGGAACCGGACGGCGGCTTTTCATGGGAACGCACGGACCTGATCGACAGCCTGAAATCGGCGTTCTGAGGGCCGGTGGGCGATCCTGAACACGGCCGGTTCCGGTCACATTTTCACGGTCGCCGCCTCGGCAAGCCCCTGCGGCCCGGTCAACGCAAGCTGGTCGAAGAGCTGCTCCCGAAGCTGCGGCTCGCCGATCCCGCCCGCCCGGCCCGGTCCTTCCCCGGGCCGGTCAGCGACCTGTGGCTGGAGATCGGCTTCGGCGGCGGCGAACACCTGGTGGCCCGGGCCCGGGCCAATCCGGACACCGGTTTTATCGGCGCCGAACCATTCATCAACGGCGTCGCCAAGGTGCTGGGCGTCATCGCCCGGGAAGGCCTGACCAACATCCGCCTTCATGACGATGACGCCAGGCCCCTGCTGGACGCCCTGCCCGAGGCGGCAATTGGCCGCGTCTTCCTGTTGTTCGCCGACCCATGGCCGAAAAAGCGCCACCACAAACGGCGCTTCATAACGCCGGAAAATCTCGACCGGCTGGCCCGGGTGCTCAGGGATGACGGCGAATTGCTGTTCGCCAGCGATCATCCGGGCTACGTCGCCTGGGCGTTGCAGCGCCTGACCGCGCACCGGAGCTTTCAGTGGCTGGCCCGCCGCCCCGCCGACTGGCGGCGCGGACCCGGCGACGGGGTGCCCACCCGGTACCAGCAAAAGGCCCTGGCGCGCGGCGCGACCTGCACATTCCTGCGTTTCCGACGCCGGACAAGGGAACAATTGCCCGGCATATAAAAAACTTGTCACCGGAACGCCATAAGGTGTATACGGGGCACCATGGCTTGACTTGATTTTCGGTCAGGCCCGGCATCGAACAGAATTGATGTGGTGGGCCTTTGGCCCGCCATTTGTTTTTTCGGAACGGTATTTGGGAACAGAAGGATGGATCTAAACGCCATGATCCAGGCCCTGATAGAGCCGGGCATTCAGGCCATGGGCTTTAATCTGGTCAGGGTCGATTTTTCCGACGGCGGGCAGCCGCGGCTACAAATCATGGCCGAACGGAAAGACGGCGGCGTTATGTCGGTGGACGACTGCGCCGGGATAAGCCGCAATGTTTCCGCCGTGCTGGATGTCGATGATCCGATTGCCGGCCCCTACGCGCTGGAAGTCAGTTCGCCGGGCATCGACCGACCGCTGGTCCGCGAAGAAGACTTCGAGCGTTTCGCCGGCTTCGAGATCAAGGCCCAGACCGGCCATGCCATCGCCGGGCGCAAGCGCTTCCGTGGCCGGCTGAAGGGAATTAGGCAAGGAATCGTCAGCATCGAGATGGCCGACGCCGTTTTTGAACTGCCGTACCAGGATATTAACAAGGCTAAACTGCTGCTAAGCGATGAATTGATCGCGGCTTCGCGGGGAAAATAAAAACGATGAACGAAACGATGACGAAAACCGACGCCGTCCGCGCCCGTCCGGAACTTTTGCAGGTGGCGGAAACCGTTGCCCGCGACAAGGGCATCGAACAGGACGAAGTGCTGGAAGCGATGGAAGAGGCGATCCAGAAGGCCGGTCGTTCCAAGTACGGCCACGAACACGACATCCGCGCCCATATTGACCGCAAGTCCGGCGAGATTACCCTGGCCCGGTATATCGAGGTCGCCGAGGAAATAGAAAACGAGACAACCCAGACGACGCTGGCCGCCGCGCGGGCGAAAAAACCCGATGCCGAAATCGGCGAATTTCTGGTTGACCCGCTGCCGCCGATAGATTTTGGCCGCATCGCCGCCCAGACCGCCAAGCAGGTGATCGTTTCGAAGGTTCGCGAAGCCGAACGGCAGCGCCAGTTCAAGGAATATCAGGACCGCACCGGAGAAGTCGTCAACGGCCTGGTCAAGCGGGTTGAATTCGGCAACGTCATCGTCGATCTGGGCCGCGCCGAGGCGCTGCTGCGGCGCGACGAATCGATCCCGCGCGAGCATTTCAACAATGGTGATCGCGTCCGCGCCTATATTGTCGATGTCCGCGAAGAACCCCGTGGGCCGCAGATTTTCCTGTCCCGCACGCACCCGCAGTTCATGGCCAAGCTGTTCACCCAGGAAGTGCCGGAAATCTATGACGGCATCATCGAAATCAAGGCGGTCGCCCGTGATCCGGGTTCGCGCGCCAAAATGGCCGTGCTGTCGCATGATTCCAGCATCGATCCGGTCGGCCCCTGCATCGGCATGCGCGGTTCGCGGGTGCAGGCGGTGGTCGGTGAATTGCAGGGGGAAAAGATCGACATCATCCAGTGGTCGCCCGATCCCGCAACCTTCATCGTTAACGCCCTGGCCCCGGCCGAAGTCTCCAAGGTCGTCCTGGACGAGGAAAAAAACAAGATCGAGGTCGTCGTTCCCGACGAACAGTTAAGCCTGGCCATCGGTCGTCGCGGCCAGAATGTGCGGCTGGCTTCGCAGTTGTCCGGCTGGGATATCGATATCCTGACCGAGGCGCTGGAATCCGAACGCCGGCAGGAGGAATTCCATAGCCGCTCGCAATTGTTTATCGATTCCCTGGACGTCGATGACGTAATCGCCCACCTGCTGGTTACCGAGGGTTTCACGTCGGTCGAGCAGGTCGCCTTCGTGCCGATCGAGGACCTGGTCTGTATTGAGGGCTTCGACGAAGACATCTCCGAGGAACTGCGGGCCAGGGCCCGGAATTTCCTGGAACAGCGCGACGCCAAGCTGTCGGAACGCCGTGTCGAACTCGGCGTCAGCGACGATATCGCCGCCATCGACGGCATGACGCCGGTGATGATGGTCGCGATCGGCGAGAACGGGGTCAAGACCCTCGATGATCTGGCCGATCTGGCCGGCGACGAGCTGATCGAAATATTGCCGCCCGACGCCATGGCCCAGGATCAGGCCGATACAATTATCATGGCGGCACGGGCGCACTGGTTCGAGGACGACGAACAGCCCGCCGCCGGAGACGCGGACGGCGAGGCGGAAGGATAGGTCGGAACGGCCCCGGGGCAATGGCAGGAAAGCACGCTACCGACAAGACGGCACAGCGGCGTTGTATCGCCAGCCGCGAGCGGCGCGACAAGCTTGAAATGCTCCGTTTCGTGGTCGATCCGGATGGCTGGATCGTCGCCGATTTGGGTGGAAAGTTGCCGGGCCGGGGAATTTGGTTGAGTGCCGACAGGGATATGGTGCATACAGCGTGTACCAAAAATCTTTTTGCCAAGGCGGCGCGGGCGATGGTCAAGGTGCCGGAAGATCTGGCCGGGCGGGTGGAAAAACTGCTGGTGCGACGGTGCCTGGACCATATAGGCCTGGCCCGGCGCGCCGGTCAGGCGGTTGCCGGTTTCGAAAAAGTCGAAGCCTGGCTAAAATCCGGCAAGGGCGCCGGCGTGTTGCTGGCGGCCAGCGATGGCGCCGACCAGGGGCGGGCGAAGATACAGGCCCTGGCCAGGGCGATGGCGGCCACGGCGGCGCTGGTCGACAGCCTGAACAGCGCCGAACTGGGCGCCGGGTTTGGCCGGGACAAGGCGGTTCACGCCGTCCTGGCAAAGGGTCGGCTGGCCGAGAAACTGCGGCTCGACGCCGGGCGCCTAAAGGGATTGCGGCGGTAGCGCCGGAACTGGAATTATTGCCGCTGCGGCGGCGCGTTAACGAAACGGAAGACCGATGAGCGAGAGCACCGAACAGGATAAAAAGAAAAAGACCCTGGGCCTTTCCAGTCCCGGCAAGCTGGAACTGAAAAAGACCGTGGAATCGGGTTCTGTCCGGCAGAACTTCTCGCACGGCCGTTCCAAAATGGTCCAGGTCGAGGTCCGCAAGAAAAGAACCTATGCCCAGAACGATTCCGGGCGCATGACCGAGGTTAAGGCGGCCGAACCCGATCTTTCGCTGCCGCCCGAGGAAATCGCCCCGGTCGAGGTCAAGCCGGAGCCGAAAGAAACTCCGGCCGGCGCCTCCAACCTGACCAGCGAAGAACGGGCGGCCCGCGCCCGCGCCCTGCACGACGCCGAGGCCGACAGCCTGCGGGCCGCCGAAGAGGCCGCCAGAAAGGCCGCCGAAGAGGCGCTCAGGGCCGCGCAAAAAGCCGCCGAACCGGAAGTGCCGGAAGAACAGGAAGGCCCGGCCGAAACTGCGGCGGCGACCGAAGCGACCCGCCTGAAAGAAGAAAAAACCCGCGCTGAACAAGCCAAGGCCGAAGCTTCGGCGGCGGCGGAAAAACTGAAATTGGCGGAACAGGGCGGTACCACGGAAACCGGCAAGGCGCGCGCCAAGCGCCCGGCGGCGGAAGCGGCGAAACGCCCGACCCCGCCCCGTCGCGGTGAAAAACGCCGCCGTTCGGGCAAGTTGACAATTGCCGAGGCCCTGGTCGACGGCGAGGAGCGTTCGCGTTCGCTGGCATCGGTCAAGAGGGCCAGGGAAAAAGAGAAACAGAAGCAACGCCAGGTCCTGAGCGAAGGCAAGAAAATTCTCCGCGAGGTGATTGTCCCGGAAACCATTACCGTCCAAGAACTGGCCAACCGCATGGCCGAACGCTCGACCGATGTGGTCAAGGCGCTGATGAAGATGGATGTCATGGCCACGGTCAACCAGATCATCGACGCCGATACCGCCGAACTGGTGGTCAGCGAATTTGGCCACAACATCCGGCGGGTCAGCGAATCCGATGTCGAAATCGGCCTGATCGGCGACGCCGACGTGGAAGAAGGCGCGCTGGTGCCCAGGGCCCCGGTGGTTACCGTCATGGGCCATGTCGATCACGGCAAGACATCGCTGCTTGACGCCCTGCGCGAAACCGATGTCGCCAAGGGCGAGGCCGGCGGCATCACCCAGCACATCGGCGCCTATCAGGTGACGATGGCCGGCGGCGACAAGATAACCTTCATCGACACGCCGGGCCACGCCGCCTTTACCGACATGCGTTCGCGCGGCGCCAGGGTGACCGACATCGTCATCCTGGTGGTCGCCGCCGATGACGGCATCATGCCCCAGACAATCGAGGCGATTTCCCACGCCAAGGCGGCCCAGGTGCCGATCATCGTCGCCATCAACAAGATGGATACGCCCGGCGCCGACGCCGGACGGGTCCGCACCGAACTGCTGCAACATGACCTGGTGGTCGAGGAAATGGGCGGCGAAGTTCTTAGCGTCGAGGTCTCGGCCAAGGAACGCAGCGGCCTCGACAAACTTGAAGAAGTTATCCTGTTACAGGCCGAACTGCTGGACCTGAAGGGCAACCCCAACCGTGCCGCCGAAGGCGTAATAATCGAAGCCAGGGTCGAACGCGGGCGCGGTTCCGTCGCCACCATTCTGGTCCAGCGGGGCACCCTTAACAGCGGCGACATCTTCGTCGCCGGTTCGGAATGGGGCCGGGTCCGGGCGATGGTCGACGATCACGGCGAGCGCCTGGAACATGCCGGACCGGCGATGCCGGTCGAGGTCCTGGGGCTTAACGGCACGCCGTCCGCCGGCGATGAAGTGGCCGCCGTCAACAGCGAGGCCAGGGCCCGCGAAGTCACCGAATTCCGGCAGCGCCGGGCCCGCGACAAACGCGCCGCCGCCGCCGCTCGCGGCACCCTGGAACAGATGTTCGAAAAAATTGGCCAGGGCGAGGCCTCGGTGATGCCGCTGGTCGTCAAGGCCGACGCCCATGGTTCGGTCGAGGCCATTTCGGCGGCGCTTGAGAAAATGTCGACCGACGAGGTCCAGGCGCGAATTCTGCACGCCGGGGTCGGCGGCATTAACGAATCCGACGTCACCCTGGCCGGCGCCAGCGGCGGTTTCGTGGTCGGCTTCAATGTCCGCGCCAACCCCCAGGCGCGTGAAATGGCCAAGCGCGATGGCATCGATATCCGTTATTATTCGATTATTTACGACCTTATCGATGACGCCAGAAACGTATTGTCGGGAATGCTGGCGCCGATGGTGCGCGAAAACCTGCTGGGCTATGCCGATGTAAAGGAAGTGTTCGCCGTTTCCAAGGTCGGCAAGGTGGCCGGCTGTCTGGTCAGCGAGGGCATGGTCAGGCGCGGCGCCCGGGTCCGCCTGCTGCGCGACGACGTGGTCATTCACGAAGGCGAACTGTCGCAACTGAAACGCTTCAAGGACGACGTAAAAGAAGTCAAGGAAGGGGTCGAATGCGGTATGGCGTTCGCCAAATACGATGACCTGAAGCCCGGCGACCGGATCGAATGTTTCGATGTCGAGGAGGTCGCCCGCGAGCTTGAATAGCTTATAGGCCGCCGTTATGAACAAGCACAACAATCGGGCGCCGAGCCAGCGCCAGCTTCGGGTCGGCGAGGAAATTCGCCACACGCTGGCCTGGATTATCGAGCGCGGGGAACTGCGCGACCCCGACCTGATAGGCCGGGCCATAACCATTACCGAAGTGCGGATCAGCCCCGACATGCGCAACGCCACGGTCTACTGCGTGCCGCTGGGCGGCAATCTTGAGCGCGACGGCGGTGGCGACGAATCCGGGAAAATGATCGCCGCCCTGACCCGGGCCCAGCCCTTTTTACGCCATCAACTGGCCGAACGGGTGCATTTGCGGTCCGTACCGGCCCTGACCTTCCTTGCCGATGGCTCGTTCGACGAAGCCGGCCACATCGACGCCCTGCTGCATTCGCCGGCGGTTTCCCGCGACCTGGCGGACGATGGGGAAGACCCCAATGGGGCGTAAGCGCAAGGGCGATCCGATCCACGGCTGGCTGATCGTCGACAAGCCCGCCGGCCTGACTTCAAGCGCCGTGGTCGGCAAGGTGCGCCGCATGTTCAACGCCGCCAAGGCCGGTCACGGCGGCACCCTGGACCCGATGGCCACCGGTGTCCTGCCGGTCGCCTTCGGCGAGGCGACGAAAACCGTTTCCTACGCCATGGATGGCGTCAAGTCCTATCGTTTCACGGTGCGCTGGGGCCAGGGCCGAACCACCGACGACGCCGAGGGCGAGATCTCGGGCGTCAGCGATGTTCGCCCCGCCGAGGCGCAAATCCGGGCGGCGCTGGGCGCCTTCGTGGGCGACATCGAACAGACCCCGCCGGCCTATTCGGCGATCAAGGTCAATGGCCGCCGGTCTTATGAACTGGCGCGTAATAATCAGGCGGTGGAACTTAAGGCGCGGACCATCCATATCGAAAAATTCGAGCTGGTCGATATCCCCGATATCGATCACGCCAGCTTCGAAGTGGTCTCGGGAAAAGGCGCCTATATGCGCGGCCTGGCCCGTGATCTGGCCCGGAAACTGGGTACGCTGGGCCATATTTCCAGGCTGCGGCGGTTGAGCGTCGGCCCTTTTGACGAAAACTGCGCGATTTCACTGGATAAACTGGAGACCCTGGGGCATAGTGCGCCGCTTGTTGACAGCCTGCTGGCCGTCGAGACCGTGCTGGACGACATCCCGGCACTGGCCCTGACGCAACCGGAGGCTCGAAGCTTGCGGCAAGGACAGCCGGTGGCGATCCTGCCCGTGGCCAACCGGTCATCCCTGGGGAAAGTAAACCCCGACGCGGTCTACCGCGCCATGGCGGATGGCAAACTGGTGGCCTTGACCAGAATTGCAGGGGGCGAGATTCGGCCGCTGCGAGTTTTTAATATCTAGACTGTTTAGGAGTACACGATGTCGATTACCGTTGAGCGCAAGGCGGCGCTTATCAAGGAATACGCCACCGCCGAAGGCGATACAGGTTCGCCGGAAGTCCAGGTTTCGATCCTTAGCGAACGGATCACCAACCTGACCGAACACCTGAAAATTCACAAGAAAGATCACCACTCACGCCGCGGCCTGCTGATGATGGTTGGCCAGCGGCGACGCTTGCTTGATTATCTGAAAAAGAAGGAAAGCGCCCGTTACGAGGGCCTGATCAAGCGTCTGGGGCTCCGCCGTTAAGGCGGTCGCCTCTGTTTATTTGAAGGATAGATGGAAGTTATGTTTAAAGAGTTCAGAAAAGAAATTGAATGGGGCGGACGCCCGCTGGTTCTGGAAACCGGTAAAGTCGCCCGCCAGGCCGATGGTGCGGTTCTCGTCACCTACGGCGATACCAAGGTTCTGTGTACGGTGGTCGGCGAAAGGACGCCCAGGCCGGGGCTGGATTTTTTCCCGCTCGGCGTCCACTACATTGAAAAAGCCTATGCCGCCGGTAAAATTCCGGGCGGTTTCCTGAAACGCGAAGCCCGCCCCAGCGACAACGAAACGCTGACCTCGCGGCTGATCGACCGGCCCATCCGGCCGTTGTTTCCGAAGGGCTTCAAGTGCGAAACCCAGGTCATCTGCACCGTCGTGTCGCACGATATGGAAAATAACCCCGACATCGTCGCCCTGATCGGCACCTCGGCGGCCCTGACCATTTCCGGCCTGCCCTTCATGGGCCCCATCGGCGGCTGCCGGGTCGGCTATATCGATGGCCAGTATGTCCTTAACCCCACCGTCGACGATATGGAAAATACCGATCTGGACCTGATCGTCGCCGGCACCACCGAAGGCGTGCTGATGGTCGAATCGGAAGCATCCGAGCTATCCGAAGAGATCATGCTGGGCGCCGTATCGTTTGGCCACAAGGCCTTCCAGCCGATTATTGAAGCGATCATCGATCTGGCCGAGGCCTGCGCCAAGGAACCCCGCCCGCTGCCCGAAGCGGCGCCCGGGGCCGACGACATGATCGACCGGATCGGCAGTATGGCGGAAGCCGGGCTGCGCGAGGCCTACGCCGAAAGCGACAAGATGGCGCGCCAGGCCAAGGTCGGCGCCGTCAAGGACCGGGTCAGCGCCGAACTGGCCGACGATGCGAGCCTTGATGCGGACCTGGTCGCCGAAGTGTTCGGCGACGCCTTCAAGAAAATCGAGAAGCATATCGTCCGCCGCGACATTCTGAAAACCGGCAAACGGATCGATGGCCGCGACACCCGCACCGTCCGTCCGATCGCCACCGAAGTCGGCTTCCTGCCCCGGGCGCACGGCAGCGCCCTGTTCACCCGTGGCGAAACCCAGGCCATCGTCGTCGCCACGCTGGGCACCGGCCAGGACGAACAACGGGTCGATTCACTGGCCGGCCAGCGTTTCGAACACTTCATGCTGCACTATAACTTCCCGCCTTATTCGGTTGGTGAAGCGGGCCGTTTCGGCTTTACCGGGCGGCGCGAAATAGGCCACGGCAAGCTGGCCTGGCGGGCCATCCATCCGGTGTTGCCGTCGAAGGACGATTTCCCCTACACCATCCGGGTGGTTTCGGAAATCACCGAATCCAACGGCTCTTCATCCATGGCGTCGGTCTGCGGGGCCTCGCTGTCCCTGATGGACGCCGGGGTGCCGCTGGCCCGTCCGGTCGCCGGCATCGCCATGGGCCTGATCAAGGAAGACGATGGCTACGCCGTGTTGTCCGATATCCTGGGCGATGAAGATCACCTGGGCGATATGGATTTCAAGGTCGCCGGCACCGCCCGGGGCATCACTTCCTTGCAGATGGATATCAAGATCACCTCGATCACCGAAGACATCATGAAGGACGCGGTGGCCCAGGCCCTGGAAGGCCGCATGCACATTCTTGCCGAGATGGCCAAGGCCATCGATACATCGCGGGTCGAGGTCAGCCAGAATGCGCCGCGAATTACCGCGATCAAGATCAACAAGGACAAAATCCGCGACGTTATCGGACCGGGCGGCAAGATGATCCGTGAAATCAGCGAGACCACCGGCGCCAAGATCGATATCGAAGACGACGGCACGGTCAAGGTCGCCGCCGTCGATGAGTCCGCCGCCGAGGCCGCGATCAAATGGATCAAGAGCCTGACCGAGGAGCCCGAGGTTGGCCTGATTTACACCGGCAAGGTCGTCAAGACCGTCGATTTCGGCGCTTTTGTCAACTTCATGGGGGCCAAGGACGGCCTGGTCCACATCAGCGAACTGGCCCCGGAACGGGTCGGCAAGACCACCGATGTCGTCAAGGAAGGCGATACGGTCAAGGTCAAGCTGATAGGCATCGATGACCGGGGCAAGATCAAGCTGTCCATGAAGGTGGTCGATCAGGAAACCGGCGCGGAAATTACCGGCTGAGTTTTTCCGGTATCGTTGATAATCATAACAGGGGCGGACAAAATCATGGTTCGCCCCTTTTCAACTGTTACGGCGATGCGAAAACAGATAAAATAGGCCAAGGCCGCTCCCTTTAGGAACTGTATTTGAAGACCCTGCAACCTATTTTTATGTCCGGAGCCGAGGTGCTGCCCATTGTCGAGGGCGGCAAGGGCGTCGCCATTTCCAACGGCCTTAGCGCCGGGGCGTTCGCGGCGGCCGGTTGCGTCGGCACGGTGTCGGGCGTAAATGCCGATTCCTACGACGACGACGGCAATGTAATCCGCCAGATTTACCACGGCAAAACCCGTCGCCAGCGCTGGCACGAATTGATTGATTACGCCATCAAGGGCGGCGTCGCCCAGGCCAAAATCGCCCACGAGAAAGCCGGCGGCCGGGGCCGTATCCATATTAACGTGCTGTGGGAGGCGGGCGGCACGCCGCAGGTGCTGGACGGCATTTTGCGGGGCGCCAGGGGCCTGATTCACGGCGTCACCTGCGGCGCCGGCATGCCCTATCGGGTGGCCGAAATAGCCGCCGGCTTCGGCGTCTACTATCATCCGATCGTTTCTTCGGCCCGCGCCTTCCGCGCCTTGTGGAAACGCGCCTACAGCAAATACGCCGAATTCCTGGGCAGCGTCGTTTACGAAGACCCCTGGCTGGCCGGCGGCCACAATGGCCTGAGCAACGTAGAGGACCCGGAAGTTCCGCAGGATCCCTATCCCAGAATCGTCGATCTGCGCCGGCAGATGCGGCAGTTCGGCCTGGATAATACGCCGATCATCATGGCCGGCGGGGTCTGGTACTTGCGAGACTGGCAGGACTGGATCGATAATTCGGAAATAGGGCCGATCGCCTTTCAGTTCGGCACCCGCCCCCTGTTGACCAGGGAAAGCCCGGTATCGGGGGCCTGGCGAAAACGGCTGATGGGGCTCAAGGAAGGCGACATCTTCCTGAACCGGTTCAGCCCTACCGGTTTTTATTCTTCCGCCGTTCGCAACAATTTGCTGAACGAACTGGAACAGCGCGGCCAACATCAGGTCGCCTATCAGGCCAAGGCGAGCGAACAGTGCCCGGAACCGCTGCCCCTGGGGCCGCGCGGCAGGCCGGTGTATCTGAGTTCCGGCGACAAGGCGAAGGCCGAAGCCTGGATCGCCGACGGTTACACCGCCGGCATGAAAACCCCCGACGGCACGGTTATTTTCGTAACCCCGGAAAAGGCCGCGGCGATCCTGGAGGACCAGCAGAACTGCATGGGCTGCCTGTCGCAATGCCGGTTCAGCAACTGGGCCGAAAACGAGGAGGGATCTACCGGCAAGCGGGCCGACCCCAGGTCTTTCTGCATTCAGAAATCCCTGCAAGAAATCGCCCATGGCGGCAGCATCGAGGATAATTTGATGTTTTCCGGCCACAATGCCTACAAATTCGGCTCTGACCCTTTTTACCAAAACGGTTTCGTGCCGACCATCCAGGAGCTGGTCGACAGGATCGTCAGTGGCGATTAGAATATAAATTATTCCCATATATTTGAAATGGCTTTGCTTGTTTTTATTTTTATTCTAAATTATCCTTAATGCCGTGGACTGAATAGTCCCATAACTAAAGAAGACAAGGACCGCGCCAATGAGAACCTATAGCCAATTTCTCGAACAACTAAGGGCCGCCGGTCTGCGCCCGACCCGGCAGCGCCTGGCGCTGTCGAAATTATTGTTCGAGGGCGGCGACCGGCACGTTACGGCGGAAGCCCTGCATGCCGAGGCAATCGCCGCCAACATGCGGGTTTCGCTGGCGACGGTCTACAACACCCTGCACCAGTTCACCGGTGTCGGCCTGCTGCGGGAAATAGTGGTCGGCACGGCGCGGTCGTATTTCGACACCAATACCAGCGACCACCATCATTTCTATTTTGAAAACGATGGCGTCCTGGAAGATATCGACGGCGACAGCATATCGATCGACAAATTACCCGATGCGCCGAACGGCGTGGCCATTAAACGGATCGATGTTGTCGTCAGGGTTTCATAAAAGATTTTACAATATAAACAATGTCTTACAGGCTATTTTAGAATGATTATATAGTTCTTGACAAGCATATTGGTTTACTCCATATTCGGCCCGTATCGTCGCTAACCCGACATAACCGCAGATTCAGGAGAGACAAAATGAGCCTTAAGGACAGCAAGACCGAACAGAACCTGAAGGACGCCTTCGCCGGCGAATCCCAGGCCAACCGCCGCTATCTGTATTTCGCCCAGAAAGCCGACATCGAAGGCTATAACGATGTCGCCACGGTTTTCCGTTCCACCGCCGAAGGCGAGACCGGCCACGCCCACGGTCATCTTGAATTTCTCGAAGAAACCGGCGACCCGGCCACCGGCCTGCCGATTGGCCCGACCGGCGATAACCTGAAGGCCTCCATCGAAGGCGAAACCCACGAATACACCGACATGTATCCGGGCATGGCCAAGACCGCCCGCGAGGAAGGCTTCGATGAAATCGCCGACTGGTTCGAAACCTTGGCGAAGGCCGAAAAATCGCACGCCGGGCGTTTCCAGAAAGCCCTCGACACGCTTTAAGCCGTCCTTTCATCCGTAATTTAGGTGGGGGGATTCGGCTTCGGGTCTCCCCACGCTATATTTTAAAGGATTACAGCCCATGAGCGAAGGAAGCCTGGGGGCGCCGACGCGCCATCCGATTCCATGGCGGGAGCCGGATTTTCTCGACGAAAAAAAGCTTGATGAAGAACTGCGCCGGGTGTTCGACATATGCCACGGCTGCCGCCGCTGCTTCAACCTGTGCGACAGCTTCCCCCGCCTGTTCGACCTTGTCGATGAATCCGAAAGCGGCGAGCTCGATTCGGTACAAAGCGCCGACTTCAAGCCGGTAATTGACGCCTGCACATTGTGCGATATGTGCTTTATGGTGAAATGCCCTTACGTTCCGCCGCATGAATTCGACCTGGATTTCCCGCACCTGATGCTGCGCGCCAGGGCCGCCCAGCTTGGCAAAGGCGAAATACCGGCGATCGAACAACAAATGACCAAAACCGACCGCAATGGCGCGCTGGGCTGTGCCGTATCGGGGCTCGCCAACTGGGCGACCAAATGCGGTAACGGCCTGACCCGGCCGGTGATGCAGGCCGTCGCCGGCATCCACAAGGACGCCGCCCTGCCCGCCTTCAACGACAAAAGGCTGACCGGATTGGCGGCGGCGAAACCCGCGATTAACGACCAGGCCCCGGCCCATGGCCGCAAGGCGGTGATCTACGCCACCTGCTCGGGCGAATACAACAACGCCGAAATCGGCCTGGCCGCACGGCGGGTGCTGGCCCGCAACGGCGTCGAGACCGAAGTGGTCTACCCCGGCTGCTGCGGCATGCCGCAGTTGGAACACGGCGATATCGCCGCCGTCGCGGACAGCGCCGCCCGGGTCGCCGCCGATCTTTCCGGCTGGATCGACAAGGGCTACGACATCGTCTCGCTGGTCGCCTCGTGCTCGCTGATGCTTAAATTCGAATGGCCGTTAATCGTGCCCGAAAACGCGGCTGTCAAAAAGCTTGGCGAGGCGGCCTTCGACCTGAGCGAATATATTGTCGATATCGCCGGCAAGGAAGGCCTGGCCGACGGCATGAAGGCGCTGGATGGTGGCGTGACCGTGCATATCCCGTGTCATTCCCGGGCCCAGAATATGGGTCAGAAGGGCGCCGAAATGCTGAAACACATTCCCGACACCCATGTTCAGGTGATCGAGCGGTGTTCCGGCCACGGCGGTTCGTGGGGCGTCATGAAGGACAATTTCGATGTCGCCCTGAAAATCGGCAAACCCGTCGCCCGCCTGGCGAACAAGGAAAAATCGCCCTATCTGGTATCGGAATGCCCGCTGGCGCGTGAACATATCGTGCAGGGCATGGGGCGGCTGGAAGATGGCGCGGCCCCGGCCAGTCCGCTGCAACACCCGATCCAGCTAATTGCCCTTGCCTACCGGGAATAAAGCCATGCAGAAACACCAGATCAGCCACGACGACATATTGGATATGGACGCCTATGCCGGGGTCCGGGACGAGCGCCGCGGCGCGGTTAGCCTAATCAAGAAGCGCCGCCGCGTCGCCGTCGGCCCGGACGCCACGTTCTATTTTGAAAGCTATCAGACGATGCTGCATCAGGTACAGGAAATGCTCTACATAGAAGGCGGTGGCGAGGCTCAGTTAGCGGACGAACTGGCCGCCTATAACCCGCTTGTCCCAAATGGCCGGGAACTGGTCGCCACGCTGATGTTTGAAATCGACGACGCGGATCGCCGGGCCGATTTTCTGGCCGGGCTGGGCGGTGTCGAGAAAACCGTGACGATTACCGTCGGCGGCCACACTATCAGGGCCGTGCCGGAAGCCGATATCGACCGTACTTCGGCCACCGGCAAGGCTTCGTCGATCCAGTTTTTGCATTTTCCGTTCAGCGACGATCCGGTCGCCGAAATGCGCGAAGACGGCGCCCGCGTGGTGCTCGGCATCGACCATTCGAAATACGCCCACATGGCGGTCCTGCCCGAAGACGTGCGGCAGGCGTTATGCGAGGATTTCGACTAGAACGCCTCCGGGCCAAAAATTATTTGATAATCTCGTCACGATAGACGCCCCAGAATTCGACCTTGCGCAGCCAGCCCTTGATCCGGTCCGATTCGATCCTGCACCAGCCCGCCGGGGGCGGACATTCGGCCAGATCGGTGATGGCGCCCGCCTCGATACGCGCCACGGCGGCGCTGTTGCTGTCGGGTTTGGCCCGCAAAGTCCGCGTTTTGCCGACCACGATCATCGTCCGCCGCCCCGACAGCATGCTCTGGTGGACCCACCCCTGGGTGCTTTGCCAGTCGCGGATTTTCCGCCAGGTCCGGTATTCGGCGATAATTTCCACCGGCAGGCCACGGCGTTGATAGACCCAGTCCACCGGGTATTGAACGCCGGGACCGGTACGCAGGTTGACCCGGTCGGCGCGCAGGCTGGCGAACCTGGGCAGCGGCAGGCCGGAACCCTCGGCGGCCGCGGCGGGGGCCATGGCCCCCGACAGCAAAAAAGCGGTCACGGCCAGCACGACTAGAAAATTTGTTCGGGTAAAGGGCAGGGGCATTGGGCCGGGGAATCTCTCGGAATGTGCGACCCCAGTATATCTGCCGGCAACGGAATATGGTCAAGTTTTTGACATTTATTTGTTATTGAAAAATAGTCGATGTTAAGGAAGCAAGGCGCTATGTTGCTATGGCACAACGCCGGAGGAACTTAATGTCGCAGAACAAGACGCGGGTCGTGGTCACCCGCAGGCTGCCCGATAGCATCGAAACCAGGATGATGGAATTGTTCGATGTCGATCTTAACCTGACCGATCAGGTGATGCGCAAGGCCGAACTGATCGAGGCGGTGAAAACAGCCGATGTGCTGGTGCCGACGGTAACCGACCGGATCGATTCGGCGGTGCTGTCACAGGCCGGCGCAAATTTGCGGCTGATCGCCAACTATGGCGCCGGCGTCGACCATATCGACCTGGCCAGCGCCCGCCAGCGCGGCATCACCGTAACCAACACGCCCGATGTACTGACCGAGGATACCGCCGACATGACCATGGCGCTGATCCTTGCCGTGCCCCGGCGGCTGGCCGAAGGCGTCGATGTGGTCAGGGCCGGCGACTGGAAAGGCTGGTCGCCGACCTGGATGCTGGGCCACCGGATTTACGGCAAGCGGCTGGGTATTATCGGCATGGGCCGGATCGGCTCGGCGCTGGCCCGCCGGGCCAAGGGGTTCGGCCTGTCGGTGCATTACCACAACCGCCACCGGGTCCACCCGGAAGTCGAAAGCGAGCTGGAGGCGACTTACTGGGAAAGCCTGGATCAGATGCTGGCCAGGGTCGATATCGTGTCGGTCAACTGCCCGCATACGCCGGCGACTTTTCACCTGCTTTCGGCCCGCCGCCTGAAACTGATGCAACCGCACGCCTATCTGGTCAATACCTCGCGCGGCGAGGTGGTCGATGAAAACGCCCTGACCAGAATGCTGGTGGCCGGCGAACTGGCCGGCGCCGGCCTGGATGTGTTCGCCAACGAACCGGCGGTCAACGCCAAGCTGCTGGCCCTGAAAAATGTCCTGCT
The DNA here is from genome assembly GCA_964655005.1 of uncultured Thalassospiraceae bacterium. Taxonomy (GTDB): domain Bacteria; phylum Pseudomonadota; class Alphaproteobacteria; order Rhodospirillales; family JABHCV01; genus CAZZKE01. The sequence goes on along the minus strand of CAZZKE010000003.1, from coordinate 58,505 downwards.
GCTGCCCCATATGGGCTCGGCGACAATCGAGGGGCGCATCGATATGGGCGAAAAGGTGCTGATCAACATCAAGACTTTTTCCGACGGTCACAAGCCGCCGGACCGGGTCATCGGCGAGGCGTTCTAGCAGGGCATTTCCAGGCTAAGCCGGGGCAGAATATTGCCGCCCGAGGCGATGGCGTAGGCGCGCAGCTCTTCGGCTTCCATCCTGGTCTGCTGTAACCGCGCGTTCATCACATCGCGCAGGCTGATCATGCCCACCAATCCCCCTTCGGCGTCGACCACCGGCAGGTGACGGATATGACGTTTCGCCATTTTCTCGGTGGCCTCCTTGATGGTGTCGCCGGCCCCGATGGAGGTAACCTCTTTGGTCATCAGGTCCTGCACGGTAAGCGACGAGACCGCCGCGCCGCGGTCGGCATAGCCGCGCACCAGGTCGCGTTCGGAAATAACCCCGACCATGGCGCCGCCGGCATCGCGCACCGGCGCGGCGCCGATATTGTTGGTGGTCAGCAGCATGGCGGCGGTTTCGACGGTGTCTTCGGGCCGAATGGTGACCAGGCGGCGGCCTTTCAGGTTAAGAATATTTTGAATGCTCATGCTAGGATCCTCCGGCGAAGCTTTGTTACTATTACCCGCTAGCATAGCGGTATATTAGACAAATTACAAATTTCGCAAGTGCCGGTCGGCGCGACCCGGCATCAGATAAAAAGTATCTGCCCCGCCGCCGAAGCGTCGTTCAAAAAAGTCACCATTCCACCGCTTTCCACCGGCACGTCGCCGCGCAGGGGGACGCCTTCCAGGCCCAGCGCCCGCAGCCCCATATCACAGACCATGAAGCGGACGCCGAGGGCGACGCAGGAGCCCAGCAGGGTTTCGAAATCGGCCACGGTGCGGTCCTTGAAGCCATCATCGATTTGGCCGCCGCCGACCCCCGGCGCGCCGCTGTCGCCGGCCGGCAGGTTGCGCCAGGCCGGGGCGTCGCCGTCGCCGGCGGCGACCAGGGCGCGGGTCGCCGCCATGGTGAAAAACAAGGTCGCCGGAATATCGATGGCCGCCGCCGCGCTGGCCGTGACCAGGGCATAATGGATCCGCTCGAAATCGCCGGAAAAGACAATAATCGAAAGTTTGTCGGGCCTAGCCATGGTGACCGGAAAGATCGGTAATCGACGGATTGTCGCCGCACAGCGGGCAGCCGGGATCGGCCTTGACCGTTATTTTACGAAACTCCGTGGCCAGGCCTTCGTAAATCAGGATCGAACCGGCCAGGCTGTCGCCGATACCGATAAGTTCCTTGATAATCTCGGTCGCCTGCAGGGAGCCCATGACGCCGCACAGGGCGCCCAGCACGCCGGCTTCGGCGCAGCTTGGAATTTGCCCCGGCGGCGGCGCTTCCGGAAACAGGCAGCGATAGCACGGCAGCCGGTCGCCGGCGGCGGACCGGTCGTTCGGGCGGAAGGTGTAAAGCTGCCCGTCGAACCGCAGGATAGCCGCCGACACCAGGGGTTTCCCGGCAAAATAACAGGCGTCGTTGACCAGAAAACGAGTGGCGAAATTATCGCTGCCGTCGGCCACCAGATCGTATGACGAAATCAGATCGAGGGCGTTTTCGGGGGTGATCCGTTGTTGGTGGGGGACCAGATTAATTTCCGGGTTGATCGCTTCGATGGTCTGCCGGGCGCTGGCCACCTTGGCCGTGCCTATGGCGCCGGTGGTATGAATGACCTGGCGTTGCAGGTTCGACAGATCGACCACATCGTCATCGACGACGCCGATGGTCCCGACGCCGGCGGCGGCCAGGTAAAGAATAACCGGCGAGCCCAGGCCGCCGGCGCCGACCACCAGCACCCGCGACCGCAACAGCCGGGCCTGGCCCTCGCCGCCGACATCGTTTAGCAGAATGTGCCTGGCATAGCGCTGGATCTGGTCTTCGGTCAGGGGCATCGCTATTCCAGGCCCAGGCCGTCGAACAGCGCCGTCGATAAATAGCGTTCGGCGAAGGACGGCAGGATAACGACTATCGCCTTGCCGCTCATTTCCGGCCTGCCGCCTATTTCCAGCCCCGCCGCCAACGCCGCGCCAGATGAAATCCCCACCGGCATACCTTCCAGCCTGGCCACCCGGCGGGCCGTCGCCATCGCCGTTTCGTTGCCGATTTTGATAATTTCATCGATCAGGCCGGTGTTCATGTTGCCCGGCACGAAGCCGGCGCCGATACCCTGAATCTTGTGCGCCCCCGGAATGCCGCCGGACAGTACCGGGCTGTCTTCGGGTTCGACGGCAACCATTTTCAGGTCGGGGTTATGCGCCTTCAGGACATCGCCCAGGCCGGTGAAGGTGCCGCCGGTACCGATCCCGCTAATCACCATATCGACCCGGCCCGCGGTATCGGACCAGATTTCCTCGGCCGTGGTCTGGCGGTGAATCTGCGGGTTCGCCGGGTTGTCAAACTGCTGCAACATTACCGCCCCGGGGGTCGCCGCAACGATTTCCTCGGCCCGTTCGATGGCCCCCTTCATGCCCTTGGCGGCGGCGGTCAGGTCGATTTCGGCGCCCAGCAGGGCGACCATTTTGCGCCGCTCGACGGACATGCTTTCGGGCATCGTCAGGATCAGCCGGTAGTCCTTGGCGGCGCAAACGAAGGCCAGCGCGATGCCGGTATTGCCCGAAGTCGGCTCGACCAGTACGGTGTCGGCGGAAATCAGCCCGTCGGCCTCGGCGGCCTCGATCATCGCCAGGCCGATACGGTCCTTGACCGAACCCAGCGGGTTGAAAAATTCACATTTGCCAAGCAGGTCGGCGGCGCAGCCGGCCTCGGCGGCGAGTCGCGGCAGCCGCACCAGCGGCGTCGCCCCGATGGTGTCGATCAGGGATTCATAAATACGGCCGCGAAAAGATGGTTGTCTGGACATGCCTCAGGGACTCCGGCAAATTACGTTAAATCGAAAAATCAAGATTTCTCCGCCCTTCGCTAACGATACCCGCTGCGGCGGACTGGTCGCACAGGTCATCGATGGAAATGGCGTCGAGCTGTTGCATGACGTTGTCCCGCAGGACTGTCCACATGGGCCGGACCACCAGGATGCCGAGTTCCGATCCGGCGGCGTCGGCTTCCTGCTCGTCGCCTCCTTCCATGGTTTTGACGATGCGCACGATATCGCCGATCGATATGCGGCGGCGTTCCCGGGCCAGGCGGTAGCCGCCCCTGGGTCCGCGCACGCCAATCAGCACGCCCTGGCGGACAAGTTGCTGCAAGGCCTGTTCCAGATATCGCCGGGGGATTTCCTGCCGCCGGGTAATTTCGCGGCTTTGCACGGGGTCGCCGCCGGCATGATATGCAATATCGAGAACCGCCTCGATGGCGTACAGCATTTTTTTAGACAGCCTAAACATCGGTTGAACCAAATCCTCCTTCGGCGCGGGCGGTTTTCGGCAATTCCCCGGTAATCGACCAGTCCGCCTTGACCAGTGCCGCGACCACCAGTTGGGCGATAGCCATGCCGCGTTCGATAACGAAATCCTCGGCCCCGTGGTTGACCAGAATAACGCCGATTTCCCCCCGGTAATCGGCATCGATGGTTCCCGGCGCATTCAAAACCGTGACCCCGTGCCGCAGGGCCAGGCCCGACCGGGGCCGTACCTGGGCCTCGTAGCCCGGCGGCAGGGCCATGGCCAGCCCGGTCGGAATCAGGGCGCGGTCGCCGGCCCGCAGGTTAACCGGCGCCTCGATGGCGGCTACCAGATCGGCGCCGGCGCTAAGATCGGTGGCGTATCGCGGCAGGCCCAGCCCGTCCAGATTGGCCAGCCGCCGCAGCGGGATGGTGATGGCCGTCATCGCCCCGGCCTTCCCATGGCCCCGGCGATCCTGTCGGTCAGGGCCTCGGCCAACGCCTGTTTAGTCATTTTCGGCCAGTCTTCGACGCCGCTTTCGTCGATCAGGTGGACCGTATTGTGCTCGCCGCCAAAGGTGGCGGCGGCGGCCGAGACATCGTTGGCCAGAATCCAGTCACAGCCCTTGGCCCGGCGCTTGGCGGTGGCGTGACCGACCACGTTATCGGTTTCCGCGGCGAAGCCGATAACCAGGCCGGGTCGCAGTTTTCCCGGTTTGGCCAGGGTCGCCAGAATGTCCGGATTTTCCACAAGCTTCAGCGACCCCGGAGCCTTGCCGTTCTTTTTTATCTTGGCCGGCGCCGCTTTCGCCGCCCGCCAGTCCGCCACGGCGGCGGCGCAAACGGCGATATCGACGGGCCGGGCCCGCTTGCAGGCGGCCAGCATTTCAACGGCGGTCTGCACATGGACGACATCGACCCCCGCCGGGTCGGGCTCGAGCGTCGGCCCGGAAACCAGCGTCGTCGCGGCGCCGGCGGCGCAGAGGGCGGCGGCGATGGCGTGGCCCTGCTTGCCCGACGAGCGATTGGCGATATACCTGACCGGATCGATCGGTTCGTGGGTCGGCCCGCTGGTGACCAGGGCGCTTAGGCCCTTAAGGCGGCCCGAACGGTGATAGAACTGCCCGATGGCCTGGGCGATGGCCGCCGGTTCGCTCATTCGTCCCGGGCCGAATTCGCCGCACGCCATTTCCCCTTCGTCGGGGCCGATAACGATGACGCCGCGCTTTTGCAGTGTCGCCAGGTTGTCCCTGGTCGCCGGGTGATTCCACATCCGGACATTCATCGATGGCGCTACCATCACCGGCTTGTCGGTGGCCAGCAGCGCCGTGCTCGCCAGATCGTCGGCCAGCCCCGCCGCCATCTTCGCCAGGATATCGGCCGTCGCCGGGGCGACCACCAGCAGGTCGGCCCGGCGGGAAAGTTCGATATGGCCCATTTCATTTTCATCGGTCAGGGAAAACAGGTCGCCGTAAACCTTGTCCCGGCTAAGCGCCGCCAGCGACAGCGGAGTCACGAACCGGTCGCCGCCGCGGGTCAGGATAACCCTGCTGCGGATACCGCGCTTGTCCAGCAGCCGGATCAGTTCCGGGCATTTGACGGCGGCTATACCGCCGCAAACAATAAGTAAAACGCGTTTGTCCACCGGTGGCAGGGTCCTGAAAAAATTTAACGTGAAAACAGTGTGATTAATCTAGTGTGCCGGACCGACGGTGACAAGCGTACAGCGGCATATTTTTACCGTTTCAAACGGAGTTTCCGGTTCCGGTCAGTTTTTTTCCATCCAGGCCATCAGCATACTTTCAGACAGCTTGTTCAGTTTCAGATAATATTTCGGTGACGCTTCCGGTTTAATCGCATGGACGCCGATGAACAGGCTGTAATCCAGCAGGGCCAGATCCCGCGCCCTGGATGGCGAAAGCCTGATCCCCGCCGCCGCCGCCAGGGTCACAATACCCTGTCGCAGGAATTCCAGCCGATGTTCATCCACCTTCAATATCACCCGGCGGGCCCGTTCGTCGGTGCCGCTCCATCCGCGAATGGCGTTTTCACTTGCCGACGACAGTCCAACGGTCTGCCGGGCCAGGGCCAGCCGCTGCCGGCGGGGGTCCGAAACGCCGCTGACGGCGGCGATAATTCGCGCCGTAGAGGCTTCCCGCCAGTGTTCCAGCATGGCCATGACAAATTCGTTATGGTCCTTGAAGTGGTGGTAAAAAGAACCCCGCGTCTTGCCCGCCAATACGCATAGCCGTTCCACGGACAGGCCGGCGACGCCTTCATCGGCAAGCGCCGCAAGCCCCCGTTCCAGCCAGTCTTCCCTGGTCATGCGTTTGCCGGTTTTAGCGATCATGAAGTTGCAATATCACCAAAGCGCGGGGATGGATACGGCCGTGGATACGGCAAATAAAATCCACTGGGGCATATGCATGTGTTTCTGCCGTTTCCACAAAACCAGCGCCAGGCCCCAAACCATAAACGCCACGGAAAGCCCGGTCGCCATGACCGCCGCCGCCCGCGCCGCCGGATCAACCAGAAACCAGACCCAGCACAGCCCCATGGCGAACAGCACGATGGACACCAGATGCCAGCAATAATAATTGGTCAGCCTGGGAACGGTCCGCAAATCCTTCGCCGCCAGCAGGGGGCGCACAATCGCCGCGCCGCCGGCAAATACATGAATAAGGAAAATTGCGAAACTGGCGACGATGGCGGCATAAATCATGATCATGATCCCGAACCAAGGCATAAGATAAGATACCATACATTATGGTATGTTTACACGCAATAGCCGATGGCCCCGGCGGGCGGAAACGACGGCGCTATTGAATCAGGATTACCGCCAGGGCGGCCAGCAGGGCGACGGATGCGATCACCGCGACAGCGCCGATGGTCCCGGTTTTTTCGCCCCTGAGCGCCCGCACCGTATCGGGGTGCAGCCTGATCCGGCCCTGGGCCAGTTCGGCGGCGCCTTTTTCCAGGTTTTCAAGCAGCGCCGGCAGCCGCCTTAAGGCGTGGGTGAAATCGGCGGCGGCGTCCAGCACCCTGGCTTCCGGCCCCAGGGTTTCGGCCATCCAGTTTTCGATCAGCGGCCGGGCCAGCAGCCACATGTTGGCCTCCGGGCTAAGCTTGCGCCCGGTACCCTCGGCGATCAGCATGGTTTTTTGCAGCAACAGCAACTGCGGCTGGGTTTCCATGTCGAAGGTTTCGGTTATCGAAAAAAGCTGGCCGAGCAGGCGGGCGATGGAAATTTCGTTCTGCGGCAGGTCCAGAATCGGCTCGGCGATCGACCGGCAGGCCTGGGTAAAGGCATCGACGGATTGTTCCGGCCCGATCCAGCCGGCCTCGAAATGAATTTCCGCGACCCGCCGGTAATTCCGGGTCAGAAAGGCCAGCAGCATTTCGCCCAGATGCAGGCGGGTATCGCGGTCGAGCCGGCCCATGATGCCGAAATCGACCGCCGCCAGGCCGCCGTCGGGGCGCACGAACATGTTGCCCGGATGCAGGTCGGCGTGGAAAAAACCATCCCGAAACACCTGATAGAAAAACACCGAGGAGGTTTTTTCGAGCACCGCGACCGGGTCGAGCCCGAACGCCTCGATGGCTTCCAGATCGTCCATCGGGGCGCCGTGAACCCGTTCCGTGGTCAGCACCCGGCGACCGGTCAGCGGCCAGTCGACGGCGGGCACGGTAAAATCCGGGTCGTCCTGGAAGTTTTCCGCCAGTTCGGCGGCGGCGGCGGCCTCGAAGCGCAGGTCCATTTCCAGCCTGACGGTGTCGGCCAGGGTGCGGATCGACGGCACCGGCCGCAGCCGGCGGTATTCGGGCCGGGCCGCCTCGATCAGTTCGGCGACCCACAGGAACAGGTCGATGTCGCGCTGGAAGGCGGCCTCGATCCCCGGTCGCAGGACCTTGACGGCGACCTCGCGGCCATCCGGAGTGGTCGCGAAATGGACCTGGGCGATAGAGGCGGCAGCGACCGGCTGTTCGTCGAAATGGCTGAACAGTTCGGTCAGGGGCCGGCCGAATTCGGCCTCGACGATGGCCCGGGCCTGGGCCCCGGGAAACGGCGGCAGGCGGTCCTGCAATTCCGACAGGTCGGCGGAAAACTGTTCGCCTAGCAGGTCCGACCGGGTCGATAGCGCCTGACCCAGCTTGATGAAGCTGGGCCCGGCTTCCTGCAGCGCCGCCGCCAGCCGCTGGCCCGGTCGGCCCGCCGCCTGGCGTGAAAAGATCCGCGCCAGCAGCGCCACCGGGGCCGCCACTTCCAGGCGTTCGAGCAGAAACAGGGCGTTGTGGCGGGCCAGAATGCGGGCGATCGCCAGCAGGCGGCCAATGTTTTTCAGGGTCCGCTTCATGGCGGTTAAATCCGCCAGGCGGAATGCAGGGCGGCGATTCCGCCCGACAGGCGGCGACAGCCGACTCGGTCAAACCCGGCGGCGGTAATCATCCCGGCGAAATTTTGCCGGTTGGGAAAACGGCGAATGCTTTCGGCCAGATACCGGTATGATTCCGCGTCGCCGGCGACCAGTTGCCCCAGCCGGGGCAGCACGGCGAAGGAATAGGCGTTGTAAGCCCGCCCCAGCAGGGGCGCTTCGACATGGCTGAATTCCAGACACAAAAAGTGTCCGCCGGGTTTCAGGACCCGCCGGGCCTCGGCCAGGGCGCGGTCGATATGGGTGACGTTGCGGATGCAGAAGGCGATGGTGAAGGCGTCGAAGGCGGCATCGGGCACGGGCAGCCGTTCGGCGTCGCCGCTGATCCAGGAAATATCGTGCAGAATACCCCGGTCGATGGCCCGGTCGCGCCCGACCGCCAGCATTTCATCGTTAATGTCGCAGACCGTGACCCGACCGCCGCCCCGTTCCAGAAAGCGAAAGGCGATGTCGCCGGTGCCGCCGCCGACGTCAAGCAGCGCCATCCGGCGGCGCGGGTTCAGGGCGTCGATCATCGCCCCCTTCCACAGCCGGTGGACGCCCAGGCTCATCAGGTCGTTCATCAGGTCATAGCGGGGGGCGACGCTGTTAAATACATCCCGGACCATGCCCGCCTTGTCGTCGGCATTGACCGCGGCGTAACCGAAGTGAGTGGTTTCGGATTTTTTTTCGCTGTTCATGGGCGCACCATAGCCCAAGCCCGCCGAAGGCGCTAGATTAGCTTCATGCCCGAACTGCCCGAAGTCGAAACTGTCCGCCGCGCCCTGGCCCCGGTTCTTGTCGGCCGCCGCATCAGCCGCGCCGTCGCCCGCCGCCCCGACCTGCGTTTTCCACTGCCCGATGATTTCGGCCAGCGATTGACCGGGCGGCTGGTCGTGGCGGTCCGCCGCCGGGCCAAGTTTCTGCTGATCGAACTGGACGACGGCACGGTGCTGCTTAGCCACCTGGGCATGTCCGGCAGTTACCGGATCTACCGGGGTGCGGCGCCGGCCCCGGAAAAACACGAACACATTATCCTGTGTACCGATGACGGCGCCGAAATTCGCTATAACGATCCCCGGCGGTTCGGCATGATGGACCTGATCGACGCCGGGAAACTGGGCGATTACCCGATGCTTAAAAACCTGGGGCCGGAACCGCTGGATGACGGGTTCGACGCGGCGGTACTGTCGGCGGCCCTGAAAAACCGCCAGTCGCCGATCAAGACGGCCCTGCTGGATCAGTCGGTGGTCGCCGGGCTGGGTAATATCTATGTCTGCGAGGCGTTGTTCCGGGCCGGGATATCGCCGAAACGCAAGGCCGCCTCGGTGGCCGGAGCGCGGGCCGCGCGGCTGGTCCCGGCGATCCGCAACGTCTTGCGGGAAGCCATAAAGGCCGGCGGGTCATCAATCAGCGACCATCGCAGGCCTTCCGGCGAGCCCGGATATTTTCAGCTAAGCTTCGCCGTTTACGGTCGCCGGGGTCAGCCCTGCCCCGGCTGCGACTGCGATCCGGACCGGACCGGCGGCATAGCCAGAATAACCCAGGCCGGGCGTTCGACATTTTACTGTTCCAGAACCCAGCGCTGATGGCATAGAATTCCGTGACCATGAAAAGTTTCGCCATTACCGTCATCTTGCTGCTGATGGCCTCGCCCGGACGCGCCGGTAGTGAGTTTGTCGGCGGCTTCGATGACCTGCCGCTGATGCCGGGAATGTCCGAACTGGCCGGCGAGCTGATGGCCTTCGACAGCCCGGGCGGGCGCATCGTCGAAAATGCCGTACAGGGAACCACCAGCCGCCAGGCGGTGCTGGATTTCTATGCCGCGACCCTGCCCCAGCTGGGCTGGGTAGAGACCGGGCCGGGCCTGTTTGTCCGCGAAGATGAAATTTTAAAACTGGAATTCCCGCCCCGTTCAAACGCCCCGCTGATCGCCCGCTTTACCCTTCGTCCCGCCGAAAAATAGATAAGGAATATCCGATGGCTTACCACAATATCATCGCCGAGAAAAAGGGCCGGGCCGGCCTGATAACGCTCAATCGGCCGGACGCGCTGAACGCCTTGAACGGGGCGCTGATTGGTGAATTGGCCCAGGCCCTGGACGACTTCGAGGCCGATGGCGAAATCGGCGCCATGGTTATCACCGGCTCGGCGAAGGCCTTCGCCGCCGGCGCCGACATCAAGGAGATGAAGGATAAGTCCTTCGCCGATGTCTATAATGAAAACTTTATCGGGGCCGGCTGGGAACGGGTGACGCGGTGCCGCAAGCCGGTGATCGCCGCCGTCGCCGGCTACGCCCTGGGCGGCGGCTGCGAACTGGCGATGATGTGCGACTTCATCCTGGCCGCCGATACCGCCAGGTTCGGCCAGCCGGAAATCACCATCGGCACCATTCCCGGGGCCGGCGGCTCGCAGCGGTTGACCCGCACCGTCGGCAAGTCGAAGGCCATGGAAATGTGCCTGACCGGGCGCATGATGGATGCCGAAGAGGCCGAAAGGTCGGGGCTGGTCAGCCGTATTGTCCCGGCCGACCAGTTGATCGAGGAGGCGCTCAAGACCGCCGGAGCCATCGCCGAGCTGTCCCGTCCGGTGGTGATGATGGCCAAGGAGGCGGTCAACCGGGCGCTGGAAACGACGCTGGCCGAAGGCATCCGGTTCGAACGCCGGATGTTTTACGCCACCTTCGCCACCAAAGATCAGAAAGAAGGCATGGCGGCCTTCATCGATAAGCGGCGGCCATCGTTCACGGGCGAATAGCCCGGCCCCGTCAACGGACTTGACGGGGCCGGGCGCGGGCTATATAAACCCGCGTTCGCTTACACTAAATCCAGCCCGAGCACGAAACACAAGAGAGACCATGGCAAACCACGCATCCGCAAAGAAACGCTTTCGCCAGACCGCGCGCCGGACCAAGGTGAACGGTGACCGCAGAACCCGCATCCGGACCTATATCCGCAAGGTCGAAGAGGCCATCGCCGACGGCGACAAGGGCATCGCCGAGGCCGCCTTCAGGGCCGCCCAGCCGGAACTGATGCGCGGCGTCGCCAAGGGTATCTTCCATCGGAAAATGGCGGCCCGGAAATTATCGCGCCTGTCGGCCCGGATCAAGGTGCTGGCCGCCTGATCGCAAGACGGCGAAAAGCCTGATTGAAAACGGTCGCCCCCCGGCCAGGGAGGGCGGCCTTTTTTGCATCTGCTAGGTTTTTCAAGGGCCTCTTCCGGGGGACTCGAAGGCGGCCTTGTTGTCAAGAAAATTATTTTCAATGTTCCCTATACGAACACGTTGCAAGTGCCATCATGTCTTTGTAATTTATCCTTAATGGGACAGGGTGATGCGGGGAAACGCTGCATAATAAAGGTCAAGTATTTATAACGACAATTTAAATAAAATTTTATAAATATTTGTAGGCAAATTTGCCAGTTGTGTGCATGTGAAGTATCGGCTAAGATCATCCAACTAATAATTGTTAAAGTCGCTAGATGGCGGGCGCGCACCAACGAATGGTTGCTCCGTACGTAGCGGGTCTTTCCGGTCGCCGGGCCAGCCAAACGGATCCGCCGACCCTCGCCGCATCAAACACCCAATTAGGGGTTATTAAAATATATGACGAGCGATAAATCAGACGACCCGGTCGCTTATTGCTGGAATCAGGTGTGTGAAAACCTGCGCGGCGAAATCGGCGAAGCCGCCTATCAAAGCTGGGTGAAACCGATGGCGGTGCGCGAAGTCGTCGATGGCGCCGCCCGCATCGCCGTGCCGACCCGCTTCATGCGCGACTGGGTGGTCGCCCACTACGCCGACCGTCTGCAATCCCTGTGGAACGGTGTCGATCCGGCGGTCGCCAGCGTCGATATATTTGTCCAGTCCGATCATTGTTTCAAGCCCGCCCCCCGGCACAAGCCGGGCGAGCGCCCCGGCGGCAGGCTGGCGGCGGCGACCGAAAGCGCCACCACCGCCGCATCGTCGCGGGCCTCCGGGGCGCTGGAAGCGTCCGGCGCCCGGCTCAAGGCGGGGGGGGTGCGCCGAACCGGCGGCGGCGACGACATCAGCGCGCCGCTGGACGCCCGCTTTACCTTCGAGAATTACGTCGTCGGCAAGCCCAACGAATTCGCCTACGCCGCCGCCAGAAGAGTCGCCGAGGCGGCCACGGCGCCGTTTAATCCGCTGTTCCTGTATGGCGGCGTCGGGCTTGGCAAGACCCACCTGATGCACGCCACCGCCTGGCATATCCGGGAACAGGACCCGTCGCGCACGGTGATTTATCTGTCGGCGGAAAAATTCATGTACCGGTTTATCCGGGCCCTGCGGGAACAAAACACGGTCGACTTCAAGGACATGTTCCGCAATGTCGATGTCCTGATGATCGACGACGTGCAGTTTATCGGCGGCAAGGGCGCCACCCAGGAAGAATTTTTCCATACCTTTAACGCGCTGGTCGATCAGGGCCGGCAGATTATCCTGTCCGCCGACAAGTCGCCGTCCGATCTGGAAGGCATGGAGGAACGCCTGCAATCGCGGCTGAATTGCGGCCTGGTCGCCGATATCCACGCCACCACCTACGAACTTCGCCTGGGGATTCTGGAATCCAAGGCGGACCTGATGAAGGTTCAGGTGCCGCAGAAGATGCTGGAATTCCTGGCCCACAAGATTACCGCCAACGTGCGCGAACTGGAAGGCGCGCTGAACCGCGTGGTCGCCCACTCGCAGCTTGTCGGTCGTGAAATCACCCTGGAAAACACCCAGGAAGTGCTGCACGACCTGCTCCGCGCCAATGACCGCCGGGTGACTATCGAGGAAATCCAGAAACAGGTGGCGTCCCATTTCAACATCCGCATATCCGATATGCATTCGGCCCGGCGGGCCCGTTCGGTGGCCCGGCCGCGCCAGGTCGCCATGTACCTGGCCAAGCAGCTGACCTCGCGGTCGCTGCCCGAAATAGGCCGCAAATTCGGCGGTCGCGACCACACCACGGTGATGCACGCGGTGAAAAAGGTCGAAGAACTGCGGGAATGCGATTCTTCTTTCGCCGAAGATGTCGAGCTGCTCCGCCGGATGCTCGAGGGCTGATTCCGGGGGCCGCCCGAGACGTCGAAAAGGCTTCTGCTTTCAGGGCTTTTTGGTATAATGACAGTCTCTCGTGGGGAGACCGTGGAAGGCCTGGTCCTGGCGACCGGTCGACCGTAAAATAACAACACCTGTAAGTCCTAGAAGCAATATGAAATTTACCATTGAACGGGCCGCATTGCTGAAGGCCCTGGGCCGTGTCCAGAGCGTGGTCGAGCGGCGCAACACCATTCCGATTTTATCCAACGTCAGGATCGAGGCGGGCGACGGGCAGCTGGGCCTGAACGCTACCGACATGGACCTGGACATAATCGACCAGGTCGCTGCCGGCGTCGAAACGCCGGGCGCCACCACCGCCCCGGCCCTGACGCTTTACGAAATCGTCCGCAAGTTGCCCGATGGCTCGGAAATCGAATTCGACAGCGGCGACGACGGCCGGCTGGTGATCCGCTCCGGGCGCTCCCGGTTCACCCTGACCTGCCTGCCGACCGATGAATTTCCGGTGATGTCGGGCGGCGACCTGCCACACCGTTTTTCGTTGCCCGCGACGGAACTTCGCGGCCTGATCGACCGCACCCGTTTCGCCATTTCGACCGAGGAAACCCGTTACTACCTGAACGGAATTTATCTGCATGCGGCGGAACGCAACGGCGCCGCCGTGCTGCGCGCGGTGGCCACCGACGGCCACCGGCTGGCCAGCGCCGAAGGCCCACTGCCGGGCGGCGCCGAGGGCATGCCCGGAATTATCGTGCCGCGCAAGACCGTCGGCGAACTGCACCGGCTGATCGAGGAAACGGTCGATGATGTCGCCGTCGAGCTGTCGGAAACCAAAATCCGCTTCACGTTTGATTCCGTCACCCTGACTTCGAAGCTGATCGACGGCACCTTCCCCGATTACCAACGGGTCATCCCGTCGGGCAACGACAAGGAACTGATAGTCCGCTGCAAGCCGTTCGCCGAGGCGGTGGACCGGGTATCGGCCATATCCAGCGAGAAATCCCGCGCCGTCAAGCTGGCCATTGGCCCCGGCGTGCTGGTATTGTCGGCGTCGAGCCCTGATCAGGGCAGCGCCACGGAGGAAATCGAAGTCGACTATACCGGCGAGGCCATGGAAATTGGCTTCAATTCCCGCTATCTGCTCGACATTACCGGCCAGATCGAAGGCGACAACGCCCGCCTGACCCTGGCCGATGCGGCGTCGCCGACCATTCTTAGCGAAACCGATGACGCCAGTGCGCTGTACGTGTTGATGCCCATGCGGGTGTAATCCGCATTCTCGAAGGAAAACCGCCCTGACCCGATCACCAGGATTGGCCAGATTGAAGACCGATGGCGCCGACGCTTCGCCGGTCGGCGCCGGTCGGGTATCGCTTGCCCGCCTGACCCTGAAGGATTTCCGCTGTTACCCGTCGCTCCGTCTGCGGACCGACGCCAGGCCGGTCGTGCTGACCGGGGCCAACGGGGCGGGCAAGACCAATATCCTTGAGGCGGTGTCTTTTCTGGTCCCCGGACGCGGCCTGCGGGGGGCGCGGCTGGGCGAAGTGGCCCGTTCGACGCCCGGCGAGATCGACGCCGACGGTCGCACCTGGGCCGTCGCGGCCGACCTGGAAACGCCGGCCGGGCCGCTCAGTATCGGCACCGGGCGCGGCGATCACGGCGGCGGTCGCCGCGAAAAACGGCTGGTCCATATCGACGGCCAGCCGGTGCGCTCGCAGGGCGCCCTGGCCAACCATCTGAGCGCCCAGTGGCTGACGCCGCAAATGGACCGGCTGTTTATCGAGGGGCCATCGGCCCGGCGACGCTTTCTCGACCGCCTGGTTTTCGGCTTCGACGCCGCCCATGCCGGGCGGGTATCGGCCTATGAACATGCGCTTCGCGAACGTTCCCGCCTGTTGCGCCACGGCCAGCCGGGCGGCGGCCGGGCGGCCGATCCGGAATGGCTCGGCGCGCTGGAAGACACCATGGCCACGACGGGCGTCGCGGTCGCCGCCGCCCGCCTCCATCTGGCCTCGCGGCTAGCCGAAATCACCACCGGAGACGGCGCCTTTCCCGGCGCCGCCATCGCGGTCAGCGGCGATATCGAAGAGTGGCTTGGCGAAGGGCCGGCCCTGCAGGCCGAAGACCGGTTTCGCCGCGCCCTGGCCAATTGCCGCCACGGCGACGGCGCAAGCGGCCACACCGGAACCGGCCCGCACCGCAGCGACCTGGTGGTCCATCATCTGGGTGCCGGGCAGGCGGCGGCGCTTTGTTCGACCGGCGAACAAAAGGCCCTGCTGATTGCCCTGGTGCTGGCCAACGCCCGCCTGCAAGCGGCGGAACGGGGCTCGTTGCCGCTGTTGCTGCTCGACGAAGTGGCGGCCCATCTGGACCGCCGCCGCCGCCGGGCTCTGTTCCAGGAAATTATCGATCTGGGCGTGCAGGCCTGGATGACCGGCACCGATTTGGCCCTGTTCGAGCCCCTGGGTCAGGCCGCCCAGTTTTTGGCCGTCGAAAACGCCACCGTCACGCCTTATCAAATTTAAAGAGAAAATTAATGACCGACGATAGAGGAAACGCCGTCTACGATTCAGAATCGATCAAAGTCCTGAAAGGTCTCGACGCGGTCCGCAAGCGACCGGGCATGTACATCGGCGATACCGACGACGGTTCGGGCCTGCATCACATGGTCTACGAGGCCGTCGATAACGCCATCGACGAGGCCCTGGCCGGCTATTGCGACCGGGTCGATGTCATGCTTAACGGCGACGGCTCGATCACGGTGGCCGATAACGGGCGCGGCATTCCGGTCGATATTCACGCCGAAGAAGGCGTTTCGGCGGCGGAAGTGATTATGACCCAGCTGCACGCGGGGGGTAAGTTCGATCAGAATTCCTACAAGGTGTCGGGCGGCCTGCACGGGGTCGGGGTGTCGGTGGTCAACGCCCTTTCGACCTGGCTGGAACTGAAAATATGGCGTGAAGGCAAGGAACACCTGGTCCGCTTCGAAAACGGCGAAACGGCGGCACCACTGGTCGTTACCGGCGACGCGCCGGTCGCCGAAAACAGGCCGGGGCCGAAGACCGGGACCGAACTGACCTTCCTGGCCTCGCCGCAAACCTTCACCATGGTTGAATATGATTTCGCCACCCTGGAACACCGCTTGCGGGAACTGGCGTTTCTTAATTCCGGGGTCGCCCTGCGCCTTACCGACCGCCGCCACGTCGAGGAAAAGGTCGTCGATCTGCACTACGAAGGTGGGCTGATCGCCTTTGTCAAATATCTGGACCGGTCGAAAAACCCGGTGCTGTCAGAGCCGATTTCGGTGATTGGCGAAAAAGGCGGCGTGGTGGTCGAGGTCGCCATGCAGTGGAATGACAGCTATCACGAAACCATGTTGTGCTTTACCAACAATATTCCGCAGCGCGACGGCGGCACCCATCTGGCCGGTTTTCGCGGCGCCCTGACCCGGACCATCAATTCCTACGCCAACTCCAGCGGCCTGACGAAAAAAGAAAAGGTCTCGATCACCGGCGACGATTCCCGCGAAGGCCTGAGCTGCGTGCTGTCGATCAAGGCGCCCGATCCCAAATTTTCGTCGCAGACCAAAGACAAGCTGGTGTCATCGGAAGTACGGCCGATCGTCGAAAATGTCGTCTCGGAACATCTTGAACAATGGTTCGAGGAACACCCAGCCGAGGCCAAACAGGTGATCGGCAAGATCATCGAGGCCGCCGCCGCCCGCGAGGCGGCCCGCAAGGCGCGGGACCTGACCCGGCGCAAGGGGGCGCTGGATATCGCCTCGCTGCCCGGCAAACTGGCCGACTGTCAGGAGCGCGACCCGGCGCTTTCCGAACTGTTCCTGGTCGAGGGAGATTCCGCCGGCGGTTCCGCCAAGCAGGGCCGCCATCGTAAAAATCAGGCGATCCTGCCGTTGCGCGGCAAGATTTTGAATGTCGAACGGGCGCGTTTCGACAAGATGCTGGGTTCGGCGGAAATCGGCACCCTGATTGCGGCGCTGGGGACCAGTATCGGCCGGGAAGACTTCAACGCCGACAAATGCCGCTACCACAAAATTATCATCATGACCGACGCCGATGTCGATGGCAGCCATATCCGCACCCTGCTTTTGACCTTTTTTTACCGGCAGATGCCGGAACTGATCGAACGGGGCTACCTGTATATCGCCCAGCCGCCGCTATACCGGGCCAAGCGGGGCAATTCGGAAGTTTATCTGAAGGACGACCCGGCCCTTGAAAATCACCTGTTTTCGGCGGCCATAGACGAAGGCGCGGTATTTACCGGCCACAACGGCGACCAAATCGCCGGGGCCGACCTGCACCGGCGAGTGGTCAGCGCCCGGGAAGCCAAGGACCTGATCGAAAGCCTGGCCCGCCGCGTTCCGGAAGACATTATTGAACAGGCGGCGATACTGGGGGCGCTGAACCCGCAGATCCTGTCCGATGAAGATCACGCCGCCCAGGTCGCCGATTATATCGCCAAACGCCTGGACGCGCTGGCCCCCGAAACCGAGCGGGGCTGGCAGGGGGCGGCGCTTGATGACGGCGGCCTCAAGTTCGAACGCACCCTGCGCGGCGTTACCGAAAAACACCGGATCGACGGCGCGCTGATTCACAGCAGCGAGGCGCGAAAACTGGATGAAAAAGCCGGCCATTTGCAGAAACTGTATGCTCGTCACGGAACCCTGGTCGCCAGGGAAAAGGAATACCCCATAGCCGGGCCGGTATCGCTGGTCCGGACGATCATGGAGATCGGCCGCAAGGGCATCGGCATCCAGCGCTACAAAGGGCTGGGCGAAATGAATCCGGAGCAACTGTGGGAAACGACGCTGGATCCGAACGCCCGCTCGCTGCTGCAGGTCAGGGTCAACCACATCGAAGACGCCGAAGAAGTATTTTCGACCCTGATGGGCGATGTCGTCGAACCCCGGCGCGACTTTATCCAGACCAACGCCCTCAAGGTCGCCAATCTGGACACCTGAAGGTGGCGACGAAATCACGCAAGCCGCCGCGACCGCTGGTCTATCTGGCCGCCGCCATGGTTTGGGCGGTGGTCGGCGGTATCGGGGTGCTGGCCTGGTTCGCCTACGACCTGCCCGATGTGGACCGGGCCCTGGCGGCGACCCGGCGACCGACCATCACCATTCTCGCCGCCGACGGCACGCGCATGCTTAGCGTCGGCGAAATTCACGGGCCGCCGGTCGGCGTTAAAGAACTGCCGCCGACCCTGCCACAGGCCGTGATGGCGACCGAAGACCGGCGCTTTTACAGTCATTTCGGCCTGGATGTGATCGGCCTGGTCCGGGCCGCGGTGTCCAATATCAAGGCCGGGCGCGTCGTTCAGGGCGGCTCGACGATTACCCAGCAGGTGGCGAAGAATGTTTTTCTTACGCCGCAGCGGACTTTCCGGCGCAAAATTCAGGAACTGCTGCTGGCGCTGTGGCTGGAACGGAAATTTTCCAAGGACCAGATATTCACGATCTATCTTAACCGGGTCTATCTGGGTTCCGGCGCCTATGGCGTCGAGGCCGCGGCGCAGCGCTATTTCGGGAAATCGGCGCGACGCCTGGATATCTGGCAATCGGCCCTGCTGGCCGGCCTGCTGAAAGCGCCGAGCCGTTATAATCCGGTCCGTTATCCGGACCGTTCCAGGCGGCGCACCGAACAGGTGCTGGCCAACATGGTCGCCGCCGGCTACCTGAGCGAGGCCGAAGCCGCCGCGGCGAAAAAGCGCCGGGGCAAGATCAGGCCGTCTACTCCGTCGTCCCGCTCGCGCTATTTTTCCGACTGGGTGCTGGCCCGGGTGGCGTCGTATGTATCGCCCGGCGACCGTGATCTGGTGGTCTCGACGACCCTCGACCGCCGCCTTCAGGCCGATGCCCGGACGGCCATCGCAAGCGCCCTGAAAAAAGGCCGGGCGGTCGCCGCCGGGCAGGCGGCGCTGGTCGCCATGACCCCGGACGGCGCCGTCCGGGCGATGGTCGGCGGCGGCGATTACGGCGTCAGCCAGTATAACCGCGCCACCCAGGCCCGGCGGCAGCCGGGCTCGGCGTTCAAGCCGATTGTCTTCCTGGCCGGGCTGGAATCCGGCATGACCCCCGAAACCGTGATCGAGGACAAGCCGCTGACTATCGACGGCTGGAGCCCGCGCAATTTTTCCCGCGATTACGCCGGCCCGGTAACCATGCGGCGGGCGCTGGCCAAATCGATCAACACGGTCGCCGTCCGGATCGCCCGCAGGGTCGGTTACGGAAAGGTCGTCGAGACCGCCCGCCGGCTGGGCCTGACGGCGGATTTGCAAGCGGCGCCCAGTCTGGCGCTGGGGGCCAGCGGCGTCAGTTTGCTGGAATTGACCGCCGCCTATGGCGTATTCGCCAGCGGCGGCTACGGCGTCTGGCCCTACGGGATCGAGAAAATAAGCGATGCCGGGGGTACCGTGCTGTATCGCCGCCAGGGATCGGGGCCGGGGCGGGTGATCGAGGCCGGGGCGGCGGCGGCCATGAACGCCATGCTGGCCCAGGTAATAAATTCCGGGACCGGCAAAAAAGCCCGGCTGCAGCGCCCGGCGGCGGGCAAAACCGGGACCAGCCAGAATTTCCGGGACGCCTGGTTTATCGGTTACAGCGCCGATCTGGTGGCCGGCGTATGGATCGGCAACGACGATATGACGCCCATGAAAAGGGTCACCGGCGGCGGCCTGCCGGCGGTCGCCTGGCGCGATTTCATGACCAGCGCCCTCCGTAAAATGCCGCCCCGCGACCTGCCGGGAACGGGCCGGCAGGCGGCGGCGGAAACGCCAGAACGGCCAAAAAAGGGCGGTTTCTGGGAATCCCTGCGGGCAATATTCAGCCCTTCCCGGTAGCCGGGGCGGGGCTTTTGATTTCGTCGAGAATCCAGCGGATGGTATCGTCGTCAAGGTCGCCGATCTGCTCGGCCAGGGTGTTGGCCAGTTCCGTCGCGACCGGGCTAAGGCCCGCCGTATCGACGGTAACGCGAGGGTGAGAGGCCCGGCCCAGGCGTTTTAGTTCTTCCGCCTGATCCCAGATCAGGTCGAAATAACCACATATCTGCAATACCAGGCCCGGCCCCGGAAGGCCCCGGTGGCCGTGTTCGAGGGCCGACAGGTAGGCGCTGGAAACGCCCAGATCGTCGGCCATTTTCTTGAGCAAAATGCCCCGCGCCGCCCGCAGCTCCCTGACCCTGGCCCCGAATGGCGTCATCGCTTCCTCTTTAACAATACATACAGCGCGCCTTCGCCGCCGTCTTTTGGGGTGGCGTATGAAAAAGCCAGGATGCGCGCCCGGTTCGGCGGTAAATTCAGCCATCTGGGCACGGCCTGACGGAGGATTCCGACCGATCCGTCCGGCTTCGCGCCCTTGCCGGTAATCACCAGGACATTGCGTTTGCCCGCCCGGTAGGCGTGTTCCACGAAGGAATCCAGCGCCGGGCGGGCCTCCGCCTGAATCATACCATGCAGGTCGAGGCGGGCCTCTATGGGACGGCGACCCTTTTTCAGCCGGGCCGCCGTGCTTTTATCGAGGCCGGGGCTGGACCGGTGATCGAGTTCGGGCAGGGCCGGGCGCCGGGGCGCCGGGGCCGGCAAATCACCGGGTAAATCCGTATTGGCGGTGGCCTGGTGGCGTTTGCGGTCGGTCGGAGGCGGTCCGTCGTGGCGCCTGTTCAGGTTCTTGTGGCGACCTGACAGCGGCTCGACCCCCGCCGCCACGCGTCCCCACAGGGTCGTGCCGCTGTCAGGTGTTTTTTTCATGATCGAGAATCAATATATGCAGGGACCGGGGGCCGTGCGCCCCCATGAGCAGGGTCTGTTCGATATCGGCGGAACGCGAGGGGCCGGTAATCCAGTTGACGGTGCGCGGCATGGCCCCGTTGCCAGTGTTCCGCAGCGCCGCCCAGGCCGCTTCGTAGGTCGCGACAAGCCTTGAAACGGGCAGGACTACCAGATGGTGGTCGGGCAAAAAATTCAGCGTCGTTGGACTTTCGGGTCCGGAATGAAGGGCCAGGGTGGCGGTTTCGGCAATGCCCGCGAAGGCCACCGACAGGGCCGCCTGATCATCGCCCGCCGTTGGCCCAAAAGTCACCGTCAGCCCCGGTTGTTTCGACCAAGGAACGTTTTCCAGCAAGGGCTGCGGGGCGGCCCGCAGGCGGGGCGGCAGGGCGTTGTCCGAAAGGTATGCCTGCACCGCGCCGGGCAGGTCTTCCGGGCCGCCCAGGCGGGCCGTCGTCGCATCGACACGTTTGGCTTCCGTAATGAAAAGCGCCAGCAATTGTTCCGGGCCGCCGCCGGCCCGCGCCGGAACCGTATTGGTGGCGCGGGCGGCGATCCGCCGGTCGACCGGCGCCCGCCTGTCGGCATCGGAAATACCGCCGTTATCGAGCGATTTACGGATATTGGCGAAAATTTGACTGCGGCCGGTGGGGGTCATCTGCGGCCCTTTTTCCATTGCCCGATGAAGGTTTTACCAGAAGGGGCAGGCAGGGCCAAAATACCGAGCCGCCCCAGCGCCCCCAGAACGGCCACGGCCAAACCCATGACCGGGCGGTAAAGGCCGGGCCGGCGGGCCAGAAACGCCCACACGGCCAGCCCGGCGCGGCTTGCCGGGGTAGCCAGGCCGGTCTCGAAAGCCCGGTTGCGCCATGACCTGAGCATCCGGGGCAGGGGGATGCGCATCGGGCAGACATCCTCGCAGCGGCCGCACAGGGTCGAGGCCTGCGGCAGGTCGCGGGCCTTCGCCAGGCCCAGAATCCCCGGCACCAGCACCGCCCCCATCGGGCCGGAATAACACCAGCCGTAAGCGTGGCCGCCGATTGTCTTGTAAACCGGGCAATGGTTAAGGCAGGCACTGCATTTAATGCACCGCAGCATATCGTTGAATTCGCCGCCCAGCATGAGGCTGCGCCCGTTATCGACAATCACCACGTGGTAATTGTCCGGGCCGTCGGGATCGTCGGGGCGTTTGGGGCCGGTGCTGAAGGTGGTGTAGACGGACATTTCCTGGCCGGTCGCCGAGCGGGCCAGAACGCGCAAAATGGTGGTCGCGTCTTCCAGGGTCGGCACCACCTTTTCGATGCTGGCGACGACGATATGGGTTCGCGGCAGGATTTGGGTCAAATCGCCATTGCCTTCGTTGGTGACGATGACCGAACTGCCGGTTTCGGCGATCAGTATGTTGGCCCCGGTAATGCCCACATCGGCGGCCAGAAACTTGCGGCGCAGGACGGTCCGGGCCTCTTGAAGCAGGGCGCGGGGCTCGCTTAAATCGCGCCCGGCGGGAAATTCCGGGTGTTTGGCGACGAAGGTATCGGCGACCTGTTCCTTGGACAGGTGAATGGCCGGGGCGATGATGTGGCTTGGCGATTCACCCCGCAGCTGGATGATATATTCACCGAGATCGGTTTCAATGGGCTGGACGCCATTGGCCTCCAGGTGTTCATTGATGCCGATTTCCTCGCAAACCATGGATTTGCCCTTGGTTACGGTCCGGGCCCCGGCGTCACGGCATATTTGCAGGATTATGTCCCGCGCCTGCCCGGCGTCCGCGGCCCAGTGAACATGGGCGCCGCTGTCGCGGGCCTTTTCTTCGTAGTGCTCAAGATACGCATCAAGATTGGCCAGCGTGTGGTCCTTGATGGCCCGGGCGTCGTCGCACAGCGCCGCGAATTCCGGCAGCCGGTCGATGGCGGCCAGGCGCTTCATGGGAAAGCCCCTGGACAGCTTCGACAGCGCGGCCCGCAGGCCGGGGTCGTCGATAGCCCGTTTGGCGTTGGCGCTGAAAGATTGCGTGGTTACCCGCATCGGCGATTGTCCTCGCCCGTAATGGCCGGGGCCTCGCCGGTCATCCCGGCCAGCACCTCGGCGACGTGGCGCACTTCCATGTTCGAACCCCGCCGCTTGAGCCGTCCGGCTATATTGATCAGGCAGCCCAGATCGCCGCCAAGCACCAGGCCGGCGCCGGTGGCCAGCAGGTTATCGACCTTGTCGTCGGTCATGGAAGCCGAAATATCCGGATATTTCACCGAAAACAGGCCGCCGAACCCGCAACAGGCCTCGCTTTCTTCCGCCTCGATCAGCCTTAGGCCGGAAACATTTCGCAACAGCGCCCGGGGCTGTTCCCGGATCGCCATTTCCCGCAAACCGGAACAGGAATCGTGATATGTGGCCTGGCCGTTATATTCGGCTTTTATTTCCTTAGTTTTGACGATATCGCTCAGAAATGACGTGAGTTCACAGGTTTTTTTTGCAAGGGCTTGGGCCTGTTCAAGTTTTTCCGCATCGTCCATGAACAGCCGGGGGTAATGGACGCGGATCATCGCGGCGCAGGAGCCAGAGGGCGCGACGACGTAGTCATAGGGTTCGAAGGCGGCCATGGTATTGGCGGCGATGGCACGGGCGTCGGCCCGGTCGCCGGCGTTATAGGCCGGCTGGCCGCAGCAGGTTTGGGACAGCGGTGCATCGACCCGGCAGCCGGCGGCTTCCAGCAGGCGGACGGCGGCGAAACCGATACTGGGCCGCAACAGATCGACCAGGCAGGTGACAAACAGTCCGACATACGGCGGGGCGGGCGGGGTGGCGGCCATGATCCGCTCAGCGCCGCTTCGGCAGCAACAGGAAGTAGCGCCCCGGCTGCTTCATCAGGCCGGCCCGCGTCGCCGCCGCCGCGCCGAAGCCCCAGAACAGGTCGCCGCGCACCGGGCCCTTGATGGCGCTGCCGGTATCCTGGGTAATGACCAGCCGGCGCAGCGGCTGTCCGGGATCGAGCGGGTCGGTGGTGTCGAGCCAGACCGGCAGCCCCAAGGGTATGTAGCGGCGATCGACGGCCAGGCTGCGGCCCGGCGTCAACGGCACCCCGGCGGCCCCGACCGGCCCCTGTTGCGGGTCCAGCGGTTTCAGGGCGCCCTCGACCACGCGGAAAAATATATAGGACGGATTGCCCGCCATCAGGGCGGCGGCCTGGCCGGGGTGGTCCCGCAGCCAGGCCCGGATCGACTGCATGGAAGTGCGTTCGCGGGTCAGTTCGCCGCGCCGGATCAGTTCGGCGCCGATCGACCGGTAGGGCCGCCCGTTGCGTCCGGCATAGCCCAGGCGGACGATTGAGCCATCGCCCATAATGACCCGACCGGAACCCTGCACATGCAGGAAGAAGGCGTCGACGGGGCTGTCGACCCACAGTATCGGCTGGCTCCCCCGGTCGGCGATCGAACCGCCGTCGATTTCGGCCCGGGTATCGTAGGGAACAAACCGCTTGCCGGCGATCTTGCCGACCAGGCCGCCCTTTTGGCCGGCCCGAAATTCACCCAGATCGGCGGTTGCTACGTCGGGCGGCAATTCGTAAATCGGCGTTGTGTATGTGCCGGTTTTTATCCACGATCCCTTCAGTTCCATTTCAAAATAGCCGGTGAACAGGCCTTCGGGCCGGCCATCGGCGGTGGCCAGATAGGGATCGAACCAGCGTTCGAAAAAGCGCCGCGCCAGGGCCGCGTCCCGGCCCGACAGCTGGCCTGCCGCCGCGCAAATAGGCCGCCAGGCGGCGACGGTCCCGGCGGCGGCGGCGCCGTAACCGAGCCGCTTTTGGTCGGCCATATTCGCCAGGCGGCGGCACGACCGGAGCAACGGCGCGATGGCCGCCATGTGGCTGTCGCCGCGCCAGCCCGGCAGTTTTTCGAATGTGGTCCTGACCAAAGACAGTTTTTGCTCCGGGGCGGCGGCCCTGACGGCGGGCGGCGGCGCTTCCGGTGGCGGTGGTGGGGGGGGCGGCGCGGAGACACAGGCCGAAACCAGCAGAGAAAGGGCGGCAAGCAGGATCAGGGCGACCGACCGGCCCACGGCGGATCAGTCCAGGCTACGGGTCGCGACCAGCGTCCAGTTCGGATCGCGGGCCTTGGTATTGCGTACGAAGGTCCAGAAATCGGTGACGGTAATGACCTGATTGGGATCGCCTTCGATAACCTCGCCATCGGCATCGAACAGCGCGTGTACCTGCTCGCTTACCAGCTTCACCGTGACCTGCGCCTCGTCGCCCGCCAGTTCGGCCTCGATGGCTTCGGCGGATTTGATGGAAACCAGGGTTTCTTCCATGGCTTGGCCGGCGGCCTCGCGGTCGCGAATGGATTTGTCGAAGTTGGCGAAGACATCGGCCCCCAGCAGCGGTTTCAGGGCGCCGGAATCGCCCGAGGCATAGGCGCTTAGTATTAATTCGAAGGCCATCCGGGCGCCGGAGACGAATTCGGCCAGATCGAAGCCGGGATCGACGGCGGTGATGGCGGCGACGCCGGCGCCAAGGGGTGTTTGCGGCGACGGTTCGGGCTCGGCGCCGGATGGTGGCTTGTCGGCGAGCTTGACAACATTGCCGTCGGCGCCGGCCTTGGCCCCGGGGCCGGGCTTTTTATTCGGGTTCAGCAGGCGGTCGAAAATATCGGGCAGCCCGCCCTCGTCGCCATCCCGGCGCCCAAGGACGCTGCGAAGGCGCAAAATCAGGAAGACCGCGATCATCGCGAAAAGAATAATATCGAAGAATTGGAAGCCGTTACCCATAATAATTAAACAATAGCCTTACATGCGTCCTGTTACTAAATAGCGCCCGAAAAATCCTTGCGCGCGTGACCCTGCCGGGCAGGTTAGCGGCTTACCCGGTCAAGGTCCAGCAATACCAAGGGGCGCCGGCGGGCCGGTTCCGGTTTGCCGGCATTTGACTTACCGGCTCCGTACCTTAAATAAGGTGTCCTGGCTTGGCGAACAAGGTGCATAGATGAAATTATACCAAGGAGCGTTTGATAAATGGTCGGGCTAATCCTGCTGCTGATGATCGCCGTGCCGATCGTGGAAATCGCCGTCTTCATTCAGGCCGGAGAAATTCTCGGCCTGTGGCCGACGCTGGCCGGCGTGGTGCTGACCGCCGCTATCGGCGCCGCCCTGTTGCGCCGCCAGGGTCTGGCGACCCTGAAACGGGCCCAGGAAAGCATGAACGCCGGCAGGCCGCCGGTAGCCGAGCTTTTTGACGGGCTGTGCCTGGCCGTCGCCGGGCTGCTGTTGCTGACGCCGGGGTTCGTTACCGACGCGGTCGGTTTTTTACTGTTCGTGCCGCCTTTTCGGTCTTTCATTCTGGGCGGGCTGGTCCGGCGGCTGTCGGTTTCGATGCATGGCGGCGGCGGCGCGACAATTATCGATGGCGAGTATTACGAAGTCGACGGCGGCGACCGGCCCGGTCCGCAGGACCCGAACGATCCGAAAAACAGGTTACGGCCACCGCAATAGGGTGGTTGTTTTTACAGCCCGTTCCGTGTTAGCCACTGATTTGCAATTAATTTAACGGGGCCCGTTCAAAATGACCGAAGAAGCGAAAGAGGCGACGGAAAAAGAGGCAGATGCGGAAAACACCGAGGCCGCGACCGCACCGATCGCCATTAACGCGCAGTATATCAAGGATCTGTCGTTCGAGGCCCCGGCGACACCCGGTATCTTCACGCAATTGCAGTCCAGTTCCCCCGACGTCAGCATTAATGTCAACGTCAACGCCCAGCCGTTGCAGGAAAATGTGTTCGAAGTCCAGCTTCATATTCGCGGCGAATGTAGCATCGGCGATACCACCGCCTTCATGACCGAACTTGTCTATGGCGGGGTTTTTACCCTGAACGTGCCCCAGGAACACCTGCAGGCGGTGCTGTTGATCGAATGCCCCAGGTTGTTGTTCCCGTTCGCCCGCAACATCGTCGCCGATGCCACCCGGGACGGCGGCTTCCCGCCGCTAATGCTGGCCCCGGTTGATTTCGTTGCGATGTTCCAGCAGCAACAGGCCGAGGCGGACGGCGGCGGCGACAAGGGCGGTAACGGCGCCGACAAGAATTAGGGACTAGCCAAGCTTCCACACCGGATCGTCAAGACGGTCGATAAATTCGGCATGGGCGGCCAGTTCTGCGGCGGTCGGCTGGTGCGGCCGGGGCGGCAGGACTTCCGCCGCCGGGCCGTTTTCCGGCGTCGTCCGGTCCGGGCCGCCGGGTCCGGTTTGTCCCGACAGCACCAGCCCCGGCTGGCGACCGCCGATCAGTTCCAGATAAACTTCGGCCAGCAGTTCCGAATCGAGCAATGCCCCGTGCAGTTGGCGACCGGAATTATCGATCCCGAAGCGGCGGCACAGCGCATCCAGGCTGGCCTGGGCGCCGGGAAATTTCTGCCGGGCCATGGCCACGGTATCGATGGCGCGGGCTATCGGCACCGCCGCGCGGTTGATCCGGGCCAGTTCGGCGTTGATAAAGCCGATATCGAACGAGGCATTGTGGATAATCAGCGGCGACGAACCGATAAAGGCCAGAAAGTCATCGGCGATATCGACGAACAGCGGCTGGTCCGACAGAAATTCCCGTGACAGCCCGTGGATGGCGAAGGCCGCCTCGGGCATATCCCGTTCGGGGTTTATATATTGGTGATAGGTGCTGTCGGTAAGCATGTGATTTTCCAGCTCGACGCAGCCGATCTCGACGATGCGATGGCCGCCCAGCGGGTTAAGCCCGGTAGTTTCCGTATCGAGAACAATTTCACGCATGGCCGATACCCTTATTCATGAAAAATCTCCGACAATTCTGACAAACCCGGCGATGGCGCGCAAGCTGAAGGCGCGGCCTAGTCCGGTCCGCACCACGAAATCCGCCCGCCGCCGTTTTTCATGATCGGGAATTTGCCTGGCCAAAATCGATTGCAGCCGTTCCGGAGTCATGCCGGGGCGGCGCAGCACCCGTTGCCGCTGGACAAACGGCGGGGCGCTGACGACAACGACAAAATCGCAATCGGCATCGCCGCCGGTTTCCAGCAACAACGGTATATCCAGCACCACCATCGATTCGCCGCGCCGCCCGGCCAGGGCGATAAACCTGGCCTTGGCCCGGCCGGCCAGGGGGTGCAGGATACCTTCCAGGCGGCGCAGGGCCGGATCATCGCCGAAAACCAGGGCGGCCAGCCTGGCCCGGTTTATATAATCGCGGTCCCGGTCATCCCGGCCAAGGACCCCCGGAAACGCCCGGGCGACATCGGCGACGCCACCGCCGCCGGCGGCCAGCAGCTTGTGAATTTCGGCGTCGGCGTCGTAGACCGCCACGCCGCAGGAACGAAAGGCCTGTGCCGCGCACGATTTACCCATGCCGATAGAGCCGGTCAGGCCGATAATCTTCACGGCTTCATCCCGGCCAGAACATGGCGGCGCAGGCCGTCGTCAACCTGCGGTTCGACCCCGAACCAGGCGGCGAAGCCGGGCCGGGCCTGATGCAGCAACATGCCGATACCGTCGACGACCGGGTTGCCCCGGGCGGCGGCGGCGGCCAGAAGATTTGTCTGCAACGGCGCATAAACCAGATCGGTGACAAGCGCCGTCGCGGCCAGGCCATCAAGGGATATCTCCAGGGGCGGGGCGCCGGTCATGCCCATGGTTGTGGCGTTGACCAGCAGGGCCGCGCCATCCAGGCGGCCGGACCGTTGCCGCCAGTCCAGAACGGAAATCGGCCCGCCCAGGTCGGCGGCCAGCTTTTCGGCCCGTTCGCGGGTCCGGTTAAGCAGCCTGATATCGCGGGCCCCGGCATCGATCAGCGCCGCGACCACGGCGCGGGCGCCACCGCCGGCCCCAAGCACCACCGCCGGCCCATCGGCGGCGGCGAAGCCGGGGGCCCCGGCGGCAAGATTTTCCATAAAGCCAAAACCATCGGTATTGTCGCCCTTGGCGGCGCCATCTTCGATGACGATCGTGTTGACCGCGCCGATGCGCCGGGCTTTTGCCGATATTCCGTCAAGACAGGTCATCACGGCTTCTTTGTGGGGGACGGTTACATTGCAGCCGCGATAACCCCCGGCGATTAAATCCTGAACCGCCGATGGCAATTCTTCGGGCCGCACCGGCAGGGCCCGGTAGGAGCCGTTTATGTTATACCGTCGCAGCCAGTAACCGTGCAGCCGTGGCGACAGGGAATGGCCGACCGGCCAGCCGATAACGCCGGACTTAATCACTGATTTGTTCCAGCCGGTGATTGTACAGTTGCAGTATGTTGGCCGAGACTTCCTCGATCGATTTACGCGTGACATCGATAACCGGCCAGCCCTGCCTTGTATAAAGCCGCTTGGCGTCTCTGATTTCGCGCGTCACGGTTTCAATATCGACGTAATCGGTTTCTTCGTCCTGGCCCAGGGAACGCAGCCGGTTGCGGCGAATTTGCACCAGTTGCCGGGCATCGTTGGTCAGCCCGACGATCAACGGCTTTTCCGCCTGCATCAATTCGTCCGGCAACCGGCAACCCGGCACGATCGGCACGTTGGCCGCCTTCAGGCCCCGGTTGGCCAGATAAATGCAAGTCGGTGTCTTCGATGTCCGCGAGACGCCGACGATGATGACGTCGGCTTCATCAAGGGTCCTGGTCGATTGTCCGTCATCATGGTTAAGCACAAAATGCATGGCTTCGATGCGGCCGAAGTAATCGGCGTCCAGTACATGCTGACGACCCGGCGCGGCATGGGTTTCGATATCCAGGTAGCCGCCCAGGGCATTGACTATGGTATCCAGAATGGGAATACACGGCGCCTTCAATTCCCGGCAGCCGTCTTCCAGCTGGCGGCGAAGATTAGCATCGACAACCGTATAAAGGACGAAACCCGGATTTTCCTTCAGGGCGTCAAGGACTTCCTGAATCTGTTCCCGGTTGCGGACCATGCTCCAGATATGTTCGGTGGCTTCGATATTGTCGAACTGCACCAGCGATGCCCTGGTTACCATGTGAAGGGTGTCGCCGGTCGAATCCGACACCAGATGAAGATGAAATAATCTGTTTGCCATAGCCCTGTCTAACTGTCGGAAAAATACTCAACGATATAACTCGATGACGATATGTGGATAATTCCGTTATTCCCCTGTTTTTCGAAAATCATCCCCGAAGCCCCTAAATACATACCTGTCATAATCAAGAGCCCCCGCGACCGATATTGCTAATGGAAATATAGCCGATAACTTTATCGTGGATATCTTTTCCACCTGATTCACCCAATTATAACGCATATATTTGCCCATTCCGGGCGGTTAATTCACAATACGGCGGATCGCTTCCGTGGTTGCTCCGCTGCTTCCGGATAAACTGTTGATAAATTTTAATCCCCGTTATCATCCGGACTACAACCACAACTGCCTTTTTTTATAAAATATATTATTAGGGTAGGGTAACGGGACCGTCTCGGATAATGTTTTTTCAGCGCCCCTTGATCCCTGCCCAGAGAGCACATGACAAAATATTTCCTACGCGCCCTTAACGGAGAAACCCTGCCCAGGCCGCCATTCTGGCTGATGCGCCAGGCCGGCCGATACCTGCCGGAATATCGCGAAATTCGCGGCGGTTGTAAAAACTTCCTGGATTTTTGCTATACGCCGGATCTGGCGGTGGAAGTGACTCTGCAACCGCTCCGCCGTTTCGGCATGGATGCGGCGATTCTGTTCAGCGATATTCTGGTGATTCCGGACGCGCTGGGGCAAAAGGTGGAATTCAGGGAAGGCCAGGGGCCGGTTCTGGAACCGGTGCGCGGGGCCGCCGATCTGGGGCGATTGAGTGTGGACCGCCTGCACGATCATCTGGCCCCGGTTTACGAGACCGTCAAACGGCTTTCCCGGGAAATACCGGCGGCAACGGCGCTGATCGGTTTCGCCGGGTCGCCGTGGACGGTGGCGACCTATATGGTCGAAGGTCACGGCAGCAAGGATTACACCGCCTGCCGGACCTGGGCCTATAGCGATCCCGATGGCTTCGGCCGCCTGATCCAGCTGCTGGTCGAGGCGACATCGGCATATCTGATTGCCCAGATAGACCATGGCGCCGAGGTTATTCAGCTGTTCGATACCTGGGCCGGGGTGCTGGGCCCGTCGCAGTTCGAAAAATGGGTGCTGGAACCGACGGCGGCGATTGTCAGGAAAATCAAGGCGGCGCACCCGCATGTGCCGGTGATCGGTTTCCCGCGCGGCGCCGGCCTGCTTTATCCGACCTTCATAGAACGGACCGGCGTCGACGGAGTCAGCCTGGATCACACGGTGCCGATAGACTGGGCTTCCCGGGTCCTGCAACCGCTGTGCACGGTGCAGGGAAATCTTGATAACATGGCGCTGATCGCCGGCGGCGATCGCATGGAGGTCGAAATACGGCAAATTCTGCAAAACCTGACCGGCGGCCCGTTTATCTTCAATCTGGGGCACGGTATTCTGCCCCAGACGCCGCCGGAACATGTGGCGCGGCTTAGCCGGATTATCCGTGACTGGGGGTCATGAGAACCGCCGTCGTGCTGTTCAATCTGGGCGGGCCGGACAGCCTTGAGGCGGTTCAGCCGTTTCTGTACAACCTGTTCAGCGACAAGGCTATCATCGGCGCACCACAGCCCATGCGCTGGCTGCTGGCGCAATATATTTCCCGCCGCAGGACCAGGACGGCACGGCAAATATACCGCCGCATCGGCGGCTGGTCGCCACTGTTGCGGGGCACCAGCAGTCAGGCCGCCGCCCTGCAGGAACAATTGAATGGGGCCGGTGATTTCAGGATATTCATCGCCATGCGCTACTGGCATCCGCTGGCCGATGAAACGGCGGCGCTGGTAAAAAAATATGATCCGGACCGGATCGTCCTGCTGCCGCTGTATCCGCAATTTTCGACGACGACGACGGGTTCCTCGCTGACCGACTGGAACCGCGCCGCCGGGGTGGCGGGACTGGATGCGCCGAGCCATGCCGTTTGCTGCTATCCGGCAAACCGGGGCTTTACCGGGGCGGTGGCCGGCCTGACCGCCGCCGCCATCGCCAGGGCGGCGCAGACGGCGCCGCCGAGAGTGCTGTTTTCGGCCCATGGTTTGCCGAAAAAAATTGTCGATGCCGGCGATCCCTATCCGCGACAGGTCGAACTGACCGTCAAAGGCATTGTCGATAAACTGGCCATCGATAATCTGGACTGGACGGTGTGTTACCAGAGCCGGGTCGGGCGGCTGCAATGGATCGGGCCGTCGACCGAAGACGAAATAGCCCGCGCCGCCGGTGACGGCAAGGCGGTGGTGATGGTCCCGGTGTCGTTCGTTTCGGAACATGCCGAAACCCTGGTGGAACTGGATATCGAATATCGTGAACTGGCCGAAAAGCTAAAGGTGCCGGCCTACTGCCGGGCCCCGACAGTAGCCGATAACCCGGCCTTCATCGCCGCCCTGAAAGGGCTTGTCGTGAATGCCCTAAACGGGGGTGACAGCGCCGCCGCCGCTGTTATAACCTCGGGCGACGGGGCGCGGGCGTGTCCGGACGATTGCCCGGCCTGTCCGTTGAATTAGAGGAAATCCGATGTTTGAGCTTTCGGCGACAGAATTCCTATGGGCCAAGGCGCTGCATATTATCAGCGTTATTGCCTGGATGGCAGGGCTGCTCTATCTGCCCCGGCTGTTTGTTTATCATGCGGTAGCGACGCCGGGTTCGGAGACTTCTGAGCTTTTCAAGATCATGGAACGCCGGCTGTTGCGGGCGATCATGAATCCGGCCATGCTGAGTTCGCTGTTGTTCGGCGGCCTGTTATTGGTCAATGGCGGCGCGGCGTTGCTGTCGGGCTGGCTGTACATAAAGCTGGCCGCCGCCGCCGGGCTGGTGGCGCTGCATATGTTGATGACCAAATGGCAGCGGGATTTCGCCGTTGATGGCAATACCAGAAGCCAGAAATTTTATCGCTACGCCAACGAGGCGCCGACAATACTGATGATCCTGATCGTTATCATGGTGGTGCTTAAGCCAAATTGGCCTTGAAAAATTAGGGGCTTGCTATTTTCCCGCGGATTGATTAATTGGTAAGCGACGCCGACGCTTTTCCAGCGGGGCGGCAGCCGAACGGCATGTTCTGCGCTGACTTTTAAAAACCGAAAGCCGCAAAGAACTGTTTCGCACCGCAACGGTGACCCCCGCATTCCTCCCCCGCTAAAACCATCCCCGATTCGACAGACCCAGACCAGAAAATATCATGCAACTCAAAGAACTGAAGTTAAAGCTTCCCGCCGAACTTTTGGCCTATGCCGAAGAGCTGGAAATAGAAAACGCCAGCACCCTGCGGAAACAGGACATGCTGTTCGCGATTTTGAAAAGACTGGCGGAAAACGATGTCGCCATATTCGGCGACGGCGTAATCGAGGTACTGCAGGACGGCTTCGGCTTCCTGCGCTCGCCGGAATCCAACTACCTGCCCGGCCCCGACGATATTTACGTCAGCCCCAGCCAGGTCCGCCGTTTCGGATTGCGTACCGGCGACACGGTGGAAGGCCAGATCCGTTCGCCGAAAGACGGCGAGCGCTATTTCGCCCTGTTGAAGGTCAACAACATCAATTTCGAAGACCCGGAAAAGGTCCGCCATCGGATCAATTTCGACAACCTGACGCCGCTGTATCCGGACGAGCGCCTGAAAATGGAAATAGAGGACCCAACGGTAAAGGACCGCACGTCGCGGGTCATCGACCTGATCTGTCCGGTCGGCAAGGGCCAGCGGGCGCTGATCGTGGCCCCGCCCAGGACCGGCAAGACGGTGATGCTGCAAAATATCGCCCAGGCCATATCGACCAACCACCCGGAATGCTATCTGATTGTCCTGCTGATCGACGAACGCCCGGAAGAAGTCACCGACATGTCCCGCTCGGTCAAGGGCGAAGTGGTTTCGTCGACCTTCGACGAACCGGCGACCCGGCACGTCCAGGTCACCGAAATGGTCCTGGAAAAAGCGAAAAGGCTGGTCGAACACAAACGCGACGTGGTTATCCTGCTCGATTCCATCACCCGCCTGGCGCGCGCCTATAACACCTGCGTACCGTCATCGGGCAAGGTGCTGACCGGCGGCGTCGACGCCAACGCCCTGCAACGCCCGAAGCGATTTTTCGGGGCGGCCCGCAATATCGAGGAAGGCGGCTCGCTAACGATTATTTCGACCGCCCTGATCGACACCGGTTCGCGCATGGACGAGGTAATTTTCGAGGAATTCAAGGGCACCGGCAACTCGGAAATCATCCTCGACCGCAAGCTGTCGGACAAACGGGTGTGGCCGTCCATCGACATCACCAAGTCCGGCACCCGCAAGGAAGAATTGCTGGTGGACAAGGGTACGCTGTCGAAAATGTGGGTGCTGCGGCGTATCCTGATGCCCATGGGCGTGGTTGATGCCATGGAATTCCTGCTTACCAAGCTCAAGGATTCGAAGACCAACGAAGACTTCTTCGATTCCATGAACAGCTAAAGCCTAGATCAGCCCCTCCAGGCGCAACAGCCGGCGCTTGGTCGGCGGCCCGTCGCCACCGCTGTAGCCACCGATACGACCGCTCGCCGCCAGCACGCGGTGACAGGGAATAATGATGGCGATAGGGTTTTTGCCGCAAGCCCCGCCGACCGCCCGGGCGGAACTTTTCAGGTCCTGGGCCAGGTCGCCATATGTACGCGAACAGCCAATAGGAATATCTACCATAAGCCGCCAGACGTTCCGCTGGAAGTCCGTGCCGTGGGGGGCCAGCGGCAGATCGAATTGCTTAAGCCGGCCATCGAAGTAAGCGCCCAGTTGCGCGCCGGCCTCCTTCAGCAGGGGCGAAGGCGAAGCGCCCGGCGCCTGGCCGAATTCGAGGGCGATAATCGCCGCCTCGTCATCGTCGCAAAAAAGAGTCAGCGGGCCGACCGGGCTTTTCAGGTCAAGGTGTGGCATGGGGTGATTTTATAATGCCGCCAGATGTTCGCGCAAGGCCAGAGGATCGGCGATTGGCAGGCCGCAGGTTCCGGCGGCGCAGACAAACGCCGTCGGCCTATCGACCGATGTCTTGCCATGGGCCGGGTGGCCGGCGGCCATATCGGCGCCGGGCGCGACCCGCACCAGGACCCGCCAGGGCGGCGCGGCCAGGATCGCGGCCCGCCACAAGGCGTGGCTTTCGGGGTCGTCGAATGAACCGACGATAACCACCGACAAGGCCCGTTCGAGGATTTCGAAACCGCACATCAGGCCCGGCAGATTAATCAGATTACGGGCCTGGGAGCTGGAAAACACCCGCACGATGCGTTCCGCCCGCTGGCGGTGGGCGGCATCGCCGGTAATCAGGTACAGCCGGGCCAGAACTTCCAGCATGACCCCGTTGGCCGACGGGGTGGCGTTGTCGGCGATGGTTTTGGAGCGGGTAATGACATCGGTGACATCGTCGGCGCTAAGATAGTAGGCGCCGCCGGCCTCGTCCTGGAAGCGGGCGTTGACCACGGCCAGCCAGGCCAGGGCCTGGTCCAGATACATGCTGTCGCCGGTGGCCTCGTACAACGCCAGGGCGGCGCGGATCATCTGGGCGTAATCATCAAGCACCGCGGCATGACGCCGCTGGCCCCGGACCCAGCAGTGACGAAGCCGGCCGTGTTCGGTCATATTGGCCGAAACGAAGGCGAAAATCCGTGCTGCGCTGCCGGTCCAGTCGGGCCGGTCGAGACAACAGCCGGCCTGGGCCAGGGCGGCGATCATCATGCCGTTGCAGTCGGCCAGCACCTTATCGTCCAGGCCGGGCCGGGGGCGCCGGTTGCGGGCGGCCAGCAGAATGTCGCGGTCGGCGGCCAGCGCCGCCTCGGCTTTATGGTCGGCCAGGCGGTGGGCGGCGGTGCGGTTAAGGATCGTATGGCCCTCCCAGTTGCCGCCGGGGGTAACATCGTAAGCGGCCTTGAAGGCGGCTGAATTGGGGCCCAGAAGGCGGTCGATCTCGGCCTCGTCCCAGACATAAAACCGGCCCTCGACACCTTCGCTGTCGGCGTCGACGGCGCTGGCCAGGGCGAAGCCGCCGGGGCCGTCGCCGACCGCCATGTCGCGCAGCGCCCAGTCGATGGTTTCGCCGATCCGGGCGGCGTACAGGGGGTCCGGCGATTGTAGCCAGGCCTCGGCCAGCAGTTCGATCAACTGGGCGTTGTCATAGAGCATTTTTTCGAAATGCGGGACCAGCCAGCGCCGGTCGGTCGCATAGCGGGCGAAGCCGCCGCCCAGGTGGTCATAGATGCCGCCTTGGCACATGCGGGTCAGGGTCAGGTTGACGATTTCGCCATAAGCCGCCTTTCCGGTACGCCGCCGGGATCGCCACATAAAGCGGAAAAAACTGGGTTGGGGAAATTTCGGTGCACCCTTGGTTCCGCCCTGTTCGGGGTCGGTCAGGGCCAGCGACAGGCGGGCCGCCTCGTCGAGCAATTCGAAGGTCAGGCCGCCGCCGCCGACCGGCTTCGACAATTGGTCCAGCGCCGTTTGCAGGGCATCGACATTTTCGCCGATCCGGTCCGGCCGGCCGTGGTAGGCCCCGGCCAGGCCGCGAATCAGGTCGGGAAATCCGGGCCGACCGTAGCGGGGGGTCGCCGGAAAATAGGTGCCGCCCCAATAGGGCCTGGCCTCGGGGGTCAGGAACATGGTCAGCGGCCAGCCGCCCTGTTCTCCCATCAGGGCCAGCGCCGACTGGTAAATTACGTCCAGATCGGGGCGTTCCTCGCGGTCAACCTTGATATTGATAAATAATTCGTTCATCAGGGCGGCGGTGGCCGTATCTTCGAAGCTTTCATGGGCCATGACATGGCACCAGTGACAGGCGGAATAACCGATCGACAGCAGGATCGGCTTGTTTTCTGCCCGCGCCCGGGCCAGCGCCGCATCGTTCCACGGGCGCCAGTGCACCGGATTGTCGCGATGTTGCAGCAGGTAGGGGCTGGTCTCTTCGGCCAACAGGTTTCGGCTCATGTTTCGCCCCTGGCCGGATTGTTACAGTTTAATACGATAAAATTGATTTAAGGCCGGTGTCCGGCGCGGCCTACAATTGCCCGGCGGACCAATAGCATGTGATGATCCGGCGCTCCATTGCAACCTTTTTACAGGGGAAACAAGCCATGAAATTTACCGTCGATGTGGACTGCACGCCAGAGGAAGCCCGCGCCTTTCTGGGGTTGCCCGACGTGGCGCCCATGCAGCAGGCGGTGCTGAAGGATATCGAAGGCCGCATGAAGGAAAGCCTTGGGGCGATGGACCCGGAAACCATGCTCAAGGCCTGGCTGCCGATGACCGTGCCGGGCGGCATGGAAGCCATGGAGCAAATGCAGCGGGCGTTCTTTTCCCAGTTTGCCGGCGGCGCCGGCAAAAAGGGCGGGAAGGCCTAGGCGGTGACCGTGGCGACCGATCCCGCCGATACCATATATGCCCTGGCCAGCGGCGCCGGGCGGGCCGGGGTGGCGGTAATCCGGCTGTCCGGCCGGGGGGCCGGCGACGCCCTGCGGGCCCTGACCGGAACCCGGCTACCACCGGCCCGGCAAGCCGTGCGGGCCAGATTTTACGCCCCCGGAACGGACCGGGCGCTGGATGACGGCCTGGCCCTGTGGTTCCCCGGTCCGGCCAGCTTCACCGGCCAGGACGTGGCCGAACTGCATATTCACGGCGGCCCGGCGGTGATCGCCGCGATGCTGGCGGCATTGGCCGCAATTCCCGGCCTGCGGCCTGCGGCGGCCGGCGAATTCAGCCGCCGGGCCTTCGAAAACGGCAAGCTGGACCTGACCGAGGCGGAGGGCCTGGCCGACCTGGTCGAGGCCGAGACCGAGGCCCAGCTAAAACAGGCCCGGCGCCAGTACGGCGGCGAGCTGAGCCGGCTGTACGACGGCTGGCGCGACCGGCTGCTGCACGACCTGGCCCTGACCGAGGCCGGAATCGATTTCGCCGACGAACGGCTGCCGGCCGGGCTGACCGCCCGGACGCTGGCCGATATCCGCGCCCTGGACGCGGAAATCTCCGCCCACCTGGCCGACGGGCGGCGCGGCGAACGGCTGCGCCGGGGGCTCTATCTGGCCATTGTCGGGCCGCCGAATGCCGGTAAATCGAGCCTGCTTAACCTGCTCGCCCGCCGCGACGCGGCCATCGTCTCGGAACTGGCCGGGACCACCCGCGACATTATCGAGGTCCACCTGGACCTTGGCGGTTACCCCCTGAACGTGGCCGACACGGCGGGGTTGCGGATATCTTCCGACGCCATCGAAAGCGAAGGCGTGCGCCGCGCCCTCAACCACGCCGAACAGGCCGACCTGAAGGTTCTGGTGCTGGATGGGTCAGAATTGCGGATGGCCGGGGCGCCGGACGAACTGACCGCCGGACTGATCGACGAACGCACCCTGATCGTCCTCAATAAAAGCGATCTGGCGACGCGGCCGTTTCCCCGCGAGATCGAAAATCGCCCGGCATTCGGGGTTTCCGTAAAGACCGGCCAGGGCGTCGAAGAACTGTTGAGCGCCCTTCAGGCCATGGTTGCCACGCAGTTCGACGCCACGCCGGGGCCGGCCCCGACCCGTGAACGGCATCGCCACGCCCTGGAAGATTGCCGCCGGGCCCTGGCCCGCGCCCTCGCCGTGGCCGATCCGGAAGAAAACACGGAGCTGATGTGCGAAGATCTCCGCCTGGCCGCCCGGGCCCTGGGCCGGATCACCGGGCGGATCGATGTGGAAGACCTGCTGGACGTGATCTTCGGCGAGTTCTGTATCGGAAAATAACGCAGCCGAATCGATTGGCCGGGATAGTTGCGCAGGCGAATCGAAGGCCGGGGCGGTGTTTCACGTGAAACATTGCCCTTTGACTCGGGTCCCCGCCCTGCCTACATTCCGGCCATGAAAAGGGACTGCGATAACCGCTACGACGTGATAGTCGTCGGCGGCGGCCATGCCGGATGCGAGGCCGCCGCCGCCGCCGCCCGCATGGGTGCCGATACCGTGTTGCTTACCCACCGGCTGGCGGGCATCGGCGAGATGTCGTGCAATCCGGCCATCGGCGGCCTGGCCAAGGGCCAGCTGGTGCGCGAGATTGACGCCCTGGACGGGCTGATGGGCCGGGCCATCGACCGGGCCGGCATCCAGTTTCGTATGCTCAACCGGCGCAAGGGCCCGGCGGTGCGTGGCCCGCGCGCCCAGGCCGACCGCAAGCTGTACCGGCGCGCCGTGCAGGACCTGCTGGCCGAACAGGGCGGGCTGACCCGGCGCGAGGCCGCCGTCGAAGACCTGCTGTTTGACCGGGCCGGGCGGCTGGCCGGGGTAGTCACCGGCGATGGCGGGGAAATCGTCGGCGGCGCGGTGGTCATCACCACCGGCACCTTCCTGCGCGGGGTCATTCATCTGGGGCGGACGCAAACGGCGGCCGGGCGGCTCGGCGAGGCCCCGGCTACCGGCCTGGCGGAAGCCATCGAGCGGCTGCGGTTTCGGATGGGCCGCCTGAAGACCGGGACGCCACCCCGCCTGGACGGCCGGACCATCGATTATGGCGGCCTTGACGCCCAGCCCGGCGACGCGCCACCGACCCCGTTTTCGTTTCTGAACCGATTCATCGAAACCCCCCAGGTTGATTGTCACCTGACCGGCACGACCCCGGCGACGCATGCGCTGATTAACGCCAATCTTGATCTGGCACCGCTGTATTCCGGGCAAATAAAGGGCGTCGGCCCGCGCTACTGCCCGTCCATCGAAGACAAGGTGGTGCGCTTCGCCGACCGCCAGCGGCACCAGATATTCCTGGAGCCGGAAGGCCTGGACGTGCCGACGGTCTATCCCAACGGAATCTCCACCTCGCTGCCGGAAGATATCCAGCGGCAATTGCTGAAAACCATACCGGGCCTGGAAAAGGCGGCGATGCTGCAGCCCGGCTATGCCATCGAATACGATTTTGTCGACCCCCGCGAACTGCGCCCCAGCCTGGAAACCCGGCGGGTGCCCGGCCTGTATCTGGCCGGCCAGATCAATGGCACCACGGGCTACGAGGAGGCGGCGGCGCAGGGGCTGCTGGCCGGCGTCAACGCGGCGCTTGGCGCCGGCGGCGGGGAATCGCCGTTTTTGCTGGATCGCGCCGACGCCTATATGGGGGTGATGATCGACGATCTGGTGACGCTGGGCACGGAAGAGCCCTATCGCATGTTCACCTCGCGGGCCGAATACCGGCTGGCGCTGCGGGCCGACAACGCCGACCAGCGGTTGACCGAAAAGGGCGTGGAGGCCGGCCTGGTCGGGGCCGCCCGGGCCGCCGTCTACGCCGCCAAAAAGGCCGCCCTGGACCAGGCGCGCGAACTTCTCGACGGGCTGTCGGCGACCCCGAACACCCTGGCCGGGCTGGGCGTCGCCATAAACCGGGACGGGGTCCGGCGGACCGCGCGACGGCTTCTGGCCTACCGGGAAATCACCGTCGAGCGCCTGGCCGGGCTATGGCCGCAACTGTCCGGCATGGACCCGGCGATCGCCGAACAGGTGGAAATCGACGCCCATTACGGCGGCTACCTGGAACGCCAGCGGGGCGATGTGGCGGCCTTCCGCCGTGACGAGGGGCTGCTGATACCGGACGGCCTGGATTATTGCCGCATTGCCGGCCTGTCGAACGAGGTCACGGCCAAGCTGGAAGCCGCCCGACCGGCGACACTGGGCGCGGCGGCGCGGATTTCCGGGGTCACGCCGGCCGCCCTGACCGCCCTGCTGGCCTACGTTCGCCGCCGCGACCGGCGGTCGGCATAGGATGTTTCACGTGAAACATTCCCCCGCCCCCCTGTCGCCCCGGGAATTTGCCACGGTCACCGGCGCCGCGGCGCCGGTGCTGGCGCGGCTGCGGCTGTACGCCGAGGTGCTGGAAAAGTGGCAGCGGCGGATCAATCTGGTCGGTCGCGGCACCCTGGGCGATATCTGGCGGCGGCATTTTCTGGATTCGGCGCAGCTTCTGCCGCTGCTGGCGGACCGGGCGACGGTGCTGGATATGGGCAGCGGGGCCGGCTTTCCGGGGCTGGTGCTGGCGATCATGGGCGATTGCACGGTTCATCTGGTGGAAAGCGACGCCCGCAAGTGTGCCTTCCTGTTCGAGGCGACGCGCCGGACGGCGGCGGAAAATGTCCACATTCATAATGTCCGCATGGAAAACCTGGCCCCGTTTCCGGTCGATGTGGTCACCGCCCGGGCCCTGGCCGGGGTGGACAAGCTGATAGATATGGCCACGCCGTTTCTGGCGGCGGATAGCGGGTGCCTGTTTCTCAAGGGCGGCAAGGCGCAACAGGAATTGACGACCGCCCTAAAAAACCGGACAATGGACACCGAAACCATTCAGAGCCAGACGGACCCATCCGGGACGATCCTGAAAATATGCAATATTCACCCCTGACACCGGGACGGCGCGACATTGTCTGAACAACAAGACGAAAACAAGGCCGGGGCCGGGCTGGCCTGGCAGGGCGAAGGAACCCGGATCATCGCCGTCGCCAACCAGAAGGGCGGCGTCGGCAAGACCACCACGGCGATCAACCTGGCGACGGCGCTGGCGGCCATCAAGAAAAGGGTTCTGCTGATCGATCTCGACCCCCAGGGCAACGCCAGCACCGGCCTGGGGGTCGAGCGGCGGCAGCGGCGGCAAAACATTTACCATGTGGTGATGGGGCAAATTCCGCTGTCGGCGGTCATTCACCGGACGGCCATAGCCGGGCTCGATATCGCGCCCTCGGGCATGGACCTGACCGGGGCCGAACTGGAACTGATCGATGTCGAAGACCGGGAATACGCCCTGCGGCGGGCGCTGCGGGCACCGGACGGCAAGGGCGTGGAAGGCTACGACTACGTCTTGATCGATAGTCCGCCGGCGCTGGGCCTGCTGACCATCAACGCCCTGGTCGCCGCCCAGGCGGTGCTGGTCCCCCTGCAATGCGAGTTTTTCGCCCTCGAAGGGGTCAGCCATATGATTAAAACGGTCGAACGGATCCGCCGGGCGTTTAACCCGCAACTGCAACTTCAGGGCATCGTGCTGACCATGTACGACCGCCGCAACAACCTGTCGGATCAGGTCGCCGGCGATGTCCGGGAATACTTCGGCGACAAGGTTTATCAAACGGTAATCCCCCGCAACGTCCGGGTTTCCGAGGCCCCCTCCCACGGGGCCCCGGTGCTGGTTTACGACCTGGCCTGCGCCGGCAGCCAGGCTTATCTGCATTTGGCCGGAGAAGTCATCCGGCGCGAGAAAGAGGTATCGGAACAATGGCCGCAGGCGACCTGAAGAAACGTAAATTGGGGCGGGGCCTGTCGGCCCTGCTGGGCGATGACACGGACGGCGATTACGCCGAACTGGACCGGCAGCGCCAGCCCAGGACGGTACCCGTGCAATACCTGCAACCGGGCCGCTACCAGCCGCGCCGGCGCATGGACGAAGAGCAGATCGAAGAGCTCGCCGGTTCCATCGCCGAAATGGGCATTATCCAGCCGCTGCTGGTGCGTCGCCTGGAAGACCATCCGGACGCCCCCAACGCGTACGAGATCGTCGCCGGCGAACGCCGGTGGCGGGCCGCCCAGCGGGCCAAATTGCACCAGGTTCCGGTTATTATTCG
The DNA here is from genome assembly GCA_964655005.1 of uncultured Thalassospiraceae bacterium. GTDB lineage: Bacteria > Pseudomonadota > Alphaproteobacteria > Rhodospirillales > JABHCV01 > CAZZKE01. The sequence goes on along the minus strand of CAZZKE010000003.1, from coordinate 16,263 downwards.
CGAAATGAACGACATGCAGGCGCTGGAAATCGGCCTGGTCGAAAACCTGCAACGCGAGGACCTGTCGCCGCTGGAAGAGGCCGAAGGCTACCGCCGCCTGATGAACGAGTTCTCCCATAATCAGGAAGCCCTGGCCAGGGTCATCGGTAAAAGCCGCAGTCACGTCGCCAACACGATCAGGCTGCTGGGCCTTCCCGACGGAATCAAGGCGATGATCGACAATGGCGAACTGAGCGCTGGGCACGGGCGCGCCCTGCTGGCCGCAACCAATCCGGAGCAACTGGCAAAAAAGATTGTCAGCCAAGGACTTAGCGTTCGTCAAACGGAAAAACAGGTACAGCGGGAAGGACCCGAAAAAACCGCCCGCCCGAAGGCGCCGACGAAGGATACCGACACCCTGGCGGTGGAACGCAACCTGTCGGAATTGCTGGGGCTGAAGGTACGGATCGATTTCAGGGACGGTCACGGCTCGCTGACCATCCATTACAGCACCCTGGGCCAGCTCGACGACGTGCTGGCCCGGCTCAGCCACCGGCCGCAGCCGGATGCGGGGCCCGACACCCGGCCCTGAAAATATTATTTCTGAAACGAATCGACGGGACGGCGGCCCGTTACCGGCATGGCGAAATTCATTTCTTCGGCGCCGCCATGGCCACCGCCGGTCGCCATGGCCGCCACAGCACCAGCGCCACGATGCCGCCGTAGCCGATCCAGCCGGCCATGGTCACCGGATCGGGCATCGCCCGGTAACCGGTCAACGCCGCCACCACGCCACCCAGTTGCCCGGCATCGTCAAGCAGCCAGCGGGTATCCCAAAGCGGCTTCAGATAAGGCAGGAATCCAAGCGACACCAGGCTGCCGATGCCGGTTGCCGTCAGCGCGCATCCCAGCAGCAGCAGCATCGCCTCTGATATCTGAAAAAATCTCCGCCATGGCAGCACCCGGCTGCCCAGTTGCAGCAGCGCGTAGGTCAGGAAGGCGGCGACAAAACCAAGGCCGATCGCCGCCGCCACCCCGGCGACGCTGACCGCCTGTGCCGCCGCCAGCACCCCATAAAGAAAGATCACGGTTTCGCTGCCTTCGCGGGCCACGGCGAGCATCGCCAAAACGAATACGCCCCAGAAACGGTTGGCCCGCACGGCGGTGTCCAGGCCGTGTTCCATCTGGTGCTTCAGGGCGCCGCCGTGCGCCCGCATCCAGGCTACCATCTGGACGATCAGGGCGGCGGCGACAAAGACCGTGACGGTCATCAGGTATTCCTGTGCGGCGCCCGAAAATACCTCGGTAAGGCGCATCAGCGCGAAAGCCAGTACCACGGCGGCGGCCAGTCCGGCCCCGACCCCGCCCCACAGATAGCGCTGGCCGTCGCCGTGGTGCTGGCGCACCAGCCAGCTATGCAGGATGCCGACAATAAGCAGCGCCTCGACACTTTCACGCCAGATTACAAATATAATCTGCCCGTTCATGGCCGCCCCCCCTATTTGGCCACAATCGTTCCGTGGGCGGTATCCAGGCTGGCATAAAAGTCGTCGAAAAATTCATACTGGCCCGCCGAAAGCCGCCGGATGACGACAAAGGATTCTGCCCCGGGCGCCAGCAATTTTTCCTTGCGCAGGCGGCGGCTTTCAAATTCCGCCGGGCCGGCGCCGGCGTTTCGCAACTTGATCTTGAATGTTTGCCCGGCCGGAACCTGCAGCCGGTTCGGCGTGACTACGCCGTCTTTCAGTTCGACGGAAAAAACCGGCATTTCACCGGCTGCCACCGGGGCGGCGGCGATAATGCCGGCGGCCATGACGGCGAATGCGAGGGGGCGTAATTTCTGTTTCATGTGGTCTTTCCCTTTTTTTGATGCGGCCCGCGCGCCCAGCGCCGGAATGATCGCCACACTGTAAATGATAATGATTACCAATTGCAATGTTTAATCGGTAATCACATGCAAATTTATTGAATTTGGTCGGGCGAGGCGCGGGGTTCAGGTTTTTCTGGCGGCCTGGGCGATGCGCATCAGGGTGCGGCCACAAATAGCCGGGGCCGGCATGCCGGTTGTCTTGCAGTCCATTTCGGCTTGCGTCAGCATATCCAGGGCGGTCGCCAGGCGGTCCGGGGGCCATTGCCGGACCTGGCCCAGGAAACGGTCGGCCTGTTTGAAAATTACCGGCGGGCGCAGTGATTTCATGGCCTGACTGGCGTTTTTACCGCCCTGGACCAGCCCCGCCGCCTGATGCAGGCGCAGGAAGTGGCGGGCCGCGGCGCGTAATATGGCGACGCCGTGCAGGCCCTCGCCGAAGGCCCGGACCAGTGCCCGGTCCAGGCCGGCCTGATCCCCCGAGGCGGCGGCGTAACAGATATCATCGAGGGCCAGGGCGGCGCTGTCGCCGACGCAGGCGATGGCGTCATCCAGGGTGACGGCGCCGGGCCGGCCCACGTATAGCGCCAGTTTTTCCAGTTCCCCCCTGGTGACGCTGCGGTCGGAGCCGAGATTTTCCATCAGGAAGGTCATGGCCTCGGCGGACGGCTTCAACCCGTGCGTCGTCAGGGTGTCGGCGATTACCCGCCGCAGCCCCGCGCCCTCGTCGCCATAGCAGGCCACGGCGGCGGCGTTGTCGCCGGTTTCAAACAGCTTGCGCAGGGTCGAGCGGGGGCCAAGCTCGCCGGCCTCGACGACGACCAGCGCCGTTTCGGCGAAATCGACGCCCTCCAGCAAGGCGGCGAAGGCCTTGCTAAGGCTATCGCCCGCCTCGCGAACCCGGACCAGACGCCGCCCGCCGCCCAGCGACATGGCCAGCGCCTCGTCTGACAGGCGGGTCGGGTCGTTCTTCAGGTCGGCGGCGGTCAGCTCGACGGCCCGGAACGGGTCGTCGATCCGCTCGACCACACCCAGGCCCAGCCGCAAGGCGCGTTCTCGAATCAGCCCCCGGTCCGGTCCGTACAGAAGGATACAGGCGATTCCGGCGTCCGGACCGGCGATAAAGCTTTCCTGACGGGCGCCGGTAATTTTCAAGGCTGCTACTTTCGGCGTTGGGCGAAATAGACGGCGAAACGGGTCCGCAGGTCATCGGCAATTTCCCGGACGGCGCGTTTCCGGGCGTCCTTCCGGGCGGTCATGGTGGTAAATTCGTAGGTCGAAATATCGTAACTGCTGATCGCCAGCACCCGACCGCCGGGCAGGTCGATGCCGGCGTCGGTGCTGACGCCGGCGGCCAAGGACAGGGAATAACTGGCGGTAATCCGCAGGTTGGCGCGGGTCGCGAAGGAGCTTTTCTGAATGCCCAGTTCCTGCACCGATTCGGACAGGGCGATAACCAGATTATAAACCGGGGCGGCGGGGCGGCCCTTCGGGTTCAGGCGGGTCAGCAGCAGATTATGCAGTTGCTGTCCGATTCTGTCCTTGATCGGCAGGACGCGGATCGTCGCCAGGTCGGCCTGGACGTTATAGCCGCCGCCGCCGCCGGTCGCCGCGGGCTGATTGTAAAGCGGTCGAAAGCCGCAACCGGCAAGGACGAAAAGCCCCATGAAAATTGCCGGATAACGTATTTTTCTATACCACAACATTAATAATCCTGTCGGGCACGACGATAATCTTGCGGGCCTCTTTGCCGGCCATGGCCTCGTGTACCCTGGGCAGGGCCAGGGCCTGTAGCTCGACATCCCGGCCGCCGGAACCCTTGGCCAGGTCGAGCGTGCCCCGGACCTTGCCGTTGACCTGCACCGCGACGGTGACGGTATCATCGACCAGCATGGCCTCGTCCAGGGCCGGCCAGGGCGTTTCGGCGAGCATGGTCCGGTGTCCCAACTGCCGCCAGAGCTGTTCGCCCAAATGCGGGGTCATCGGCCCGATCAGGCCGACCGCGGCCTCGAAGCCGTGCCGCAACAGCCAGCTGGCCCCGGCCTGGTCGGGGCCGATGGCCTCAAGCAGGTTGGTCAGTTCGCGAATCCGGGCCACCGCCTTGTTGAAGTGGAAGCGATCGAGATCATCGGACACCCCGTGGATGGTCTTGTGCACGGCGCGGTAGGCTTCCCGGCATTTCTCCGAAAGCTCCTGCGGCCTGGCCTCGCCGATGGCGGCAAGCGGGCATTTCGGCTCGGCGACCATCCGCCACAGGCGGTTGAGGTAGCGCCAGGCCCCGTCGATGCCGGCGATGGTCCAGTCCAGATCACGGTCCGGCGGGCTGTCCGACAACATGAACAGGCGTGCCGTATCGGCGCCGTAGGCGTCGATGATGGCCTCCGGATCGACCACGTTCTTCTTCGACTTGCTCATTTTTTCCGAGCGCCCGACCGTCACCGGCCCATCCGCCCGTTCGGCCTGTTCCGGCGTCAGCCAGCCGCCGTCCCGGTCCCGATAGGTCCGGTGGCAGATCATGCCCTGGGTCATCAGCCCGTCGAACGGCTCTTTTATGTCCAGATAGCCGCAGTCCCTGAGGGCGCGGGTAAAAAAGCGCGAATACAGCAGGTGCAGCACGGCGTGTTCGATACCGCCGATGTATTGATCCACCGGCAGCCAGTAATCGGCGGCGGCCCGCGAAAAGGCCCCTTCGCCCTTGGGGTCGGTAAAGCGGGCGAAGTACCACGAAGATTCGAAAAAGGTGTCGAAGGTGTCGGTCTCGCGCAACGCCGCCCGGCCGCATTTCGGGCAGTCGGCGTGCTTCCAGGTCGGGTGGTGTTGCAGCGGATTGCCGGGCTTGTCGAAGCCGATATCCTCGGGCAGGGCGACCGGCAGGTCCGCCGCCGGCACCGGCACGATGCCGCACCTGTCGCAGTGGATGACCGGGATCGGGCAGCCCCAGTAGCGCTGGCGCGAAACGCCCCAGTCGCGCAGCCGGAAATTGACCGTGGCCCGCCCGGCCCCGGATTTTTCCAGCCGGCCGGCTACTTCCTGCTTGGCGGCGGCGATGGAAAGGCCGTTCAGGAAATCTGAATTGATCAGCATTCCGGCGCCGGTGAAGGCCTCGTCGGCGATCTCGAAGGTCGCCGCATCGGCGTCCGGGGGGGCCACCACGGGGGTCACCGCCAGGCCGTATTTGCGGGCGAAATCCAGATCGCGCTGGTCGTGGGCGGGGCAGCCGAAAATGGCCCCGGTACCGTAATCCATAAGCACGAAATTGGCGGCGTATACGGGCAGGTCCAGGCCCTCGACAAACGGGTGGCGGACGGTCAGGCCGGTATCGAAACCAATTTTTTCGGCCTTTTCGATGGCCGCCTCGCTGGTTCCCAGACGGTTACAGTCGGCGATGAAGGTTTCCAGGCCGGGGCTGGTTTTGGCCGCCTCCAGCGCCAGCGGGTGGTTGGCGGCCAGCGCCATGAACGAGGCGCCGAAGATGGTGTCGTGGCGGGTCGTGAAGACTTCCAGCGTTTCGTCCCGGCCGTTGATCCGGAAGTTGATGTGGGCGCCTTCGGAACGGCCGATCCAGTTTTCCTGCATCAGGCGAACCCGGTCGGGCCAGCGCTCAAGGGTCTTCAGGGTATCGAGCAGGTCGTCGGCATAGGCGGTGATTTTCAGGAACCACTGGTCGAGGCGGCGTTTCTCGACATCGGCGCCGGACCGCCAGCCCTTGCCGTCGATGACCTGTTCATTGGCCAGCACGGTGTTTTCCACCGGGTCCCAATTGACCCACGATTGTTTGCGATAGACCAGCCCGGCCTCGAGGAAATCAAGGAATATTTTCTGCTCATGCCGATAATATTCCGGTTCACAGGTGGTTAGCTCCCGGTTCCAGTCATAGGACAGGCCCATACTCCTAAGTTGTTCCCGCATGGCCGCCACGTTGTCGCGGGTCCATTTGGCCGGCGCCGTGTGGTTGGCGATGGCGGCGTTTTCCGCCGGCAGCCCGAAGGCGTCCCAGCCCATGGGGTGCAGCACGTTAAAGCCCCTGGCCCGCTTGTAGCGGGCGACCAGGTCGCCAAGGGTATAGTTGCGCACGTGGCCCATATGAATACGGCCCGATGGATAGGGAAACATTTCCAGCACGTAATATTTGGGCCGCGCCGGGTCTTCGGTTGCGGCGAACGTGCCGCGGGCCTCCCACTCGGCCTGCCAGTGGGCCTCGGCTTCCTTGAAGTTGTAGCGTTCCATGCTACTGCTGTGTCCGCAGCAGTTCATTTCTAAGCTGCCGCGCCCGGGTCAGGATGGCGTCTTCGATCTTGGTCGCCGTGGTGTCGGAAAGGACACTGTCCTGCCAGTTGCCGGGTGAAACCTGAACCTGACGGAAGACTGCGACCCGGACCCCGTCGGCGCGCAGGGAACGCCCGAGAATATAAACGTTCAGCTTGAAACGCTCGTTGGCGGCGTCGCCGGCGGAATACCAGTCGGTGATGATGACGCCGCCGAACGGGTCGGCGGAACTGACCGGCATGAAGGAAATGGTGTCCAGCGAGGCCCGCCACAGGAAGCTGTTGACGCCGATGGCGCGGCCGCCGGGGTAAGGGTCGCTGCCGAACAGGCCGCCATCGCCGAACAGGCCCGAATTGGCCCCCTGATCCCTGATATTGATGCCGCCGCCCGCCGGCTTCGCCGGTTCCCCCTGGGTGCAGGCGCCGAGCAGGACAAGCGATGACAGGATGATGGCCAGAGGGCCGAATAATATTTTCTTCGCGTTCATACCGGGAATGGCTCCGTTAATGCGGTGGTGCTTGGCTCCTTAATATAGGAAACGCAAGCGCCAGACCAGAGTATATCCGGCTATTGAAGATTGCCGACCGAGGCCCAGCCGGCGGCCCCCGCGGCACGAATGCGGGGCCACCCGGTTTGCCGGTCCAGGCCGCCCAGCCCGTAAACCGGCAACGGCGAGCGCCCGGCCCAGGCGGCGAAACGCAGCGGTCCCAGGGTGCGGGCGCCGGGATGGCTGGGGGTCGGGAACACCGGCGAGAGCAACGCCGCGTCGGCGCCCGATCGCGCCGCCCGTTGCAGGGCGGCCGGCGAATGGGCGGCGGCGGTCACCAGCCAGCCGGGCCGCCGCCACAGCCGCCAGCGATGGGGGCCGCTCTTGGCCATGGATTCCGGCAAATGCAGGCCATCGGCGGCAACCGCCAGGGCCAGCCGGGGGTCGGCGGCAACCATAAACAGCACGCCCCGGCAACGGCACAGCCCGATTAGCTCGCCGGCCAGTCGCCACCGGTCGGGGGCGCCGTAATGGCGGAAAATAACGGCGCTTCCGGGGGCCATGGCGGCGATGGCCGGGGCCGGGTCGGGCAATCGCTCGCGGTCGGTCATCAAGATGGCCGGCGGCAGCTTTCGCCCGCCGGTTCGGTCTGTTAGGTTCGTCCGGTTCGGCGATTTTGGAAAATTCAGCATGATGACAGATATAGCGGCCAATCTGGCGCAAGTGAAAACAGATATTTCCGGGGCGGCGGAAGAATGCGGTCGCGAACCCGGTGAAATTTCGCTGATCGCCGTTTCGAAAACCCACCCGGCGGAAACGGCAGAGCGGGCGATCCGGGCCGGGCAGCGATTATTCGGGGAAAACCGGGTTCAGGAAGCCGAACGGAAATGGCCGGGCCTGAAACGGCGCTACGATGACATTCGCCTGCACCTGATCGGCCCCCTGCAAAGCAACAAGGTGCGCCCCGCCGTCGCCCTGTTCGATGTTATCGAAACCGTTGACCGGGAAAAACTGGCGCGCGCCCTGGCCCGGGAAATGGCCCGCACCGGCCGCCGGCCCGATTGCCTGATTCAGGTCAATACCGGCGAAGAAGAACAAAAAGCCGGCATCCCGCCGGCCCGGGCCGATGATTTCATCGCCCTGTGCCGCGACGACCTGGGCCTGCCGGTGCGCGGCCTGATGTGCATTCCGCCGACGACGGAACAGCCGGCGCTGCACTTCGCGCTGCTGCGCGAGATCGCGCGGCGCAACAATTTGCCTGAATTGAGCATGGGCATGAGCGCCGATTATCCGGTCGCCGTGCGTTTCGGGGCGACGCTGGTGCGCGTCGGGTCGGCTATTTTCGGGACCCGGCAATAACCAGCCGGTCCCCGCACCCGCACCCGGCCAGCATTTCGAGCAGGTCTTCCCTGGCCATCGCGACACAGCCTTCAGTCGGCGCATATTGCGGGCGGGCGATGTGGATGAAGATGGCGCTGCCCTTGCCGGCGATTACGGGGCGGTCGTTGTAGCCGGTCTCGACGACCAGGTCATAAAGCCCGTCATCGCGCCACATAATTTCGTGGCTTGCCGCGAAAGGAAGCGAAACCAGGGTGTTGTAGGCGGCATCGGCGGGGTCGTCGCACCAGCCGTGATGTTCCCGAAGGGCCATGACGGCCAGGCCGGTCGTGGGCCTTTCGATGCGGTCGGGACGATAAAAAACCCGTCGCAGGGGGAACGCGCCCAGCGGCGTGATACCGTCGCCCTCGCCCGATTTTTCCGCTATCCCGCCGCGCCCCAGGGCGCAGCGAACCCTTGCCGCCCGGCCGTCCGGCCGGGACCACGAGGCCGACCCGGAAGCGGTTACCAGGATATCCATGGGGTGGCGTTATTGGTCCATATTCTGATCGGCGGCGCCGATTTCCGGGCGGACGCGCCCGGCCTTGCCCAGCCCGGCGCTGTCCTGATAACTGGCCAGCGCCAGCAGCATGGTTTCCGAAAACCAGCCGCCGGAAGGCGCGGCGGCGCCGCTAAGCTGTGCCTGGGTCAGGCCGGCGGCGACCGCTTTCTGGCGGGCGCTGTCCAGAACGGCCAGCCGTTCCCGGTCGTCCGCCTGCCGCCGGTCGGGTCGCGCCGACGCCGATTCCGGTGAGCCGGCCAGCCGGGCCTCGGCCAGGGCCCAGTCACGGACCTCGATATTGGCGGCAATATCATAGGATTTTACGCCGTCGGCCTTGTTATCGGGCGGCTTTTTGTTTTCGACCGTTCGCGAAAGCGGGTCTTCGACCGGCCCGACCGGCCCAATCGGCGGCGGTTGCGCGGCCATCGGGGCCGGGCCGCCGGCCATCAGGGCGGCCTCGCGCCTGGCCCATTCCAGCACTTCCAGGTTGGCGGTGATTGGCGAGAGCCCGGAAAGTGCGACCGTTTCGGCGGTGGCGACCGGTTGCTGTGGCGCCGCCGGCGCGCCGCCGGCCGGTTCGTCCCGACCGCCCAGGAAGGCCATGACACGGTCGCCCATGTCCTTGCCGGTGGTTTCCTCCAGCGCCACGTTGGCGGTGGCGACGATGGCCCCGACCGGGCCGCCGAACAGGGTTCCGCCGGCAATGCGCGAGCCGGGATCGATCTGGTCGCCGGTCAGGTTCCGGTAAATGGTGGCGATCACCGGTATGTGCTGTAGCGGGTTGATGATATCCAGGAAGTCCAGGAAGGTGAACCCGTCGGCCCCGAAGGCCTGGAAGCCGGCCTGGCCGTCCTTCCCGTCGTCCTTTTTTTTCTCGCCGATATTCTGCAATGACTGGCGCGGCTGCAACAGCGTCGGGTCGTTCCGGGTGGCTTCGGTCGTGATATTCATGGTCGGTCGTCCCTGGCCGTCTGGCCGGTTTGCGCCAAAAATTCGGAAAAGACGACGCAAACGACGTGCCAGTTAAAAAATCAGTAATTTCAAATGGTTAAATTTGGCAAAGATGCCGAATCGAACGAAAATACCGGACGACCGGCAACAATTGCCGCCGGACAGGTTCTAGATATCGCGCCCGAAATCGTCGGCGACCCGGTCGATGATCGCCGCCGTATTCTTGCCGTAGCGATAATCGAGCAGGTCATTGCCGCCCAGGGTCTTGCCGAGCAGGAAGATATCGGCCAGCAGGGCGCGGATTATGGCCTTGAATTCGGCGTGGCCCAGGGGCCTGGAATTATCGGGCATGGCCATGTTCAGCTCGCTGATGAACGAATCCTTGGCGCCGTTATACTTGATGAAGGAACCGGCCAGCCGCACCAGCACGTTTTCCAGGAAGATCCTGTAATCGGGATGGTCCAGGATGGCGTTGAGAATACGGGTGTCGCCGTCGCCGGTATGCTTAAGAATATCCCTGGCACGGGCATTGAGCTGTTGGTAGACGCCGTCTGAAAAAATCCGGTGCATGTAAGCTTCGATGCCGTGAGAACAGGCGCGGTCAAGCGGGGTCGGGTTATTCGTGGTGTCGAACAGATGGGAAAGCTTGCACGAAACCATCCGCAGCAGGAAATATTTGCGATTGTCGTCGCCGGTTTTCGCCGCCGCCGCCGGCTTTTCGGCGGTGGCGGCGTTCAGGCAATCAATGCAAATCTCGCCGAGCCGCGCCACGGTGCCGGCCAGGGCGGCGGTCGCCGTTTCCTTGTCGATGCGATGACCCTGGGAAACGGTCAGGGCGAACATTTCAGTGAAAATATTTCTAACCCGCGCCGGGTAGTCGGCGGTACCTGCGTTATTGGCCGGCGGCTCATCTAAGACTGGCATAAACACACTCTCAGGCGACGTTAAGGACATTTCCGGGGGGACCGGCGGACCGTATGACCGAATACCTAGCACAACCATGGCGTTACGGGAACATCGGAACGCGAAAAATCGCTTGGGCCGGCCATGGGGCACCGGCCAAACCGAAAACTATCTGCCGGCCAGCACGGCGGATTGAAGATTTGGCCGACAGGACCTTGAAAAAATGCTCACCTGTCAGGTTCCCGTAAGGTTCATCGTATAATTTCCGGGAATCGAGGGAGGGGATTTTATCACTTTCATGGCCTGGACTATCTGGAATTCATCTGCGTATCCGCCGGTTTCCTACCGGTGGCGCTGCCGATACTACCGTCGGTTCCGGTCAACCGATCGACTTAGGCCAGCTTTTGAAAAATGCAGCTATAAGCTTTATCAAGGAGGGACGTTATGAAAAAAAATATACTGTTTGGGTTCTTCGTATTTATCTTCGCATCCCTTGCATCCCATGCAAACGCCGCCATCGTGAAGAGTTATGACTTTAACGGCGACCTGTCGGATACATTGGGCAACGGGGTCAATCTGGTGTCAAACGGGGGCACGGTAAATTCTGGCCGGTACACATTTACCAACAATCAGGGTTTACGGCTTGATTCGGCCCTGCCAAACACAACCGACTATGGAATTGAAATTAAATTTCAACTTTCCGATGTGCTGGACCGGTACAACAAGGTCATAGATTTTCGGAGCCTTGCCTCGGATGCCGGGCTTTATGTCTACTATAATAAAATAAAGTTCTTCGCGGCAGGCCCAACCGGTGGCGTTGGTGCCGTTACCCTCAATAACGATTTTACACTTGGATTGTCACGATCATCCGGAATAATAGAACTGTTTCTTGATAACGTATCACTTTTCAGTGTGGCGGATAATGGGCAGGCTGTTTCTGTTTTAAACATCCTGAACTTCTTTGAAGATGACGGGGCCACCGGCAAAAGTGAATCATTTGCCGGTTCGGTGGATTTTATTCGCATCCATGACGATGCATCCACGTTCGGCACCCAGCTAAGCGTCGTTCCGCTGCCGGCGGCGCTGCCGATGTTCTTCTCGGGCCTGGTCGGTATCGGCATAGTTGGCCGCAGACGGCGCAAGCGTCAGGCGGCCTGAAACCCCGGGAAGCGCCACCCGGAAAATTCTTCATCCCCAATCGCCCCGCCGGTTACCTCCGGCGGGGCTTAGTTTTTGGCGGCCCGCCGGTTGAATACTTTTGCAACGGGCCCCATGGATATATGACCTTACGATGGATATATGGGGTATAG
>CAZZKE010000003.1:0-4521 GCA_964655005.1 uncultured Thalassospiraceae bacterium | reverse complement strand
CTTTTGCAACGGGCCCCATGGATATATGACCTTACGATGGATATATGGGGTATAGTCGATTGCGGCAAATATTAAAGGCGTGGCGCCAATGGGTACGCAAAAACTCAAGACGGTGAATATTCCGGCGCCGGACGATGTCGGCGATGCCCTGAAGACGGTTAAGGGGGCGGTTGAGGCCGCGCTGATTGAAAATCGCCGTGAATTTCTGCGATTTCTCGTTCGTCGGGTCGGTGATGCGGATACCGCCGAGGATATTTTACAGCAATTTTACCTGCGCGCCGTCAGCAAGGGTTCCGGGCTCCGTAACAGCGAAAGCGCGATTGCCTGGTTGTACCGCCTGTTACGGTCGACCCTGGCGGATCACTATCGCCGCGAATCGACGCGCCGGCGCCAGGAAACCGACTACGCCCAAACGGTGGAGCTATCCAGTGAAGGACGGGACGCGGAACTGGAACGAACGGTCTGTACCTGCTTCGAGGCGCTGTTGCCGACGCTAAAGGCGGGCTATGCCGAAATATTGCAGCGGGTCGATTTGCAGGGGCTTCTCCCGCGTGAGGCGGCCGATGAACTGGGCCTTGAGCCGAACGCCCTAAGGGTGCGTCTGCACCGGGCCCGGCGGGCCCTGAAACACAGCCTGCTGTTATCGTGCCGGACCTGCGCCGAGCACGGCTGCCTCGATTGCGACTGTAATTAACGCCCCGCCCCGGGGCGGGGTGTAATGAAAACGCGCCTGCCGCGTCTGTAGTATCAGGGAACGATTTTAACGGCGCGTGCGGTCGGCGTCAGATGTCCTCTGATTCCGACCATGCGCGCAACGGGTATTTGCAAACCAAATTAAAAAAGGCCGGAGCAAAGTCAATGAATACAAACCACAATCACAGTCACGATCACGGCGATCATGCGAACGACGATACGGCGACAACCACCGATCCGGTTTGCGGCATGACGGTTCCACTGAATGCCGGCAAGCCGACATACGAACACGATGGCGCCGTTTACCATTTTTGTTCGCAAAAATGCCATGACAAGTTCGCCGCCGATCCGGCCCATTTTATTTCCGGGGCGCACAAGAAGCAGGCCGAAAATTTACCGGCGGGGACCAAATACACCTGCCCCATGCATCCCGAGATTATCCGGGACAAACCGGGGGATTGCCCCAAATGCGGCATGGCGCTGGAGCCGGCCGGCATCCCCGCCGCCGACGAAGGGCCAAATCCCGAGCTTATCGATTTCCGGCGGCGGTTCTGGGTCGGCGCGGTGTTTTCGGTGCCGCTGCTGGTACTGACCATGGGGCCGTATCTGGGCCTGGGTTCCGTTCGCGAAATCTTCGGCGAACGCATGACCGTCTGGATCGAGCTGTTTCTGGGTACCCCGGTCATATTGTGGTCCGGCTGGCCATTTTTCGTTCGCGCCGTCAAATCCGTCGTGAACAAAAGCCTGAACATGTTCACGCTGATCGGCATGGGGGTCGGCGCGGCGTATCTGTTTAGTGTCGTCGCGGTGCTTGTGCCCGGTATTTTTCCGGCCGGGTTCCGGGACGCGGAAGGCAATGTCGGCGTTTACTTCGAAGCCGGCGCGGTGATCGTGGTGCTGGTGCTGCTTGGCCAGTTGATGGAGCTCGGCGCCCGCGAGCGCACCGGATCGGCGATCAGGGCCCTGCTTGATCTTGCGGCCAAGACGGCCCGGGTGATTCGCGAGGACGGCAGCGAGGAGGAAATCCCGCTGGAAGAAGTCCAGGTCGGCGACCATCTGCGGGTCCGCCCCGGCGAAAAGGTGCCGGTCGATGGCGAGGTTATCGACGGGCGCACATCGATTGATGAATCGATGATTTCCGGCGAACCGGTGCCGGTCGAAAAGGTAGAAGGCGACAAGGTCACCGGGGCCACGATCAACGGTACCGGCAGCCTGATTATCAAGGCCGAACGGGTCGGCGACGACACCGTGCTAAGCCAGATTGTCGAAATGGTGGCCAATGCGCAGCGCAGCCGTGCGCCGATTCAGAAATTGGCCGATTCGGTTTCCGGAAAGTTCGTGCCGGCGGTAATCGGCGTCGCCATACTGGCGTTCATCGCCTGGTCGGTGTGGGGTCCGGCCCCGGCGCTGGCCTATGCCCTGGTTGCGGCGGTATCCGTGCTGATCATCGCCTGCCCGTGCGCGCTGGGGCTGGCGACGCCAATGTCGATCATGACGGCGACCGGGCGCGGGGCCCAGGTCGGGGTGTTGATAAAGAATGCCGAGGCGCTGGAGCGTTTCGCCGAGGTCGATACCCTGATCGTCGATAAAACCGGCACCCTGACCCGGGGCAAGCCGAAACTTGTCGCGGTGCTGCCGCAGCCCGGTCACGACGAGGCCGAAGTGCTTCGTTTGGCGGCCAGCCTGGAGCGCGGTTCGGAACACCCGCTGGCCGAGGCGATTGTCGCCGGGGCCGAAGAACGGGGCGTCGCCCTGACCAAGACCGGGGACTTCGAGGCGATCACCGGCAAGGGCGTCAAGGGTGTCGTCGATGGCCAGTCCGTGGCCCTGGGCAACGCCCGGCTGGTTGATGACATGGGGCTCGATGCCGGTGACCTTGGCGAGACGGCGAACGCCCGGCGCGACAAGGGCGAAACCGTGATGTTCGTGATTATCGGCACCGCCATCGCCGGGCTTGTTGCGGTCGCCGATCCGGTCAAGGAAACCACCCCGGACGCGCTGAAGGCGCTGCATGCAGAAGGCTTCCGGGTAATCATGGCGACCGGCGATAACGAACGCACGGCGAAGGCGGTGGCGGCGAAGCTGGGCATCGATGAAATCCGCGCCGAAGTAATGCCCGAAGACAAGGCCAATATCATCAAGGATCTACAGGCCCAGGGCCACAAGGTCGCGATGGCCGGCGATGGCGTTAACGACGCCCCGGCCCTGGCCCAGGCGGATGTCGGTATCGCCATGGGCACCGGCGCCGACGTGGCGATTGAAAGCGCCGGCTTCACGCTGGTCAAGGGCGACCTAAACGGCATCGTGCGGGCCCGCCGCCTGTCGCGGGCGACAATGCGCAATATCAGGCAAAACCTGTTTTTCGCCCTGGCGTACAACGCCGCCGGCGTTCCGGTGGCGGCGGGCGTCCTGTATCCGTTCCTCGGCATTCTGATCTCGCCGATCTTCGCCGCCGCGGCCATGAGCCTGTCGTCGATTTCGGTAATCAGCAATTCCCTGAGGTTAAGGTCGGCCAAGATATAACAAGGAGCAGCCGGGGCGGGTCCGCCGGCAAGGCAAAGGAGAAAAACATCATGTTGTTGTCCCACTTGCTAAACAGAATCATACAAACCGGAACGCTGAACGTAATCGACGCCACCGGAAAACGGCATGTGTTCGCCGGCACCCCCGCCCCCGACGTTACGGTCAGGCTGCATGGCCGCGCCGTGCACGCCAGGCTGCTTTTCAATCCGTGTTTGTATTTAGGCGAGGCCTACACGGACGGCGCCCTTACCATCGAGCAGGGGACGCTGTCGGATTTCCTGGAGATCGTCGCCAGAAATCTTGAACTGGCCAAGGTTGACACCGTGTACTCGGCGTACGAGCGGTTTGCCTGCATGTTCCGTTCCTGGCAGCAGTACAACCCGATTACCCGGTCGCGGTCGCATGTGGCTAGCCATTACGACCTTTCGAACCGGCTTTACAGCCTGTTTCTTGACCAGGACCTGCAGTATTCCTGCGCCTATTACGACGATCCCGGCGACAGCCTGGAAACGGCGCAGGCCAACAAGAAACGTCATCTGGCGGCGAAGCTTCTTCTCGAACCGGGGCAACGCGTTCTCGATATCGGCTCGGGATGGGGCGGGATGGCGCTTTATCTGGCCCAAACCGGCGGCGGCAAGGTAACCGGGCTGACCCTGTCGGATGAACAGCTCAAGACGGCCAACAGGCGCGCCGTCAGGGCCGGGCTGAGCGGGAATGTTAATTTCCAGCTTCGCGATTACCGCGAAGAGCGCGGGAAATATGACCGCATAGTCTCGGTCGGCATGTTCGAACACGTCGGGGTGAACTATTACCGGGAATTCTTCTCGAAGGTGAAGGACCTGCTTTCCCGGGACGGCGTTTGCGTCGTGCATTCAATAGGCCGCATGGACGGCCCGTCATCGACCTGTGCCTGGATACGCAGGCATATATTTCCCGGCGGTTATTCTCCGGCCCTTTCGGAAGTGCTGCGGGCGGTCGAGGATAGCGGGCTGTGGGTCGATGACATCGAAATATTGAGACTGCATTACGCCAGGACCATTAACGCCTGGCGACAGCGCTTTCATGACAACCGGAACGAAATAGCCGAACTTTTCGACGAGCGCTTCTGCCGGATGTGGGAATTCTATCTGGCGCTTAGCGAAGCCGCCTTTCTTTACGGCGATCATTTTGTGTTCCAGTTGCAGCTTTCCAGGCGGCGCGGCGCGGTGCCACTGACCCGCGATTACCAATCGGAATGGGAACACGCCCACCCGGCCGATGCCGATTCGGGCTCGGCCAGAAAAGCGGCGTAATACCAAGTTGCAG
>CAZZKE010000002.1:90821-108852 GCA_964655005.1 uncultured Thalassospiraceae bacterium | reverse complement strand
GACACGGCCCCGGAAGACGCTGTCCCGTCTTCCGGGGCCGGTTTATTTTCTAAATGCTTGAATCCGGTGACGGAAGCGGGGTCTGCAATAATTTATGTACATCGGCGACAAGGTCCTTGTTGGAAAATGGCTTGGTAACGTACTTGTCGGCGCCAAGTTCCTCCGAGGCGTGCCGGTCCGATTTCAGGCGCTTGGCGGTCAGAATAAGGACCTTGGTTTTATTTAATTCAGGGTCGGCGCGGATCATTTTCAGGACCTCGAGGCCTGAATGGTGCTGCATCTGGATGTCGAGTATTACCAGATCGGGGCATAATTCCCGGATAGAGCGGATCGCTTCCGTACCATCGGAGGCGGTCGCCACGAGCAGCCCGGCGCGCTCCAGAAGGAACTGAAGAGACTCCAATATATGTGGCTCATCTTCTGCGATTAGCACAAGTTGCGACACGTTTCTCTCCCCGTCGGCTGTCAGGCCATATTATATTATATTCGCATCTCTTGCTTAGAGCGAATCTACGGTATGGTTTTACCTTCGATTATTGCGGAACCGGCCCAGTCTACTATATCGTGGAGAAACTTCATGCCTACATTAATTTTTCCTTTGATACGGTCAGTTGGCGACCGGCAGGATCGGGGCGTAGGCGCGGTGGTCGCATTTCAGGCGGGGACATAGCCGGCAGTTAACGCCCGCTTCCGTGATCAGGCTGGCCCGGGAACCATCGTTGCCATCGCCATAGACGAGACGGTCGGCATAAACGGCATCGCAGCCAATCATCACGCTATAGATTTTTTCGGAGGAGCCGAAAGCATCGGCGCTTTTTTTGACGGTTCGCGCGACAAACAAAAATTCCTGCTTGTTGGGCATCCGTACCCTTTGTGAAATAATTCTGCCAGGGGACATAAATGCCCGGTAGATCGCCCACAGCGGGCAGGCCCCGCCATAGCGCGGCAGGTGCATGTTTGGCAGACTAAAGCGTTTGGAAATATTTCCGGCCGGGTCGGTCCGCAGATAGATGAAGGGTATGCCGAGAGAATCAGGGCGATGGAGCGTCGTCAACCGATGACAAATCTGCTCGAAGCTTCCTCCCAGACGCCGCTGCAAAATCTGAATGTCGTATCGCGCTGCCATGGCCGTTTTCAAAAACGGTTCGTATGGATAAATAAAAGCCCCCGCCGCATAGCGGGCCATGGCCCGACCGGCCCGCCCACGGGCATCATCGCTGGTCAGCCGCCCTTCGGCGGTGACCTCGCCCAGAATGTCCTGATGCTCACGTTCGAAAATGAACTGGGCAATCAGAAAACGTACCGTTTCGGCAGGCTGCCATTGCTGAAAAAAAAGATGCTTGCCGGTTTGCCGATAATCGATACGGGTATGGGCGTGGACCCCGGGCTTCAGGTTCCTGACGCTTTCTCCTTCCGATCCGGGACGCCCCAGCGTTATGCCGTGTATTTCGGCAAGATAATTTTGCAGCGCCTCATCGATGGTTCCGCCATAGACCTCGACCCTTGTTCTGAGAGCTTCCGCCGCCCCTTCGAGCCGGGGAAAATAGTTATGGTGGTCGATTATAAAGTCTTCCACCTCGCCGGCCGGCGTGGTCGTACGGGCCGTCGTATCGACCTCGTCCATAAACGCGAAGAAAGTCTTGGCCGCCGTGCTCAACGCGGAGCTCTCGCGGGCGACGACCGAGGTGTATCGCCGGCGCGTTTCCTCGGTCAGGTCGTCAAATTCGGAAACTATTTCGGATAATGATCTAATTGTCGTGATTTGTGTCAAAATCTCATGGCTCATTTCAACAAGGAATGGGTCGCGGCTGAACCTGTTGGACAGCGACACAAGCATCTTGGTCGCCTCGATATAGGAAACATGCAAACGCAGAAAAGCGCGGCCCCATCCGGGATCGCGACCGATGATATTCCGGGCGCCATGCTCTTCCATCTGGAGATCGCGGAACAGCGGATCGCTGCTTAGGTCTTCCAGATCCTGGATAAGCCGGGCGTCTTCGTATCCGGCAAGATCGTTCAGGTCGACGGCCAGGACCCGCGCCATCTTGTTCAGCAGACTGCCGCTGATGGATCGCTTGTTGTGTTCAATTAAATTCAGGTAACTGGCAGAGATACCCAGATCGTTGGCCAGTGCGGTCTGGGTTATTTTCTGGCGCTTACGTTCTTGCCGTATCCTGATTCCTTCCGGCACACGCGCCATGGCACGACCCTTTGTATTGCTTGCAAAAAGTAAGACCCCGGCCCCGGCTTGACGCCGATGGCCCGCGCCCGTCACTACAGGTAATTTACACCTTTACACTTTTACATTTTTTACTATACAAATATTTACAAAAAATCTGAATATAAACAATAGCATTATATGATTTTTACAATCAAATGCTAGAGTTCTCCCGTGAGGGGTTCTCACGCCGCGGCTAGGCTAGGGATCAATCGTACACAGCCATTGGCTTGCGATGCGGTCTGGCGCCGATCTGGCTGCGGTGTTTTTAATGAGCTTGGAGGAAATGGTTATGAGTGGATTTAGTCGCAGTTTTACACGCAGAACAGTGCTTAGGGGCAGTGCTGTCGCCGGTGTTGCCCTGGCTACGCCGACGCTTTTGATTCCCCGTTCCTACGCCGCCGAATATTGCAACAAGCCCTCGGGCAGCACGGTAACTCTTGGCTTCAACGTGCCGCAGACCGGCGCCTATGCCGATGAAGGCGCCGATGAACTTCGCGCTTACAGGCTTGCGGTCAAGCACTTGAATGGCGAGGGTGACGGCGGCATGCTGAATACCTTCAAGCCTTCCATGCTGAAAGGTAACGGCATTCTTGGCAAGAAAGTCGCCTTCGTCACCGGCGACACCCAGACCAAATCGGATGCCGCGCGCGCCTCGGCCAAGCGTATGATCGAAAAAGAAGGCGCCCTGATGATTACCGGCGGTTCATCGTCCGGCGTGGCGATCGCCACCCAGGGCCTTTGCCAGGAGGCGGGGGTAATCTTCATGGCCGGCCTTACCCATTCCAACGACACCACCGGCAAGGATAAACGCCGCAATGGCTTCCGCCACTTCTTCAATGCCTATATGTCCGGCGCGGCGCTTGGACCGGTGCTTGAAAAAGAATACGGCAAGGACCGCAGGGCCTATCACCTGACCGCCGACTACACCTGGGGCTGGACTCAGGAAGAGTCCATGAAAAACACCACCGAAGCCCTCGGCTGGAAAACGGTTAAAACCGTTAGAACCCCGGTGGGTGCGGGTGATTTTTCCCAATATATCACGCCGGTTCTGAATTCCGGCGCCGATGTGCTGATCCTCAACCACTACGGCAAGGATATGATCAACTCGCTGACCCAGGCCGTGCAGTTCGGCCTGCGCGACAAGCAGGTCAACGGCAAGAACTTCGAAATTATCGTTCCGTTGTTCTCGCGACTGATGGCGCAAGGGGCCGGGGAAGCGATCAAGGGTATTCTTGGTTCGACAAACTGGAACTGGTCGTTGAAAGACGCCGCGTCGCAGGCTTTCGTCAAAAGCTTCGGCGCCGAATATGGCGCACCGCCATCCATGGCGGCGCACACATGCTATGTCCAGACCCTGCTTTACGCCAACGCTTGCGAAACGGCCGGAACCTTCTCGCCGGAAGGGGTAGTCAAGTCTCTGGAAGGCTTCAAGTTCGACGGCATGGGCAATGGTCCGACCGAATATCGCGCCGCCGACCATCAATGCTTCAAGGATGTGCTTGTCGTTCGCGGCAACGAAAATCCGACATCGCAGTTTGACCTGCTCGAGGTTGTGGAAATTACGCCACGGTCTCAGGTTGAATACGACCCGGCGATCTTCGGGGGCGACCTTGGACCGGTTAACGCCAAGGCCTGCTGACTTTACGATACAAATTATTCCGGTTGCCCCGGGTATTACAGCCTGGGGCAACCGGACTTAATTTTTTTACGGAAATGTGCGAAAGTAAAAGCTGGCGCTGAAAACCGGGGCTAGGGGTATAGTACATGGACGCCATTCTTCTTCAAATTCTCAATGGTCTCGACAAGGGCGGCGCCTATGCATTGATTGCGCTGGGGTTGACGCTTGCTTTCGGTACCCTTGGCATCGTCAATTTTTCCCATGGCGCCCTGTTCATGATTGGCGCCTTTTGCGCCGTTTCATTCAATAAGCTGATAAACCTGCAAAGTGTGGTGCTTGACCCCACGAAAATGACCGCCTGGGGGACCCCATTGGAAATCCGCACGCCCTATGTCGAGGCCTGGCTCGGTGACTTCGGCACCGTTTTGATCGACTATTCTGTGCCTATTTCCATTTTGTTCGTAATTCCTGTCATGTTGATCGTCGGGGTGGTGATGGAACGCGGCCTGATCAGGCATTTCTATAACCGGCCCCATGCGGACCAGATATTGGTTACCTTCGGCCTGGCTATCGTACTGCAGGAAATTGTCAAACATTACTTCGGCGCAAACCCGATTCCGCAAGCGGCGCCGGAAATTGTTTCCGGCAGCGCCAATATCGGCGCCTGGCTGGGACTGGGTGAAGGTCTGGTGTATCCCTGGTGGCGGCTCGTCTATTTTGGATTTTCAGCGATCATCATTTTCGCCGTGTTTGCGTTCCTGCAATTTACCACATTCGGCCTGGTAGTCCGCGCCGGGATGCGGGACCGGGATATGGTGAGTCTGCTCGGGATCAACATCCAGAAACGATTCACCATAGTTTTCGGGCTGGCGGCCATTGTGGCGGGGCTGGCGGGCGCCATGTATACCCCGATCCTTCCGCCGGACTATCATATGGGCATGAATTTTCTGGTTTTGTCATTCGTGGTTGTCGTCGTCGGCGGCATGGGTTCGCTTGGCGGCGCCGTGGCGGCCGGCTTCCTGCTGGGGATTCTGCAATCGTTCGCCTCCATGAATGAAATCAAGAGCCTGTTTCCGGGCATTGACCAGATCATTATCTATCTGGTTGCGGTAATAATCTTGCTGACCCTTCCCCGTGGCCTTATGGGCCGCAAGGGTGTGATGGAGGACTAGGGGCGATGTCGGGTAATTCATTACGCGGCGACAGGATTATGTTCATCCTGTTTTCGGCCTTCGTGCTTGCCTCGCCGATTCTGTTGGCGCCATTCGGGGCCAGTTATCCCGACCTGCTGCAGAAATTCGCGATCTTTGGTATTTTCGCCATCGGCTTCAATATCCTGTTTGGTCTTACCGGTTATTTGTCTTTCGGCCACGCGGCGTTTCTGGGAATCGGCTCGTACGCATCCGTCTGGATGTTCAAGCTGTTCACCATGAATGTTCTTCCGGCGGTGCTGTTTGCGATTATCATAGCCGGCGTTTTTTCCCTGTTGATCGGGTTCGTCAGCCTGCGCCGTTCGGGGATCTATTTTTCGATTATCACGCTGGCCTTTGCCCAGATGTTCTACAATCTGGCTTATTCCGTGCTGACTCCGATTACCAACGGCGAAACCGGCCTGCAAATCCGCCAGCTGGCGCCGGCGGACCGGGCCGCCAATTATGTCCTTAATCTTCGCGATGAAGATCTAAGGCTGGTTGATCAGGCCTTCGGCGTTATCGAAAAAGGGATTCCGATCACTAATCTTTTCGGCCTGAAGATGAGCGGCTATCCGGGTTTCTATTTTTGCGCCGTTTTATTGATTATCAGCTTTTACATCGCCTTGCGCATTTCACGTTCAAACTTTGGCATGATGTTGAAGGCGATCAAATCCAATCAAAACCGCCTGAATTATACAGGCGTCAACACCCGGCCATATCTGCTGACCGCCTTTGTGATTTCCGGAATGTATGCGGGATTAGCCGGGAGTTTGCTGGCGGTTACCGATCCGCTGGCCGGCGCGGAACGGATGCAGTGGACCGCTTCCGGCGAGGTGGTTCTGATGACTATCCTGGGCGGCGCCGGCACGTCCCTGGGGCCGGTGCTGGGGGCCGGCATTATCAAGTATCTCGAGAATATTTTTTCCTCGGTCAACGATTCAATCCTGCAAAATGTGTTCTCCTTCCTGCCGGATGGCGTGCGGGACGTATTTGTCAGCATAACGGGCATGTTCGTCGGCGGCGGCTGGCAGCTTACTCTGGGACTGATGTTCATGGTTATCGTGGTTTTTTTGCCCGGCGGGGCGATGGATGGCCTGACCCGGATCATGGGTTTGTTTAAACGCAAATCTTCCGCCAGTTCGGCACCGGAAAATTCGCAGGATTGATTTAATGGCAATTTTACAAGTTTCCGGCGTCAGCAAAAGTTTCGGCGGTCTTCGCGCCTTGCATGATGTCAATCTTGAGGTCGAGGAAGGCACCGTGCACGCAATTATCGGCCCGAACGGGGCCGGTAAATCCACACTGCTCAACTGTTTCGTCGGTCGATTGACTCCCGATTCCGGCACCGTGATGTTCGACAATATATCCCTAATAGGCCGGAAGCCTCATGAGATAAATCAAATCGGGGTGGCGCGGGTATTCCAGACTCCTGAAATTTTTGAATCCATGAACCTGCTCGAAAATATCCTGATTCCGGCTTTGGCCAAGGCCGATGGCGCCTACAAGATGAACGGCTGGCAGCGGGTGCAATCACGCGCCGAAGTGCGCGATGAAGCCGAGCATATCCTTGAAGAAATGGGGTTGGCCGATCAAATGAACGTAATTTCCTCAAGTTTGTCACGAGGCGACAAACGCCGTCTGGAACTGGCTATGTGCCTTATCCAGCACCCCAAACTGATGCTGCTGGATGAACCTACCGCCGGCATGTCGCGGGCCGACACCAACGCTACCATCGAACTGTTGAAGAAAATTGCCGAGCGCGGGGTAACCAAGATCATCATCGAGCATGACATGCATGTGGTATTTTCGCTGGCGAACAAAATCAGTGTCCTCGCGCAGGGCACCGTTATCGCCGAGGGCAAACCCGATGAAATCAAGGGCGACCCGCGGGTTATCGAAGCCTATCTGGGGGGGGAACTGGGGTGACGAACGCGACTACCGAAAATGCGCATCCGAAGACTTCCGACGGTAACAATCAATCCGAAGCGGCGGATGCCGAACAAAAAGTCCCCTTCTTTTCGTGCCGCGATATACACGCCTATTATGGCGATTCCTATATCGTTCAGGGGGTGTCCTTCGATATTGCCGAGAGAGAGATCGTCGCCCTGCTGGGCCGCAACGGTGCGGGCAAGACATCGACGCTCCGGACCATTGCCCGTGCGGACGACCCCCAGCTCAGAAGTGGCGAGATATATCTGCGGGGCAAGCCGATTCACGACCTGCCGGCCTTTCAGGCGGCGCGGGAGGGCATCCAGTTGGTGCCGGAAGACCGGCGTATCATTGCCGGCCTGACGGTCGAGGAAAACCTTGTCCTGTCGCAAATCGCCGAACCGATAGGCTGGTCGCTGGATCGCATCTACAAGCACTTCCCGCGCCTGGACGAACGCCGCCGGCAGGACGCCGTGACGCTTTCGGGCGGCGAGCAACAGATGCTGGCGGTAGCGAGGGCGCTGGCCCGCGATATCAAGCTGTTATTGCTCGATGAGCCCTATGAAGGCCTGGCGCCTGTCATCGTTCGGGAAATAGAACAAATCCTGATGGAGGTCAAAGAACTGGGCATCACGACGATCATCGTCGAGCAAAATGCAGTCGCCGCGCTTAAGCTGGCCGACAGCGCGATTATCCTGGATACCGGGGAAGTCGCATTCAGGGGCTCGGCGCAGGAGGTCCTGGATAATGAA
This sequence comes from uncultured Thalassospiraceae bacterium, assembly GCA_964655005.1. Taxonomy (GTDB): domain Bacteria; phylum Pseudomonadota; class Alphaproteobacteria; order Rhodospirillales; family JABHCV01; genus CAZZKE01. The sequence goes on along the minus strand of CAZZKE010000002.1, from coordinate 101,139 downwards.
AAATTACGTCATGAATACTTGGCAATTTAAATAATTATGCTTTTTATTACTTGTTAAATATGTATTAAAATTATTTGTGTGGCTATCTATGCGACCTGTAGCAGAAATAGTAAATATATTTACTTGTTGCGAAGGCCTTTATGAAAGGAACGTTATATGGGCCAGTCGATACTGATTGTCGATGACGAACATTACATCGTGACATCGCTGGAATTCGTCATGAAGGGCGCCGGTTTTCAGGTCGGGGTCGCCTACGATGGCGAGGAGGCGCTGGCGAAAGTCGAAGAAATGGTTCCGAACCTGGTGATCCTCGATGTGATGATGCCAAAACTGGATGGTTTCGAAGTCTGCGAGAAAATACGCGCAAACCCGGCCTGGGAATCCGTGCGGATCATCATGCTGACGGCCAAGGGTCGGGATTCCGAACGGGAAAGGGGGCTGTCTTTGGGCGCCGACGACTACATGACAAAGCCATTTTCCACCCGCGATATACTCAAGCGCGTAAGGGAAGTGTTGAACGATAGTGCAGATACATGTTGAACGTATGCCGAAATTTCCTGGATGTTGATCGAACCCGTAGAATTACCCGCCGGCCGCCGCCAATTTGGAAAGTGTCATGAGAGGCTCGGGAAATGCGAACGAGCGTCTCTTCGCATTGTTCCTTTTGGGCATCTTGCTGTTCAGCCCGCCGTTCCTGTTGATTTTCGATAATTTTTCCACGGTCCTGGGGTTCCCCGTTCTGTTTCTCTACCTGTTTGTGGCCTGGGCGGTGCTGATCGTTCTGCTGGCGATTGTTATAGAGCATACTGAAGGCGAGCCCAAAGCCGACGCGGAAAGGCCGGCGGGAAAATCCGACGATGCGGTGCGTGGTCTTTGACGGGGTAGATTAGCCATGCTTCAGGGATACATTATTGTCGCTGTTGCATTCCTGTATTTCTGCGTATTTTTTGCGATCGCCTATTGGGGCGACAAGCGGGCGGACGAAAACCGGAGCGTTATCGCCAATCCATATATCTATACTCTCTCAATCGCGGTCTATTGCACTTCATGGACATTTTACGGAAGCGTCGGTCGGGCCGCATCCAGCGGCGTCGGCTTCCTGCCAATTTATATCGGCCCTACCCTTACTTTCATTCTCGCCTGGTTTGTGATCCGCAAGATCATCAGGATTTCCAGGGTCAACCGCATTACCTCCATCGCCGACTTCATTGCCTCGCGCTATGGAAAAAGTTCGTATCTCGGGGGGCTGGTTACGATCATCGCGGTGATCGGCATCATGCCATACATCTCGCTGCAACTGAAAGCGGTGTCGACCAGTTTCACACTGCTTATCCAGTACCCCGATATCATCATGCCGAAAAATCTGGGCAGTGTTCCAATCCTTGCAGACTCGGCGTTTTATGCGGCGTTCTACATGGCGGTATTCGCGATCCTGTTCGGCACCCGGCACATCGATGCGAGCGAGCGTCACGAGGGAATGGTCGCCGCCATCGCGTTCGAGTCCGTGGTCAAGCTGTTGGCCTTTCTTGCGGTCGGCCTATTTGTCACCTTTGGTATTTATGATGGCTTCGGCGATATATTCTCCCGCGTACAGTCCTCGGCAAACCTTGCGAAGCTGTTCAGCATAGAAGGTGCGGGCGGTTATGGAAGCTGGGCCTCGCTCACAATACTTTCCATGGCGGCGATCATCTTCCTGCCACGGCAATTTCAGGTGACCGTGGTGGAAAACGTAGAAGAATCGCATATGAGAAAAGCCATCTGGCTGTTCCCGCTGTACCTGTTTCTAATCAACATCTTCGTATTGCCGATTGCTTTTGGCGGTCTCCTGCATTTTCCGGGCGGCGGGGTGGATGCGGATACCTTCGTGCTGACCCTGCCCATGGCCGAGCAACAGGAGGCGCTGGTGCTTTTTGCCTTCATCGGCGGGCTCTCGGCGGCGACGGGAATGATCATCGTGGCCACCGTCGCGCTCAGCACGATGGTCTCCAACGATCTTGTCATGCCGGTGCTGCTGCATGTCGCCAGGCTGCATCTTTCGGCCCGGGCCGATTTAACGGGACTGATTCTTACCATTCGCCGCACCACAATCGGGCTGTTGCTGCTGCTCGGTTACGCATATGTGAGACTTATCGGCGAATCTTACGCGCTGGTGTCGATCGGGCTTGTATCGTTCACCGCCGCCGCGCAATTCGCTCCACCGATCATCGGCGGAATTTTCTGGAAAGGGGCGAGCCGTTCCGGCGCCTTCGCGGGGCTGGGCGGCGGTTTCTTGTGTTGGGTCTATACCCTGCTGCTGCCGTCGTTTGCCCGTTCGGGCTGGCTTTCCGAGAGCTTTCTGGCAAATGGCCCATTCGGTATTGCGATGCTGAAACCTTATGCCCTGTTCGGGCTGCAAGGCCTGGATCCCATCAGCCATGCCCTTTTCTGGACAATGCTGGTGAATGTGGGGCTTTACCTGTGCGTTTCGCTGCTTACTTCGCAAGGCGTGGTCGAACGTAACCAGGCAGTCCAATTTGTCGATGTTTTCAAGAAAACCACCGGTGGACGGGAATTCTGGCGCGGCAGCGTGACAATCGGGGAAATGAAAAAACTTGTGTCGCGTTTCATCGGCGAGTCTAGAATGAAAGCCGCATTCGACCGTTTCGAGCGATCCATAGGCCGGAAATTTGAAAACGACAGTCCCGTCTCGGCCGAGACGGTTTCCTTCGGCGAGCGCCAGCTAGCGGGCGCTATCGGCGCCGCCTCGGCACGAATTATGGTCGCCTCTGTGGTGCGCGAGGAAATACACGATATCGACGAAATGATGGATATTGTCGACGAGGCATCGCAACTGATCGAATACAGCCAGCAGTTGGAAGAGAAATCGGTTCAGCTTGAGAACGCAACCAAGGATCTCAAAACCGCCAATACCCGGTTGCTGGAACTCGATAAGCTCAAGGACAGTTTCGTTTCCACGGTGAGCCACGAATTAAGAACTCCGCTGACATCAATTCGTTCTTTTGCCGAAATTCTCCACGACAACCCTGATATGTCGGCGGAACAATATAAATATTTTATAAGCATTATCGTCAAAGAGAGCGAAAGGCTAACTCGTCTCATTGATGACGTTCTCGATATCGCCAAGATGGAATCGGGAAAACTCGAGTGGCAAATGAGAATCCTCGATCCCAAGGAGGTAATCGAAGAAGCGCTGGGCGCCACGGCGGGACTTTTCCGCCAGGGCGGCAATGTGCGGCTGCAAGCCGATCTTCCGGATGACCTGCCTGCGGTGCATGTGGATTCGGACCGGCTGACGCAGGTTTTGATCAATCTTATTTCCAATGCCGTAAAATTCTGCGACACGGACAATGGCGTGGTATGGGTGACGGCGAAAGCCGAAGAAGGAAACGTGCAGGTCAGTGTGCGGGACAATGGGGTCGGTATTGATCCGCGAAATCATCAAAAGATCTTTGAACGCTTCCAGCAGGTCGATACCCAGATGACCGGAAAACCGAAGGGAAGCGGTCTCGGCCTGCCCATTTGCATGGAGATCATCGGCCAGTTCGGCGGGGAAATTTGGGTCGACAGCCGCCTGGAAGAAGGTGCGACATTTACGTTTCGCATTCCGGCCGCAGCTAATCCGGCTGCCGCCACACAGTTGGAATAACGAAAACCACAAACGAGACAACACCAATTGGAAACAGTTTAGGCAAAGGGAATATACAGACAATGAAAGATATCCTTGTTCACCTGGATGACAGCGAGGTGTGCAGCCACCGCATCAGGACCGCCATATCCCTGGCGACAAAGCATGATGCGCATGTGATCGGCATGGCCCTGAAGATAAGATCGACAATTGCCGACTATATAGGCGAAGCCCTGCCGAGCGGTTTTCAGGAAGCCCAGCGTCAGGCGGTGGCGGAATCGGCGCGAAAGGCTATTGAAAGGTTTGAAGCGGCGGCGAAAGAAGGGGGCATTAGCCATGCCACCGACACAATCGAGAAATCGGTCGCCAAGGCGCCCAATGTCCTGGCTTTTCATGCCCGCCATTCGGACATCACAATTCTTGGACAAACCAAGGATGAACAAAGCGGCGCAAGCTTTAACACGGCGTTGATGGAAGCGGTGCTTTTCGAATCCGGCCGTCCGATTTATCTGGTGCCTTATGTCGGCAAGAAAATTGCACCGGTCAAGACCGCCGTCATAGCCTGGGATGGCGGGGCCAAGTCGGCCCGTGCGGTCAACGATTCGATTCCGCTGCTTCAGGACCGCGAGGAAGTGATTATCCTGGTTATCAACGCAGAGGAACGGGAAGGCGCGCACGGGAAAGCGCCGGGAGCCGATATCGCGGCGCACCTCGCCCGCTATAATATCAATGCCAGGGTCGAGCGGGAGAGGGTCGTCGATATAGATATCAATAATGCGATATTGAATTTTCTTGCCGACGCTGGCGCCGACCTGCTGGTCATGGGGGCCTATGGCCACTCGCGGTTGCGCGAAAAAGCCTTTGGCGGCGTCACCAAGAGCATTCTTAAGGAAATGACCACCCCGGTTCTAATGTCTAACTGATACCAAATTGCAGAAAGAATGACTCACGAGGTTTTTCTGGCGGACAGGATATGCAGCGGCCATTTAACGGGCCTTTTTCGGTAGTGGCCGCCCCATAGTTTCGGCGGGATTTCGGGAACTGGGTCGGTCCGCCAGAATTCCCGGAATCTTCTCGTCGCGCTCCAACTGTGCAGATAGCCGGAAAACTCGCGGCGGCCCCAATTTGCCTTCGCGTAATGCCGGCCTATGTCGATAACCGGAAAGGGCGGGTCAATGTCCCGATATCCGGTGCTGACCAGGGCGTGCTCCGGTTCCCAGTGAGGGGCGATATCGCGCTCGAAATCGGCAAGATGCGCTTCTATCCCGGCGTCGATCCGGTAGCGGCCAAAACACCAGCAGGCAAGGATTCCACCGGGCTTTAAAACCCGCGTAACTTCCCGGAAGAAGGCGGGGATATCAAATTGGTGCAAGGCCTGGGCGGCGCAAACAAGGTCAACCGATCCGCTGTCGGCGGCAATATCCCCGGCGTCGGCCAGACGATATCGGACATGGGGATATTGCGGCGCCTGGCGAAGGTATTTTGCCGCTTTATCGAAGGCGAAGACCGTATCGAACCTGGCCGCCAGGGCGGGCACGGCCTGGCCCGTGCCGGTGGCGCAATCGATTGCCAGTCCGGTCGATGGAACATGGCGAACCAGTGCATCGAACAGGCTCGCCGGGTAGTAACAATATTCAGCCGATTCAGGCATCGCGTCGATATTCGCTAACCGGAGAGACGGGGACCCGGCGGCGGTCGCCGGGTCCCCATGCCCTGTCAGGCGGCACTAGGCTTGACGGTGTTCCATTTTATCCAGGAACTTGTCGAATTCACCGTCGTGCATGTGGTGCGAGTCTTCCAGTTTCGGAAAAGCGCCGGAATGGGCGGCGTTGAAGTATGCGGTATAGGCGTCCCGCATGTTTTGCCACACATTACCGAAAATTTCACGCTTGGGAGGGATCGGGAAGACGGAACAGCCGATAATGTCGCTCGATACATGGAAAATGCCATTGGCGTAAGGGCCGGAACCAAGGCTGGCGATGGGAATTGGCAGGTTCTCGTAGCACCACTTGGTCAGTTCTTCCGAAGCATGTTCCAGCAAGGCGGTGCTGATGCCGGCTTCGATCGCCGCTTCGATCAGTTCGACAATGCCGACCGCATCGTCCGCCGTGCGGCCACGCGGGGCATAACCGCCGGACATGACGGCGCGTTCGCCCTGAACGCCGAAGTGGCCGATTACCGGAATGCCCGCCGAAACGACGCCCTTGACCATCGGCATCATGCCCATTGTCGGCTCAATATGGACGCCGTCGGCGCCAAGATGGGCGATACGGGCGGCGTTGCGGACGGCGTCTTCGACCGAAATAGCGGCGGTCGTATTGGGCATGTTGCAAATAATGAATGGCGATTGCGCCCCGCGCAGAACGCCTTGCAGCATGTAAAGCTGTTCATCGAAATCCACGTCCGCCATGGATTTGTGTCCCAGCAGGCCCATGGGGCCGGGGCTGCCGCAGCACAGTAAATCCATCCCCAGTTCTTCGGCGATCATGGCGCTGGGCGTGTCGTGACATTCCATCCCCACGATTTTTTCCCCGCGACCGATCTTGCCGGCAATGGTTTTCAAGGTGACTTTCTTTCTTTTCGTCTCTGCCATAACGTCCTCCTAGTTTATTAAATCAAACGTTGACGTTATATAAAAACAATAAGATGTGGCAAGAGATATTTTGAAATTGCCTATAATAACTGGGAAAATTCCTAAAAGATGAATATGGAAATCCATATAAAACGTTAGAAAAAATCATGGACCGGAGGTCCATTGGGCCACAGGCGAATAGCCGTCGGCACCTGCGGGAAAAGGTCCTCGAGCCGGGCACCGAGATGCCGGCCATAGGAATCAAGGTCACGGAAACGTCCTGTTGCCGCCGTATTTCTGGCGGCATTCGCGGCCAACGTGTAATCCAGGGTCAATTCGATGTCGTCGGTTACCGAAGCCGGTGTCGCCGAAGCGTACAGATCGATATCGACAAGCAGCGGAACACGGTGCGCGAAGCCGTGGTTTTGTATTTCTACGGATATTTCCAGTTCGCTTATGAAAATCCGGTCCTTTCCGCTGATCGCCCCGCGTGTCAGCGTAATCGCGCCACCGGCCCGGGTTTCCGGTAATGCCACATTCATGTCCCGTCGCTTCCCCTGAAATGATTGGGCCAGGAACAGCTTCGCCGGGATGAAATATCCACGGCGGGTTCGAAGGCGAGTTCCAGATAGTCGAGTTGACCGGAAAATTTCGCCAACCGGTATTTTTTCAGATGGATGCATTCCTGATGCCCGTATTCGCAAACCGTTTCGCTGGACCCGCCGCAGGGGCCGTTTGAAAGTCCCTTGGGGCAGGTTTCCGGGCACACATATTGCGTCTGCGCCAGCCGACAGGTGCCGCAGGTATCGCATCCGACAACCGGTTTTTTCAGTGCAAATTCGATACATCTCAGCGCCCGGTTCGCCCCATGGGTCTTGTCCGCTGGTATGTATTTCATCAATGGCACCATGGCCCGGTAGGCGACGGTATCGGCGGCGAACATCCGGTCATGCAGGGTGTTCAGGGCCTTGAATTTGATCCGTTCCGGGACGCTGGGCCTGGCGTCGTTCCGGGCGCCCAGATACCAGCCTCCGGCGGGGGCGGCCGAATGAAGGGCGCCCGACGGTCCAATATGCAGCGCTTTCCATTGCCTGTTCCATTCCGCCAGGCAGGTTGCCTTTTGTCCAAATTCCCGTCCCGCGTTTTCCAGCACAACAAGGTCGTCCGGCGATCCGATGCCGGTTAGCTGGATGCCCTTGTATCCAAGCAATTCAAGCCCGGTTATTTGCAGGGCCAGACGTTCGAAGGCCCGTTGTTTCCCCTTGTCACTGGATGTCAGTTCTTCATGCTGCAACAGCGCCAGCAGATCATCCGAAATAACAATTCCGGGAATTGCACGGTTGCGGATAAAGCGGGCCCGACCGGCGGTCAACGCCATAACGTTGGCGATGATTTTGATGTCGTAATCCCGGGCCTGGCTCCAGCGGATGATCTCCGCGAACTTTTGCATGTCGAAGCCCAGTTGGGTTATGACAAAATCCGCGCCGGCGCTTACCTTGCGCCCCAGTTTCAGGTACTGGGACATGGCCGATTCCTCGGTGTACTTAAACGGACATACGGCACCGCCGAGAAACAGCCGGTCGCCGGTGTTGCGGGATTCACGCAATGCCGGCACCGATTCCAGATACCGCACGCGATCACGATGCGTGGACACGCCCAGGCGGTCGCCGGAAACCAGCAGCAAGTTTTTCAGGCCCCAGGATTGCATCCGGTTCAAAGCGTATCGGAGATCATGATTGCCCCGCCCCTTGCCGGAAAAATGCGGCAGGGGCTGAATACCCGTTAAATCGATTATGCGGGCCGCGACGTCGATGGGGTCGTGGTCTTCCAGCGAATGAACCCGGTCGGTGATGCTGAAACCCGAAAATCCGGGATCGGTGACCAGGTGGTCGGCCAGGGCCCGAACCTGGGCAAGGTGGTCTTTCAGCAATTTCCCCGATGCCGGCACTACCTCGATGGTCTTTGAAAACACCCCGCTCGCCAGATTTTCCCTGAATCTGTTCATGGCGACTGACCGCGCCCGCACGGCCTCCCTGAAAATGCCTGCCGACCGAATATTTCAATTTACGGCAATAAATTAAAACTTGACGTAAACGATAGATTTAAATATTCAATATGTCAATACTGATCGGACGCCGGGGGAACCGGGGTTTTACCGCCGATCCGGCGGAACGGATCCGGCCAAGGGATGGAATGCATGGGGTTGATAACCAGGGAAATGGTGATAAGGGCGCTTAAGGTCTGTGTCGTCGTCGGCACGATACTCAACCTGATAAACCAGGGAAAGGTTATAACCGATGGCGCTTCTCTTGATCTTCCGCGGCTTCTCCTGACCTACAGCGTGCCCTTCTGCGTGGCCATGTACGCGGCCATCATGCAGCGGAAGAGCGCCGATGAACAGGCGCCAGAGTAAAGATCAAAATCTAACGAAAACGTAAATGTATTAATGAATTTTAATGGCAGATGGTTCCGACCGTCGTTTTTGGAAAACCCGAGGAGTTGAGCAAAATGAAAAGCGATATCGAGATTGCGCAGAGCGCGCAACCGAAACGGATCATCGATATAGCCAGGGACCGCCTGGGCATCGACGACCGGCACCTGGAACCGTTCGGTCATTTCAAGGCGAAAATTGATCTGGACTTTATCGACAGCCTGAAGGACCGGCCCGACGGCCGCCTGATTCTGGTAACGGCGATGACGCCGACCCCGGCGGGCGAGGGGAAAACAACCACATCGGTCGGTCTTGGCGATGCCCTGAACAAAATTGGCAAGAAGACACTGATTTGCCTGCGCGAGCCGTCATTGGGGCCGTGTTTCGGAATGAAAGGCGGCGCCGCCGGCGGCGGCATGGCGCAGGTTATTCCCATGGAAGATATCAATTTGCATTTTACCGGCGATTTCCATGCCATCGGCCTTGCTCACAACCTGTTGTCGGCGTTGATTGACAATCACCTGCATCATGGTAACGAGCTGGGTATCGACCCGCGCCGCATTACCTGGAAACGGGTTATCGATATGAATGACCGGGCGTTACGCAATGCGGTGATCGGCCTGGGCGGCGTCGCCCATGGCGTTCCCCGCAGCGACGGCTTCGATATCGTCGTGGCATCGGAAGTGATGGCGATATTTTGCCTGTCGACTTCGCTGGCCGACATGAAAACAAGACTGGGTAACATAATAGTTGCCAAGGATAGCCAGGGCGGGCCGGTCAGGGCCATGGACCTGAAGGCGCACGGTCCCATGTCGGTGCTGCTGAAGGAAGCCCTGAAGCCCAATCTGGTGCAAACCCTGGAAAACAACCCGGCGATGATACACGGCGGTCCGTTCGCCAATATCGCCCATGGCTGCAATTCGGTGATCGCCACTAAAAGCGCCCTGAAACTTGCCGATTACGTGGTCACCGAAGCCGGATTTGGGGCCGACCTGGGGGCCGAGAAATTTATCGATATCAAGTGCCGAAAGGCCGGATTGGTTCCGGATGCGGCCGTTGTCGTGGCGACGGTGCGGGCCCTGAAATATCACGGCGGCATCGAGCGGGCCGCATTGGAAGATGAAAACGTCCCGGCCCTTAATCTTGGTCTGGCAAACCTGGAACGCCACGTTGAAAATGTGCGGTTCCGTTTTGGCCTGCCCTGTATCGTCGCCATCAACCGTTTCAGCAGTGATACGGCCGCCGAAATCAAGGCGATCCGCACACGAATGGAAGGGCTGGGGGCCAGGGTCGTGCTGGCCGACCATTGGGCGAACGGCGGCGAGGGTGCGGTTGATCTTGCCCAGGCCGTGGTCGAGACAATCGAGGGAGAACGTCCTAATTTGCGGTTTGTGTACGAGGATTCGGAACCCCTTTGGGAAAAAATTTCGGCGATCGCCTCCAAGATCTACCGGGCCGATGAGGTAATCGCAGACACCAGGGTCAGAAACGATATCAGGCAATTGCAGGAAACCGGGTACGGGCATTTGCCGGTGTGCATAGCCAAAACGCAGTATTCGTTTTCCTCCGATCCGGCGCTCAGGGGCGCCCCGGAAAATCATGTTCTGCAAATACGCGAAATTCGCCTTAACGCGGGCGCCGAATTTGTCGTGGCCGTGTGCGGCAATATCATGACCATGCCCGGTTTGCC
>CAZZKE010000002.1:64614-90721 GCA_964655005.1 uncultured Thalassospiraceae bacterium | reverse complement strand
GCGCCGAATTTGTCGTGGCCGTGTGCGGCAATATCATGACCATGCCCGGTTTGCCGCGCATTCCCGCCGCGAACAGGATTGACATTGATAATACGGGCAAGGTTATTGGCCTTTTTTAGACTCCCTCCTGTACGCCCAATACAGGCCGCCGCCTTCTTTTTTTCAATGCGCTACGGGAACCGGGAAATCGAAATGACGCACAAGAATATTGATGGCCGGAAACTGGCGGTAAATATCATCGAATCACTTTCGGAAGATATAGAATCACTGCAAAACGATGGTTGGCCGCCCCGGTTGAAGTCGATCACCATCGGTAACGTGGAAGCCATCGGACTTTACGTTCGCAATCAACGGCGCTCCGCCGAAAAATCCGGGGTGCTCTTCGAAGAACACAATTTTCCCGCCGAAATAACGCAGACGGAAATGCTGGCGTCGATAAAGGCGATGAACGCCGATCCCAGGGTGACCGGCATTATTTTGCAACGCCCGACACCAGGGCATATTTCCGTGAAAGAATTGCAGCAGGCGGTTCATCCCATAAAGGACGTGGAAGGCATGCACCCGGCCTCGATTGGCAATATCGTCTACAACGACCTGGAACTGGGGCCATGCACGGCGGTGGCGTCGGTGGAACTGTTGAAGCAGACAGGGTTGAATCTAAAGGGCCTCGAAGTCGTCGTCGTCGGTCATTCCGAAATTGTCGGCAAGCCCATTGCATTTCTTTTAATGGCGGAAGGCGCCACGGTGACGGTCTGTCACCATATGACACGCAATTTATCGGTTCACTGCCGCCAGGCCGACGCGGTGTTCGTGGCCGTTGGCAAGCCCGGATTGATTTCCGGCAATATGATAAAGCCCGGCGCCGTGGTCATCGATATCGGCATCAACCAGATCAAGGACAAGAACGGCAAGGATCTGGTGGTCGGAGACGCCGATTATGATTCCTGTTCCCGGGTTGCCGAATGGATTACCCCGGTTCCGGGCGGTGTCGGGCCCGTTACCGTGGCGATACTCATGCGTAACGCCGTCGTCGCGGCGCGGCGGCAGAAGATCCGGTACGAAAAAATGTTGTGCGATTCAAACGCTAACCCTTCGGGGGTCGAGGCGGCCTGAGATTGGTAATGCCGTTACGGTCGGTATTATCCCGTTGATCGAAGAAGCCCGTATCCGGGAAAAGACAGTATTTATTATTTACGTTAAGATCAGGTATTTACCGATAATTTTTTCAGTTGCCGTGATGAAAAATTAATACTTTCATATGGTTATTGAAATTGTATTGGCAGTAACTATATTATTTCACGTAAGTTGTGTCGATCCATGGATGGGCAAAAAAACCGGTATAAAATGGCGCATCTGATGAAAATAGGAGAAGTGGCGGCAAGGTTCGGCGTGACGACGCGAACGCTGCGTCACTACGAAGAAAAGGGCCTGATCAAGCCGGCCAAAAGTCCCAAAGGGACACGGCATTTCGATTCCGAACAGCAGAACCGAATCGAAAAAATTCAACAACTCGTTTGCGAAGGGGTCAAGCTGGAAGCCATCCGCGACCGGCTTGGCGCCCTGGATATCCCGGATTCCGCCGGCCCGGCGCCGGTCCCCGGTGAAGCGCTTCTGGAAGATCGCAAGAAATTGGGATTGACGAAAATCGGTGAAGTGGCTGACCGCCTGAATACCACGGTGCGGACCCTTCGGTTCTACGAGGAACTCGGTTTCGTCACCCCGAAACGGACCCCGAAGGGAACCCGTGTTTATTCGGAAGACGACGTTGCGCTGTTCGATGCCGCGCTTGGCGTCTCGGCGCTGGGGCTTAAGCTTGAAGAACTGCGCGACCTTTCCCGCCGGCGGGAATCCAGCGCAACCGGCAGCGAGGCCTCGGGCAAGGTTCTTCCTGAACTGGAACGCCTGCGCCACCTTGTACGTGACAGGATTACCGAATATCTGGATCTTGAGCGGGAAATCGAACGGGCGGATATGCTGGTAAGGCAATGCGAAAACTGCAAGAACAAGCCATCGAGAAAGGGCTGCCCGACCTGCCCGATGGAACAAAATCTGGACCGCTCCCGGCTGGTGCGGCTTATATGGGATGCCGACAGGGGGTGAAGCCAATAGGTCTTCATCAATGCCCCCTGGTATTACAGCGTAAACACATTCCCCGATGCTTCTCCCCAGGCTTCCATAAACCGGGACAGGTGCGGCCTCGCTTCGCCCTCGGCTTCGATCAGGGCGACGATATCGGCGATGGCGCGGTTGTAGGCTTCGCTTGAAACGGTTCCCTTGTGGTGCATCAGGCGCAGGTACACCAGATAGGTGTTGAGCACGTCGGTTTCACAGTAGTCGCGGATTTCCTGGATTTTGCCGTCGTCGTACAGGCCGGCGACCTTCGAGCCATCGACGCCGAACTTGCCGGGAAAGCCCATCACCGCGCAAACCTCGTCCAGTTTCACCCGGGCCGAACCGCCGTAGTCGCTGAGCACCTCCAGCAGGTCGCAGTGCCAGTCCGCCGAATATCGCGATACGTAGCTGTTCCACTTGTCGCCGCCCTGATACAGCCAGGGGGCGCCGATGCCGTGTTTCATGGCGCGGTATTTCAGCACCGGCAAATCGAAGCCGCGCCCGTTGTAGCTGACCAGCCGTGGTTTCAGGCGTTCGAAATAACCGAAGAACCCTTGCAGTAATTGTTTCTCGTCAAACCCGGCCTCGCCACCGGAACGCAGTTCCTTAAGCAGGTAGGTCTCGCCCTGACCATCGCGTTCCAGGTCGGCTTCCAGAAAACTGATGGCGACGACTTTATGGAACGGCTGACGCGGGAAGGCGTTCTTGCCGCCGGTTAAATCCAGATGATAGCGCTCCAGTTCGGCTCGTCTGGCCGCTATATCGGGATCTTCAAAACCGGTCAGGTTGACCACCGCATCGGTGTCGGGCACGGTTTCGATGTCGAACACAAAAAGGTTTTGATGCTGCATGTCCCGGTTCCCTGCATTAAAGTACGATGATTCGAATTCCTTGTATCAACATCGAAGAGCACAGAGAGAGAGTCCATGAAAAACCTTGCGTCGATGATGCAGCAGGCCCAGAAAATGCAGGAAAAGATGAAATCCCTGCAAGACGAACTGTCCAATACCGAAGTTACCGGCGCTTCCGGCGGCGGCATGGTCGAAGTTACCCTAAGCGGCAAGCATGAAACCAGGCGGGTCAAAATTGACCCATCGCTGGTCAACGCCGACGACATAGGCGTTCTGGAAGACCTGGTCGCGGCGGCCTTCAATGACGCCAAGGGCAAGGTCGAAAAGTTGATGGCCGACAAGATGTCGGAAGTCACCGGCGGCCTGCAATTGCCGCCGGGCATGTCGTTGCCGTTCTAGATTTCATGGCTGAAAATGATATCGACCGGCTGATCCAACTGCTGGCCAAACTGCCCGGCCTGGGGCCGCGCTCGGCCCGGCGGGCGGTGCTGCATCTGATGAAAAAGCGGGATTCCCTGATGGTCCCGTTGTCGCGGGTGCTGGACGACGCCATCGCCAGCATCGTTACCTGTTCGACCTGCGGCAATCTCGATACCCGCGACCCTTGCGGCATCTGCGCCGACCACAGGCGCAGCGACGGCCTGATTTGCGTTGTCGAGGATGTCGCCGACCTGTGGGCGCTGGAACGCTCGCCGGCATTCGCCGGGCGGTTCCACGTGCTTGGCGGCTGCCTGTCGGCGCTTGACGGGGTCGGCCCGGAAGACCTGAACATCACCAGGCTGATCGCCCGCGCCCGCAGCGAAACGGTAACGGAAGTAATCCTGGCGACCGACGCCACGGTCGATGGCCAGACCACGGCCCACTACCTGGCCGAGCGCCTGGCCGATTGCAATGTGCGCATTTCCGGCCTGGCCCACGGCGTGCCGGTCGGCGGCGAACTCGACTATCTCGACGAAGGCACCCTGAGCGCCGCGCTCAAGGCGCGCCATGATATCTAGGGCATATACAAGCTGATATACCCCGGATTTATACCGATGAGTCCTTGTTATTGCTTATTGGCCTTACCTGACGCCGTTGGCCCGCTGCATTTCCCGGATATAGGCGATCAGCGGCCGGATTTCCTTGGACTTTACATCGGGCTGGGCCGGCATCGGGCCAAACTTCCAGTGATGCTGGCGGACGCCCTGGGCGATGGCGACGCGGAAGGCGCCATCGGCGTGGTGGTTGGGCTTGTAGTTGGGGTGAATAAGCGGCGGCCCCTTGATCGAACCGCCAACATTTTCACCGTGGCATCTCAGGCAGACCCGCTCGAAGGTCTGCTTGCCCTGGACGGCCGTCGGCGACAGCGTCGGCACGACCACCGACACCGTTTCGTCACCTGGTCCCGACCCTATAATAAGCCAACCGACCAGGCCCAGTGCGACGACGATGGCGATCATGGTGGTTTTGGTTGAACTGGCAATGGCCACGTTACCGCCCCGGTCCGGTTTGTCGGCCTGGTCCGTGGGTGCTTTCTTTTTGCGTTTCTTGCTGCTGGGCATGGGTCAGTCCTTTGCCGTGGGTAAGGGAACCAGCTTTGGCCGGGCGTCATCATCGATATTTTCCAGGCCTTCCTTGCCCAGTTCGATGTCTTCGATATGGTCGCCACGTTTAACGACCTTATCCGAGGAAATCTTGATTTCCCTGATATCCTTCATGGCCATGTTGAAGTGGCCGTCCAGATTGTCGACCCGTTTGTCCAGGCGTCCGACATCGTCGAGCAGTTTCCGTACTTCGATCTGGATCAGCCCGGCCTGTTCGCGCATGGTGACATCCTTGAGGACGGCGCGCACGGTGTTCAGGGTCGCCCACAGGGTGGTCGGCGAGACGATCCACACCCGGCGGCGGTAGGATTCTTCGACCACGCCCTGAAACGAAGCGTGCAGTTCGGCGTACACGGCTTCCGACGGCAGGAACATCAGGGCCGATTCGGCGGTCTCGCCGGGCACGATATATTTGTCGGCTATATCCTTGACGTGTTTCAGTACGTCGTCGCGGAAAGCCCTGGATGCCTGGATCTTGGCCTTGTCTCCGGTGGCGGTACGCAGGGCCTGATAACTTTCCAGGGGAAATTTGGCGTCGATCACCATGGCGCCCGGCGGATTGGGCAGTTTAAGCAGGCAGTCCGCCCGCTTGTCGTTACCCAGTTTGGCCTGAAATTCATAGGCCGTCGGCGGCATTATCGCCGACACCAGATCGTTCAGTTGAATTTCACCGAAGGCGCCACGGGCCTGCTTGTTGGACAGGATATCCTGCAAACCGACCACCTGTTCCGATAAGTCGGTGATCTTTTTTTGGGCCCGGTCAATCACCGCCAGGCGTTCGTTCAGGTCGCCCATGGTCTTGCCGGTCTTTTCCGAATGCCGGTCGAGTCCGTCGCCGACCCGTTTCGACATGGCGTCCAGACGGTCTTCCAGGGTCTTGCTCAAGTGCGCCTGGGTCGCCGCCTGGGCCTCTCCCATCTGGGCCAGGCGGCCGGCCAGTTCGGCCTGGGTCTGGGCGAGACTTTCGCTCTGTCGCCGGCCACGGGCGGCCTCGCCGCGCAAAAACATCAAGGCGGCGACGGCGATTACGACGACGGCGAGGGCCAATGCAAGGGGTAAAAAGTCCATGTCGGCGGCCAGTCTACGACAAGGCGAACGGCTAAGAATACTTAAATTTAAGGCCGTCGGGCCAAGCAGTCACGGATTATTGGGGTCATCGGACGAAATCATCGGGTATCGCGACCGGTTCCGGCTTATACCAAGGATCACTGATAAAGACCCATTGATCCTTGGTATAAGGGTCGCATCCATTGGTAGCGCCGATGGGCTTGGCGGTCTGCCCGTCTGCGGTGCGTCTGGCCGGGGAATAAGCGTTCTGGACAGGCGCGCAGGCTTCTGAAATATTGTCGCTTCCTTAAAAACCGATATCAGCATCCGCCATGGCTCTCCGCCCAATCATCATCGCGCCCGACCCCCGCCTTAAAATCACCTGTACACCCGTAGACAGGGTCGATGATAAAATTCGCGCATTGATGGATGATATGCTGGAAACCATGTACGACGCCAACGGCATCGGCCTGGCGGCGCCGCAAATAGGGCTCGCCAAACGGGTTATCGTGCTCGACGTGGCGCGGCAGGAAGAAAAATTCGATCCGGTGCGTATGGCCAATCCGGAAATTATCTGGGCTTCCGATGACGATGAGATACATGAGGAAGGCTGCCTGTCCCTGCCCGAGCAGTATTCCGATGTGATCCGTCCCGGCGCCGTCAAGGTTCGCTACCTGGACCATCGGAACGAAATCCGCGAACTTGACGCCAGGGGTATTCTCGGCGTCTGTGTACAGCACGAAATGGATCACCTGGACGGCGTGCTGTTCGTCGATCATATCTCGGCGCTCAAGCGCAACATGATCCTGCGCAAACTGGTCAAGCAGAAAAAAATGGATGCGGCGACGGTCTGATGGCGGGGTTAAGGATAATCTTCATGGGCAGCCCCGAATTCTCGGTGGCTGTGTTGGCCGCCTTGATCGAGGCCGGGCACAATATAGTCTGTGTCTATAGCCAGCCGCCCCGGCCGGTCGGCCGGGGCCACAAGGAGACGCCCTGTCCGGTGCAGGCTCTGGCGCTGGAACGGGGGCTGCTAATCCGGACCCCGGCATCCCTGAAGAAGCGGATTGCGGAACGGGAATTCGCGGAACTGGGCGCCGATGTCGCCGTCGTCGCCGCCTACGGACTTATACTGCCGCCGGCGGTGCTGGCGGCGCCCCGGCTCGGCTGTGTCAATGTGCATGCTTCATTGCTGCCGCGCTGGCGCGGCGCGGCGCCGATTCAACGGGCCATCATGGCCGGCGACGGGAAAACCGGGATAACCATTATGCAGATGGATGAAGGGCTGGATACGGGCGACATGCTGGCCCGTGAAAGCGTCGATATTGGCCTGCAGACGACGGCATCGGGCCTGCACGACATGCTGGCCGGCCTTGGCGCCAAAATGATCGTTCGGGTGCTGGCGGAGCTGGCGGCGGGGCGAACCATCGCCACGCCGCAACCGGTGGACGGAATAACCTACGCCGCCAAACTAAGCCATCGGGAAGGGCGGATCGACTGGAACCTGGCGGCGGTCGATCTGGAGCGCCGGGTCCGGGCGCTCAATCCATGGCCGGGGACATGGTTTGAACACCGGGGCCGGCGGATCAAGGTATTGGCGGCGGCCGTCGGCAGTGCTGAAGGCGTCGCCGGGGAAGTCTTGCCGGGCGATGATCTTGAGATCGCCTGCGGCCATGGCAGCCTGCGTCTGACCAGGGTTCAGGCGGCCGGTCGCAGACCGATCGACGCGACCGATTTCCGGCGCGGCTACGACCTGCCCGCAGGAACTATTCTGGATACGCCCGAAAGCGCCGGAAAAGGGCCATGAGCCGTTTCAGAATCACCGTCGAATACGACGGCGCCGGTTTCGTCGGCTGGCAGCGCCAGGACAACGGTCTCGGCGTACAGCAGGCCCTGGAACAGGCGATCACCGCTTTTTCCGGTGAAACCGCGACCGTGTTCGGCGCCGGTCGTACGGATTCCGGCGTTCACGCCCTGGCCCAGGTCGCTCATTTCGATCTTGTCAGGGAATTCACCGCCTATCAGGTTTGCGAAGCCATCAATCATCACCTGAAGGCGGCGGGTGTGGCGGTGCTCGACGCGGTGGTTGCCGAAGATGATTTTCACGCCCGTTTTTCGGCAACCGGGCGGTCCTACCTGTACCGCATCACCAATCGCCGGGCGCCACTGGCGCTGGACCGGGGCCGCAGTTGGCGGTTGAAAGGCAAGATCGATGCCGCCGCCATGCACGAAGCGGCGCAGGTGCTGATCGGCAAACATGATTTCACGACCTTTCGGGCGACTAACTGCCAGGCTGAATCAGCGGTCAAGACCCTTGACCGGCTGGATGTCGAACGCCTCGGCGATGAAATTCAGGTCCGGGCGCAGGCCCGCTCGTTTCTGCATCATCAGGTGCGCAATTTTGTCGGCACCCTGGTGCTGGTCGGACGGGGAAAGTGGGATGCCGACGATATTGCGACCGCGCTCGCCGCCCGGACACGTTCAGCCGGCGGCGAAACCGCGCCGGCTTGCGGCCTTTATCTGGTCGGCGTAGGTTACTAGCGCGAATGGCCTCGCCCGCCCAAAACATTTTGGCCCCCGGAGAATATCCCGGCTATGCAATGATCTGGATCAAATAAATAAGATTTATTTAATATACAGTCCCGTGCTATCCAGGCGACATTGATGTGTACGTCAGGTAGATAATACATAGACACCCAATTGAAAGATCGATAGAGAGGCTGACAAGCTAATGACCCGAGATTTTAACAAACCCGCCCTTGCCGTAACTTTTTTCGCCATTATCGCTATCGGCCTCTCGGTCGGCGCCCGACCGGCGGTGGCCCGCCATGTCAGCGAAAACGATAATTCCGCATCCATGACCCGGTTGCTGTTTCCGATCATGAACCCGGAACGCGGTCGGAATATTTTTGTCAACAAGGGCTGCGTCGCCTGTCACTCTATCAACGGCGCCGGCGGCGACATCGGCCCGGCCCTGGACGCCCCTAGCGAAAACCGGGTGATGAACCCGTTTTCCTTCGCCGCCAATATGTGGAACCACGCGCCCGGCATGATCGCCGCCCAGGAAGACAAATTGGGTGAACAGCTTCATTTCACCGGCGAGGAACTGGGTGACATCATCGCGTTTATCCAGGATGACAGCGCCCAGAGAGATTTCGGAAAACTGGCCGCCCGCAAACCGGAAAGCCAGCAGGCACCGGAAATTCGGCTGATTATGCCGATCATGAGCCCGGAACGCGGCAAAAGCGTGTTCGTCAACAAAGGCTGTGTCACCTGTCACTCGGTCAATGGAGTCGGTGGCGAAGACGCGCCATCGATGGATGACCACACCAAGGAAAAACTGGTCAACCCGTTTTCCTTCGCCGCCAAGATGTGGGACCATGCGCCCGGCATGATCGCCGCCCAGGAAGATGAACTGGGCGGGCAGCTTATTTTTACCGGCGAGGAACTGGCCGACATCACCGCCTTTATCCACAGCGCCCACGCCCAGCGCGATTTTGGCGAAAAGGACCTGACCCCCAGGATCAAGATGATAATGGAAAAAATGGAGGGTGGCGATGAAGGTGACGAGAATAAAGACAAGGAAGAGCCGAAAGGGCAAAATGGCTAGATCAAACGGCCATCAGCAATAGAAAGCAAAAACGAAAACCAGGCGTTCCGAGCCCATGCCGGATTTAGAGTTGAGTCTGCAAGATCCCTCTGGAAACCGGCCAAGCCCGGTCGCCGGGTACTTCGCCATCGTCTTTGGATTGCTCGGAATTTTTTCCATCGGCTACGTTTTCGTGCCTTTGGCCTTTATCGCCAGTCTGGTGGCGCTGTTTTCCGGCCAGATAATCTGGGGCATATTTGGCCTGATGCTCGGCCTCGCGGGGCTGTTGACATCGCCGTTCCTGCTGGCCTTTCTAGGTTTGGCCTGGATGGCGGCGGTATTTGGGTTCGCGTGAATTTCCTAGCCTGTTGCAAGCAGGGCCTCGGCATACATGTTGATGGCGAAGCTGACGACCAGATCGATGACCACCACGCCGGCGGCGGTCGAACCGGGTATATCGAGCGCTGTTTTGGCGATAAACCAAGTGTAGATAATGATCGCGGCCATCACCAGCAACATGAAAAGACCGCCGCTACCGGTCAGTTGGCCGCTGATCGAAAGCAATGCAACGGGCATATAAAGCGCATCCTGCAACACTGTCGCCCAGTTGTAGGCGACTATAAAACCGACATATTTTTCGGTCCGTTCGAACTGCCGGCAAACCTCGATCATCAATACCGGCAAGGCGACCCAGCCGATTACATAGGCGATAAATTCGACGGCCAGATAACGCCAGAGCGGCGCATCGATGGTTTCGATTCCGTACCGGGCCGCTATCAGCAGTACAAACATTGGGAAAACCAGGGCGGCGGCCCGGAATGAGCGCCGGAAACCTTGTTCGGAAACATTGAAATAGGCCATCCCGCCGGGGTCCATGCGGGCCAGGCGGTAGGTGCCATACAGGGCGTTCACGGCTTCGCTTAGAAATGACATTTTCTATACGCCAAAATAAGCGTCGAGCGCGGCTTCGTAAATACCGGCCAGCGCACCTAAATCGGAAATGTCGATATGTTCATCGACCTTGTGGGCGGTCAGGTTCTTCAGCCCTAATTCGGCGACCGGGCAGTAATCCTTGATAAAACGGGCATCCGAGGTGCCGCCGGTCGTGCTCAGCGCCGGGGTTCGTCCGGTAACCCCGGTCGCGGCCATCTGCAAGATATTGCTTAGGGCGCCCGGCGGAGTAAGAAATGCCTCGCCGGAAACCTGGATGTCCAGGGCGTAGCGGATATTCGCCGGTTCGGCGACCGCAGCACAGATATCGCGCATCCTCTGTTCCAGTCCGGCCCCGCTGTGCAGGTCGTTGAAGCGGATATTGAAGCGGGCCTCGACCTTGGCGGGGATCACATTGGTCGCCTGATTGCCGGTGTCCATGGCGGTAATTTCCAGGTTTGAAGGCTCGAAATGTTCCGACCCGTCATCCAGCTTGCCGTCGTTGATCGCCGACAATATGGCCAGCATCGCGGGCGCCGGATTATTCGCCAGATGGGGGTAGGCGACATGGCCCTGTTCGCCATAGACAATCAGATGACCGTTCAGGGAGCCGCGCCGGCCGATTTTTATGGTGTCGGCGAAAGACTCTCCGCTGGTCGGTTCGCCGACCACACAGGCGTCGATGGTTTCGCCCCGTTCGGCCATCCAGCCCAATACCTTAACGGTGCCGTTAATGGCCGGGCCTTCCTCGTCGCCGGTAATCAGCAGGCTGATCGAACCGCCAAAATCCTCGCCGTGACGGTCGATAAAACGCGCCGCGGCGGCGGCGAAGCAGGCGATGGCGCATTTCATGTCGGCCGCCCCCCGGCCGAACAGCCTGCCGGCCCTGATTTCGGCGCCAAACGGGTCGGCGGTCCAGTCTTCCCGATGGCCGACGGGGACCACATCGGTATGGCCCGCAAAACAAAAATTCTGGCCGCGCCGACCGAAGCGGGCGTAAAGATTTTCGATGCCGGGCGTGCCGGCCTCGGAAAACCGCAAACGATGACATTCGAAACCAAGGCCGCCGAGGGCGGTTTCCAGCACCCCGATGGCGCCATTGTCGTCCGGTGTGACGCTGGGACAGCGGATCAGGTCGCGTGACAATTCGAGCGGATCAATGGCGCTCACGGGGGCCTAGTCTCTCAGCAGTTCATTGATTGACGTTTTCGAACGGGTCTTCTCGTCGACCTTTTTGACAATCACCGCGCAGTACAGGCTGGGCGACGGCGACCCGTCGGGCATGGTCTTGGCCGATGGCATGGAACCCGACACGACCACCGAATAGGCCGGCACCCGACCGTAATGGACCTCGCCGGTGGCCCGGTCGACGACCTTGGTCGAGGCGCTGATATAGACTCCCATGCCGAGCACCGAGCCTTCCTCGACGATGACCCCTTCGGCGACTTCGGCCCTGGCCCCGATGAAGCAGTTGTCTTCGATGATGGTCGGCCCGGCCTGTAGCGGTTCCAGGACGCCGCCGATGCCGGCGCCGCCGGAAAGATGCACGTTCTTGCCGATCTGGGCGCACGAGCCGACGGTCGACCAGCCATCGACCATGGCGCCGCTATCGACAAACGCGCCGATATTGACAAACGACGGCATCAGCACCACGCCGGGCGAAACGTAGGCGCCGCGACGGACCACGCAATTGGGTACGGCGCGGATGCCGGACAGGCGAAAGCGGGCCTCGTCCCAGCCCTGAAACTTCGACGGCACCTTGTCAAACCAGTGGCCGCCGCCGGGGCCGCCGGGGATCATCGCCATGTCATTCAGGCGAAACGACAAAAGCACCGCCTTTTTCAGCCATTGATTGACCGTCCACTGGCCGACACCCTGGCGTTCGGCGACGCGGGCCTGACCGGAATCGAGGAGCTCCAGGGCCGCTTCGATGGCGTTGCGGACATCTCCGGTGGTCGCCGGATTAACGGTATCGCGCGCCTCCCAGGCGGCGTCGATGGCGGCTTGCAGGGCTGAGTTGCTCATTATCTTGGGGACTACCATCCTGATTGTTCAAAAAGAGCCCAGAACATGCGTCAGCAGGGTATGGCTGTCAATAAAATCAGGCTGGCAATTCGTTCAGCCACCGGCCCAAATCGTCGAGCCGATAATCGATATAGTCGCTATCCGAGCCGGCCCGGCCCCAATCGGTTTCGGTGCGCACCCAAACGGTGGTCATGCCCAACTCGGCGGCCGGCTTCAGGTTAATCGCCATATCTTCAACCATGACCGAGCGCCTGGGATCAATCGCATGGCGTTCGATAAGCCGCCGGTATGTCCGGGGTTCCGGTTTCGGCACAAAGCCGGAACAGGCGATGTCGAACACTTCTTCGAAATGATGCGCCACGCCAAGCCGGTCCATTATTCTTCCGGCGTGATCCGTCGATCCGTTGGTGAAAATAATCTTGCGTCCGGCCAGGCCGGCGAGGGCCCTGTCCAGGGCCGGGTCGGCGTCGACCAGGCTTACGTCGATATCGTGAACATGGTCCAGAAAACGGTGGGGGTCGATACGGTGGCGGACCATCAGGCCGCGCAGGGTGGTGCCATATTCCCGGAAATAGCTCTTTTGCAGCCGCAATGCCTGGTCTTCATCGATATCAAGAAGGTCGGCGATGAATCCGGTCATGCGGGCACTAATCTGGCCGAACAGATTGCTCGATGCGCAATACAGCGTATTGTCCAGGTCGAAAACCCAGGCTTCCGCCTTTCTGAGGCTGGTATTTTTCATGACCGTATTAGTGGCGGCGTTACGAGCCCATTACAAGACCCTATATTGGTGTAATATGTTAAATTCAATCCACTACCTTATTGCAGGTATGGTATAGGATGTGGCATACGAGACGGCGTTTAATGCCGGGGGTTATGCGAATGGAAACATATGACGAAGGATAGGCCGGAAAATGAGTTTGCGCCCGGGGGCCGGGGCGATGATACCGATGCGGCGTCCGGCATGCTTGAAGGCTATCCCGGCGCTGCCGTAGTCGTTCTTGGCGATGTCACGGTGATTGCCGCCAATGAAAAGGGCCGGGTCCTGAAATCCTTGCTCGATCATGGCGACATCGGCGAAATACCGGAAATGGTAGCCGCCGCCGAAACGGACCGGCGGGTGGTCGCCGGCTCGGTCGTGCTGACCGGCAGCAAGGGCGAAATATTTCTCGATATCACCGTCGTCCCTATTGCCGCGGGCAGCGATGGCTCGGCCGACCGCTATGTGGTGCTGTCTCATGATGCGACGATGGAACGCAATCTGCGCTCGGCCCTTGTTGAATCACGGCAGCGCTACAAGGATCTGGTCGAAGTATCCAGCGATTTTTCCTGGGAAGTCGGTCGGGACGGAACTTTCAGCTTCGTCTCGCCGGCCGGTGTCCTGGGGTTCGCCCCCGAACAACTGGTAGGGCGGCGACCGCAGGAATTCGTGCTTAATGCGGAAGACTACAACCCGCTGCTGTTTCTTAGCGACCGCAACGAACGTAACGTTGAAATCTGGATGCGGACTTCGCAGGGCAAAAGCGCCTGTGTCGTCGGGTCAAGCAAGCCGCTGACCGGGGCCGATGGCCACTGGCTGGGGGCGCGCGGTATCTGCCGGGACGTCACGGTTGACCGTGACCGCGAGGCGGCGCTCAGAAGCGCCAGGGAACGCGAGCAATTGCTCAATCGTATTGTCAAATCCATCCGTGACGAAGTCAATCCGCTGAACATGCTGAACAAGGCGGCGGCGACCACGTCACAAGCCCTGGGGGCGTCCGGGTGCCGTATTTACCGCCATCACAAAGAGGCCGGTCTGGTGCTTGCCGCCGAATATGGCGAACTGGGCGTGCCGGAAGCGGAACAGCGGTTTCTGGGGGAAATGGCGACCGACGGCACCACCGTTTCCGTCGATGCCGGGCCTTGGCGGATACTCGCCACCCCGACCCGTTACCGGCAGGAAATAAACGGTGCTATCGCTATCTGGAAACCGCTGGACGAGACCGAATGGGATCGTAATTATTTTATTTTGCTGGGCGATGTCGCCAACCAGATCGGCATCGCCAACGAACAATCGGCCAATCACGAGCGCATCGTAAACCTGTCCAGGACCGATGGCATGACCGGGCTGCTGAACCGTCGGGCCTTTTTTGAAGACGAACTGCCAAGGCGTTTTACCAGGCTCGAACAGGACGGCCAGGGCGCGGCGCTGTTTTATCTGGATATGGATAACTTTAAGCTGGTTAACGATGTGCATGGCCATCAATGCGGCGACGAGGCGATTATCTGTCTGCGTGATTTGATGCTCGAACAGTCAAGGCCCGGCGACGCGATTGTCCGGCTTGGCGGTGACGAATTCGCCATGTGGATGGATGGCATGTCGCCCACGGTCGCCATTGGGCGAGTCGAGAAAATACTGGAAGCAAGCAGCGTCCTGCGCAAGTTTTCCGGCGATGAAGACCGCCCCCTGGGTGTTTCCATCGGGGTCGCCATGTACGACCCGCGAAACGGTGAAACGCTGGAATCCCTGGTCGCGCGCGCCGATGGCGCCATGTACGAGGTCAAGAAAGACGGCAAGGGCGGGTATCGGATCGCGGAACCGGCCAATCCTGAAAATGGACAACAGTGAACATGAGCGAACATGCCGCCAGATAAAAAGATAAGCTACGGCGAAGCCAAGAAACTGGTTCGGCACAAAGACCCGGAAGTGCGCAAGAAGCTTGCCGCGCGGGACGATTTAAGCCCCGAAATTCTCTATTTTCTGGCCGAGGACAAGTCGGTCGAGGTGCGCCAGATAGTCGCCATGAACGCCAGGGCGCCGCGCCAGACACACGGCCTGCTGGCCCGCGACGAAGCCACGGAAGTGCGTAGCGGGCTGGCTGAAAAACTGTCTCGTATCGCCCCGGATCTAAGCGATGATGACCGTGACAAGATCAGGCAAAGCACCAACGAGGCGCTGGATATTCTGGCCCGTGACCAGATATCGGTGGTTCGTCAGATACTGTCTGAAACGCTCAAGGACGTCACCAATGTTTCTTCGGACGTAATCAGGCGGCTGGCCATGGATAGCGAAATCGCGGTCGCCGGGCCGGTGCTCGAATATTCGCCGGTACTGACCGATGACGATTTGATAGAAATCATCAATTCGGGTCCGGCCAACGGCGGCCTGGGCGCGGTTTCGCGGCGCAGCGGGGTCAGCGAGCTGCTCGCCGACGCTATCGTCGCGACCGACGACTTGACCGCCATCGCCGACTTGCTTGGCAACGATACGGCGCAAATCCGCGAACAGACCCTTGATGACCTGATCGACCGGGCCGATACCATCGTCTTGTGGCATGCGCCGCTGGTAAATCGGCCTAAATTACCATCCAATGCGGCGACCAGGCTGGCCCGGTTCGTCGCCGATGACCTGCTCGACCAGTTGACCGCGCGCGACGACCTTGACGAAGAAACACTGAAGGCGGTCAAATCAATGGTTCGTCGCCGGATTGATGCCGGCCCGAACAAAGGGGGCGGGGAAGACGGCGGTTTTCCCGGTGTCGAACCGCCGATCGAAGTCGCGAAAAGGTTGCTGGCCGCCGGGCGGCTGGATGCCAAGGTGCTCTCCCGGGCACTGGCCTCCGGCGACAAGTTGCTGATACGGGCATCCCTTTCCGTATTGACCGGACTGTCGATGCCGGTAATTGATGATATCTTCGCTTCGCACAGCGCCAAGAGTATAGTTTCCCTGGTATGGGCGGCCAGGTTGCCCATGCAATTGGCGGTACAGGTGCAGCAACGCATGGCCGGCATCGCCCCGGCGGAAATTATCGAGGCCGGGCAAAGAGGCGAATACCCGTTTACGAATGACGAGATGAATTGGCAAATTTCGTCCTTTACGGATGGGACTGACAAGCAGGAATAGGGGCGAAAAGACAGTATGAAAGGTCTGAAGGGTCTGTTCGGCGGTTTTTTCAAGTCTGCCGAAATTCCGTACGAAAAAGTCAAGGAGATGGCCCGTCATGAAGACGTGGCGGTGCGCCGGGAGCTGGCCGGACGCGAGGATCTGAAGCCGGAAATCCTGTATTATCTGGCCGAAGACGACGATGCCGGCGTCAGGCGCGTTATCGCCACCAATTCGACCGCGCCCCGTCATGCCGATTTATTGCTGGCTGCCGACGCCGATCAGGAAGTCCGGGTCGGCCTGGCCGAAAAGATCGCCCTGCTGGCCCCGGGCCTGTCCCCGGATGAACAGGACAAGATCAGGCAAATGACCTACGAGGCGCTGGAAATCCTCGCCCGTGACCAAATTACCAGGGTTCGCCAGATCATCGCCGAAACCCTGAAGGATGTTGCCGACGCCCCGGCTAAGGTTATTCGCAATCTGGCCCGGGATGCGGAACTGGTGGTTTCGGCCCCGGTGCTGGAATATTCACCGGTCCTGACCACCGATGACCTGCTTGAAATTATCGGCAGCGATCCGGTGCATGGAGCGCTTTTCGCGGTTTCCCGGCGGCACAATATTGATGGCGCCCTGGCCGATGCGATCATTAACACCGACAACACCGAGGTAATCGCCGAACTTCTGGGTAATAAAAGCGCACAAATTCGCGAAGAGACGCTGGATAAAATCATTAATCGCGCCGCCGACGTCGAACAATGGCACGAACCCCTGGTGACCCGCCCGCAATTGCCCTCGGGCGCCGCGCCGAAGCTGGCCCGTTTCGTCGCCGAAAACCTGCTCGATATTCTGACGGCGCGGCGTGATCTGGACTCGGCGACCGCCGAGGAAGTCCGGACCATAGTAAACCGGCGGCTGGATGAAATCGTCGGCGACGATGATGACGCCGCCCCGCTCGATGAGATACCGGGCGATAAATTGCGGAAAGCCCAAAAATTGCGGGCATCGGGGGGCCTGACCGACGAGATAATCAATGATGCCCTGCAATCCGGTCAATTTGAATTCGTCGCCGCCGCCCTGGTCGAACTGTCCGGCCTGGGGGCGCCGACGGTTATGAAGGCGGTGTCCGACCGCAACGCCAAGGGAATCGTGGCAATCGCCTGGAAGGCCGGAATGCCGTCCTGGATAGTCGAACAGTTACAGCTCAGGCTGTGCCGTATCCCCAGGTCCGATGTGTTGATCGCGCCGCCGGGGTCGGATTATCCGCTGACCGAACAGGAAATGAACTGGCAGCTTGATTTCCTGTCGGATCTGGCGAAAAGAAAATAACTTCAATCCGGCAGGATCAGGGTGCCGGCGCCGTGTTCGGTGAACAGTTCCAGCAACAGGGCGTTGGGTACCCGGCCATCGATGATGACGGCGCCGCCGACGCCTTCGTCGATGGCGCCAAGGCAGGTTTCGACCTTCGGGATCATGCCGCCGTGAATGGTTCCCTTGTCGATCATCCTGCGGGCATCGCTGACCGTTAATTCCTTGATCGTGTCGCCTGCGGCGTCAAGGACGCCGGCGACATCGGTCAGCATTAAAAGACGCTTGGCGTTCAAGGCCGCGGCAATCGCCCCGGCGGCGGTATCGGCGTTAACATTAAGCGTCTCGCCGCTTGCACTGATGCCGATCGGCGCGATTACCGGGGTGATGTCGGATGCGTCGAAATTTTCCAGCACATGGGTGGTGATGGCGGTCGGTTCGCCGACCAGGCCAAGGTCCAGAATACGTTCGATGTTGGAATCCGGATCACGCTTGGTGCGCCGCAGTTTCTCGGCGATGATCAGTTTGCCGTCCTTGCCCGACAGCCCGATGGCGAAGCCGCCGGCGCCGTTGATGGCCGATACGATATGCTTGTTGATGCTGCCGGAAAGCACCATTTCGACGATCTCAACCGTCTCCTGGTCGGTCACCCGCAGCCCTTCGATAAACTCGCTTTTTACCTTCAGCCGGTCGAGCATCCTGCCGATTTGCGGGCCGCCGCCATGCACGACCACGGGGTTGGCGCCGATCTGCCGCAGCAGCACGATATTGCGCGCAAACAGTTGCGCCAGATCGTCATCTCCCATGGCGTGGCCGCCATATTTGACAACCAGGGTCTGGCCGCTGTGGCGGCGCATATAGGGCAGGGCCTCCGACAACGTCGCCGCCTGGGCCAGCCATTGCTCCCTGGTTTTGTCATTCGCGTCCATGGTCGCAATCTAGGGCATATCAAGGCCAATAGGAACCGGCCCCCGGCATTATTTTTGGCGATTTCCGCAGTGTGGCACGGGGGGCGGTTCCAGGGTAATCCCACCGGCGCGGTCCCGGCGGGATATCATTCGATTATACGTAACCTTTGTGCGCGTTCCTTGAATTCGGCGGTGTCGATTTCGCCACGGGCGAATCGCTGTTTAAGGGTATCCAGCGCGTCCCGGCTGGTGTTCCGCCCGGGGGTCCCGCCAAGCCATCTGACGATAATTACGATCAAGCCTGCCAACAGGGCAAACCAAAAGACCATCATCAGGCCGCCAAACGCCATTCCACCCCAACCATCCATCATTTCGTAACCCATTTTGTAACTCCTTTCCTGTCTGTCGCGCCGGGGCAATGGGTCAACTGCTGATCACATGCGGTCCGGACGATGTTATTTAACCCCGCATCGATTGCGCCCCGATGTCTGAAAAAGCGGTTTTTGTAACCAAGCGTTTCGGCGGCCCGGCCTGTTACATTTTGTTACCAAATAAAGGGCATGGGGGATTACAGCCCATTCTGGTGGGCCCGCACCGCAGGCCGTCAGGATTAGCCGGAAAGGTCGGAAGCCAGGGCGGCGAGGGTGGCCCGCAGGGTCGCGATGCCGTCTCCCTTGGCGCTCGACGTGCTGATAAGCAGGGGATGGGCAGCGGTGTGGGTGGCCATTTGACGCGCCGTTTCGGCCTGTCTTTCGAGCAGTTCGGCGGCGCTGATTTTATCGCACTTGGTGAGCACCACCTGAAAGGAAACGGCGGCCCGGTCCAGCATCGTCATGACCTCGTCATCATTGCTCTTGATCCCATGGCGGGCGTCGATCAGCAGGCATGTGCGTTTTAATGGGGCCCGTCCTTGCAGATAATTGCCGACCAGTTCGGTCCATTGGCGGACGCTTTCCCGGGGCGCCCTGGCATAGCCGTATCCCGGCAGGTCGGCCAGGGTCAGGCGGCCGCCCAAATCGAAAAAATTAAGCTGTTGGGTGCGTCCCGGCGTGTTGGATGTACGGGCCAGGGTTTTGCGGTTGGTCAGGGCGTTGATCAGGCTCGACTTGCCGACGTTCGAGCGCCCGGCGAAGGCAATTTCCGGCAGCCCGCTATCGGGTAAATCATCAAGCGATACGGCGCCGAGCATGAACCGGCATTCCTTGGCGAACAGCAGCCGCCCGGCCTCTATTTCCGAATCAGTCGGTTCAGGCGTAGCCACCGGATGCTCCTATTTAACGCCCATCCGCAGCATGATCGCTTTCTGCTGGATGATCGAAAGCGAGTTGTTCCAGGCCCAATAGATGACCAGTCCGGCCGGGAAACGGGCCAGCATGAAGGTGAACAGGATCGGCAGAAACATGAATATCTTGGCTTGTATTGGGTCGGCAGGCGGCGGATTTAACCGCTGTTGCAGGAACATGGTCAGTCCCATCAGCAACGGCCAGAAGCCAATCAGCAAGGCCGACGGCAGCACATCGGCGGCGCCCCACGGAATCAGCCCAAACAATTCGAATACATTGGTCGGGTCACGGACCGAAAGGTCCTGAATCCAGCCGAAGAAGGGCGCATGGCGCATTTCGATGGTAACGAACAAGACCTTGTAAAGCGAGAAAAACACCGGGATTTGCACTATCATAGGCAAACATCCAGCCGCCGGATTGGCCTTTTCGCGTTTGTACAGCGCCATCATTTCCTGGTTCAGGCGCATCTTGTCATCGCCGAAGCGTTCCCGCAGCTTGGCCATTTCCGGCTGCAGCTTTTTCATCTTGCTCATCGCCTTGTAGGACTTGTTGGCGAGCGGGAAAAACAGCAGCTTGATAAGCACCGTCA
Organism: uncultured Thalassospiraceae bacterium; assembly: GCA_964655005.1. Classification (GTDB taxonomy): domain Bacteria; phylum Pseudomonadota; class Alphaproteobacteria; order Rhodospirillales; family JABHCV01; genus CAZZKE01. The sequence goes on along the minus strand of CAZZKE010000002.1, from coordinate 70,637 downwards.
ACAGCAGGATGGAAACGCCGAAGTTGCCGACGTGATCTTCAATCCAGATCAGGGTGTAGAAAATCGGTTTGGTCATGAAATAAAACCAGCCGAAATCGATTGCCAGATCGAACCGGGCGATACCAAGCGCATCGCCGTAGGCGTCCAGTTTTTTGACTTCCTTGGCCCCGGCGAACAGGTGACTGACCGCCTCGCCCGATGCGCCGGGTGCGATGGCGACGGCGGGGCCCAGAAAATCGACCTGATATTTATCCTGGCCATTATCGTTGCGATACATGAAACGGGTACTGACCGGAGTTTTCTGGTCCGGCACCAGGGCGACCAGCCAGTATTTATCGGTGAACCCCAGCCAGCCGCCGGTGGTGGCGTTCTTGATGACGTTTTTTTCCTGCAAATCGTCGTATTTTACTTCCTGAAGGGTGCCGTCAAAAACGCCCAGCAGTCCTTCATGAAGGATATAGAAGTTGGTTACCTCGGGCGTGTCATGGCGCGATACCAGGCCATAGGAATTAAGGGTCACGGCGGTCTTGCCGTTGTTGATTACCCGTTGGGTCACCGTAAACATAAAATTCTCGTCGATCGCGATAATCCGTTCGAACAGCAGGCCTTCGCCATTGTTCCAGCGCAGTGTAACCGGCTTGTCGACGCCAAGGGTCGGTGACGAGGCGGTCCACAGGGTGGTCGCGTCAGGCGTCTTGATGCCGGCGCCGACCCAGCCGTAATCGGTGAAGTAGGCGTTCTTGGCGCCGCTCGGGCTAAGCAATACGATGGGCGGGCTGCTTTTATCCAGGCCTTCATGATAATCCGACAGGGTCAGGTCGTCGATTCGTCCACCAACCAGGGATAGCGATCCGTGGACCCTGGCGCCTTCGATGGTAACGCGCGGATTTTTGGCCAGAATCTTCGCGGCGGTCTGTTCCTGAATCTTGCTGACGACGGCTTTCGCCTGGCCGGGAATGGAAGGCGCCTGAATATCACCCGAAGCGGACCCGGCGCCCGGGGTCGAAGGCGGATTGGCGGCCTGTTCTTGCGGTGATTGGGTGGTTGTCCGGGAGGCCTGATCCTGTTCCGCGACGGGCGGGTATCGCCAGGAGTTGTAATATTCAAAGCCGAGCAGGATGACGATGGAGAAAACGACCGCCAGAACCAGATTTTTATTATCGTTCATTTATTCGGGTTCCATCGTCATTAAATCAGTGGGCATGGGTGTGGGAGCGAAGCTTGCGGGCCTGTTCGCCGGCCCGGATGGCCAGGTCCGATCCGGGAACCGGGTCAAATTCCGAGCCGCCCCACGGGTGGCATCGCAAAATTCGCCGCAACGCGAGCCAGCTCCCCTTCAGTGCGCCGTGCTGGCCAAGGGCATCCACGGCATAGCAGGAACAGGTCGGATAAAACCGGCAGGACCCCGGCAGGACGGGCGAGATCAACAACTGATAGCCGCGCACAAGACCTTGCAGGAGCATAGTCAACGGCGTTTTGATTGGATCGCGTGCCATGATTGTTACTATTCGCCTTGCTACAAGGGGGGTCCCAAATTCGGGGGCCATTCTAACGATAGGCATCCATTTTTTTCAATGCCGTTTCCAGGTCGCCCAGCAAGGCGGCAAAGGGCCGCCGGATCGTTCCCCGGCGACCGATGATAACAAAATCGTGGTCCCCGCTCGCATGTTCGCCAATTACCAGGTCGGCGGCGGCGCGCAACCGGCGGCGGACTCTGTTGCGGCACACCGCGTTGCCGACCTTGCGGCTGACCGTCAGCCCGATCCGGGCGCCGGTTTCGCCGGGTTCGGTCCGCCGTCGCCGTCGAACCTGCAATATCAAGCCATTCGCCACCCATTTTCGCCGGGTGGCGGCGACACGCAGAAATTCCGGTCGTTTTTTCAGTCGCGTTATCCCGGCGGGCATGAACGGGCGGCGATCAGGCCGACAGGCGTTTGCGGCCCTTGGCGCGGCGGCTGGCCAGAATCCGGCGACCACCGACCGAGGACATGCGGCTGCGGAAACCGTGACGACGTTTTCGGACCAGTCGACTGGGTTGAAAGGTACGCTTCAAAGGACTCACTCCGGAGATATAACAGGCCCCGGTGTATAAGGTCTGGGCCGGGTTAAGTCAACGCCGCTAAGGCGTAAAACCGTGATAATATCGCGATTATATTATGACCGGCGATCGCCGGCGACCGTTTGTGCTTTCGGTAACGCAAAGGTGACTGGCCCAACGGCGGGTGGCCTCATTATAAACATGAATATGGTATAAAATGTATAACCCAATGGAATCCGGGGCCGATAGCGGGTTTCAAACCTGTGGTACAGATGGTGTGAGCAGCCGATGAATGAACTCCCGGTCGATAATGGGGGAAAAAAGCTGTCGTTAAAGCGGCTGTTGCCGCTTTTGCTCATCGCCGCCGGCGGCGTCCCGTTTTTCGTTCTGGGGATGGGCGAATATCTTTCATTCGACGCCCTGAAGGATAATCGCGAAACGATCATGGCCTGGACCGTCGAAAACTACCAGCTTGCCGTACTGGCGTTCATCGGCGCTTATTTACTGGTCATAAGCATGTCTCTTCCGGGCGGCGTCTGGCTTACCATTATGGGGGGGTTCCTGTTCGGAACCGTTGAGACAACGGTTTACGTGGTCTTTGGCGCAACTATCGGCGCAACGGTTATTTTTTTGGCGGCCCGCTATGCCTTCGCCGATTATTTGCGGGCCAAGGCCGGGGCCTCGATCCGTAAAATGGAAGACGGGTTTTGCGAAAATGCGCTAAGCTATCTGCTGTTCCTGCGCCTGGTGCCGGTTTTCCCCTTCTGGCTGGTCAATCTGGTGCCGGCCTTTATCGGCGTATCGGTAAGGACATATGTGATCGGTACTTTTTTCGGCATTATTCCCGGTACTTTCGTTTTCGCCAGCGTCGGCAGCGGCCTGGGGGAAGTGTTTGACGGCGGCGGCGAACCCGATCTCGGGATCATATTTACACCCGGTGTCCTGTTGCCGATTATCGGCCTGGCGGCGCTTTCCCTGATCCCGGTTTTTTACAAGAAATTCACCGACAGGACGGTCTGATGGCGGCAGGGGAACTGATAGAAGTCGATATCTGCGTAATCGGCGGCGGTTCCGGCGGCCTGTCCGTGGCTGCCGGCAGTTCGCAACTGGGCGCATCGACCGTGCTGATTGAAAAGGGCCGCATGGGCGGCGACTGCCTGAATTATGGATGCGTACCGTCGAAGGCCCTGCTGGCCGCCGGGCACGCCGCGCAAGGGGTGCGTCGGGCCCGGGGTTTTGGAATCGAAGCCGGCGAACCGGCGGTATCGGCCGCCGCCGTTTTCGGTCATATCCACGATACCATTGCGGCCATCGCACCCGATGATTCCGTCGAACGGTTCGAAGGTTTGGGGGTCAGGGTGATACAGGGGGAAGCACGCTTTAGCGGCCCGCGCCAGGTCGTCGTCGGCGACAGGAAAATCCGGGCCAGGCGTTTCGTCATCGCCACCGGGTCTTCCCCGTTCGTGCCGCCCATTTCCGGGCTCGACCAAGTTTCCTATGATACCAACGAGACCATATTTCAGGGGCCGGATCTGCCGAAGGAACTGATTATTATCGGCGGCGGCCCGATTGGCATGGAACTGGCCCAGGCCCACCGGCAATTGGGGGTGGGCGTCAGCGTTATCGAAATGGCCGAAATTTTGCCGGCTGACGATCCTGAACTGGTTCAGGTGGTAGCCGGGCAATTGGCCGAAGACGGCGTTCAGATTTATCAGGGCGCCGATGTTTCCGCCGTTGAAAAAACACCCGGCGGCATCGCCGTTCTGTTCAAACATGACGGCGCCGAACGACGCCTGGAAGGCTCTCATCTGCTGATCGCGGCGGGCCGGCGGGCCAATGTGGCGGGGCTTGGGCTGGCCGATGCCGGAATCGAATTTTCGCCCCGCGGAATTACCGTGGACGCCCGCCTGCGGACAACCAATCGCAAGGTGTTCGCCATCGGCGATGTGATCGGCGGCCTGCAATTCACTCATATGGCCGGTTATCAGGCCGGCATTGTCATCCGCAATGCCTTGTTCCGGTTGCCGTCCAGGGAGCAAACCCGGGCCGTACCATGGGTTACCTACACGGCCCCGGAACTGGCCCAGGTCGGGCTAAAGGAAGATCAGGCGCGGCGGCAATATGGCCGGGTCCGGATATTGCGAAGTTCGTTCGGGGAAAATCACCGGGCGCTGACGGAACGCCGGACCGGGGGGCTGATTAAAGTGGTAACGACGCCGAAAGGCCGCATTCTGGGGGTCGGGATAGTCGGTCCGCAGGCCGGGGAACTGATCCAGATCTGGGTGCTGGCGATCTCGAAAAAAATGAAAATTGCCGACCTGGCTTCAATGATCGCGCCCTACCCGACCCTTGGCGAAATCTCCAAAAAGGCCGCCGGCAGCTTCTACACGGCCCAGCTGTTTGGCCCGCGAACCAGAAAAATTGTCCGGTTTTTGCGAATTTTCGGCTAGCCGGATCTTCTCTTGGAATAAGATCAATCTACCTTTACCTTGCGGGGATGGAACTTTTTACTCTCAGCGAGGAAAAGGCGCTGCTTTTTCATCGGGCCTTGGTGGGCCTGATCCGCGAACAGCCCGGTCTTCTGGTGCGGGCCCGCTCGGAACTGGAAAGCCGGCGCGAGCGGTCGCCCGGGCCGGAAAATATCCGGGACCGTTGGGCGGCGTTGCTGGATAAACCGCTGGCTGAACTGGCCCCGGTAATTTTGGCCGATACGCCGGATGGCGGCCTGCTCCGCGCCCATTCTCCCCTGGCCGCCGTTGTCAGCCCCGGCGAACGCAACGCCCTGTGGCGGCGCATCGGCCTGATCCAGTTTTTCCACCACTATCTGGTCGCCGTCGATGACCTGGGCCTGACCGGCCCCGAACAGGCGGCGATTACCGGCTTGCAGGAAGCCGATCTGAAGCGTTGGCGAACGACCGGACCGGAGGCGATGCCGGAACAGACGCTGCAACGCCTGAAACAGGTGGTTGCCCTGCACAAGTCGCTGAGCGGGATCAGCGACAGCATTGATGTGCGGCGGCGCTGGCTTCGCCGTGTCAGCGAAACCCTGGAAGCCGTCCCCATGGACCTTCTTGTTGAAGGAGAGATCGCCCGCGTCGTCGATAGCCTGGCCGGGGCCGTGCGACTTACCCTTAGCCCGGCCGAATTGCCACGGATGTGAGAATTAAAAACATGATCGAACTGCATTACTGGCCGACGCCGAACGGCCACAAAATTACAGTTTTCCTGGAAGAAACCGGCTTGCCCTACGTTATCAAGCCGGTCCATATCGGTCGCGGCGAGCAATTCGAACCGGATTTTCTGAAAATCGCCCCCAACAACCGGATGCCGGCCATTATCGACGACGACCCGGTCGGCGGCGGCGATCCCATTTCGGTTTTCGAATCGGGCGCCATCCTGCAATACCTGGGGGAAAAAACCGGGCAATTCCTGCCGACCGCCCTGCGGGCGCGAGTCGAAGTGCTGCAATGGCTGAACTGGCAAATGGGCGGACTTGGGCCGATGCTGGGCCAGAACCATCATTTCAGTGTCTATGCGCCGGAGAAAATTCCCTACGCTATCGACCGTTATGTCAATGAAACGACGCGGCTCTACAATGTGCTAAATCGCCGCCTGGCCGACCGTGACTTCGTGGCCGGAGACTATTCCATCGCCGATATGGCCTGCTATCCATGGATCGTTCCCTATGAGCGCCAGGGCCAGAAGCTGCAGGACTTTCCCCATTTGAAACGCTGGTTCGACGCCATGGCGGCCCGTCCGGCGGTGGTGCGGGCCTATGCGGCGGGAGAGCAAATAAGCGTCGACAGCACGGTCGACGAAGAGGCCAAGAAAGTACTGTTTGGACAAACCGACACCCGGATACCGGAAAAATAAATTATGAAAAAAGGAATACTTATCGGCGGCGGCCTGGTGCTCGTGGTCATTGTCATCGTCGTTGTCATCCTGTTGTCGTCGATGGATTCGTTGATCAAGACGGTGGTGGAAA
>CAZZKE010000002.1:48184-64514 GCA_964655005.1 uncultured Thalassospiraceae bacterium | reverse complement strand
GTCGTTGTCATCCTGTTGTCGTCGATGGATTCGTTGATCAAGACGGTGGTGGAAAAGGTGGGCAGCGAAGTTACCGGGGTCAGCGTTACCCTGGACAAGGCCGCGGTATCGGCGACATCGGGCAGGGGGTCCCTAAGCGGCCTGAAGGTGGGGAACCCCGCCGGATTCAAGACCGACCGGGCCCTGAACCTGGGTGAAATCAGCGTCACCATCGACACCGCCACGGTGACGTCGGACCCGGTGGTAATCAAGGAAATCGTCATCACCGGCCCCATGGTGACATACGAAATAGGCGGCTCGGGCAGTAATATCGACGCCATCCGGCGCAATGTGGAAAAGTTCATGAAAACCAATGGCGGCGGGGAATCATCCTCGGGCGGCGGCGAGGGGCCGAAGCTGGTGATCGAGCATCTGTACGTGCGGGGCGGCGTGATCAACGTCAGCGCCACATTTTTGGGCGGTAAAACTCTGCACACCCCATTGCCCAATATTCACCTGAAGGATATCGGCAAGGGCGAAGGCGGCGCCAGTCCCGGTGAAATAGCCAGCCGGTTGATCGACAGGATGACCGCCGGGGCCGGATCGGCGGTCGGGTTGCTGAACCTGGAAGGCATGAAGTCGGCCGTCACCGACGCCGTTGGCGGCGCCGTATCGGGCGGCGCGAATGCCGCCAAAAAAGCCCTGGAACAAGGCGCATCGGGGGCCGAAGGGGCGCTGAAGGATGCCGGCGGCGCCCTCAAGAACCTGCTTGGCAACTGATGCCGCTCACCCGATTACTAGATAGCGCCGAAAATGCCATCCCCCTGACGATGATCGGCGAAGCGGCCTTTCAGGGCTGGCTTGAGTCGCAGCCGCAAGCCGTCCGCACCCGGCTTCAATCATCGGGGTTCAGGGCCGATGCCGGTGCCTGGAGCCAGATAACCGATGCCGACGGCGGAACGCATGGCGTTGTCGCCGGGCTTGGCGAAAGGGCCGACTTGTGGGCCTGGGCGGCGCTGCCGGGAAACCTGCCGGCCGGCACTTACGTGATTGCCGGGCCTGACGGCCAGTTTTCCCCGGAGGTCGCCGTCCTGGGCTGGCTGTTGGGGTGTTATGCTTTCGAGCGTTTCAAATCCGGCGATGGCAAGACATTCGCCCGGCTGGTCTGGCCCGAATGTGACCGGGACGCGGTCATCCGGGCGGCGACGGCGACGTTTCTGGTCCGCGATCTGGTCAACACCCCGGCTTCCCACATGGGGCCGCAGGAACTGGCCGCCGCCGCCGGAGTTCTGGCGGAACAACACGATGCCGATTTACGGGTTATTGCCGGCGATGATTTACTGGCCGAAAATTATCCGGCGATTCACGCCGTCGGCCGGGCCAGCGAACGTTCGCCCCGGCTGATTGATTTTACCTGGGGCAACCCGGACGCCGCCAGGCTGACCCTGGTCGGCAAGGGGGTCTGTTTCGACAGCGGGGGGCTGGACCTGAAATCGGCAACCGGCATGAAACTGATGAAAAAGGACATGGGCGGGGCGGCCCAGGTGCTGGGACTGGCAGCCATGATAATGGCCGCCGGCCTGAACCTGCGGCTGCGGGTGCTGATCCCGGCGGTCGAAAACAGCATTTCGGGAAACGCCTTGCGACCGCTTGATATTGTGCGGACGCGAAACGGCAAAACCGTCGAAATCGGCAATACGGACGCCGAAGGCCGGGTCGTGCTGGCCGATGCCCTGGCCGTGGCGGCGGAAGAAAAACCCGATTTGATAATCGATTGCGCGACCCTGACCGGGGCCGCCAGGGTCGCCCTTGGGGCCGAATTGCCGGCGCTGTTCTGCAATGATGACGGGCTTGCCGGAAAACTCCTGAAACACGGAGAGGCAGAGGACGATCCGTTGTGGCGTATGCCGTTGTGGCCGGGCTACCGGAAGCAGATCGAGGGCAAGGTCGCCGACTTGACCAACGCCCCGGAAGGCGGTTACGGCGGGGCCATAACCGCGGCGCTGTTCCTGGAAGCCTTCGTCGATTCCGGGATTCCATGGATGCATATTGATTTGATGGCCTGGAACATGGCCTCCCGTCCGGGCCGTCCGGAAGGCGGCGAAGCCATGGGAATGCGGGCGTTATTCGCGTTTGTCGTGGATCATTTCGGAAGTTGAATATAACTCGCCCCCGGTAATTGTTGCCCTTCCCCCGGCTTTTTTGTTGCATTTCGGGGGCTAAATCGGCTAGAAGTTTTGCAAGCGGAATGATTGTGGGGGCGGTCCGGAATGGCCATTGAACTGGAAGAATTGCAGGCGCTGGATTTATGGCGGCGGGCCAGTGTGACCAGCGTCCGGCGCGACGCGCCGGACTTATCGGCCCGGCAAATGGCGCTGTTGCTGACCGTATACCTGACCCCGCCGCCGCACACCGTGCGGGGGCTGGCGGCAGCCCTGAAAGTTTCGAAACCGGCGATTACCCGCGCCCTCGATCGCCTGAGCGAACTGCAATTGCTGAAGCGTAAACCCGACCAGGACGACCGCCGCAGTGTTCTTATCCAGCGCACCGTTCGCGGCTCGGTGTTCTTGCGGGAATATGGCGAACTGATCGTCGCCGCCGGTCGCCAACTGGAAAACTGAAAGCGGTTATCGTTCAGCCTTGCCGCAGGCTGCGCCGGGCGGGTGGGCGAAAACGGTGCAGGTAGGTCGGCAGCACCGCTTCCGCCGCCATCGGCGTTATCGCCAAATCCTCGAATCCAGGGAAATCTCCGGAAACCACGGTGTCCGATTTCAACAATGTTACCTGATCGCGGGTCAGCGGCGGGTTCGGTAATTTCTCCAGGAACCAGGCCCAGAACGAGGCCAGCGGGAAGGGTACCGGAACCAGCAGGCGCGAACGGCCGGTTTCACGCAGCAACAGCTCCATCAGTTGCTTGAAGCTGTAAATATGGGGGCCTCCCAGCTCATATGTCCGGCCGGCGCTGGCCGGGTCGTCCAGGATGGCGGTTATGGCGCTCGCCACATCGCCGACGAATACCGGTTGCAGACGGGTCCCGCCATCGCCGTAGAAATCAAAACTGACCGGGCCGTCCGCTCCGAACAGGGTAATTTTCGGAATTACCGGGCAGCCGAACACCGGCAATACCATGGAAAATCGCGAAATCCCGGCGAACAGGTTAAAGAACCGGTCCTCCGCCCCCATGACCACGCCGGGCCTGACGATGCTGACATCGCCATAGCCGTCTCTGGCGGCCTGTTCGCCAGCGGCCCTGGATTTGGCGTAGACGGACGAGGCGCCGGCATCGGCGCCCAGGGCCGACATCTGGACCAGCCGCCCGATTCCCGCGTCCCTGGCGGCGGCGGCGACATTGGCGGCGCCATCGACGTGAATGCGTTCGAACGTCCGCTTGCCTTTTTCGGCCAGAATACCGACCAGATTAACCGCCTGGTCGGCGCCCTGCATGGCGGCGGCGACGCTTACCGGGTCGGTAACGTCGGCGTAGACCGGCACGATCTGCCCGACATTGCCCATGGTCTTCAAAAATAACGCGGCTTCGGTATCGCGCTGGGCGACCCGGACCGTCGCCCCCTGCCGGGCCAGCCGCCGGACCAGATGGCGCCCGATAAACCCGGACCCGCCGAAGATCGTGACGATGCGATGCGACATGTGGGCAGTCTCCCGAAATCAATTGTGGATCGTGTTGACACAATGGCACATTCGGGTCGGTAATACCTACGAAATATACCGATTTTGTTGACAATGCCATGCGTGGAGGGTAACGACTGTGCCTCCGCAGCATTTAGGCGGAAATATGCCCCACTTGCCCAGGTGGCGGAATTGGTAGACGCGCTGGCTTCAGGTGCCAGTGGCCGCAAGGTCGTGGAAGTTCGAGTCTTCTCCTGGGCACCATTTTCCCTTATATTAGATTTAATATTGTTTATAAAAATCTTTATGGACCAGCTCGGGGGAGCGATCAGGTGAAAATAGTCGATGCCAGAGATGCGCGGATTGACATTCATGAGGGCGACCTGCCGGCGGATGTCTGTTTCGGCGACAGCATCGCCATAGATACCGAAACGCTGGGCCTTGTCCCGTACCGGGACCGTCTGTGTGTTGTCCAGCTGTCGGGCGGCGATGGCGCCGCCCATCTTGTCAAGTTCGCACCCGGCGCCTATCAGGCCCCTAACCTGAAAAAATTGCTGTCCGATCCCTCTAAAACCAAGCTGTTCCACTATGCCCGTTTCGATGTCGCCATCATCGCCCGTTATCTGGGTGTCGTCTGCACGCCGCTCTACTGCACCAAGATTGCCTCGAAACTGGCCCGCACCTACACCGATGCGCATGGCCTTAAGGCGCTGTGCCGGGAACTGCTGGGCGTGGAAATTTCCAAGGAACAACAGTCTTCCGACTGGGGCGCCGCGACCCTGTCCGACGAACAGGTCAGATACGCCGCCTCGGACGTGCTGTATCTGCACGCCCTGCGCCAGAAACTCGACGATATGCTGGTCCGCGAGGGCCGTGATGGCCTGTTGTCCCCGTGTTTCGATTTTATTCCGAACCGCTGCCAGCTTGACCTGAACGGCTGGAACGATCTGGATATTTTCAGCCACTGACCGATAATTCTTTCCGGTTGATAAAATCTTTGTGAACCTTGATTTAATTGACCGATTGCCATGTTGGCCGCATACTCGGCGGGTCACGGGCACGGCGCTTGCATGGCCGCATTATTTTAACACATCATGATTGACCAAATGACCCTGGAACGACCCCTGAAACAAGACGGTGCGGTATCGGATTTGGTCGAAACCGCGAAAGATGTCCTGCGCCAGGAAATCGAGGGCCTGCGGGCCTTGTCGGCCAGCCTGGATCAGTCTTTTATCGCGGCGCTGGACCTGCTCGGCGCCATGAAGGGCCGCGCCGTGGTTACCGGGATGGGCAAAAGCGGTCATATCGGGCGCAAGATCGCGGCGACCCTGGCGTCCACCGGCACCCCGGCGATGTACGTTCACCCCGGCGAAGCCAGTCACGGTGACCTGGGGATGATTACCAAGGACGATCTGGTCGTCGCCCTGGCCAATTCCGGTGAAACGACGGAACTGGCCGATATTGTGGCCTATTCCAGGCGCTTCAATATCCCCCTGATTGGCATTACCGGCAAAAGCGGCAGTACGCTTGCCCGGGCCGCCGATGTCGCCCTGGTGCTGCCGGCCCACGCCGAGGCCTGCGCCATTACCGCGGCCCCGACCACGTCGACCACGATGATGCTGGCCCTTGGCGACGCCCTGGCCGTGGCCATGCTGGAACGAAAAGGATTTTCCCTGGATGACTTCCAGGTATTTCATCCCGGCGGCAAACTGGGCCGCCGGCTTCTCAAGGTCGATGACATCATGCATGTGGGCGATGCCTTGCCCCTGATCGCCGCCGACGAAAAAATGTCGGTGGCGATACTGCATATGACCGCGAAAAGCTTCGGCTGTCTGGGCGTTGTCGATAATCGTGGCGGGTTAATGGGGATAATTACCGATGGCGACTTGCGTCGCCACATGAGCGATAACCTGCTACAGCGGACAACCCTTGACGTTATGACCGGCGGCGCGCGGACCGTCCGGTCCGGTTCCCTGGCCAGCGAAGCCCTGCATATTATGAATACGATGGCGATCACGACCCTGTTTATCGTCGAGGACGGGATACCCGTTGGCATCATTCATATTCACGACTGCCTGCGCGCGGGAATAGCCTGATGACGGCGCCAGTCTCGGTTCCCGGCGCCAGCGCCCTGCCGAATGGCGCCGAGGCGGCGGGCGGCAAGAAAATTACCGGTCCCGGACGGCTGGGCATGTTCAGTTCGGATTTGGCCGATCATGGCCGCCGGACGCCGCGCGAACATTCCACCGGGTACAGCAGCTTTGTCTCGATGATGAAAATTTTGCTGCCGTTTATCGCCCTGTTGCTGATCGTCCTGGTAATTGTCTGGCCGAACCTGAAAATGCAGGACACCAAATTCGGCCTTGGTTTTTCCGCCTTTAAGATCGGTGACGGGGTCGATCCGTCGATGATTAATCCACGATATTTCGGCGCCGACAAACGCCGCCAGACTTTTTCAATAACCGCCGATCTGGCGAAAAACCTGCTGTCGGACGACCGCCGGGTGGAACTGGAGAAACCGAAGGCCGATATATCTCTCGAAGATGGCTCGTGGTTGGTAGTAACGGCCAGCATCGGTTATTTCTCGCGCCAGGACGAAAAACTGTCGCTGGAGGGCGGGGTCAACCTGTTCCACGATTCAGGATACGAATTCCGTACCGAAAAAATTGATGTGGACCTGTCCAATGGGTCGGCTTCGGGCAACCTGCCGGTCGAAGGCCAGGGGCCTTTCGGCCATGTCGTGGCGGAAGGGTTTCGGCTGCTCGACAAGGGGAAAACCGTGGTTTTTTCCGGCAAGTCGAAGTTGACCATATATCCCGGCGCCAGCGCCCCGGAAAAAGCTGGCCAATGATCGGCAAACTCGGATATCTGGCCGCGCTCGTCATATTTGCGGCGACGCCGCCGGCCCTCGCCCAGGGCCTTAATTTCGCCAGTGGCGATTCCGATGTTCCGATTGAAGTGTTCGCCGATGACGGGATCGAATGGCAGCAGGAAAAACTGACCTTTCTGGCCCGAGGCAATGCCCGGGCCGTGCGCGGCGATGTTACCGTGTATGGCGACGAACTTCAGGCCTATTACCGCAAACTGGCCAAGGGCGGCACGGAAATCTGGCGGCTTGACGCGGTCGGCCACGTTCGCATCGAAACGCCGGGCGAAAAGGCCTATGGCGAACATGGCGTCTACGATGTCGATAACGCCATTTTGGTCCTGAGCGGCGGCAAGGTACGCCTGGTCACCGCCGGCGATGTCATTACCGCCAATGAACAGCTGGAATACTGGGAACGCAAAAAAATGGCGGTGGCGCGCGGCGATGCGATGGCCGTAAGCGGCGGTAAAAAGCTTAATGCGGATGTTCTGGTCGCCTATTTCGGCAAGAACCGGGCCGGTCAGAACGCGGTCCGTCGAATCGAGGCATTCGATGGCGTCAAAATTGTGACCGGGACCGAACAGGTGACGTCGAAACGAGCGATCTACGATGTCGGCAGCGGTATTGTAACGCTGACGGATTCCGTAAAATTGACCCGTGACGGCAATGTACTGGATGGCTGCAAGGCGCAGGTAAATCTTAATTCCGGCGTTAGCAAGTTGTTTGGCTGCAAGGGGTCGGGCGGCCGCCAGGTCGGTGGCGTGTTTCGCCCGGGCTCGGCAAAACCGAAACAGAAGTAGAAAATACGTTAAACAGTTTTTTTTAGGAACAAGAGGATAAAATCCGGCATTATGACCGATAAATCCACATCAGGAATTTACGACAAGGTCCATGACCTGACCGCGAAGCCGTCCGGTCCGGCGTCGTCGGAATCGGCTAATGGTCCCAGGCTGATCGCCGAAAGCGATCGCGGTTTGTGTGCCTCGAACATGGGAAAACGCTTCAAGAAACGCCCGGTCGTGCGCGGTGTCAGCCTGTCGATCCGGCGCGGCGAGGTGGTCGGCCTACTGGGGCCGAACGGGGCCGGGAAGACGACGTGTTTCTATATGATTACCGGTCTTATCCCGCTCGATTATGGTTCCGTCATGCTTGATGGCAACGACATTACGGAATTGCCAATGTATCGGCGGGCGCGTCTGGGAATCGGCTATCTGCCGCAGGAGGCCTCTATTTTTCGCGGCATGAACGTGGAAAACAACATTCGCGCCGTGCTTGAAGTGGTCGAGTCGTCCCGGGAGCGGCGGGAAGCCATTCTGGACGCCCTGCTGGCCGAATTCTCGATTACCCACCTGCGCCGGACGCCGGCGCTGGCGCTATCGGGCGGCGAGCGCCGGCGGGTCGAAATCGCCCGCGCCCTCGCCTCTAATCCACACTTTATCCTGCTTGATGAACCCTTCGCCGGTATCGATCCAATAGCCGTTGGCGATATCCGCGACCTGGTCGCCCATCTGAAGGATCGTGGCATCGGCGTCCTTATAACCGATCACAATGTCCGCGAGACCCTGGATGTTATTGATCGCGCCTACATTATTCATGACGGGATGATGCTTATGGAAGGCGCGCCGTCCGACATCGTCGGCAACGAAGACGTCAGGCGTGTGTATTTGGGTGACAGCTTCAGTCTTTAACATGAACTTCCCTTCCGCCGGGTCTGACGGGACAGCATCATGGTGCTGAGCCCGCGCCTCGACATGCGCCAGAGCCAGTCGCTGGTGATGACGCCGCAATTGCAGCAGGCCATCAAGCTGCTCGCCCTGTCCAACCTTGAACTGGTTGAATATGTCGAACAGGAACTAGAGCAAAACCCCTTGCTTGAAAGCTCCAAACAGTCGGAGCCCGAACAGGACGGTCTGGGCGGTCCCGATGGCGCCGGCGGCGAAGGCGACGTTTACGAAGGCGATCCGGGCCGTGAAAATTTTGATTCCGATGGCGAACTGAAAGCCGTGAACCTGGATGACGCCGGCCAGGACGCCGCGGCGAGAAGCGACAGCATGGATGTTGAAATCGATAATGACGGGGCCTCGGATGGATTTTCGGAAGCCGACATGGCCAGCGGCGGTTCCGGCGAAACGGCATTTTCGGATTGGGGATCGGGCGGTAACTTCGATGGCGCCATGCCCGATATGGAAGAGACCGTCTCGGGCAAGGCCAGTCTGCGCGATCATCTGAATGAACAGGCGGCGATGTCGTTTTTTGATGCCGTCGACAAAATGATCGTGGCGCAGTTGATCGATCTGCTGAACGATTCCGGATATGTCGCCGGCGAACTGGCCCAGGTGGCGGATCTTCTGGGTTGCCCGATGGGAAAAGTCGAGGCCGTGCTCGGCGTCTTGCAGACCTTTGACCCGCCCGGAATTTTCGCCCGCGATCTGGCCGAATGTCTGGCCCTGCAATTGCGGGAACTGGACCGGCTGGACCCGGCCATGCAGACAATGCTGGATAATCTCGACCTGCTGGCCAGGCGCGACCTGCACGGCCTGATGGAAATATGCGGGCTCGATCGCGAGGATATCATGGACATGGTCGCTGAAATCAGGGACCTGAACCCGAAGCCGGCGGCGGAATTCGATAATGTGGTCAGCGAACCGGTGATTCCCGATGTTATCATGCGGGGGCAGCAGGGCGGCGAATGGATCATTGAACTGAATGCGGCGACCCTGCCCAGGGTTCTGGTCAATAACAGCTATTTCGCGAAAATCAGCAAGGCGGCGAATTCGAAGGCCGACAAGCGATATATCAATGAATGCCACCAGTCGGCGAACTGGCTGGTTAAATCCCTGCATCAGCGGGCGACGACGATCCTCAAGGTGGCCGGTGAAATCGTTCGCCAGCAGGATGATTTTTTTGCTCACGGCGTACGGCACATGCGGCCGCTGATCCTGCGCGATATCGCCGATGTCATCGAAATGCACGAAAGCACGGTGTCCCGGGTCACCTCGAATAAATACATTGCCACGCCGAGGGGAATTTTCGAGCTCAAATATTTTTTCAGCGCGGCGATCGCCAATTCGTCGGGCGGCCAGGCCCATTCCGCCGAGTCGGTCCGTGACCGTATCAAGAAACTGATTGATGCGGAATCTTCCGACAAGATATTGTCCGATGACAAGATCGTTACTATCTTGAAGGGTAGCGGCGTCGATATCGCGAGGCGGACGGTTGCGAAATATCGGGAATCGCTGGGTATTCCGTCGTCTGTCCAACGGCGGCGTGAGAAAAAATCCGTTCTTTAGGGTGAATGGTCGGATGAATGCGTACTCGCTTAAATCAGCCTATTGACACCGCGTGAACGGGCCTCTAGGTTCCGGGCCTTCATCGCTTTTTGGCATATGTGCTGTAATTTTCAGGACTCGTCCGGAAGGTGATAAAGGCGGCCAATATACAGGCCCGGAACGGAACCGGTTCGTGCAACGATCAAGGACGCCAAACGGCCCAATGCAAGGCAGGGCGGCGCTTATCAATGGAAATATCTGTTAAAGGCAAACAAATCGATGTTGGCGACGCGCTACGCGGCCATGTCGAGAGTCAACTCCGCTCATCGGTCAAGAAATATTTCGAAAATGCGATCGATTCGACGGTGATCTTCTCTAAGGACGGCCACGGTTTTCATGCCGAAATATCCGTTCATGCCGGTCGCGGCATGGTGATGCAGGGCGGCGCCAGCGCCGACGATGCCTATGCCAGCTTCGATAATGCGCTGGGCCGAATATCGAAGCAGCTGCGCCGCTACAAGGGGCGTATCAACAACCATCACAGGAACGGCCCGGGCGATGATGAATTGATGCCGGCCCAGTATTCGATCATCGAGAGCGAACAGGGCGATCAGGAATTGTCGGAAGAAGACGCGCCGACGATTGTCGCCGAAATGCCGCACAAGATAGCCACCCTGACGGTCGCCGAAGCGGTGATGCGCATGGACCTGGCCGATACCCCGGCGATGATGTTCCGTAACCGCGCCCACGGCGGATTCAACGTCGTTTACCGCCGTACCGATGGCAACGTCGGCTGGATCGATCCCAGCAATTCCGAGCAGACCTGAGCACATATGCCGCACCAAGGTTAGGCAAAGGATAAATCGATGGAAATTAGCGATCTTATTACGCCGGGTAGCGTCGAGGCCAATCTTCGGGCCTCGTCGAAAAAGCAGGCAATACAGGATCTGGCCCGCAAGGCGGCTGATTTGGTAGGCCTGCACGAGCGCGCGGTGTTCGATGTTTTAATGGAACGGGAACGCCTGGGCACCACCGGGGTCGGTAATGGCATCGCCATCCCGCATGGTAAATTGGCCCAGCTGGACAGGCTGTACGGCCTGTTCGCCCGGCTGGAAACGCCGATCGATTTTCAGGCTATCGACGAGCAGCCGGTCGATCTGATATTTCTGCTGCTGGCCCCGGAATCCGCCGGGGCGGATCATCTGAAGGCCCTGGCCAGGGTATCGCGATTATTACGCGACAAGACCGTGTGTGAAAAACTTCGCGGCACGGACAGCAACGAAGCCCTGTACGCCCTGTTGACGGAACCGGTGGCGACCCAGGCCGCCTGAATACCCTTTTTTATTTTATTCTTCCGGATTCAGATTAATGGTTTTCGGTTCGTCCCGAACCGCGCCGGCGGTCCTGATTTCGATGTTCCGGACCTCCGGTTCGGGGATCAGGCGTTCCAGGTCAATATGCAGCAAGCCGCTATCCAGGCTGGCGCCCTTGATCTCGATGCCTTCGGCAAGCACGAAACTGCGCTGAAACTGACGGGCGGCGATGCCGCGGTGCATATAGACCCGTTCGCTGTCGTCTTCTTGCCGGCGCCCGCGGATGACCACCTGGTTGTCTTCGCTTGATACCTTGAGTTCGGCCATGGTGAAACCGGCGACGGCGATGGTAATGCGCAACCTGTTTTCGCCTATCTGTTCAATATTATAGGGCGGATATCCTTCCGCCGAGGCTTTTGACGCCCGGTCGAGAATCCTTTCGAAATGATCGAAGCCGAGTAATAATGGGCTGTCAAAGCCGGATAGGCGCGGCATGGACCGTCTCCTCTTGAAAATTGAGCGAGCGCGCGGTTGTCGTCGTGGTTACCGGCGGCCCGAAAGGCGCCGCCGGAACATCCCAAAGTTGGCTGGAAAGCGGGAAATGTCAAGCGCTGGCGAAAAAGCCGATAAATGCGTAAAATCAGGCAGTGGATTCGCAGATAATACATGAGCCTGAACGAGATGACCAAGCAGGACAAGAGACCCAGCGACCGGATCGCCGAGAAAAGCAGGGCCGAACAGAACGCCTTGAGAAAGAAGGATGTCGAACGCTTCATGGGGGTGTTCGCCAAACGGCTGGAAAAACTCCGCGTCAGCGTCGATGTCCTGGAAGTCAAAGGGTTCGATGTGCAGTTCGGGGACTATCTGGAATTTCAAAACCTGACGTCCGAACTTCTTACCTTCCTGCTTATAATCGAAAAGAAATTGCAAGGCCTGGATCGGGGCTCTAAGGACGACTTGATAGACCGATTCGACGATCTGGTAATAGCTATCTGGTCGATATTGCTGAAGGGCGCCTTGGGTTTTTTCATGGTCATTTCGGAAGATCGATACCTGCCGCTCGGTTTGCGTGAAGTATTCACCCGTGAACTAAGAACCCTTAACGAGGCGCAGGTGAAACTTTCGGCCAGCCCCTACAAGGAAAAGACGCCTGATAAAATCAACCGGCAACTGGAAACCGCCGAACGTATTCTGCTTGAAGTGATCGAAAAAGCGCCGAGCCTGCTTGAACTGTAAAGGCAAAAAAAACCGGCCCCATTCGGGGCCGGCGAGTTTAACAGGGGATGTCGGAGGTGCGCTTGAAGCGCGGGGGGAGGGGAGGCCCTCCGACACGATCATAAGACCACATCAGCGCCGCAAGGGCTGTGATCTGCGTCACAGTAGGCCGAAAAAAATGTCATTCTTGAAAAAAAATTGTGACTATCCGCCCAAGTAATTGAAAAAATAGAAAAATAATATTAGATTTAGCGCCTGTATTATTTCCAGGCTCCCCGGTTCGGGTAACATTAATGCGAGGAACGTGACGTGTCGGCAAGATTAGCCAAGGTTATTTTACTCACCGCATTTTCCCTGGTGGCCGTGGCGGTTGTTATGCAGCGGCAACGGGTGGCTAATCTGTACCGGTTTGTTGTTTTCGATGAACCATACATCAATCGGACGCTCAATACTTCGCGTCGCGTCGTGTCGCAAACGGACGCCGTATTCGACCAGATCGCCAGAAACGCCGATTTCGACGACCGGCGGGGACATATTCCGGCATTCGATTTACCGCTAAGCGAACAGGTTTCGTTGACGCCGACCGCGACCGGCCTTGCCGCCTACAAGGGGTTCCTTGAACGATATTCCGCAATTATCGACACCGCGCCCGGAAAATACCCGTCCGACCAACGGGCGTTCGATATCATGGGTTTGGTTAACGGCTATTACCGCGCCAACCTTTCCAATAAACGGACCGTCGCCGATAGCGTATTCGCCAACGAAAAGGATTACCGCGCCGAGGATTTCGTATACTACCTGGTCAACGCCCAAACCGCCTGTGGCACGGTCGGCGAGGCCACCGTCGCCTTGATGCGTAACGCCGGCTTCAAGGCGCGCCTGTTACGCTTTTCGCGCGATTGGAAGCCGGTTACGGCGAATCATATTTTCCCGGAATTCTATTCCGCCGAACAATCCCGCTGGGTGATGCTGGATCCGATGATTAACGCCTCGCCAAAAAACGCCTCCGGCGGTCTCAGCGCCATGGAAATGATGGCCGACCCGACCGCCCGTGAAACCATGAACCGAATCTGGAACGGCGGCATGAAATATACCGATGACGGTATTGTCTGGTTCGACCGGAAAGGCCCGCTAACGGATATCTATTATTTCAGCGATGATCCCGCCACCCGCACGAAGCTCGGCAAGTCCATTGCGCCATAAGAAAATGTTGATCCTGATGCCGGCCTATAACGAGGCTGGCACCATTGTAAAAGCCATCACCGGCGTGCGGTCGTGTTTCGAATCTCTTCGGAAATTGGGGGTCGAGCCGGAAATCCTGATTATCGATGACGGTTCATCCGATGAAACTGCGGCGCTGGCGAAACAGGCCGGCGCCGATAAAGTCATCCGCAATCCCCGTAATATGAAACTGGGGGCGACGGTCTGGCGGGGGCTGGTCTACGGGCGCGATGCCGGATACGACATCCTGACCAAGATCGACGCCGATCTACAGCATAATCCGGAAGATATAGCATCCTTGCTATTGCCGATCCTGGAAGGCCGGGCCAACATCGTTTACGGCAACAGGCTGGACCGGATCGGCTACACCATGCCCCTGGTCAGGCGTTTGGGAAACCGGGTTTTTACCTGGCTGATGAACGCCTTGACCCATTGGGATATCCTGGATAGCCAACCCGGCATTCTGGCCGTCGATAAAAACTACCTGAATGTGGCCTACCTGCCGGGAAGTTATAATTACACCCAGCAACTGCTGCTCGACGGTTATCACAAGGGCATGATGTTTGAACAGGTTCCGGTGCAATTTAATCTGCGCGAGAACGGCAAATCATTCGTCGGGTTCAGCTATCCGTTCCGGGTCTTGCCGCAAATTTTGATGGTCCTGATCGGAATCAGGCCGTTCGCCATATTCGGTCCCGTGGCGGCCCTGTTTCTGGGCCTGGCCACGGTCGATTTCCTGGTAGAGATTTCAATCTGGGCCTTCGACGGGGCCGAAAAACCGGTTCGGAATGTCAACTTTGTGCTCGGTACCGGATTGATCGGCATGCAGGCGCTGTTTTTCGGCTTGTTGTCGGAACTGATTATTCGCTCGAACAAATAACATTCATTTACTTTCGCATGAATACGAATTGCCGTCGTTCGGGCCGGCGACGATAAAATAGTCCGTTGGCCGTTCGGCGCAGCTTGCATTGCCGGTCATTTCCAACAAGGCGTCTCGCAGGGCCGGGAAGCTTTCCAGGGGCCAGATGACATTGTTTTGTTCCAGTATGGCCCGGATGCCCGCATCGGAAACCGGGGCGTTGCCGTAGTTAATCCCGGCCTTCCTGATTTGCAGACTACTGAAAGCAAAGGGCAGCAAAGCCCGTTCGGGGTCGATGGCTATCGTCAGGTAGCCGGCGACCAGGGCGTCGAATTCATTTTCAGCGCTGGAAATTATCAGAATCTTCGGTCGTTTAATGGCTTCCTTCGAGGTCAGCGAAACCAGTGCCGGAAGCTGCTCGCGAACCAGATTTACACGGGCCGCTAGATAGGGCTCAAGGCGGCGTTGATGGGTTTCGCGGAGCGCGGCGTTGGCCTGCCAGACGGTAAAAGCCATCAACAGCGCCACGCCGGCGGGAAGCGCCGGGGCGAATATCCTGGCGGTGGCGGCGAACCGCTTTTCCAGCAGCAAGACGGTGGCCATCAGGCCAAACATCAATCCGATCAAATGAAGGGATCGCAGCGGCACCCGTATGTAACGCTGTAACGATGACAGGTAGTCGTTAAACCAGTCGGCGCAAACCAGATAATTCCAGTACAGGGCCAGGATATATGTCCCGATAAAAACGATTAGGGTCAGCACCCCCAAACGCCACCTCGCGTCACGCAACGCCCAGCCAAGCGACAGCACGGCGAACAGGGTCACGGGAGCCTTATAAGAAAACAGATACCCGAACAGGGCCGACATGTAATCGGCGCCGATCCGGCCGGCCTGTTCGCCAACGATCAGGGTCAGGGAATCCGGTTGCAACAGTTGCAAAATGGAAGAATTGCAGCGGCTGCCGGTTTTCAAGGCTTGCCAGCTTAAATATGTGGCGACGAATGGCAACACCACGAGGGCGACTATAAGGACGCTGTTTTTGAATTGGCGGGCGGTAAATTGCCGCGACCAATTAACCTCCCGCAGCACCAGATAGCCGCCGATCAGCAGCAGCGACGGGATGAAAACGATCATCGATGACTTGATCAGGTAGCCGAACGCCATAATCAGGCCGAGCCCCGCGGCCAGCCCCAGCCGGTCCGTTTTTCGCTCGCCGGCCAGGACCGCCAGCAGAATGCCGGCCGTGAACAGATAGATTTGCGGCCTTTCGATCAGCACATCTTGCGGGATCAGCTTCCATGTAGCCTCGACCAAAATCAGGCACAGCAAAATTGCCCAGGACAGCAATCGCCGGGTCGCGGCGGACCACCGGGAACGGCTTTTCAGGGTCGCTTCGATTACTTCGAAAACCATTCCAAGAAATCCGAAATGCATCACGCTCAGGGTGAACAGGGCGTGGTATTCGTCGTATCGGCCCAGCACCAGGGAAGGGTAGATAACCAGCAACCGCCACCCCGGCGGGTATTCGGGGTGGGGATAGTGCATGTCCGGGGCGATCCAGGTGTCCTTGAAAAATATTTGTTTCGAAGCGCCCAGCCAATTGGTGTATTCGTCCCAGGCGTAAGGCAGGTATCCGGCCGGCCCTTGCCACCATGCCAGGGCGACCAGCAACACGCAGAAAACCGTCACCGGGTGTGACAGTATTTTCCACCATGACAGTTCATCACGGTTCCGGTAGAGGCCCAGGCCAAGCAGGCCGATGCCGGCCCCGGCGGTTATCCGGGCGGTCAGGCCGAGCGGCGCATCCAGCACCACATTGAAGACATACAGCAGCAGCGTCAGGATACCCAGGCCCAGCAGCAGACGGCTGCCCCAGCCACCGCCGAGCGATGCCCGCATCCCGGAAGAGACGGCCAGCCCGCCCCAGCCGAGGGCCGGAAGAGCAATGGAAATAACCGTCGCTATGGCGTCCATGGGGCCG
>CAZZKE010000002.1:0-48084 GCA_964655005.1 uncultured Thalassospiraceae bacterium | reverse complement strand
TGCGCATTGGCGATGTCGAATTCGGGCTTTACGGGATAGACGCCCCGGAACTGGAACAGACCTGCAAGACCAGCAAGGGCGAGGTTCAGCGTTGCGGCGATATGGCCCGGCAATCCCTGACCAGCTTGCTGAGGGGGCGAAAGGTGGTCTGCAATGATATAATACCGGACCCGGACGGCAATCCATCGGCCATGTGTTATGTCGGCCCGATCAGCGTCAATGAAAGCATGGTCGCCGACGGCTGGGCCTTGGCCGACAGGCGGACCGGCGATAGATTCGTCCGGGCCGAATTTTTCGCCAAATCCCGCCGGGAAGGGCTGTGGCGCGGCGAATTCATGGCCCCCTGGGAATGGCGAAAACTGAATTGAAAGTGGCCTGAATGCCAAGGCCCCCCAATATCGTCATGTTCATGTCCGACAACCAGCCGACCGAGAGCCCTGGAAAGCCGCCGTCGCGGCTCTCTCAGCGCCCCGTCGGAGGACTCGAGAGAATCTCAATGGGTCTCTATCAATGCTCATTGGTATTACCCCGCCATAACCTCCTTCACCTTGCCGGCCAGGTCTTTCAGGCTGAAGGGCTTGGCCAGGAAGGAAATGCCGGGGTCGGATTCGACCTCGTCGGCGAACACGTTTTCGGAATAGCCGGACATTAAAATAATCTTGATGTCGGGTATTTCGTGGCGCACCAGGTTGACCAGGGTATGGCCGTCCATGCCGGGCATGACCATGTCCGAAATAATCAGATCGACCTTGCGATCATCGCCATTCAGCACATCCAGCGCCTGTTCGCCGTCTTCCGCTTCAAGCACCAGATAACCCTTGTTGCGCAAAGCCCGGGCGCCGAACATGCGGACCGCTTCTTCGTCTTCAACCAGCAACACCGTGCCCTCGCCGGTCAGGTCGCCATCGCCGGCGCCGGACGGTCCGGTCGCCGCCACCGGTATCGCGGCGTCGTCGCCGAAGCGCGGCAGGTAGATGCTGAACGTGGTGCCTTCGCCCGGGGCGCTGTCGACAAAGATATAACCGCCCGTTTGATGGACAATGCCATATACCGTGGAAAGGCCAAGGCCGGTGCCGGCGCCGGTGTCCTTGGTTGAAAAGAACGGTTCGAAAATTCTCGGCATCGCTTCCTTCGGGATGCCGACGCCGGAATCGGCGGTGACGATCAGCACATAGCGACCGGCGCTCATGACTTCATGGCCGCGCTGCACCGGGGCGTCTATCTGCACGTTAGAAGTGCTGATCGCAAGCCGGCCGCCGCCCGGCATGGCGTCCCTGGCGTTAACCGCCAGGTTTATTATCACCTGGTCGAACTGGCCGCGATCGACTTTCAGCAAACCCAGGTTGCGCTCGTGAGATATCGACAGCTCGATGTTTTCGCCGATCAGCCGGCCCAGCAGGTTGGACAGGTCGCCAAGCGCCTCGGTGACATCCATAATCACCGGCTCCAGTTTCTGTTGCCGGGAAAACGCCAGTAACTGGCGCACCAGATTGGTCGCCCGGTTGGCGTTCTGCTTGATCTGCATCAAATCCGCGAACGACGGATCGTCGGGACCGTGGCGGCTCAGCAACAGGTCGGAAAAACCGATCATCGCGGTCAGCAGATTGTTGAAGTCATGGGCGACGCCGCCGGCCAGTTGCCCGACCGCCTGCATTTTCTGGGATTGCGCGAATTGTATCTCCAGATTTTTCTGTTCCGTGCTGTCGATGAAATGCAGGACCAGGCCCGAAACCTCGCCGCCGCCGTCTTCCATGCGGCTGCCATACAGCGAGGCCACCAGTTCCCGTTCGCCCATGGCCGGCAGGCGTACCTCCAGATGGGTCGCCGGCATAATTCCCATCACCACCTTGGAAAGCTGGGCGGTGACATCGCTGCGGTCTTCCTTGTTGACGCGGTCGGTAAAGGCGCGTCCGACGACGGCATCGCGGTGCACACCCAATAATTTCAGGAAGGCCCGGTTGACGTCGGTGACCTCGCCGTGCAGGTCAAGCAGGACAATGCCCACCGGCGCCTCGTCGAACAACCAGCGCAGGCGGCTTGCCGCCGCCGGTCCGCCATCTGCTTCATCGTCGCGCCAGACCACGTCACGCAACAGGACCGAACGGCTGTAGAGCAGTTCCTGATGGTCGTCCATCCGCCCCGATTGCAACAGGCAGGCGCGGAACAGATTGCCATCGCCGCTTCGCAGGGTGACATCGCCATTGTGCCGGGTATTCGAAAGTCCGGTCCCGGCATCATGGTTGGCGGCCACCACGAAATCGGAAAAACGGATTTCACGCTCGGCGATGGCGTCCGGGGAAAGGCCCAGCCAGTCCTTCATAATGTGATTGGCGTAAACGATCCGGCCTTCTCCGTCGGCGGAAAAAAATCCGACCGGCAGGCGGTCCATATAATCGGTCATGGCTTCGTATTCGCGCCGCTGCCGGGCGCTGGTCCGGTGCCGGTCGGTGATGTCTTCCGACCGCCACAGCAGCGCCGTCTCGCCGCCCTCGCCGAACGGCGCTACCGAAATATGCCGCCAGCCGAGAGCATCGCCGCCGATTCGTAGCGGCAATTCCGCTTCGGCATGCTCGCCGGCGGCGGCCGCCGCAATCAGGCGGGCCAGTTCATCGGCGGACGGCTGGCCGCCTTCCAGTAACCCGGCGATGCGTTCCAGGCTGCCGGGCGTATTCATGTTGCCCGCCGCCAGATCGGGAAACTGTGCATGAAAAGCCTGGTTGGCGTAACGAAACGGGGACGATTCAAGCAGCGGCAGGTCGCTGATGAAAATTGCCTCGGGGCTGTTTTCGAATGCCGCCGCGAGCAACTCGCCAGATTGATTTTTCCGTCCCCGGCGGTACAGCAGCAGGGCCAGCGTACCCCCCGCCAGAACCGCCAGACCACCGGCCATCGCCGCCATCCACCCACTACTGCCGTTCGCCCCGGCATTACCCCGGACCAGGGCCGCGAACACGGCGCTGGCAACGCCCCCGGCCAGGACGCCGCCAAGCGTCATGGATTTGGGTGATGGAGCGGGAAATTTCATAATCTATTGTTTTTCGAGCGGCGGCAGTTCGCCACGCAGGCGCATCACATAGCCGATAACTTCGGCGACCGCCATGTAATGTTCGCCGGGGACTTCCTCGTCCAGTTCGACCGCCGCATACAGGGCCCGGGCCAGGGGTGGATTTTCGACCACGGCGACGTCATTTTCCTCGGCAACCTGACGAATCCGCAGGGCCAGGCTGTCGATGCCTTTGGCGACCAGCCGGGGGGCCTGCATGTCGTCCATTTTGTAACTCAGCGCGACCGCATAATGGGTCGGGTTGGTAATTACCACATCGGCTTCCGGCACCGATGACATCATCCGCTGCTGTGCCCTTTCGGTGCGGATCTGGCGAATCCTGGCCTTGACATGGGGGTCGCCTTCGGACTGCTTGTTCTCGTCTTTGACCTCCTGCTTGCTCATCTTCAACTGCTTGGTGAAGCTATAGCGCTGATAAGCGTAATCCAGCGCCGCGATGGCCGTCATCACCGCGAACGAGGCCAGCGAAAACCAGACGATAATGATCAGGATGCGATTAAGAGAGACGGTCAAATCAAGAAGCGGGAACAGCACGATGTCATCAAGGAACGGAATAGCCAGGGTGAAACCAACCGCCGTAACCAGCGAAATTTTCAGTATTCCCTTGATGAATTCGACCACCGATCGCAGGGAAAACATTCTTTTGAAGCCCTTGAGCAACGAAATTTTCGAGACTTCCGGTTTGATTTTACTGGGCGCCCAGATCAGCCCCGACTGGGCGATGCTGCTGGCTACCAGAATAACCAGCAGCAGGCCGATAAACGGCGCCAGAGACAGGCCGGCCCGGATGAAGGTATCCGACAGCATCAGCACCAGATGATCCCTGTCCGTGGGGATTCGGTCGGGGAATTCAATAAATCTGGCCAACGATAGCCGGATATCGTTGGCGACGCCCGGCGCCATGAACACCATGCCGAGCGACAGCACCAGCAGCACGACCCAGTTCTTGATCTCCATGCTGACCGCAGTTTGACCCTTGCCCTTGGCCTTTTCCTTCTTTTTTTCGGTCGGGTCTTCGGTCTTGTCTGCGTCGTCTTCTTCGGCCATATCACATCCGAAAGTGCTGTTGTTTTAAAAATCGCCTGAAAAAATCAGGTTCCAAGGAACACAAACATGCCGTCCTCGAAACGCTCCAGAAAATACATCAGAATGGTCGATAACGTCGCCGCAAGCAATAACAACTGGATCATGATAAGCAGCGGCATGGCGAAGAAAAATATCGGCAGCGCCGGCATCAACCGGCCCAGGATACCCATCCCCGAGTTGAACACGATGGACACGACCACGAACGGAGACGCCATCTGCACGCCAAGCCGGAAGCTGTCGGCGACACGCCGGGCCAGCAGATTCGAAAAATCGCCGATAGGCAACGGCTGGCCGGGCTGAAACAGGGTGTAGCTTTCGACCGCCGCGCGAATCATCAAATGGTGCAGGTCCATGACAAAAATAAGGACCACACCCAGCGTTCCCAGAAATGAAGACAACAGCGAGCTTTGCTGCTCGGCGATGGGGTCCATAATAAGCGCATTGGACAGGGACGATACCAGGGCCAGCAACATGCCCGCCGTTTGCAGGGCGCCAAGCAGCACCCGGATAGTCAGGCCGATGGCCGACCCGACCACGACCTCGCCCAGAATAAGCAAGGTCAGCGCGGTGGCGCTATCGGGCATTACCGGCAGAATATCGACCAGCAGCGGGGTCAGCATCAGGGTGATCGCAAGGGCGACGATTAGCCGCATCCGCGCACTGACATAGGCGGCGCTAAAGCCCGGCAGCAGCAGCATGATCATGCCGATACGAAAAAACACCAGGAAAAATGCAAACAGATTAAGTTGCAAAAACTCGGCGAGCATCGGCTAACCCAGCGATATTATGCGGTCGAACAGGCCGTTGGAAAATTCAATGACGGTGTTTATCATGAATGGCAGCGAAATAACGATGGCGACGAAAATCAGCAGGATTTTCGGGACGAACGTCAGGGTTATTTCCTGAATTGTGGTCAACGCCTGAAACAGGGCGATCAACAGGCCGATTGCCAGCCCCGCCACCATGATCGGCGCCGATACCTTCAGGATTACGATAAGCGCCTCGCGGCCAATTTCCAGGACCGCGACTTCATCCATAGCAACACCGGCGAGCGTCTCTATGGCTCATTGTTATCAGACCGGCATACGGAGAATTTCCCGGTAGGCCTCGACCACCTTGTCGCGGACGGCGACCACGGTCCTTAACGTGACTTCCGCCTCGGCGACGGCGGTGACTACCTGATTGATGTCGGCGCGGTCGTTGATCGCGGCGATTGAAATCGCTTCGCTTCGCTGGCCTATGGTGACCGCTTCCTTGATGGCGCCGCGAACCAGGTCGGCGAAATCACCGCTATTTTGGCCGTCCCGGGGATTCATGCCGGAAGTCGCGCCCGATGGCGCCCGGGCGTACGCCGATAGCGCGTTGGTCAGGTTCTGTACGGGAAGTGCCATGGTTAGCTCCTGTAATTCGGTATTCTATTGCAGAATTTCCAGCGCGCCATTCAACATCGCCTTCGACGTTTTGATGACATTCAGGTTGGCTTCGTAAGACCGTTGCGCCTCTCGCATGTCCATCATTTCGATCAGGGTGTTGACGTTGGGGGTCTGGACATAGCCCGATGAATCGGCGGCCGGATGATTAGGATCGAATTTCTTGCCGAACGCCGACTTGTCGGTGGTGATTTCGCCGACCCGCACGGTATCGAGCCCGATTGACCGGTCGAGGGTGTTTTTAAAGGTCGTTACCTTGCGCCGGTATGGTTCTTCGCCCGGCGATCGCGGCAAGGATCCGGCGTTGGCTACGTTTTCCGAAATAACCCGCAGCCGGGTGCCCTGGGCCCGCATCCCGGCCGATGAAATCTGCATTATCTTGATAAGATCGTCGGCCATCAGTCGCCTGCCATCTTCATGCCATTACCTGCCAAGCGCGATTTTGATCATCGCCAGGTGTTTCTTGTAAATCTGGGTGGTGAAGCGATAGTTGATTTCGGTTTCACTGACCTTCGCCATCTGCTCTTCGAGAACCACCGAGTTGCCGTTGGGGCTGGTTTCGAACGGCCGCCGTTCGGTTTCCGATGAAAAATCCCGGATCCGGCGGCGTATCCCCTTAACGTGCCTGGAATCCGTTGTTTTCATGCTCAGTTGCATATTTTCACGGCGCACCAGTTCGCCAAAATCATATGGTTTCAGGTCGCTGGGACGGTATTTCGGGGTATCGGAATTGGCGATATTCTGGGCCAGCACCTCCTGGCGCTGGGTAAGCCAGTTCAGGCGGTTTTTAACCATGCCGAACAAGGTCAGATTATTGAAGCCCATTACGCCTAACCCTATACCATCACCCCGCCGGAGCGTCCGTTCGGGGGCAAGACCGGAATGTCCCAATTCGTGCGGTCCTGTCTATTGTGGCGTTCAGTATCGCCCGGCAACGCTTAAGAATGAGTAAACGCCTGTAAAGACTCGTTGTTTCGCGCCATCCCTTAAAGAATTTTTAAGCATGATGGCCGACTATGACGGGTGGGATTTATACCAAATTGCAGAGAGAATGACCCATAGAGATCGTCACAGCAGTCCTTCGGGTAGGAGAGAAGCCGTCTCTATGGATCATTCTTTCCGCAACTTGGTATTATTGGGTTAGGCACAGTGATAGATACGACGGATACAACCGGCGGCGGCGATACGGCGCAACAGGCATCCCTGGCCGTCGCCCTGCAATACGAACCGGACGGCGAGCATGCGCCGAAGGTCGTGGCCGGCGGTCGCGGCGCGGTCGCCGAACAGATCCTGCGGCTGGCCTTTGCCGCCGGTGTCAGGGTCCGTTCCGACGCCGATCTTGCGGAAATGCTGAGCGCCATCGATATCGAGAGCGAAATTCCCATTGAGGCCTTTGCCGCCGTCGCCGAAATACTGGCCTATGTGTACCGCCTGAACGGTACCCCGCCCGATTTCGCCAGGGAGACTGCCGATGCTCCCACATGAAGACGAAACCGTCGCGATTATGGTTGACGCCGACAAGATTGCCTCGCTGGTCAGCACCGCGCGCACCCTGTTGGGCGACGGCAAGCTGGTCGATCTGAGCGCCCTGGAGGGCAAGGTCGCCGGCCTGTGCCGGCGCTTCGATAATGTTCCCCCGGCGGCGGCGGAACCATTTCGGGCGGCCATCAGGGCGATCATGGCCGACCTTGACCTGCTGGCCGCCGAACTCGCCCGGCAGAACGAGGGAATGCGCCGGGTCGGATCGGGCAGCGACCCCAGGCGCGCCGCCCATGCCTACGTAAAAGAAGAATGAACGGATAAGCCGACCATGGATGTTCTGGATATCAGTCTTGTCGACTATCTGAAATATGCGCTGGCGCTGGTTTTCGTGTTGTCGCTGATCGGCATTGTCGCGGTTATCGCCAGACGCGCCGGTTTCGGCCTGTCGACCAACGTTCATGGCAAGCGCCAGCGCCGCCTGGGCATCGTCGAGAGCCTGAATGTCGATGGCAAGCGGAAGCTGGTTCTGATAAAACGTGACGATACCGAACACCTGATTCTGCTTGGCGCGACAACCGATTTGCTGATCGAATGTGCGGCGGCGCCGCCGCAAAACGCCTTTACCCAGGCCCTGAGCGAGGCCGTACGGCACAAGCCGCAAATCGACATACCCTTGCCACCGGTTGAACCGGGGCCGCGTTCGTGACCACCAGACGAGCCCTTGCGGTGGCCGCGCTTTTGGCGGCGACCGCCGCCGCCGTGGCCATCCTCGCCGGTCCCGCCACCGCCCAGACCCTGTCGCTGGACATGGGCGAAGGCGGCGGTTCGTCTACGGCCCGGATTATTCAGCTGCTGGCCGTCATTACCGTGCTGTCGCTGGCCCCGTCGCTGCTGGTGATGGTGACCTCGTTCACCCGCATCATCATCGTGCTGTCGTTTCTCAGGACCGCCCTTGGCACCCAACAGACACCGCCCAGCCAGGTGCTGATTTCGCTGGCCCTGTTTATGACCTTTTTCATCATGCAGCCGGTCTTTAAGGAATCCTACGATACCGGCATCCGGCCGTTGATCGAGGGCGATATCGACGAATTCGAAGCCTTCGACAAGGCCGTCCTGCCGGTCCAGAAATTCATGCTGGCCCATGTCCGCGACCAGGACCTGGCGCTGTTCGCCGATATTGCCGAAATACCCGACCAGCAGGTCCGCGACCAGCTTCCGCTGCGCATCCTGATCCCGTCCTTCATGATTAGCGAATTGCGACGGGCCTTCGAAATAGGCTTCCTTATTTTTATCCCGTTTCTGGTCATCGACATGGTCGTCGCCTCGGTGCTTATGTCGATGGGCATGATGATGCTGCCGCCGATTATTATCGCCCTGCCCTTCAAGATTATTTTTTTCGTGCTGGTCGACGGCTGGTACATGATCGCCGGCAGCCTGGTTCGCAGTTTCGGCGGCGGTTAGGGCATTTCAATCCGGCGCCGCGTGATAGGCGCCATCCAGCCCCAGATATTCGGCGCCGTTATCACGGTAAAAAAGCGCCGCGCCGCTGCCTTGCAGGACACGCAGCATTTCCGGCAACCGGCGTCCCTGGGCTTCCAGCTTTTCGATCACCCGCATCGGGCCAAGCAGATCAAGCATCTGGAACGGGCCGTTGGTCCAGGCGAAGCCCCAGCGCATGGCACGGTCGACGTTGACTATATCATCGGCGATTTGCGGCAGCAGGTCGGCGGCGTAACACAGCGTCTTGCCCATAATGTCCCAGGCCAGCCGGCCTAATTGATCGTCGGCCAGCAACACCGACAGGTCGTCGTGATCCCGGTCCGGCGAGGCATCGACCGTCGGACGCCAGTTGCCGGAAACCAGGTCGAAGGTTTCCTTGGTTTTGGTGCCGCCATCCAGTTTCCTTACCCGGTAAAAGCCGCCGCCGCTCTTGCGGCCCAGTTGGCCCCGTTCGAACATATCCTGAACCCGCGCTGGAAAAGCCGTGAAGGCTTCGCCCGGATCGCCTTCGGGCAGGTTGATTTTCAGGTTTTTGCCGACAAAATCCATTACGTCCAGGCCGATCAGATCAATCAGGCCGTAAAGTCCGGTCGGCGGCAAACCGACCGGATTCGACATCAGGGCATCGATGGTTTCCATGCCGATGCCGTGGTCGAGCGCCTTGTTGGCCTTGTGCAGTCCCACCAGCATCCAGTAGCAACCGATACGGTTGCCGATAAAGTTGACGGTGTCCTTGGCGTGGACCACGCCCTTGCCGAGCGTGCCGCCGCAAAAATCGGTGAACGCCTCCATCACTTCCGGCGTTGTTTGTTGGCCCGGCACCAGTTCCATCAGCCGCATGACCTTGACCGGATTGAAAAAATGAGTGATCGCAATATCACGGGCCAGATTTTCGGGCAGGCCCGCGGTGATATCGCGAAGCGGAATGCCCGAGGTATTGGATGACACCACCGAGCCCGCGCTTCGCAGCATTTCGACGCGTTCAAGCAACGCCCGTTTGGTCGCCAGGTCCTCGATTACCGCTTCGCAGATCCAGTCGTATCCGGCTATTTTGTCCAGATCGTCCTGCAGGGTGCCGATGCTGATGTTGGCGGCTTTTGCCGGCGTATCCAGGGCCGGCGGACGACCGCTGACGATGCGGTCCAGCGATTTTTCGGCGACTTCCATGGAAACATCCAGCAGCAGCACCCGGCAGTCCCGTTCGGCGCACAACCCGGCAATGCCGGCGCCCATGACGCCGCCGCCCAGGACGGCGACGGATTTTATCTTGCGGCTCATTTATCGATATCCCTTCTGTTCAGGCGGCACACCATACCGACGGAAACGGGTCGGCACAATATATGGACGCAGCCAAATAGCGGATGTACGGTGAGCGTCGAAATTCCGGAAGGCGATACCATGAGTTCTGCTAAATTTCCCCATCATGACACGCTCAGCCTGCACGCCGGGCAGCGACCGGACCCGGTGACCGGGGCCCGCGCGACGCCGATCTACCAAACTACGTCTTATGTTTTCGATGACACCGGCCACGCCGCCGAGCTGTTCAATCTGGAACGGGCCGGGCATCTGTATTCGCGCATTTCCAACCCGACGGTGGCGGTGCTGGAAGAACGCATTGCGGCCCTGGAAGGCGGTGTCGGCGCGGTTTGCACGGCAAGCGGCCAGGCGGCGCTGCATTTGGGGGTATCGACGCTGATGGGGGCCGGCGGCCATATTGTCGCATCGTCGCGCATCTATGGCGGTTCCAACAACATGTTCATTCACACCCTGCCGCGTTTCGGCATTGAAACGACCCTGGTCGATCCCCGTGATCCGCAGGCATTTAAAGATGCCATCCGGGAAAATACCCGGCTGTTGTTCGCCGAGACGCTGGGCAATCCGGGCCTGGAGGTTCTCGACATTGCGGCCATCGCCGGGGTGGCCCATGATCACGGCCTGCCGTTGATGGTCGACAGCACCTTCGCCACGCCCTATTTATGCCGCCCGTTCGAACACGGCGCCGATTTGATAATGCATTCGGTGACCAAATTTCTGGGGGGGCACGGCGTCGCCATTGGCGGTGCGCTGGTCGATGGCGGCGGCTTCGACTGGATGGCGACGGACAAGTTTCCAACCCTGAGCGAACCCTACGCCGGTTATCACGGGATCGTCTTCGCCGAGGAGTTCGGCCCGGCGGCCTTTATTTCCCGCGCCAGGGCCGAGGGTTTACGCGATTTCGGCGCCTGCATGAGCCCGCAGAACGCCTTTTACCTGCTGCAAGGCATCGAAACCCTGCCGGTGCGCATGGCCCGCCATGTCGAGAACGCCCAGGGCGTCGCCGAGTTTCTGGAAGCCCATGTCGCCGTCGAGTGGGTCAGCTATCCGGGCCTGGCCAGCCATGCCGATCACGCGTTGGCGCGGCAACTGATGCCCAGGGGGGGCGGCGCTATTCTCAGTTTCGGCATCAGGGGCGGGCGGGCCGCCGGGGCCGAATTTATCGAACGGCTGGCGCTGTTTTCCCATCTTGCCAACGTCGGCGACGCCAAGTCGCTGGTTATCCATCCGGCCAGCACCACCCACCAGCAAATGGACGCGCAGGCCCTGGCCTTCGCCGGCGTCGGCGAGGACCTGGTGCGGTTGTCGGTCGGGCTGGAATATCTGGGCGACCTGACCGGCGATCTCGATCAGGCGCTGATCGCCTCGCAGAAGGGATAAGGCCCGGTGTTTTTAACAGTCGACAACAGGAAAGTGTTCGCCGCCACCGGCGGCAAGGACTTCGACGCCGCCAAGCCGGCGGTGATCTTCATCCATGGGGCCGGTATGGATCATTCCTGCTGGCTGCTGCAAAGCCGCTGGTTCGCCTGGCACGGCTGGTCGGTGCTGGCCGTCGATATGCCGGGGCATGGCCGTTCGGCGGGCCGGCCACCGCCGCGGATTATCGATATGGCCGGCTGGGTCGGTCGGCTGATTGACGCGGCGGGCCTGAAAACCGCAACCCTGGTCGGCCATTCCATGGGCGCGATCATCGCCCTGGAGACCGCCGCCGCCTTGCCCGAACGGATCGATCGCATCGCTCTTATAGGCATAACGCCGGCCATGCGGGTCCATCCGGCGTTACTGGATGCGGCGAAGAACGATCCCGAACAGGCCTACCGGATGATCACCGCCTGGAGCATCGGCAGGGCCGCCAAGATGGGCCGCAATCAGGTTCCCGGCATGTGGATGACCGGCAGTGCCCTGGCCCTGTTTAAAAATAACCGGCCCGGTGTCCTGTTTGCCGACCTGAACGCCTGTGCCGATTGGACGACCGGGCCGGAGACCGCCGCACGGGTCACATGCCCGACGCAGATTATCGTCGGCAGGCAGGATATGATGACACCGGCCAGGGGCTGCCGGGAACTGGCCGCACTGATCGCCGATTGCCGGCTGACCGTATTGGACGATTGCGGCCACATGGCCATGGCCGAGGCCCCCGACGCGGTGCTCGATAGCCTGATTGACAGCATCGGTTCGGCTTGAGATAAGAGGATTTAGCATTCTGGTACGAGAATGCTTTTATTGTCCGCCGAACACCGTTAGGATGGCGGCGGAAATACGCTTTCGGGAGGAATAATAATGAAAGAATCATTGATTAAGGGGGTTACCCTTAACCGCCGCGTAACGGTGGAAAAGGACGACACCATCGGTTTCATGGGTGACGATTTGAGAGTCTATGCGACGCCGTGTCTGGTGCGTGACGTGGAAATCACCTGCCGGGACCTAGTGCAGGAACACCTGGATGACGGCGAGGATACCGTGGGCGCCCGGGTCGAAATTGAACATTTGGCGCCGACCCTGCCGGGCATGTGGGTGGAAGTCTCGGCCACCATTGCGGTCCTGAAGGGCCGCATGGTGACCATGGAATTCGAGGTCCACGACCAGGTTGAACTGATCGGTCGGGGCAATCACACCCGGTTCGTTATCGATAAGGCGAAAACCGCCGAGCGCCTGATTGCCAAGAAGGCCCAGGCTGGATTGTAGGCATGAGCCCGGACGGTTCCGATAACGTCAAAAACATCCCGACCTACTGCTATCAGTGCGTCGCCGGACCGGACCTGATGACGGTTCGGGTCGATGACGGCGTCGCTACCGAGGTCGAGCCTAATTTCGCTTCCGCCGATATTCACCCGGCGGCTGGCCGGGTTTGCGTCAAGGCCTTCGGCCTGGTCCAGAAGACCTATAACCCGCACCGTATTCTGACCCCCATGAAGCGGACCAACCCGAACAAGGGCAAGGATCAGGACCCCGGCTTCGTGGAAATTTCATGGGACGAGGCGCTGGACACCATCGCCGACCGGTTGAAGGAAATCCGCGCCGAGGGCTTGCGGGACAGTTCGGGATTTCCGAAACTGGCGGCCAGCTTCGGCGGCGGCGGCACGCCGACGGCTTACATGGGGGCGTTTCCGGCTTTCCTGAGCGCCTGGGGGCCGGTCGATTTAAGCTTCGGCAGCGGCCAGGGTGTCAAATGCACTCATTCTGAACACCTGTACGGCGAGCTCTGGCATCGCGCCTTTACCGTTGCGCCGGATACGCCATTGGCGGAATACCTGATCTACTTCGGCGCCAACACCGAGGCCTCGGGCGGTGTCTGCGGCGTCAAGCGCCACGCCGACGCCCGGGCCAGGGGAACCAAGCGGGTGCAGGTCGAACCGCATTTGTCGATCACCGGGGCCTGTTCGGCGGAATGGGTGCCGATCAAACCGAAGACCGACTCGGCCTTCCTGTTTGCCATGATCCATGTCCTGCTGCACGAAAATGACCGCGCCCGCCTGGACCTGCCGTTTCTGACGAAGCGCACCACGTCACCCTATCTGGTCGGCCCGAAGGGATACTTCCTACGCGACCCGGAAAGCCGCAAGCCGCTGCTTTGGGACGCCGTCCAGGGCAGGGCGGTGCGGTTCGATACAGCCGGCGCGGAACCGGCGCTGGAAGGTGATTTCGAAATTGCCGGGGCGGTGGAAGAGGGCGCCGATGGCGAGCAATGGCGTCGTGACGGACAACGGGGCCGGACTTCGTTTTCCCTGCTGGTCGATCACGTCAGGGACAACACCCCGGAATGGGCGGCGGAAATTTGCGGCGTCCCGGCCGCCGACATACGCCGCATCGCCAACGAATATCTGGATCACGCCAGGGTCGGCGAAACCATCGAGATCGAAGGCCGCATCCTGCCCCTGCGTCCGGTCGGCATCATGCTGGGCAAGACCGTAAACAACGGCTGGGGCGGTTACGATTGCACCTGGGCGCGGACCCTGATGGCCTGTCTGATCGGCGGCCTGGAAGTTCCCGGCGGCACGCTGGGCACCACGGTTCGCCTGAACCGCCCGGCGACATCGCGTCAGGCCAGCGTCAAGATCAACCGGGATGGTGTCATGGATTACCCCATGAACCCCACGGACAAGGATAACTGGGTAGCCAAGCCGCCGGTCCGCAATGCCTATTCGACCCTGGTTCCGCTGGTCGCCAATTCACCCTGGAGCCAGGCCCTGGGGCCGACTCAACTGGCCTGGATGATGCAAAAAGAAGGCCTGCAAAATTTGCCCAAACCGACCCAGCCGGATGTTTGGTTCGTATACCGGACCAATCCGGTGATTTCATACTGGGATACCGATGGGCTTATCGGGGTGCTGGAGAAATTTCCACTGACCGTGTGCTTTGCATACACTCGCGATGAAACCAATCACATGGCCGATATTCTGCTGCCCGACCGCACCGATCTGGAGGGCCTGCAACTGCTGCGCATCGGCGGCACCAAATACATCGAACAGTTCTGGAAATATCAGGGCTTCGCCCTGCGCCAGCCGGTCGTCGAGGCCGCCGGAGAAACCCGCGACATGACCTGGGTGGCGACCGAATTGGCCAGGCGCACGGGCCTGCTGGAAAAATTTAACGAGGCCCTGAACAAGGGCGCCGCCGGAATGCGACTGAAGACGGACAGCTATGACTTTTCCCTGAAAACCGATCAGGTTCATTCGGTGGAGGAAATCTGGGACGCCAGTTGCCGCGCCGCCAGCCATGAATTGACCGATGGCGCCGATAGCGAGGGGCTGGATTATTACAAGGAGCACGGTTTCCGGGTTAAGCCATTCGCCCATCTGAACTGGTACCTGTACCCGACCCTCGAAGACAAGGATATCCGTTTCGAATTGCCCTATCAGGAACGCCTGTACCGGCACGGCAAGCAGTTGGCCAACAGGCTGCACGAAAGCGGCATCAACTGGTGGGACAGCCAGTTGGATGAATACGAACCGCTGCCGGTGCTGCGGGACTATCCGGCCCTGTGGGAACGGGCCCTTGAAGATAATTTTCCGATCGATATCAAGGATTACCCGTTCTGGCTGATTACCTCGCGCTCGATGCAGTATTCGTGGGGCGGTAACGCCGATATTCAGGTTATCCGCGAACTGGCGAAAAACATCGCCGGCCATGGCGGCGTCGTCATGAACGCGGCCCGCGCCGCCGAACTGGGCCTGGCCCATGGCGATCTGGTCGAAGTCGCCTCGCCGTTGGCCGCCACCCGTGGCCGGGTCATCACGCGCCAGGGAATTCGCCCCGATACGTTATTGATGATCGGCCAGTTCGATCACTGGGCGACACCGCTGGCCAAGACCTTCGGGGCGCCGAGCATGAACAGGCTGGTGCCGATGTTGATGGACCTGACCGATTCCACCGGTTCCGGATCGGATTTGGTCAAGGTTTCGATAACCCGCATCGAGGGCCGGTCATGACCCGCTGGGCGATGGTTGCCGACCTGCGCCTGTGCGTCGGCTGTCAGACCTGCACGGCGGCCTGCAAACACGCAAACGCGACCAATCCCACCGTGCAATGGCGCAAGGTTCTGGACCTGGAAGTCGGCGAGTTTCCCGATGTCGGCCGGGTTTTCATACCGGTCGGCTGTATGCATTGTTCCGATCCGCCGTGCATGGAAGTGTGCCCGTCGACGGCCACCGGCCAGCGCGACGACGGCATTGTCACCATCGATTACGACCTGTGCATCGGCTGCGCCTACTGCGCCGTCGCCTGCCCCTATCAGGCCCGCTACAAGGTCGGCACGCCGCGCCCCGCCTATGGCCGGGACGGTCGTATGAAACATGAAATCCGGCGCGAACAGCCGGGGCGGACCGGTGTCGCCCAAAAGTGTACGTTCTGCATCGACAAGATCGATTACGGTCTGGCCAATGACCTGACGCCCGGCGTCGATCCGGCGGCGACGCCGGCGTGCGTGAATTCGTGCATTGCTGGCGCCCTGCATTTCGGCGACCGTGACGACCCTGACAGCAACATATCGAAGCTTCTCGCCGATCACCGGCATTTCCGTATGCACGAAGAACTGGGTACCGATTCCGGATTCTATTACCTGTGGGAAAAAGCCCGGACAGAGCCGGAAACTGTGCCGGAAATAACGC
This sequence comes from uncultured Thalassospiraceae bacterium, assembly GCA_964655005.1. Lineage (GTDB taxonomy): Bacteria > Pseudomonadota > Alphaproteobacteria > Rhodospirillales > JABHCV01 > CAZZKE01. Next base: position 32,101 of record CAZZKE010000002.1, on the reverse strand, counting down.
CTGAAACTGCAACTGAAACTGAAACCGTATCGCGCGGCGTCGGCGGCGTCGGGGCGGCGGCGCCGTGGCTGCAACAGCACTGGGACTGGCGGGCGGCGGGTAATTTCATAGGTGGCGGAACGGGTGCCGGTTTGTTGGCGGCGGGATCGGTAGCGGCGCTTTTCGGGGCGCCGGTATTGCCGCAGACCATGATCGCCCTGGCCTTTATTGCCGCCGGTTTAATGCTGGTGCTGGCCGAACTGGGCCGACCGTGGCGGGCCCTTAACGTTATATTCCATCCGCAGACTTCGTGGATGACCCGGGAAGCCCTGACCGCCGGACCGTTGTTCGCGTCCGGTCTGGCCGCCGCCTGGTTTGGCCGGGCCGACCTGATGGCGGTGGCCGGCCTGTTCGGGCTGGTCTATCTGTACTGTCAGGCCCGGATGCTGCATGGCGGCAAGGGTATTCCGGCCTGGCGGGACCCGGCTTCCATTCCGCTGATGATTCTGACCGGAATGGCCGAAGGCGGCGGGCTGCTGACCATTGTTGCCATTTTCAGTTTTCCACCGGCTATTTTCGCCGCGCTCAACGTCATGCTGCTGCTGGTCCTGTCGCGGCAGTGGGCGTGGCGCAGGTACCGGCGCAGTGTGGCCGGACACGCCCCCGAGGCCAGCGCCAGGGTGCTGTCTTCCTTTAATAAATGGATGGAACTGGCCGGCGGCGTCCTACCGTTTCTGCTTGGCATCGGTGGCATGCTGCTGCCCTATATGGACAGCATATTGTTTATTGCCGCCGCCCTGATTACCGTCGTAAGCGGCTGGGCCTTGAAATATGTGATCGTTGCCAGGGCCTCGTACAATCAGGGGTTCGCCATCGCCCATCGACCGGAACGGGCGTTTGGAACCGGCGGCGGCGGCGGCGCCGCGCCGGGCTGGAGGAAAGCCGGATGAAGGCCGCGCCCCGTCCCGGCCATACCAAGGGTATGGAGCGTTCGTTCGCCGGTGAGCTTGGCAAGCTCAAGCTGGGCGAGGGCGAGATATTTCATGGCGAGGCGATCATCGCCATCACCAAGGCGCTGTTGCAATCCGGCGTTTCCTATGTCGGCGGTTATCCGGGCGCGCCGATATCGCACCTGATGGACGTGCTGGCCGAGGCCCGGGACGATATCATGCTGCCGCTGGGCATTCATTTCGAGCAATCGGCGTCCGAAGCCGGGGCCGCCGCCCTGCTTGGCGCGTCAATACATTATCCGTTGCGCGGCGCCGTCACCTGGAAATCCATCGTCGGCACCAATGTCGCCTCGGACGCCCTGTCGAACCTGGCCTCGGCCGGGGTCGTTGGCGGCGCGCTGATTCTGGTCGGCGAAGATTACGGCGAAGGCGCCAGCGTTATCCAGGAACGGACCCATGCGACGGCCATGAAGTCGTCGATACCGCTGATCGATCCCCGCTACGACATGACCACCATGGTCAATCTGGCCGAACAGGCGTTCGAATTTTCCGAGGCCTGCCAGTTGCCGGTGTTCATGAGTCTGCGTATCCGCTCCTGCCATATGACCGGCAGCTTTACCTGCAAGGACAACAAGGCGCCGGCCCACAGCATTCATCAGCCGCTGGGCGAGGCCCGCTTCGATTTCGCCAAGATGGTGCTGCCGCCATCGATCTACGCCCAGGAAAAGCACAAGGTCGAACATCGGCTGCCGGCGGCCCGGCGGTTCATTGTCGAACACGAACTGAATGAAATTTTCGGCGCCGAAAATAGCGATGCCAGGTCCGGTATTATCCTGCAAGGCGGAACCTATGGCGTGGTGCTGCGGGCGTTGGCCCGCCTGGGCCTCGCCGACGCTTTCGGCAATTCCGAAATACCGCTGTTGGTGCTTAATGTGGTGCATCCGCTGGTGCCTGAACAGATTACCGATTTCATGGCGGGCAAGGATAGCGTGCTGGTGGTCGAAGAAGGTAATCCGGCATTTATCGAAATGCAGATCCGGGCCATGGCCCAGAAAGCCGGGCTGGAATGCGCCATCCACGGCAAGGATATGCTGCCCGAGGCCGGTGAATATATTGCCCCGGTGGTGCGCGCCGGATTAAGCGCCTTCCTGCGGCAATCCGGTTCCCGCGAGCGGGCCGAGGCGGTGAAAATCAGGGGCATCGAGATTGACGCTAAAATTGCCGCCGCCCGCGCCCATTCCCCCGATGAAAGCCTGCCGCTGCGGCCGCCGGGATTCTGTTCCGGGTGTCCGGAACGGCCGATCTTCACGGCCTTGAAGCTGCTGATGCGGGAACGCGGAAAAATCCACGTTTCCGCCGATATCGGATGCACCACATTCGCCACGTTGCCGCCCTTCAATATGGGCAGCACGGTGCTTGGATACGGCATGAGCCTGGCGTCCGGCGGCGCCGTCGGCCCGGCCCTGGATAACCCCGTCATTGCCGTTATGGGTGACGGTGGTTTCTGGCACAACGGCTTCCTGTCCGGCGCCGTCAACGCCCAGTGGCAGGGTATGGATGCGGTTCTGGTGATTATCGAAAACGGTTATGCCTCGGCTACCGGCCAGCAGCATGTACCGTCGACCGGTTCGACCCCGTGGGGCCGCCAGCAACGGGTTTCCATAGAAAGTACCCTCAGGGGGATCGGCGTGGACTGGATCAGGCGGGTCGATTCATACAGCCTGAGCGACAGCATGGCGACCTTGCGACAGGCCCTGGACGCCCGTGGTCCGCGACTGCGGGTAGTTATTTCGGATAACGAATGTATGCTCGCCAAGAAACGCCGGGGCAATCGCCACAAGGCTGGCGCCGCCAGGCGAAAAGAACCGGTCCGGATGTCCCGTTTCGGCGTCGATGCCGAAGTATGCACCGGCGACCATGCCTGCATGCGGTTGAGCGGTTGCCCGTCGCTGACTCTCGAACCGACCGGCGATCCGTTGAAAAACGGCCCGACGGCGATGGTCGATAATTCCTGCAATTCGTGCAACCTGTGTGGCGAGGTGGCCCAGGCGGCCCGGCTTTGTCCATCGTTCTACAAGGCCCAGGGGACCGTCAATGCGTCGTCGTGGGATCGCTTCAGGGCCGGTATCGGAGCCGGCCTGAGCCGGCTTCTGGGGGCGTCATGACGGCGGCGGTTCGTCCAATATGCCTGCAACTGGCGGCGCTGGGCGGCCAGGGTGGCGGCGTGCTGGCCGACTGGCTGGGTCAGGCGGCGCATCTTGCCGGTTATCCGGCCCAGGCGACATCGACCCCCGGCGTTGCCCAGCGCACCGGCGCCACGACCTACTATTTCGAGCTGTTTCCCGACCGTAATCCGCCGGCGGCCCCGGTATTCAGCCTGTTTCCCGATGCCGGCGATGTCGACCTGATGATCGCGCTTGAACCTCTGGAGGCGGCCCGGGCGCTGGAACGGGGGCTGATTACGGACCAGACCATGGTCATAACCACCTCTCATCGGTTGTATGCGACTTCGGAAAAAATTATCGCCGGAGACGGCGGCGTCCCCGCCAGGGACCTGCTCGCCGGTCTGTCGGCGGCGGCCGGAAAACTGGTCGTGCTCGATCCTGCGGCGCTTGGTTCGGGCGGCGGACTTTTCAACGCCGCCATGCTGGGGGCGATCGCCGGCAGCGGCGTACTGCCACTGACGATTGACGATTATCGCGCCGCCATCACCGAATCGGGCAAGGCCGTAGACGGCAACCTGGCGGCGTTCGAGGCCGGCCTCGCCGCGTTCGCCGCCCCGCCCGTGGAGACGCCGGCGAAGATCGAATATGCGCCGCCGCCGCCCGGCTTCGAGGATGCCCTGAAAACGGTCGATAATAACCTGCGCCCGCTGATCGGCCACGCCCTTGACCGGCTGGTCGATTATCAGGACCGGGCCTATGCGGAATTATTTCTGCAAAGGCTGCGCTCTGTCGTCGATCCCGGCGATCCGGAGGCCGTTGAGCTGACCGCCGCGGTGACGAGGCGACTGGCGGCATGGATGAGCTATGAAGATGTGATCCGGGTCGCCCAGTTGAAAACCCGGCCCGGCCGGCAGGCCCGCATTCGCGGCGAACTGGGCCTGGCCGATGATGCCCCCTTCCGGCTGACCGATTACCTTAAACCCGGTGTCGAGGAAGTCGCCGCAATGCTGCCGCCCAAACTGGCCCGCTTCGTTCTGGCCCGCGCCAAGGCCGCGGGGAAAGGCCGGCCCCTGCGGATCCGGACCTCGGCCCCCTGGGGGTTCGCCGCGTTCAGGTTGCTGGCGCTGCTGAAACCATGGCGGCGGCATACCTGGGGCTACGTTTGTGAACAGGCCGCCATCGAGCGCTGGCTGGATGCCGTGCGCCTGACGGTTCCGGTCGATATGCATCTGGCCAGCCGGGTCGCCGAACTGGCGGTCTGGGCACGCGGCTACGGTGACGTGCGCGGGCGCGGCCTGAAACGTCTGGAAGCCTATTTTGCCGACTGGCCGGCGCGTCTTAAAAACGACCGGAAACACCTGATCGTCGAAATCGAAGTCACCCTGAAAGCGGCCCGCGACAATCCGGACGGCCGGTTAGGGTGACTTGTCTTTGACGGTGGATATGCTCTAGCGTTTATCGATAATCCGCTGCGCCTTGCCCATGGAGCGGGGAATGCTGTCGGCGGCCTGAACATCGACTCTGGCGGTGATGCCGACATAGGATTTGATGTGGTGCTGCAAGTCCCTGGCGGCCTGCTTACGATCATCATCGCCGCTGTCGGCGCGGCCCTCGACCAATATGGCGAGCGTGTCGAGCGGGCCGTCGCGGCTGATTTCCAGCAGGTAATGGGGCGACAGGCGGCTATCTTTTAAAATGATTTCCTCGATCTGCGAGGGGAACACGTTGACGCCGCGGATAATCATCATGTCGTCGGATCTGCCGGTGACTTTTTGCATGCGTCGCATGGAACGGGCGGTCCCCGGCAGCAACCGGGTCAGGTCGCGGGTGCGATAGCGGATGATCGGGAAGGCCTCTTTGGTCAATGATGTAAAGACCAGTTCGCCGTCTTCGCCGTCGGGCAGGACCCGACCTGTTTCCGGGTCGATAATTTCCGGATAGAAATGATCTTCCCAGATATGCAGGCCATCCTTGGTTTCGATACATTCACACGACACCCCGGGGCCGATAATTTCCGACAGGCCGAAAACGTCAATAGCGTCAATGTCGAAGCGCTGTTCGATTTCCCGGCGCATGGCTTCGGTCCACGGTTCGGCGCCGAACATGCCGACTTTCAGGGACGTGTCGCGGGATGGTATCCCCTGGCGCTGGAATTCATCGGCCAGGGCCAGCAGGTAGGACGGCGTTACCATAATGATGTCGGGCTCGAAATCCTGAATCAATTTGACCTGTTTTTCCGATTGCCCGCCGCCCATCGGGGTCACCATGCAGCCCAGCCGTTCGGCCCCGTAGTGGGCCCCGAGACCGCCGGTAAACAGGCCGTAGCCGTAAGCGACGTGGACCTTATCGCCCCGACGTCCGCCGGCGGCGCGGATCGAACGGGCCATCACATCGGCCCACATGTCGATATCGTTCTGGGTATAGGCAACCACGGTCGGGTTGCCGGTGGTGCCGCTGGAAGCGTGAATGCGGACAATCTGATCCTGTGGCACGGCGAACATGCCGAAGGGATAGTGCTTGCGCAGGTCATCCTTGACGGTGAACGGGAATTTGGCCAGATCCGATAGCTCCTTCAGATCATCGGGATGTACGCCGGCGGCATCGAATTCCTTTTTATAATGGGCTACGTTCGAATAGGCGTGGCCCAGGCTCCATTTCATGCGCTGTAACTGAAGCGCTGCTATCTCGTCGCGGCTGGCGATTTCGATGCTGTCCAGTTCTTCTTTTTTCGGTTCCCTGACCGTCATGGCATTTCCTCCCTGTTGGCTTCATTATAATTGCGTCTTTGAAATTTTTGCACATCTGTTTTAGGGTCCAGACTCGTTTTGGTTTGGAGCATCCCATGCAGGCAGTATTCGTTTTTATCAAATGTGAACTCGGCAAGGCTTATGACGTCGCCGGCGCCCTGATCGACCGGGTTGAACAGACTTCGGAAGTGTATTCCATTTCCGGAGAATTTGACCTGATAGCCAAGTTCTACCTGGAAAAAGATGCCGATATCGGACACTTCGTGAACGATCAAATCCACCCCCTGGCCGGCATCAAGGATACCCAGACCGTCATCACCTTCAACGCTTTTACCTGAACGACACCGGCAAAGTCAGATTTTTTTCGACAGCACCAGTTGCTGAGCCGGTCGAAAATCCTGATGATCCAGAAAGTTGAGAAGCTGGTGATTGTTCCAGGCGACAGTGGTGCGGATGCGCTCCACATGCAGGGCGTTCAGGTTGATTATCAACTGCGACAGCAAGGCATCGGCGACACCCTTGTGGCCGTGACCGGGATCGACACCCAGGGTATCGATTACCGCCGTCGTTTCGGTGCGCCCGAACTCTCCGAAATCGACGCGGGCCATGATAAAGCCCGCGGCGTGGCCATCAATTTCGGTAACCAGGGATACTCTGACCCCGGTTTCGACCATCACTTCCTGTAACTTGGCCTGAAAATAGTCGTGCCGGTTGCGACCGGTCAGTTTGGCGTCGATGCGGATGATATCATCCAGGTCATCGCTGCGCATGGAGCGGACGGGAAAGCTGTCTCGCGACAGGGCTTCGAAATCGTCGCCGTCCGGGCCGCTGTAGTCGGCCATGTCGGAATCCATCCTGTGCCGGGCGGCGCCGGTGTCTTCTGGGTGCGTCATATGTTCGTCCTAACGTCCCGCAAGCGGGCGTTCCAGTACCTGGTCAAACGCCAGATTAAATCCGGCGGCGGCGAAAAACTGCATCAGGTCGCGGCCTTGCCAATCGATTTGGGTGCGCAGTTCTCCGATGTTCATTTTTTTCAAGCGTTCGTCGACGCCCGCAAGAAGCGCCGATCCAACGCCACCGTGCCGGGCATCGGGGTCGACGCCGATAACATCAAGCACGGCGATCCGGTGATCGTCGCCAAATTCACCGTTTTGAATCCTGGCGATGGCGAAACCGGCCAGCCGCGCATCGGCATTTTCAATCGCCAGGGCGACAAACCCGTGCGGATCGGACAGCGCCGCCTGCAGACGTTTTTCGAAAAAAAGACGCCGCGAACGACCGGTGATGCGGGCGTCGATATCGACCACCCGGTCCAGATCGTCAGGCTTGAGGGGTCTGGGCTGGTTGTCTTCCTTGGAACTCATCGGAGCTATCCTTCGGAGATTATTGTATAATTTGGTACTTTAATGCGTAATTAGTAAAAAGTCAATCGATTAGCGGGTTCTGTCGTGATAAGACGGGGCATGTATAGTCTGGCATCAGGAGAATCTATTGCAAAGCCTTCAGAACAACAATACCGTGCGGCCCCTTCGGGTTAGCCGGACCGTATCCTGGGGGCATTGCGACCCGGCCGGGATCATTTACACCCCGCGGGTCCTGGATTACGCCATGGAAACGCTGGAAATATGGAACGGCGAGGTCCTGGGCGTGACCTGGATCAAGCTTAACAAGGAATTATCCATGGGTTTCCCTACGGTTCGGGCGGAACTGGATTTCCTGAAGCCCCCGGCGGTCGATGATGTGATGACCCTGAAACTGGACGTTCTCGAAGTCGGGCGCTGCTCCCTGACCACGCGGGTCACCGGGCAGGACGACGCCGGCGAGGAATTTTTCCGGGTCAGGCTGGTATCCTGCCTTATCTCCATACCGGAATACACGCCCAAGGAAATAATCCCGGAATTTCGCCGGCGGATTCTGGCTTATCAGGCCGTCTGCCAGGAAAACAATCAAACATAACCGTAGGAATGCAACCATGAACAAGGAACAATTTCAAACGCTGCTGAGCCCGGTCATAAAGGCCATTGACGGTCGGGACATAGACCGGCAATTGGCCGACAGCCTGAATCAGGAATTTCCACCCAATGGCGATTTGTTTAAATCCATTGAGGCGGCCTGTCACGAGGCCATTGAGGATGGCTGGATGTGCGCCCAGGGCGCGCCGGGACGGCGGTTCGGGCGGATCATCGAGCCGGCGCCCGAAACCCGTAACCTGAGCGTCGATGTGGTCCAGTTGAAAGATATCGTCGGCCCCCATCATTCACACCCGACCGGCGAGGTTTGCCTGACCATACCGGTTGACCCGGACGCCAGGTTCGACGGCCACGGCGCCGGCTGGTGCGTCAATCAGCCGGGTTCGGCCCATAACCCCACCGTCAGCGACGGCGAGGCGCTGGTGCTGTACCTGCTGCCGGGCGGCGAGATCGAGTTCACCAAAAGCTGACCCGTCAGAGTGGTTTATATTAGTCCGGATAGGCCCTAAATTCCGAGATGCCGTTCGTGGATTTCCGGGTGGGCGGCGAGATCGTCCGAGGCGCCGCTGTAGACAACCTGGCCCTTGACCAGAATCAGGCAGTGGTCGCTGACCTGAAGCAGGGCGTCCAGGTCCTTATCGACCAGAATGGTGGCGATGCCGGCTTCCTTGATCGTCCGCACTACCGACCATATTTCCTTGCGGATCAGCGGCGCCAGGCCTTCCGTCGCCTCATCCAGAACCAGCAGTTCCGGGTTGGTCATCAGGGCCCGGCCGATGGCCAGCATCTGCTGTTCGCCGCCCGACAGATGATTGCCCATGTTGCCGAGTCGTTCGCTTAAGCGAGGGAATGTTTGCAGGACCTTTTCCAGAGTCCACGCACGGTTGCCGTCCAGGCCGGGCCGGGCCGACATGTTAAGATTTTCCAGCACCGTTAAATCGGAAAAAATGCCGCGCCCCTCCGGCACCAGGCCCAGGCCCAGGCGGGCGATGGCATGGGGCGGGCTGGCGGTAACGTCCCGACCCCTGATGGTAATCTGGCCCCGGCTGGCCGGGGTCAGGCCAAAAATAGAGCGGATGGTTGTCGTCTTGCCCATGCCGTTGCGGCCCATAAGGCTCAGGCATTCACCGGCCCGGACGGTAAAATCGATACCGTGCAGAATATGGCTGGCGCCGTAATGGGCGTGCAGTCCGCTAACTTCCAGCAGGGCCGGGGATGCCTTCATTGTTCGTCCTCGCCACCGCCCAGATAGGCGTCCTGCACATCCTGACTGGCGCGGATTTGTTGCGGCGTTCCGCTGGCCAGCACGGTGCCGTTAACCATCACCGTAAGCACCTGGGCAACGGCGAAAACCGCGTCCATGTCGTGTTCGATCAGGATCACCGTATGATTATCCGCCAGGCGTTTGATTAATTCGACGACCCGGCCCGATTCATCCCGGCCCATGCCGGCCAACGGTTCATCCAGCAAAAGCAATTCCGGTTCCGTCGCCAGCATCATGCCAATTTCCAGTTGCCGCTGTTCGCCATAGCTCATCGCCGAGGCGGTCCAGTCGGCGCGGTCGGCAAGGCCGCAAAGGTCCAGCGCCGTTTCGGCGCGGACGCGTATCTCGTCATAGCCGCTGGCCCGGCGCAGAAACCGCATGGATGACTTCATTCGCGATTGTCCGGCCAACAGGCAGTTGCCCAGGCAGGTGAAATCAGGAAATATATTGGTTTTCTGGAAACTGCGGCCAATCCCCAACTGCGAAATTTCGTATACGGGGGCCGCCGAAATATCCTGGCCCTTGAACGAAATTATCCCGCCCGATGGTTTCAGCTCGCCCGACAACAGGTTAATCAGGGTCGTCTTGCCGGCCCCGTTGGGGCCGATTATGGCGTGCACCTGACCGGGCATGAAATCAATGGTGACGTTACTGACGGCGCTCAACCCGCCAAAGTTTTTCGACAAATCCCTGGTTTGCAACAGCGGCCCGGTCATTCCTGTTGCCCCTTCTTACCGGGATCCCGCCGCCGGGCGATGCCGGCCAGGCCACGGGGCAGGAACAGGACCACGGCGATAACGAAGAAGCCAAGCAGCAGCAACCAGTGATCGCCCCAGATTTCCTGCAGGTAATCCTGCAAAAAGCCCATAACGAAGGCCCCCAGCACCGGCCCGTAAAGGGTGCCGATGCCGCCCAGGATAACGACCATCATGGCCATCCCCGATTCGTGCCAGCCCAGGAAGGCCGGGCTCATGATGCCACCGTGCGCGGCTTCCAGAAAACCGGCGAAACCGGCCAGGGTGCCGGCGATTACGAAACTAACCAGTTTGTAGCGACGGGTGTTGAAGCCAAGCGCCCGGGTCCGTGCCTCGTTGGCGTGGATGCCGCGAATCACCTGCCCGAACGGCGCCTTCAGAATCGTATTCAGCAACAGGTAGGCCAGCACCAGCCCGGCCAGCACAAAATAATAGAAGGTCGATTGATTGCTCAGATCAAGCAGTTGAAAACCGCCGATGGAAACATCGGGCTTGGCGTAAATGAAGATACCGTCCGAACCGCCCAGTGCCTGATTTTCGTTAAAGAAGTAATAAAGCATCTGGGCGAACGCCAGGGTGATCATGATGAAGTAGATGCCCGATGTGCGCACCGAAAACCAGCCTATAACCAGCGCCGCCAGGGCCGATCCGATCAGGCTGACCGGCAATGCCAGCCAGATACTGGCGGCGGCGCTTTCCGGCGTTACGATAGCCAGCAAATAGCCGGCCAGCCCGAAAAATGCGGCATGGCCGAAACTGACCAGCCCGGTAAAGCCGATCAACAGGTCCAGGCTCATGGCGAGAATGCCCATAATCATCAGGCTGACCACCAGGTCCTGATAATATTCGTCACCGACGAAGGGGAAAGCCGCCAGCGCCATGACGGCGGCTAACAGAAAAACAAGCAGGGGGCGGGAATGGCTCATGGCTGGTTACGTCTGCCGCCCGAACAGGCCCTGCGGACGCCACATCAGGACCAGCGCCATCAGCGCGTAGATCACCATGGATGACAGTTCCGGCAGCAGCACCTTGCCGAAGGTATCGGCCAGGCCGACCAGCATGGCGCCGACGAAGGCCCCCTTGATCGAACCGATACCGCCGATGACGATGACCACGAACGAAATAATCAGGATAAAATCCCCCATGCCCGGATAGACTGAACTGAGCGGCGCGTCGATCATCCCGGAAAAACCGGCCAGCGCCGCGCCCAGGCTGAAGACGATGGCAAAAACCTTGCCGATATTGATGCCCAGCGCCTGCGCCGTTTCCCGGTCCGTGGCCCCGGCCCGGATCATCATTCCAAGCTTTGTCTTGCTGATAACCACATACATACCGGCCGCCACGATCATGCAGACCAATGATACGAACAGCCGGTAAACCGGGTATTCCTGGTTGCCCATGGGTATCGAGGCCGACAGTATATCCGGTACCGGCACACTGTAAAAATCGCTGCCCCAGAGAATTTTCTGCATTTCATTGAGAATCAGGATCAATCCGTAGCTCAGCAACACCTGATACAGGTGGTCCCGTTTGTACAGGACCGAGATCGCCAGCCTTTCTATGACGTATCCAAAGACCAGCATGATCGGCAGGCCAAGCGCGATGGCCACGGCCAGATTGTCGGTAATGCCGATCAGCCAGAACGTTATATAGGCGCCGACCATATAGAATGCGCCGTGGGCCAGATTGATGATGCCCATGATGCCGAAAATCAGCGTCAGTCCACTGGCCACCAGGAACAGGGTGAAGCCGTACTGGACGCCGTTTAAGACCTGAATGAGGAAGGTGACAAAATCCATGAAAATACAATAAGGCAATAAAAGAGCCCCGGCGCAATCTGTTTACGCCGGGGCTGGCTTTTATTTTACGCCTTTAATCAGACCATCTTGCAACCGGTTGCCGGGTCTTCAAGCTGCTCGGCGGCGATGCCCAACAGCTTCTGCTGACCGTTTTCGACCTGCCGCAGATAGATGTTCTGGATCGGGTTGTGGGCCTTCGACATTGTCCACGGTCCGCGCGGGCTGTCGGGAACCTTGGATGTTTCCATGGCCGCGATGACATCCGCCGTCGCTTCGATGTCGCCGCCGACGGCGGCGGCGGCCTGCAACAGCAGCGAACCGGTGTCATAACCCTGAACCGAGAACACATTGGGGCTGCTGCCAAAGGCCTTCTGGTAATCGGCGCGGAACTGGTGGTTTTCCGGATTGTCCAGGTTGGATGCGTAATGCAGTGTCGTCTTGATGCCTTCGGCGGCGGCGCCGGCGGCCTTTTCGACCCCTTCGGTCAGGAAGCCCGGGCCATACAATGGAATTTTTTCCTTGAGGCCGACCGCCGCGTAATCCTTGAGGAACTTGGTCGCGCCGCCACCCGAGAAGAAGGCGAATACGGCGTCCGGCTTCAAGGCCGCAATTTCCGACAGGTGAGCCTGGAATTCCACGTTCGGGAACGGCAGCAGAAAATCCTTGATCGACTTGCCGCCCGTCGTCGCGAAACCGTCACGACCGGCCGCCATCATCTGGATGCCGGCGCCGTATTTCCAGGAAATAGTGATGCAGGTCTTGTGCCCTTCCTTACCCATCAGGATGCCGCCCGGATAAGCCGGCTGCCAGTTGGAAAACGAGGTACGGAAAATATTGGGGGCGCACAGGGGGCCGGTGACGGCGTTGGAGCCGGCGTTTGGCACGATCATGATCGGCGTTTTGCGGGCGCCGATAATCTTGGCCATGGCGGCGGCGATCCCCGAATGCACCGGACCGACCAGGAAGTCGACCTTTTCCTTTTTGATCAATTTGTTGGTGTTCTGCGGCGCCTTCGGAACCGACATCTGGCTATCGACGGCGATGTATTCGATCGCCCGCCCGCCCAATCTGCCGCCGGCCTGTTCGATCCGCATTTTCATGGCGTTGGTGATCGAATTGCCGAGCATGGCATAGGTCCCGGAATAGGGCAGCAGGATGCCGATCTTGATCGGCGCCCTGGCGCCGATGGCGAAGCGGCTCGGCACGAAACTGGCGGCGGCGACCAGACCGGTCGTCGCGGCGGCTCCGGCCATAAAGCGCCGGCGTGATGTTTTGCTGTTGTAGGTGCTCATTTTTCTATCTCCCTGTTAATAATTCCTGTCAGGGGCGCACCCCTGCAACACATTTGAAATTCTAAGCGAATATCTTCTCTACCGCTACCTTCAATGCCAAAAACCGTCTTTATCTATTTCATGCAGCGCCGCCAGTTCTTCCCGGCTGGGCGGTGCGGTTTCGTTCATGCCGGGCATGGTCTGTAATTCCCAGCCGGTATTGTCGTTAATTTCGTCGATATCGTGCCCGTGATGGATCGACGCCAGATGCAGTTCACGGTCCGGCCCGTGCGGTCGCAGAATGGCCCGGTCGGTAATTACCGCCGATGGCCCTCCGGCCAGGCCGGCGCGCTTGCGGCTGTCGCCGCCGTCCAGATATCCCGGCGAGGTTACGTAATCGACCTTTTCCACCAGCCGCCGTCGGTCGTGGTTGATTATCACCAGCAGGCGTTTCGACATGGTGGCGATATCGGCGGCCCCGCCCGAACCCGGCAGTTTGACCCGGGGTGAATTAAAATCACCGATATAGGAAGTGTTGACGTTGCCGTGACGGTCGACCTCGGCGCCGCCGATGAAACCGGCATCGACCCGGCCCCGCTGCAACTGGCTCATCACCGGCACCAGCCCCGCCGACCAGGCGGCGCCCAGCTGGTTCGGCGGATCGCCCATGGTGTACAGCATTTCGGTCGCCGGGGCGTAGCGGGCGATGCCGCATTCGAACAGGCCGACGGCGTTCGGCGCATGGGTCAGCCTGGCCACTCCATAGGCGGTGATCGGCAATCGCATGCCGACGAATACCAGTTCGCCGTCGGCTATTTCCCGGGCCGCCGCGATAATCATCAGTTCCTGTATTGAATAATCGGCCATGGCCTTAGACCGCCGCGTAGTTGACCGGCGCCGCCAACGCCTGGCCGGTAATTTTTAGGTTTTCAAGGTCCGCCCCCAGTTTATCCCGGTAGGCCAAATGATCGGCGACGCCGAACACCCAGTCATCCAGCCATTGGCGGAAACCCTCCACGGTGCGCGAACGCTTGTGGTAGTCGTTGAAAAACTCGCTGTCGCGCCGCCACATTCCGGTCATCGGCGAAGGATGCCCACCCGCCGGTACGTGACAGACGGCATCGACCCGGTAGCCCGGAACAAGGACCCGGCTGGGGTCCGATGCAATAACCTCGGGCGCGACGATCTGTTCGGCCAGCAGGATAACCTTTTCCGCCGCCAGCGCCGCTTCCTGGGCCACCCCCCGGCTGCCCCAGAAGTGGTTGTTGCCCGCCGCGTCGGCTCGCGGCACCACCAAAATGGCCAAATCGGGGATCAGCGGCGGAACCAGAACGACCGGTTCCTTTTCGGCGGAGAAGGGATTCTTGGCGGTGATGAACTGATCGTTGGATTTGACGATATCCGACCCCAGGATCGACCGCATTGGCGCGTAGGGCATACCGTAAGCGCCGGCCATCAGCGCCATGCCAATGGAAAAATTGGAATGATCGTTCAATTTGATCGACGGCTGGTCCCTGTTTTCGAAGGCCCGGCGGTAATTATGGGCCAGGCCGCCCGAAACGTTGCCGACCCAGGCCCCGGTAATTCCGGCCACGCACCCGGCCCCGATCAGCATATCGCTCGATGCGTCGGAAATGGGCGCGATAACTTCCAGGCCGGTGATCCCCTGGCGGATGATTTCATAGGTCGCGGCGAACGGAATGGCGGCTTCCAGGCAGGCCCCGATAACCACACTGCTGCCGGGGATGACATGCTCGGCAATGGCTTGCCCAAGTGGTTGCAGCTTGTCCTTCACGGCTATTCTCAACGCAGCTTGAAGCGCTGTATTTTGCCGGTCGCGGTCTTCGGCAATTCGCTGACGAAATTGAACCAGCGCGGATATTTGTATCGCGCCAGGCCCGATTTGCAGTGTTCCAGCAGTTCCGCTTCCGTCAGTTCACCGGCGTCATCCGGATCATTCAGCACCACGAAGGCCTGCGGCTTGATAAGTTCGGCGTCATCGGCGCGACCGACCACGGCGGCTTCCAGGACCTTGGGGTGCTCAATCAGTTTGGCTTCGATTTCGAAGGGCGAACACCAGATACCGCCGACCTTCAGCATGTCGTCGTTGCGACCGCAGTAATGGAAATAGCCGTCTTCATCCATGATGTATGTGTCGCCGGTATCAAGCCAGCCGTCGGTCATTGTCGCCGCCGTTTTTTCCGGGTTGTTCCAGTAGTATTTTGCGGTCGAGCCGCCGGAAATAAGCAATCTGCCGCTGTCGCCCGCAGCTACCGGCTGGCCGCTTTCATCGACAATCCTGGCCCGGTATCCGGGCACGATGCGACCGCTGGTTCCGGGTTTGATATCATCCAGCAGGTTGGAAATAAAAATGTGCAGGGCCTCGGTCGAACCGATGCCGTCCAGAATCACCGTGCCGGTGGCTTCCTGCCAACGGCGGAAAATGTCGCCGGGCAGGGCCTCGCCGGCGGATACGCAGACCCGCAGGGACGACAGGTCGCGCGGGGCGCTCCCCAGCGCCTTCAACTGCGCCGCATACAGTGTCGGCACACCGAAATAAACACTCGGCCTGAATGTTTCGACAACATCGAAGGTGCTGTCCGGGGTCGGCGGACCGGGCAGCAGGATGCTGGATGCCCCGACCCACAGGGGAAAGGTCATGCCGTTACCCAGGCCATATGCGAAAAACAGCTTGGCCGCAGAAAACAAAACATCGTCTTCAAGCAGGCCCAGGGTATCGATGGCGTAATGCTGGCAGGTTTCGACCATATCGCGGTGGCCGTGTACGGTGCCCTTGGGGGTGCCGGTGGTGCCTGACGAATACAGCCAGAAACAATCGTCTTCGGCGTTGGCCGGGGCCGCTTCCAGTTTGGCGGAGGCCTGCGCCATCAGGCCCGTAAGGGTTTGGCCATCGCCCACGGTGCGCAAGGCATGGTCGGGCTTGCGCGCCGCGGCGGCTATCGCCGGTTCGACTTCGGCCGCGAATTCCGGCGAGTAGACGATTCCCGTACAGCCGGAATCCTCGATCATGAACCGGTAGTCCTTGGCCCTGAGCAGGGTATTGATGGGCACCGGCACGATGCCGGCCTTGATTGCCCCCCAGAACAGGTAGAAAAATTCCGGACAATCCTTGACCATCATCAGCACCCGTTCACCCCGGCCGATGCCCAGGTCGAGCAGGGCGTTGCCGGCGCGGTTGACGCTTTCGGCCAGTTCGCCATAGGTAACCTGGCCGCCGGCGGCGGAGCGAACCACCACCTTGTCAGCACGGCCTTCGGCCAGGTGACGGTCGATGAATGGAACCGCGACGTTGAAGACGGGCGCATAGGTGATCGTCGCCGGGCGCGTCGAGGCGTCGATTGAAACCGTATTGTTATCCATGAAGTTCCTCCCCGGGACTCGCAGGTGTTTAGTTAAAGCATACGTATTCGAAATTGGTTGGCTGGCCGTTGATGCCCTTGCCGGGCGGGGCGATCCAGGCGGCCATTTTGCCGGGTTCGGTAACCGCTTTCATCAGCGATGTTACATATACCCGGTCGGCATCGGTCGGCAGCCAGTCGCCGTGCCGCTTGTCCCATTCGGCCTGATCGATAATCTGGCCTTGCGGGGTCGCCTTGATCGTCGAAAATGAACCGATGCCGCGGTTGAATACCCGGTGCGGCAGGCTCAGTTTATAATCGATCCCGGCCTCGGCGATAATCTTGTTCCATTTGTCCAGGCCGCGCCGGCAATCGTCGGTATATTCATCGCGCAGCCGTTCGTTGACCGCCGTCAGGGCGCTGCGGTCGGCGAACACGACCTTGTCGCCGCTGATTTCGGCGACCGGATAAACGCTTTCGCCAAGCAGATGATCGTCGTCGATGCGGGTTTCCTGGAACCGACCCTTCAGGCCCATGGTGTAATAATTGGCGGCATTGGTGGAAAGTTCCTGGCCGAACAGGTCGACCGACACGCTGTAGTGGAAGTTGATGTATTTCTGGATGGTGGCCAAATCGATAGCGCCATATTTTCGGACATCGTCGGTCTTGTGTTCGTTCATCAACTGGCATGCCCGCCGGACCACGCGACCGACGCCGGTTTCCCCGACGAACATGTGATGGGCTTCCTCGGTCAGCATGAAGCGACAGGTCCGCGACAGCGGGTCGAAGCCGGATTCGGCCAACGAGGCAAGCTGGTACTTGCCGTCGCGGTCGGTAAAATAGGTGAACATGAAGAACGACAGCCAGTCGGGCGTGTCTTCGTTGAAGGCTTCCAGGATGCGCGGCTTGTCCGGATCGCCGGCATGGCGTTCCAGCATGGCCTCGGCCTCTTCGCGACCGTCTCTGCCGAAATGGGCGTGCAGCAGGTAGACCATGGCCCACAGGTGGCGGCCCTCTTCGACGTTGACCTGAAACAGATTGCGCAGGTCGTACAGCGACGGGCAGGTCAGCCCCAGGTGACGCTGCTGTTCCACCGAGGCCGGTTCGGTGTCGCCCTGGGTGACGATCAGGCGTCTTAGTTCAGAGCGATATTCGCCCGGCACTTCCTGCCAGGCGGGCTTGCCCTTGTGGGCGCCGAAATTAATCACCCGGCCCTGTTCCGCCGGCGACAGGAAAATACCCCAACGGTAATCGGGCATCTTGACATAATCGTAGTTGGCCCAGCCGCCGGGTTCGACGCTGATTGCCGTGCGCAAGTAAACGTCCATTTGCTGGCTTTCGTCGGGACCCATTTCGGCCCACCAGTTCTGGTACCCCGGCTGCCACTTTTCCAGCGCCCGTTGCAAACGCCGGTCTTCGGACAGGTTGACGTTGTTCGGGATTTTTTCCTGATAGTCGATGCTCATGATTCTCTCGCTTGCATTCATTAAACCCGTTTAGTGTCGTAGGACGCCTTCAGGCCGGTGCCGAAGCGCTGCAGCGCCCCTTCTTCACCGACCGCGTTGGGGCGTTGGAATATCCAGTTCTGCCAGGCGCTCAATCGCCCGAATATCTTGGTCTCCAAAGTCTCCGGGCCGGCGAAACGCAGGCTGGCCTCCATCCCGGTCAGCGCATCCGGCGAAAAACTGGCCCGTTCCTCTATCGCCAGGCGGACTTCGTCGTGCCAGTCGATATCGTCGGGAATAAAGGTAACCAGGCCCAATTCGTCGGCGGCTCCGGCGTCCAGGTCCTTGCCGCATCTCTCCTGGATCGCCGCCACCGCCTCGGCGTCATTCAAAAAGCGGGTTTCAAGCCGGGTCAGGCCGTTGCACATAGGCAGGGTGGCGAAGTTGATGACACCGGGCCGCAGGCTGGCCGGCGGTCGATTGTCGCCTTCGAAGACGCCGTCAAGCATGAAGCTGCGGTCCGCCGCCAGCACCAGTTCCAGCAGTGAACCGGTGAAGCAACTGCCCGGTTCGACAAGGGTCAGGATGCTGCGCGAGGTGACATCGATACGCTTGAACACCCGTTTCAGGAAAAGCGTGATTTCCCGCACCAGCCAATCCCCGGAATTGTTCAGCAAGGCCGAATCGGCCGCTTCCACATGGTCCGAATCACCGCTGCTGGTGAACACCCAGGTTCCCAGTTCCGGCTCGTTGGTGCGCAGGTGCAGGATCGCATCATCCAGTTCGCGGGCCATCGCCAAGGGCCAGAACGCCGCCCCCTGGGCATGAATTTCGGGAATGTCGGATGGCGGCATTTCCGCGGGCGCGGCGACGTTGATGCGGGCCACCCCCTGGTCCCGGTCAAGCCGGATCGAAATATGGTCATAAGTAACCGCCGTCTCGCTGAAAGTGCGGTTCAGCGGGCTTAGTTCGACCCCCTTGGCGTCGCTTGGGCGGTCCGAATTTTCGGCGAACTCGCGGGCTCTCTCCAGGGCTTTTTCAGACAGCGCCGACCTTGGCACTATCTCGTCGGCCAGTTTCCATTCGACGGTGCGTTTACCCTTGATGCCTTCGGTCAGGGTGCAGAAAAAATCGGCGTGATCGCGGCGCACATGGCGCTTGTCGACAACCCTGGTCAGGCCCCCGGTACCCGGCAGAACCGCCAGCAGCGGCACTTCCGGCAGCGATACGGCGCTGGAGCCATCGTCGACCAGCATGATGTGATCGGTCGCCAGCGCCAGTTCATAACCGCCGCCGGCGGCGGTGCCGTTGATGGCGCAAATGTATTTCTGACCGGAATTTTCCGAGGCGTCTTCGATGCCGTTGCGGGTCTCGTTGGTGAACTTGCAAAAATTGACCTTCTCGGCATGGCTCGACGTGCCGAGCATGGTTATGTTGGCGCCGGAACAAAACACCCTTTCCTTTGCCGAAGTAAGGATAACCGCACGGACCCTGGGGTATTCGAAGCGCAGCCGCTGGATGGCGTCATACAGTTCGATATCGACGCCCAGGTCATATGAATTGAGCTTCAGCTTGTATCCGGGCCTTAGGCCGCCGTCTTCATCGACATCCATGGCCAGGGTCGCGATGTCGCCGTCGATGCGCAGTTTCCAATGCCGGTATTGCGCCGGATTGGTGGAAAAATCTATCATTACTGTTTGATTCCGGACCGGTCTGTCCGCCCTAAAGCTTAAATTGGTACCAAAATTCCTATTTACATTTTGATTAAGGGGCTACATCCTGTCAAGGACGTTCGGATGAAACGGAGTCGGCATGTCGGGAATCGGGGTCAAACACGGTGATTTTGAAATCCGCGTCGCCAAGGCCACGGATATTCCCGCAGTCAGCCGGCTGGATGCCAACATTACCGGCATCGCCAAACCGGACTACTGGAACGATATGTTCGAACGCTATGGCACTCGCGAAAGGCGTTATTTTCTGGTCAGTGAAAACGGCAATGGCGAAGTTATCGGCTTCATCATCGGCGAGGTCCGGGCCTGGGAATTCGGCTCGCCGCCCAGTGGGTGGATTTTCGCCCTTGGCGTCGATCCCCATTCCCGTTTGAACAAGGTCGGCAGTTCCATGTTTGCGGCGATCTGCGATTGTCTGGCCGGCGACGGCGTCGATCAGGTGCGCACCATGCTGGCCCGTGACGACGAATTGAATATGACCTTCTTCCGTTCGCAGGGAATGATGGGCGGCCCCTTCATCGAACTGGAAATGCCGCTGAAAAATCCGTCCGCCGGTAAAGGGCGCGTACCATGAGGCTGCAAAAAGCGACCCAGTGCGCCCTGTTTGCGGTGCTGGAACTGGCGCGCGATCCGCAGACCCAGATTTCGGCCGCCGATATTGCCGACACATTCGGCATATCGGTTAATCACCTGGCCAAAGTGCTGCGCGATCTGGCTCGCGCCCGGCTGGTCGAATCCATGCGCGGCGCCGGCGGTGGCTATCGTTTTATCGGCAACCCCAAACGGGTCACGTTATATGACGTGGTCAACCTGTTTGAAGATATCGACAGCCACGATGGCGCCTTTCCCGAAACCGGCAAGGACGCGGATATCGGCAGGGCCTTGAACCGGGTTTCCATGGAAATCGAAAACATCACCGTTTCGACGCTGAAATCGATCACCCTGAACACGCTGTTGAAGACCATGGATATGCTCTAATGCAGTTCGGCGCGTAGTTTTTGGCGATAGGCGTCGATGGGGATTAATTCGCCCTTCAATTCCACGTTCCAGAACTGCCAGCCGTTACAGGCCGGCGCCTTTTGAACATGCGCCCCGACCTGATGGATCGAGCCTCGGAAATCGGATGTAATCAGGCTGCCGTCGGCGCGGACACTGGCCCGGTGGCGGCGGCGGCTGTCGCACAGCACGGTGCCCGGCGCCAATATGCCGCGTTCGACCAGGCGACCGAACGGAATGCGCGGCAGGTTGCGCTTGACCGGTGTCGAATACAACTCTTTTTCCTGCTCGGTTATCTCGCGTACTTTGTCAATGCGTGCCCTGGCCAGGGCGACGTATTTCTTTTCCCGCTCCAGGCCGATGAAATGCCGGCCCATCTTTTTCGCCACCGCCCCCGTCGTGCCGGTGCCGAAGAACGGATCAAGAATGACATCGCCGATATCGCTTGATGACAGGATTACCCGGTACAGCAGGGATTCCGGTTTTTGTGTCGGATGCGCCTTCTGGCCATCCTGTTTCAGGCGTTCGCGGCCGGTGCAAATTGGCAATTCCCAGTCCGAACGCATTTGCAGGTCCTCGTTCAGGTTTTTCATGGCCTGGTAATTGAACCGATAGCGGGATTCTTTTTCACGAGCGCACCAGATCAGGGTTTCGTGGGCGTTGGTGAAGCGCCGGCCCCGGAAATTGGGCATGGGGTTGGTCTTGCGCCAGACCACGTCGTTCAGCATCCAGTAACCCAGGTCCTGAAGGATCGATCCGACGCGGAAAATATTATGATAGGAGCCAATTACCCACAGCGTGCCATCCGGCTTCAGAACCCTTCGCGCGGCGCCAAGCCAGGCCCGGCTGTACTCGTCATAGGCCTGAAAGCTGGCGAACTGGTCCCAGTGATCGTTCACCGCATCGACCGTGGAATTATTGGGCCGCACCAGATCACCCTGCAATTGCAGGTTATAAGGCGGGTCGGCGAATACCATATCGACGGATGCCTCGGGCAAGCCGTTCATTAATTCGATGCAGTCACCCTGCAGGATCATATCCTTGACAGGCTTTTTTTTAGGAGCGGATGTCACCGCGTTCTCCCTGCTCAGTTGTTGGCGGCACAATGAGTCAGCGATGATTCGGCGTCAAGAAGTAAATGGATTCAATGGGTTAGTTAATTCTTCGTACCCCATATATTGATACGGATCGAAACGGCGGACTCAATATGTGGAATCGAGCAGCTTGCGGATCGGCGCGAAACTGCGCCGATGATGGGTCGTTACGCCCAATTTCGCCAGCCCCCGGCGGTGCTCCGGTGTGCCGTATCCGGCGTTGCGTTGCCAGCCGTAACCCGGATGTCTTACGGCCAATTCGGCCATCATCCGGTCCCGCGTCACCTTGGCCGCTATGGATGCCGCGGCGATCGAAAGCGACAGGCCGTCGCCTTTTATAACCGTCCGCACCGGACAGTCCAGGTCCGGCGCCCGGTTGCCATCGACCAGGGCCAGGCCGGGGACAAGCGGCAAATCGGCGACCGCCCGCCGCATGGCTTCAAGGGTAGCTTGCAGGATGTTAATCCGGTCTATTTCCTCGACGGTGGCGACGCCGATTCCAAGGTGGGCGCAGCCTTGCAGGGTCTCGAACAATTCCTCGCGCCGGGCCGCCTTCAGCTTTTTCGAATCATCCAGCCCGGTGCGCAGGATGCCGGGCAGGCTGGCCATGTCGAGAACAGCCGCCGCCGCGACCACCGGCCCGGCCCACGGGCCGCGACCGGCCTCGTCGATGCCGCAAACCGGCCTCAGGCCGTCGCCGATGGCGTCTTGTTCCAGGCTGAAATCAGGCATGGTTAAAACAAATTCATCTGATCGCCGGCCCGGGCCGGCGGCAGGAACAGGCCGGTTTCCAGTTTCAACCCGCCGCTTCCGGCCTTGTTCAGGCCGTGCTTGCGGCACGCCAGGTTAAACCGTCGGGCCAGCATCCCGGCTATTTCGCCGCCGCCTTTCATGCGCCCGGCGAAGGTCGAATCATTCAATTTTCCGCCCCGAACCTGCCGGATCAGGCTAAGCACGTGGTCGGCTTTCCCCGGAACGTGCTGCCTTAGCCAACCCTCGAACAGCTCTTTCAATTCCAGCGGCAACCGGATCATGGTGTAAGACGCCATCACGGCGCCGGCCTCCTTCCCGGCGGCCACGATGCTTTCCAGTTCGGCGTCGTTGAGGAAGGGGATCATCGGCGCCGCGAAAATCATGGTCGGCACGCCCGCCCTGCCGAGCGCCCGGATCGTTTGCAGCCGGTTGTCCGGCGTCGCGGCGCGGGGTTCCATGGTGCGTGACAAGGTCCGGTCGAGCGTGGTCATCGACACGGCGACGGACACCAGATTTTTTCTGGCCATCGGCGCCAGCAGATCGAGATCGCGCAGCACCATCGCCGACTTGCTGACAATGGCGACCGGATGATCCCAGGCCGCCAGAACTTCCAGGATGCGCCGCGTCAGCCGGTATTTTTTTTCTATCGGTTGATAAGGATCGGTGTTGGCCCCCAGCATGATCGGGGCCGGACGGTAACCGGGCCGGCGCAGTTGCCGTTCCAGCGCCCGGGCGATGTCGGGCTTGGCGAACAGCCGGCTTTCGAAATCAAGCCCCGGCGACAGTCCCATGTTGGCGTGGCTGGGGCGGGCGTAGCAATAGATGCAGCCGTGCTCGCAACCCCGGTAGGGATTGATCGAGCGGTCGAACGGCAGATCCGGCGAGCTGTTGTAGGTTATCGCCGAGCGGCATGTTTCGGATGTAACGGTGGTGCGCAGCGGCGCCGGGTCGGGGTCGTCATAATCCCAACCATCGTCGATGCCGACCCTTTCCAGCGATTCGTGCCGGCCACCGGGGTTGGCGATCGCCCCCCGTCCTTTTATCGGTGTATCGGCCCTTAAATCGATCATCATCCAAGCCTAGCCGATATAACGGAACAAATCAAGAACATGCCATACCAAGAAGCCATCGGCGGAAGGCGTCGACGGCGGGCCGTTCCAGGGCCCCGGTGGGAATTACCAGATAATAGGCGAAGTCCGTGACGATGCCCAGTTCGAATGGCCTGACCAGCCCGCCCGAGGCCAGGTCGTCGCCGACCAGGGTGGAGTTGACAAGGGCCACGCCATGGCCTTGCAGCGCCGCCTGCACGGCCATGTTTTCAAATGAAAATTCCGGTCCCTTGCGCCAGTCCACATTGCTCGCACCGGCCGATTTCAGCCACATGCGCCAATCCGGATAGGACGGATCGGTCGCCGTATAGCCGACGTGCAGCAGGGAATGATGGACCAGGTCTTCGGGATTTTTCAGCGGATGCGGCCCGGCCATCAGCTTCGGGCTACAGACCGGGAATACTTCTTCATCGAACAGCCGGTCGGCGCTATGGCCGGGATAATCGCCGCCGCCATAGCGGATCGCCACATCGACGCCGTCCCGGCGCAAATCGACCAGACCTATCGAGGCGTCGATGCGGACCTTGATGCCCGGGTTCCGTTCCTGGAAATCATCGAGCCTGGGAACCAGCCACTTGGCGGCGAACGATGGCGCCGAGGTGATGGTGAAGACCTCAATTTCCGGATTTTCGGTCATTTTCTTTACGCCCCCGGCCAGCAAATCAAGGCCATCGGACAACATGGGTAGCCCGGCCCGGCCCCGTTCGGTCAACCGTAGCGCCCTGGTCAGGCGGACAAACAGCGGCGCCCCCAGGCGATCCTCCAGCGCCTTGATCTGGTGACTGATGGCGGCCGGGGTAACGTTCAGTTCAAGCGCCGCCCTGGTGAAACTTAAATGGCGGGCGGCGGCCTCGAAGGCGCGCAGCGAATTCAGCGGCGGCAGGCGGCGATCCATATTTATACCATAGTTTTTCTATCATATAGAACGAGGAATACTCGTTTGTAGTGGTGATATTTCCCTTGTAAATCATGTGTTAGATCAAATCAACTTAACCGCGACAGATGAATGGAAATTAATCATGAACCCATATCGATTTATTAGTCGAAATCACGATCACTTCGCCCATATGAGCCAGATAGAATATCGCCACCACCACAATTTCGATAACCGCCCCACCCCGGTCGATGACCTGATTAGTTCGGCGGCGCTGAAAATCGTCAATGCCGTGGAACGGGGCTGGCGCCGCCTGGATATTAAAAACCGGCGTTAGCACGGCCCGGTATATGCTATGGATAAAGCATGCCGCCAGCAGACCAGCCCGCCTTAAGCATCATTATTCCGACCCTCAACGAAGCCGGGCGCATCGGCCCGGTTCTGGACGCCCTTGGCGGCGGGCCCGCAGACCTGATTATCGCCGATGGCGGCTCTGCCGATGATACCTGCCGGATTGCGACCGGGCGCGGCGCCCGGATCGTCGCAACCCCGCCCGGACGCGGGCGCCAGCTTGCCGCCGGGGCGGCGGCGGCGGCGGGCCGGTGGTTGCTGTTCCTGCACGCCGATACCCGGCTTTCGGAAGGCTGGCGCGGCCGCGTCGAAACCTTCATGGCCGATCCGGAAAACCGCCGCCGCGCCGCCGTATTTCAGTTTCGCCTTGATGATGACGGGCCATCGGCCCGGCGGCTTGAGGGCATGGTTGCCTGGCGGTCGCGGGCGTTCGGCCTGCCCTATGGCGACCAGGGGCTGCTGATATCGCGCGATTTTTATGATCGATTGGGCGGTTTTCGTGCGCTGCCGCTGATGGAGGATGTCGACCTGGCGCGGCGTATCGGCGGCGGCAGGATAACCGTGCTCGATGCGGTGGCGCTAACCTCGGCCGAGCGCTACCGCCGTGGCGGCTATATTTTGAGACCGCTGCGCAATTTGCTGTGTCTGGGGCTTTTTTTTCTCGGTCTGCCGCCCCGTATACTGGAAAGGCTGTACCGGTGACGCCCGACCGCCATCTTGTCGTGTTCGCCCGGAAACCGGAACTGGGCCGGGTCAAGACCCGTCTGGCCGCCGAAATCGGCAATCGGCGGGCATTGGAATTTTATCGCCGGAACCTGTCCGGTTTGCTGGCCCGCATGGCGGCGGGAGACTGGCGCTGCTGGATTTCGCTGAGCCCGGATGAAGCCGTTACGGAACCGCCGTTCTGGCCCGGCGCATTCGCGGCGGTCGGCCAGGGTGGTGGCGATTTAGGGTGGCGCATGGGCCGCGCCATCGATACCCTGCCGCCCGGCCCGGTCGCCCTGATCGGCGCCGACATACCGGCCATCCGGCCCGGCCATGTGGAAGGCGCTTTGCTGGCCTTGCGCGATCACGACGCCGTTTTCGGCCCGGCCGTCGATGGCGGCTATTGGCTGGTCGGCGGCAATCGTTCTTTCGCGACGGCGGATATGTTTGAAAACGTGCGCTGGTCAACGCGGCACGCCCTGGCCGATACGCTGGCTAACCTGACCGCGCTGGGCAAGTCGGCGGCGCTGCTGGAAACCCTGGAAGACATCGACGACGGCAAAGCCTACGAAAAATGGCTTTCAAATACGCCTTCAGGATAAAATGCCGGGTGGCGGCGGCATGGGTGGGTGCAGTTTCTCCCAGGCCAGGCCAATCGCCAGCAAGCGCCGGTCATGCCCGGCCCGGCCATCCAGTTCCATGCCCACCGGCAACCCCGATGCCGTAAGCCCGACGGGAATTGCCAGCCCCGGCAGGCCGATGATCGATGTCGGGCCGGTATTGCGCACGAAAGTGCCGGTGGTGGAGTGCCGCCGGCCGGCCAGTTCGACGGTCTCGTCATCGCCGATCGGGCGGGCCGGAACCGGGGCCGTCGGGATCAGGATAGCGTCGAGCCGGTGGTCTTCGAAATAACGTTCATAGGCGGCCCGCAGCGCCGGTCGGTCGCGGCGCATCGCCAGTTCATAGGCGGCCATGATGCCGTCGCGTTCCTTGGGGTCGAATTGCCGCTCGACAACGGCCCGCACATCGGGGCTGGCGACCTGGGCCAGCACGTCGCCCAGGCCAATTCCGCCGCCGTGGGCCGCCAGGTATCGCGGCAGGTCATCGAGAATTTCGGCCGAGGTAATGGGCCGCCCGATGCGGGGGTTGCAGCCCGCGACTTCGTCCATGTCGGCCTCTATCAGAACGACCCCTTCGCCGGCCAGCCAGTCGAGTTCATTTTCGATAACATGGCTCAATTCGTCATCCAGGGGATCGAAGAAATAGCCGCGTGGCACCCCGATTCGCAAACCGCCAAGCGAGACGGTGGGCGGGGCCTCGTCCTGGCCGCCAAGAACGCCATCCAGCAGTACGGCGTCGGCGACGCTTCGGGTGATCGGCCCGGCGGTATCGCGAGTGTGCGAAATCGGCACGATCCCGGCCGCCGAATAGCGCCCGATGGTGGGCCGCAATCCGACCAGGCCGCACAGTGCGGCGGGCACCCGCACCGAGCCGCCGGTATCGGTGCCGAGCGCCGCCGGAACCAGCCGCGCCGCCACCGCCACCGCCGAGCCGCCGCTGCTGCCGCCGGCGATCAGGTCGCGATCATAGGGGTTGCGAACCGCGCCGAAGGCGGCGTTGTTGCTGGTCAGGCCATAAGCCAGTTCATGCATGTTGGTGCGCCCGAACGGGATCGCCCCGGCCCGCCGCAAGGCATCGACCACGGGGGCGTCGGCCTTGGTCCTGTTGTTTCGCAGGGCCGGGGTGCCGGCGGTAGTTGGCTGCCCGGCCACATTGATGTTATCCTTGATGGCGATGGCCAGGCCATGCAGCGCCCCGATTGTGTCGGCCCGCCGCAATGCCGCATCGGCGGCATCAGCATTGGCCCGGATGTCGTCTTCATCCAGCGAGGAAAAGGCGTTCAGGTCCGAATACCGCCCGGCCCGCAGCAGTAATTCCCCGACATACTCGCCGACTGAAAATTTGCCCTCGCGCAGCCCCGCCAGCACTCCCGATGCGTCCAGATTATGTAAAAGCATTCGGCCCCCTGGATATTTACCGCAGCAGACTTTTGCCGTAATGCTTTTCGATGCGCACCTGGATCAGTTCGAACATCGCCGAAATGATCCAGTAGATAAGGGCCGCCGTAATCAGCATTTCCAGGTGCTTGAATTCACTGCGGCCCTGGGTGCGGGCCAGGAACATCAGATCCCAGACCCCGATCACCGAAATCAGCGAGCTATCCTTGAGCATGGCGATAAATTGATTGCCGGTCGGCGGGATGATGATACGCATGGCCTGGGGCAGGATGATTTTGCGCATGATTGTTCCCTTGTGCAGGCCAAGGGCCAGCCCGGCCTCGTTTTGGCCATGGGAAATGCTCTGGATCCCGGCCCGGAATATCTCCGCCATGTAGGCGCCGTAACATAACGACAGGGCGGCGATGCCCGCCGGTACCGCCGCCACGTCGTAGCCCAGTTGCGGCAGCCCCAGATAAATCAGATAGACCTGAAGCAGCAACGGCGTGCCGCGGAAAAAGGATATGTAAAAAGTGGCTATGCCATAGGCCGGGCCGTTCCGTGACAACCGCGCCAGGGCCCCGGCCATGGCCAGGATACAGGCCAGAAAAATAGCGATCATGGAGATATAAATGGTGGTAAACGCCCCCTGGGTTATCAGGAAGGGCAGGCGCGTCCAGATAAACGGATAGCTGAGGCCGAAGGAATCGAAAAAGGCCAGGACCAGAATCAGCAGTTCCAGCCAGATCACCAGCAATTGCGCCCGGAACGGCAGCAACCGGATCGCCAGGGAATTCAGGACGAAGGCCGTACCCAGTATGAGGCCGACCTGCAACTGATCGAAAAAACCGGGGTCGGTCATGACCCCCAGCGCCGGCGCCATCCACTGGCCGACCACGGTGTCGGCCAGTTTCATGGCGACGGCCAGAACCGTCACGACGATAAAGAGAAGCGCCAGCCGAAACCAGCGCCTCCCTAATAATTCATAGAGGTCCAATTCTATGCGCTATTTGGCGCTTGAATAATCGACGCCGTACCATTTCATGGACAGTTTCTTCAAGGTGCCGTCGTCGTGCATCGCCTTTATGGTATCGGCAATTTTCGCGGCGAATTCGGGGTCGCCCTTGTCGACCGCAACCGCCAGCGGTTCGTAGAAAACCGGCTCGCCCAGGACCTTCATGGGATAGCCGTTCTTTATGGCTTCCTGGATGGTCGGCAAAGACGACAGCACGGCGTCCAGACGCTTGCCGTCACCGACCCGCAGATCGTCGAAGGCGTTGACGTCGGTCTCGTAGGAACGAAGTTCACCGGCGGTCACCTGATAGTTGAACTTGGGCGTTCCCTGGGCGTCGATAACCAGATTTTTGTTCATGTACGATTCGTAGGTACAGCCGCCGCAGACGCCGATTTTCTTGCCGTTAAGGCCCGATATGCTGTTGATTTTACTGTCTTTATGAACGGCGAACGAAGCCGGGGTGTAATAGTAGACGGCCGGGAAGGTAAGGACCTTGGCGCGGGCCTTGGTCGGGGTCATCGAGCCGACCGATATATCCCAGCGGGTGCCCCAGTTGCCGGCGGTAATGATATCCCAGCCCGGCGTGACGATTTTCAGTTTGGCGCCGAAGCGTTTGGCGATTTCCTTGCCGACATCGACGTCGAAGCCATCCATTTCGTTTTTCTTGTTAAGGAACGATTGCGGCGGATATTCGGCGTCCGATGCAAGAATGACAACCTTGTTTTTGATGACCCGGTTCAGGACTTCGCCGGCATCGGCGCCGGCTATGGGCGCCGTCAGCAGGACTGCTCCCAGAACAAGTTTCCATATATTTTTCATAATTTTACTCCCTGTCATTCAAGTATTATAAAATTCCTGCATCTGCTCTCAAAGAAAGTATTCGTTTCCTTGTGGGATGCAGCTTAACTTCATTGTTATACGATCCCATTATAGTAGGAAAGACGATAAGTTCTATGGAATGTTTTCGGCCATGAAATACGCACCGCTAGTCGAGCGCATCGCCGGCGATGGCGCCCGCGCCTGGGATATCCACCATCTGGCCGAGCAACGCTGGCGGCGCGGCGAGGATGTTATCGTGCTGTCGGTCGGCGATCCCGATTTCAATACGCCGGACCCGATTGTCGAGGTTGCGGTGGACAGCCTGCGCCGGGGACGGCATCACTACACGCCGCCGGTCGGCATTGCCGAATTGCGTCAGGCGGTCGCCGACAACCACCGGCGCGACACCGGCCAGCAGGTAACCGGCGACAACGTGGCCATTCTGGCCGGGGCGCAGAACGTCCTGATGATGACCGCCATGTGCGTGCTTGGTTCCGGCGATGAAATTATCGTACCGGAACCCATGTATGTGACATACGAGGGGGTGGTCGGGGCCTGCGGCGCGACGCTGGTGAATGTGGCGCTTGATCCCGAACACGGCTTCCGCCTCGATCCCCGGCGGATCGAGGCGGCGATCGGCCCGAACAGCCGCGCCCTGCTGATCAATACGCCGCATAATCCGACCGGGGCCGTGCTTGGGCGCGATGTCCTGGAAGAACTGGCGGCCATCTGTCGGCGTCATGATTTGTGGCTGATTTCCGACGAGGTCTATGCCGGCATCACCTATGGCCCGCCCCATACAAGCCCGTGCGCATTACCCGGAATGGCCGAACGCACCGCGACCGTTTCCAGCCTTTCGAAATCCCACGCCATGACCGGTTGGCGGCTGGGCTGGCTGATCGGCCCGACCGGGCTGATCAGGCATGTCGAAAACCTGGCCGGCAGTATGCTGTATGGCCTGTCGCCGTTTATTCAGGACGCGGCGCTGTTTGCCCTTGGCAACCACCTGGATGAACTCGACCAAATGAAGAAAACATACAGGGCGCGTCGGGACCGGGTTTGTGCCGACCTTGACGCCATCGACGGGGTCACCGCCGGATGGCCCGAAGGCGGCATGTTCGTGATGGCCGATATCCGGGCCACCGGAATGACATCCGGGCAATTCATGGAACGGCTTTATGAAAGCGAAAACGTTTCGGTACTTTCCGGCGAGGCCTTCGGTCCCAGCGGGGCCGGCCATGTGCGGCTAAGCCTGGCCGCTTCGGATGCCGACCTGGCCGAAGGGTGCAGGCGGATCGCCCGTTTCGTTATGAAAAATCGACCTGCCTGACTTCTATCATCCAGGTTCCGGATCCGGCCAGCGCCTCCGCAAGGTCGCCGGCCAACTGATCGGCGCCGCCGGACCGCCGGTAGGCGGCGCCGTAGGCCTTGGCCAGCAGGGAGAAATCCGGGTTACGCTGCTCGACGCCGATTTTTTCGATTCCCATGGCCACCATGTCGTCGCGAATTTGGCCCAGGGCGTCGTTGTTCCACAATATGACGACTATGTGCAGGTCAAGTTCCATGGCCACCGCCAGTTCCTGAACGGTGAACTGGAATCCGGCGTCGCCGGCCAGGGCTACAACCGTCGTCGATGGCGACGCCAGTTTGCCGCCGATGGCGGCGGGCAGGGCATAACCCAGGGTCCCGAAACCGCTGGGGTGAAACCATGACCGGGGCCGGGAGGATGGGAAAATATCGTTTCCCGAATAGGCGATCTGCGTCATATCGGTGAATATGGCCGCCGATTCGGGCAGGCCTGCCTTCAAAACCTCAAGGACCCGGCGGTGGCTTTTCCTTAGTGCCGTTTCATCTTCCCTGTGGGTCCGCCGAATTTTGCCGACCCGTTTTTCGACGGCGGCGGTATCGCCGGGGATATGCTCCGACAGCAAACCGGCCAGGCCGGCCAGGGCGGCGGCGGCGTCCGCTATAATGCCGACGGTGGCCGCGTAAGGACTGTCGATTTGCCCCGGATCGATATCGATCCTGACGATGGCGCCGGGCAGGGACAGCCGGTCCACCCAGCTATCGGTTTCCGCCAGTTCGGTGCCGACCGCCAGCACGGCGTCGGCCTGGGCCAGCAATTCCTGGGTCTCGGTGCGCGGCAGGGTGCTCGACAGGCAAAGCGGGTGAGCGTCATCGATCAGGCCCTTGGCGGCGACCGTGGTGATTACCGGCGCGGCTAGCGACTCGGCCAGCCGGACCAGGTCCGCCCCGCCGTCACAGGCCCCGCCGCCGGCGATGATAACCGGCCTGCTGGCCTGGCCAAGCAGCCTTGCGGCGGCGGCGAGATCGGTTGGGTCGGGGGTTGGGCGGGATAATGTCGAGGCCGGTCGCCAGTCGCCGTCGACTGGCATGGCTAGAACATCCAGCGGTATTTCGATATGCACCGGGCGCGGGCGGGCACTTTCGAAAACGGCGAACGCCTTGTCGATCAGCACCGGCACCTCGTCGGGCGACATGGCGGTCGCGGCGAATCCGCAAAGCGGCGCCGTCACCGACCGCTGGTCGCTGATTTCATGCAGCCGGCCCTGCTGGTTATCCAGATCCCCGGTGGCGCGGACCGTGGAGATAATCAGCATCGGCACGGATTCCGAATAGGCCTGGCCGATGGCGGTGGCGATGTTGGTCAGCCCGGGGCCGGTGATAACGAAACATACGCCGGGGCGTCCGCTCAGCCGGGCGTAGCCGTCGGCCATGAAGCCGGCGCCCTGTTCATGGCGGACCAGGACATGGCGGATGGAACTGCCGGCCAGGCCCCGGTATAACTCCAGCGTGTGGACGCCGGGAATGCCGAACACGGTATCGACGCCGCGCCGCTCCAGCAGTCGCACCAACGCCTCGCCGCAGGTTCTGGTCTGGGTCATTATTTATGCAATCCGGTATGGTCCATGAAAATCGAAAAACTCTCGTAA
>CAZZKE010000001.1:66373-114390 GCA_964655005.1 uncultured Thalassospiraceae bacterium | reverse complement strand
GAAAGTGATTGGCAACGAGGCTCGTCAAGAGACTGGGCGTTGGCTCAGGTTTGCACGCCGACTCTCCTCACTCGACATAGCCCTTCCCTAAAAGCGGGAAAGCCCGAGATCGGGTCAAAGTATCGAGCCACCACCTCATTTACGTTGGCGTCCGCCCACCCGTGTGAGACATCCACGACACCGGGAAGTACTTGCTCGGTAATATTCGCTTTCAACTGAATGCGTCCGTGTGGGGTTTCCAGTTCAACATCATCGTCCTGGCTGATGCCCTGCACCTCTGCTTCCTGGGGATGGATATTCACCGTGGCGTAAGGCATCAGTTTACGAAGCGAGGGAATCTCCCGTAACTTACTGTGGGTAAACATAAGAACTCTGGAGCCCGTGTTGAGAACCAGGGGAAATTCCTTCGCCAGTTCCGGGGTGCTTATTGGACTTTCCACCGGTTCCTTGTAGCGAGGAAGCGGGTCAAGACCGTGCTGTTCCAATACTTGCGATAGAAACTCAATCTTACCGCTGGGTGTATTGAAGCCGGGTTTTCCGTCTGCACGTAGCAGGCCTTTCTCGTATTTCCGGGACTGATCCGGACCGGAGGCCGGAACGACCACGCCGTTCGCTCCTTCCTTCCGTAAGCCTTCTACCGTTAAATCCACCGAGCTCAGGATAGAATCAAGGGCCTGAGACTCGTCGCCGTCCCAGCATTCTTTGCCATACCCAAGATGGGTTCCCATTTCCAGGGCGATGACCCAGTCTGGCTTGGCCTCACCCGCCGGCGAAACGACGGGATCGCGAAGGAAAATCTTGCGTCCAAAAATGGCAACCGGGCTCATTCTTTCGGGAGCCATGGCCGCCGGCAACACCATATCGACATAATTGTGAGTCCAGGGCCGCAGGAAATAGTCGGCCGCAACGGAAAATTCGAGGTTCCCGATCGCTTCTTGATAAAGTCCGCTCTGCGGCCACATCATGGCATTGGCGCCAAACATGACCATGGCCTTGATCTGCCCTTCCTGGACGTACTCGGGAAGCATGTTCATCTGAATTTCTGTGTTGAAGAGAGTCCAGACCGGAAAACGTTCCTTGTCGATCCGTTTCTTTTGCAGCTCGGGCCACAGATCACGTTCTCGGGTGAAATCTACGGTGCCGCCGAACATGTTTATGGGTAAGGGATTGGTCGGGATGGTCAATCCCCCCGGCACATCAAAGTCGCCAATAAGGGCCAGCAGGCAAAGGATTGCCCGGTGGTTTTGCAGGCCATTGGACGAATGGACCGTTGCCGATGAGCTGCCGATCCAGGTTACCGGTCGGCATGATGCAAGTAGCCTGACGGCCTCTTCGAGTCGTTTCCTCGGAACCAGCGTGATCCGCTCGACTTCATCAAGCGGAAATTCCTCGGCATATTTCGCCAGTTCATCGAATCCGGATGTCCATTGCGAAACAAAGTCGCTGTCGAACAAATTCTCCTTGATCATCAAATGGATCAATCCCAAAGCCAGGGCACCGTCGGTTCCGGGCCTGAGTTGCAAATGAACATCAGCGACCTGCTGCACGGTGGCGGTGGGCCGGGGGTCGATGACCACGAACTTCAGCCCTTTTTCTTTGGCCTTCTTGAGACGCTCCATCTCAAAGGGTGCCGTGTTGGCCAGGTTTCTGGTCCAGATCATACAGGTCCCCGTGTCTTCGGTCGGGCGCCCGCCACCGGTGGCCAGCCCAAAGGTCAGTTGAGAAGCCATTACGGTGGCTCGAGAACAGAGAGAACTCTCGGTTCCGAAATTCGGAGAGCCGAAGGTATAAGCCAGGCGTTGAACCGCCGGTCGTGGTTCTTTGGGATCGCCGACAAAAAAGGCTACCTTCTCGGGGCCGTATTTTGCTTTGACCTCGTTCAGCTTGCTGGCAATATTTTTGTAAGCCTCCTCCCAGGAAATTCTTTTCCAGCCTGCATCCGGGCTTCCTTTCGGAGTCGTACGCTGTAGCGGATAGAGCAGGCGATCAGGGTGGTACAACTCTTCAAGTGTTGCGAGACCCTTGATGCACAGTGGCCCAGCCGGGTAGTTCTCTCGATCCTCGATGCTGACGATGCGTTCTCCATCCACGTGCAGCTTCATGCCACACTTGGGTACCTGGTTACACATATCGCAATAGCTATAGGCCACCCGTTGTGAGCACATGTTCTTATCGCCTCCTTCTAGATCATTCTGCCATCAAACAGATTCGTTTGATGGCAGATGATTTGATCGATTTCATTATGTTGGGGCTACCTAGCATTACTTAAGGACAGGTAGCTGTGGGTATCAATCCGCTTGTCCTTCGACTAATCTCAGTCCTTCGGAATTAGTCTGTCGGGGATGCTCAGGCCGACCTCCCGATAGTACTTTATTGCACCAGGGTGCAGCGGCCCATCCATTTCTTTAATGGCTGTTTCCAGGCGCAAGCTGCTTAACCACGCCGCCTGACTGTGCACTTCGTCGATATGTTCCCAGAACGTTTTTATGAAATTGTAGACCACGTCATCGGGCATTTCTTTTCGTGTTCCGAATCCAAGCCAGGTTCCCAGCGTTTTGGCCGACGTCGTGTTGACCTGGTTTTTTCCATAAACGTCGGGTGGAATATCGACAATCGTTCGGCCAGGGATTTTCAGTGCCTTTTTGATATTAGGTTTATTAAAATCGGCTGGGTCCAGCGACAGAATCCGGATCTTGTTGGAAAGAGAAATTTCTTTGATCTTTGCATCAGGATTATTCGCCGGACTGATCCAGAGGTCAATGTTATGATCCTGGAACGACTGACGCGCTGCCCCCCATCCCATCTTGACCGTCTTGAAATCCTTGCCTGGGGTGAATCCCGTGGAATCGGTGACCATTGCGGTAATAACCCTGGTCGCGCCGCCGCCCGGTGGGCCGAGGAAAACTCTTTTGCCCTTGATGTCTTTAAGCGACTTAATACCGCTGTCGGCATATGTAACCATGGTGTAGGCGCCAAGGGGGAAACTGAAAAGGTTGCGCAAGCCCTTAACCAATTCCTTGGCGTCGGCAACCTTCCGATAGGGTCCGGTCTGGGTCGACATCCAGTAGTAGGATGGCCCGCCAAAATGAGCGAAATCAGATTTGCCGCGCGCCATGTTCAGCGTCTGTTGAGTGCCTGTCCCGGTCGAGTTGATGCGGATATCGGCGTCGGGTAGATACTTCATGATGACCCTCGCGAAACTCGTCCCGACGATGTATGACGAACTTCCCGGTGCAAGGGTGCTGAGCTTGTAAGTCTCCTTCGCATAGCCTGGATAGGAACTGGCGAATACCAGCACCATTGCCAACAGCACGCCTTGTGCGGCCCTTATCAAACTTAACATTGTTTCCTCCTTTTTTTGTTTTCTCTACGAATTGTTACGCTCGCGTCCCGCCTAAACGGGCCTTGACGGCTCTTTCAAAAAGGGTTGAGCCGCTTGGGTGACGGGCCACCGAAACCAAAACCGTGCCGAAGACAAAAGTGATTACGGCCACCCATGGTTCGGGAACCAGAACTAGGACACCGATGGCGACCCTCACTCCACGCCCAAGATACGACAGCTTGGTTTTGTCATACCCGGCGAGGCCCGTCGTCAACAGCCAGATCGCAAGCACCAGACGTAAAGCGATCCACAAAAGCGGCCAGAGCTGAAACTCCTCTCCGAGAAGCAGCGAAGGGTGATAGACGAAGACGAACGGAATGATAAACCCGACCGCGGCCAACCGCATCGCCGTCACTGCGGTACGAAGAGGATGAGACCCGGCGATCGGTGCCGCGGCAAAAGCGGCAACCGCGACCGGGGGCGTGATCGCCGAAAGAACTCCGAAATAAAGCACAAATAAATGAGTTGTTAACGGCGGAACCGCCAGTTGCTGAAGCGCCGGCCCCATGATCAGCACGATAATCAGATAGGCCGGTAACGTCGGTAGCCCCATGCCCAAGACCAGGCAGGCAAACATCGTCAGGATCAAAGAAATGATCAGACTGTCCCCACCCAGGGACATCACCGTCATCGCAAATTCGATACCCAGGCCGGTGAAGCTAAGGACCCCAACGACAATCCCGATGGTTCCGACGGCGACCATAATGCGGGCGCCGGCCATACCACCCTGCGCCAGACTATCAATCAACTGCCCAGGATTGCGGCGGAGTTCGGGATTGAATATCAATCCGGTGGCCACGGTTGCCAACAGGCCGAACAATCCCACCACAGCCGGTGACCGGCCCATTATCAAGGTAAACACAATAACGCACACTGGGATTACAAAAGTCAGCATTTGCTTCCAGTCCTCGCGGGTCAGGCGTGGCCTTTCAGCTTCTGGTATCGGTTTCAGGTTTTTTCTCGCGGCCTCGACAGATACCGCCACGAACAGGCTTCCGTAATAGAACATTGAGGGCAACAGTGCGGCAAAGGTGACGGTCAGATAGGATACACCCAACATTTCCGCCATCAGGAATGCAGCGGCGCCCATGACGGGAGGCATGAATTGCCCCCCTGTCGAAGCCGCGGCCTCAACGCCACCGGCAAAATGGGCCGCGAACCCCCGGCTTTTGGTCATCGGAATAGTGAAGACCCCGGTCCCGACGACATTTGCGGTTACGCTGCCGGAAATTGTGCCGAATAGCGCGCTGGAAACGATGGCGGCATGGGCCGGACCACCGCGCAAACGCCCGGTGACGGTTGTCGAAACCTTCAGCAATGTCGCACCGGCGCCCGTCCCCAGCAGCATGGCGCCAAAAACGAAAAACACGAAAATCTGCCCACCGACTACGGCTGCGGGAAGGCCGAAAACGCCGTCGAAGCTGTACCAAATTGCCTGCAAGGTTTCTTCAAGGCTATAACTCGGATGATTTAATATCCACGGCAGATATTCACCGAACAAACCGTACGCAATAGCCAGTACGCCGATCATGGCGAGCGGAAGCCCCATAGCCCGGCGAGTGATTTCAAGCAACGCGACCATACCGCTGGCCGCAAAAAAAAGATCGAGCGCGGTGAACTCGTAGACGCCCTCCCACAACGAGTCCTGCAGACGAAAAACCCAAAAAATACTGAGCGTCATGGCCGCGACGATGACCAGGTCGACCGTCCAGAGTAATATTTTTCCGCCTGCCGGAAGGTCCGGAAACCGTTTCGCGAGTGGTTCAGCCAACGCCACCGCGACGACGGAAACGGAAACCATTAATGTGCGTTGAAGAACATCATCCAGCAAACCAAAACCGGCGGTGTAAATGGATAGACTCGCCAGCGCCAGACCAAATATCCATTCCGCTAATTTCGGTACGGGTTGCCGAACTTGCGTAAGGAACCAGTTGTGGATCCCAATTGATGCCTTCTGTTTCATTGCAACGGCCCAGCCAATAACCTCTCCATTAGACAACGGCTTTGAAATCAGACGTTCGATATCCGGACGCGCTCCACGGACTGATCGTCAGATTATTGTCATACACCGTCTTTTTTTTATTGTGTTTTATAGTTTCAGACTTGCAACCGTATGGACATTAGTACATTCTGTCAATGGACCATTTGTGGAAATCAGGAGTCACCTTAATGAGGCCGCTGAAGCGGGGCCCAACGCCCTACTACCATCAGATCGAAGAAATTCTGCGAGACAAGATATCGAGCGGTGAATTACGCGTCGATGATCGAATTCCTTCGGAAGCGGATCTTGGAAAGATGTTTCAGGTCAGCAGGGCGACGGTTCGTCAGGCGCTCAACAACCTCGAACACGACGGCATAATCTGCCGTGAACCGGGTCGCGGTTCTTTTGTACGCTCGGTGGGTAAAAGCGTTACCGAACTCAAAATGACCTGCCTGCTGGAAGACCTGATCGCACTGGGAATTCCCGCCAAATTGAGAGTCCAAGAGGAAAAAATCGGCCGCCCGCCCCACTCTGCCGCGGAAGCCCTGGGGCTTTCGCCGAATGATGTCGCCTACAGTTTTCTTCGCGTTGTCGACATAGATGGCGAGCCGTTTTCCGCAACCAGGGTGTACCTGCCCACCTGGATGGGCGAGCGGTTAAGCAAAAAAGATCTTGCGGCCAAGCACTTACTTGAAACCCTGAGCCAACGGTGTGGCGTTCAAGCGGAGGAGGCCGATCAGATCATCGAAGCCATTATGGCCGACACCAAGCAGGCGGCACTTCTGGAAGTTAATGC
The DNA here is from genome assembly GCA_964655005.1 of uncultured Thalassospiraceae bacterium. Classification (GTDB taxonomy): domain Bacteria; phylum Pseudomonadota; class Alphaproteobacteria; order Rhodospirillales; family JABHCV01; genus CAZZKE01. Next base: position 108,231 of record CAZZKE010000001.1, on the reverse strand, counting down.
CGGCCGGGCTCTGCTTTCCGTGACACGTACCACCTACAACCGGAAGCGTCAGCCAATAGAGCATAGCGTCAGCCTCTATCGCAGTGACCGAACCCGGTTCTATATATCTCAAAAGCATCAACGGCGGGCCCCCGGAGGTTGGGTCCTGGCGGCGAGAGGCGCGCGTGAAACGGGTGATGTCGCCAATCGCCGGGCGGTACCGCCGAAAGCAAGACGCACCGAAAAGCGGCAGTTAAAGCAAGCCAGAGGGTCGCATGGCTGAGGCGACCTTCACTTTCGGGAATGATGGAGCGAGCGTTATTGGTCGTACGTCAAGCTTGGATATTTCTGCCGGTCCGGGCAAGGAAAATGGTCCCCGCTCGATTGATTTACTTTTGCTTGCGCTGGGAGGCTGCACCATTACAACGGTTGGACACTATATGCGGCGCAAGGAATTGCAGACAGAAAATCTACGCTTGGTACTTTTCAGCGAAGTGGATGAAGCGACAAACAGCTATGCGGAGATATCTATTAAGGTTTTCGTCGATGACAGTGTTCCCGAAAACCAAAAGGAGATTATAAACAGCGTTGCCAAAGCCTGCCGTATTCACAAGACGCTGGTCAACTCACCCGATATCCTTATCGATGTTTGTCCCGTCGAAAACCAAGAAGTTGTGTAAGCCTACAGAAACACCCTATGCAACCTAGCAGTTTTGATCGGGTAAGGCTTGCCCCATCAGTTCGCTGAAATATCGGTTTAATTCCCGCGCATGCAGACGTGCCACACGCCCGGTCGGCGGCAGGGCTTCGTGATGGAAGAAGGCCGGCAATTCGTCGTCGCTTTCGCTAAACCCTGCGACTTCGTTGAATTTCTTTTCCAGCTTCAGGGTATCGAGCCCAATTTGCCAGATGAATGATGCATCGAGATTAGTGCCGAGGGCATTGTTAATACCATCGGCGATCAGCGAATGATTGGCATTGGTCACCGAGCGGCCCAACAGGCAAAGACCGAAAGAATCTGTTATGGCACCATGTATCTGAATTTCGAGACTCTCTTTCGCCAGTTCCTTGACAGTCTTGTCGGCACATTCGTAGGCTGGATGGTTACCGACCGTGTGGTCTGCGCCCTGGGCCGTCAGCATCATCGAAATGCCGGTCACTTCGATGACCCTGGGATCATAGGCGCTAATCGCCTGCTTCTTGATCACGGGCACCCGCTTGATGCCGTAATGTTCACCGACACGGGCCGTTCCCAGGGCCAGTAGGCGACCGTTTTTGTTGCCCTGACGGATGTCCTCCAGGGCGCTAGCCATGAATTCCAAATCGCCAAATTCCGCTCGACCGCTATCCATCAGGATACCCAGCGTGGCGCCGATCTCGATGGTGTCGATACCTAAATCGTTGGCGATGTTGTTCAGTTTAGCGACGTCATCCGGATCATCGATGCCACAGTTGCAGCCCATCAGGCAAAGTGTCTCGTATTCCAGTGGCGAAACCAATTCCTCGCCGTTTTCATCGACATAAACATTGGAGCACTTGATTACGCAACCGGGCATGCAGGCGTGTGAAGGATCGCCGCCTCGTTCGACATTTCGTTCATGGATATACTGTCCACCAAGTTTCAGTATTCCCTTGTCGATATCGATAAACTGCCCGCCGGTGAAGTTACGAACCGGCAGGCCGCCGGTGTAATTGGTCATATCGGCGACCATCGCCGTTCCCAGTTTTCTCACGTTCTGGACGGCGGTTTCGGCCTCAAGCCTTGTGGCATAATCGCGAACGGTGGCAATAACTTTTTTCTTGTCGTGCAGTTCCGGCATCCGGTTCATCTCGACGACGATGGCTTTGATTTTTTTCGAGCCCATGACGGCGCCGACGCCCCCACGCCCGGCGAGACGCACCGGCCGGTTTTCGCGGTCGCTGAAACTGATGCCGGCGATCAAACCCTGATATTCACCGATGGGCCCACACAACGCCAAACTGACTTTCTTGCCATACTTTTCATGCAGCCGGGCAGCGGCTTCAAAATTGCCCTTGCCCATATAGGGAGCCGCATCATCAAAGGTGATTGTTCCATCCTTGGCAAAATAGAGGACCACCCAGTCGGCCGAGCGCCCGTGCAAGGTAAATCCGGCCAGTGCCTGATGACCCAGCGCCATGGCGAAGGTGCCACCAACGTTGGATTCCTTGATGCCGCCGGTAAGTGGGCTTTTGCAGCCAACACTGAGACGGTTGCCGTTTGACATATTGGTTCCGGCGAAGGGACCGGCAGAGAAAATTAACGGGTTTTCGGCCGACAATGGATCGACCGTGGCGATGCCATTTTCAAGCAGCGACTTGGCGATTAGGTAGCGACCGGCGCGGGCAATATCCTCGCCGTGTAATTCCTTGGTATCTATCGATTGATCGTCGAGATAGATGTGCAGGTATTTCCGCATGTATTCCAATGTCCTGTGGTTTGACGGGTATTTTCCATGTAACCCGTTGGTTCATTGAAATTACAACTTTGTACCATCGTCTAGGAAATAGAAAATTCTCTGCAGCCATTCTAAGGCCGAATTTAATTACGTCGCGACAAATTTACGTCAACAGTTGGCAGATTCTATTTCCAAGCGCGCCACCAGGCCTGAGGGGCGGACATGATGGGGATTTTGGTGGTTTAAGCTGCTTTTTTTGTTTTTCCTCCCTTCTTTTTCAGTTTTCGACAGGCCTTCCATGAAGGGCTTTGCTTGTTTACATGTTCCGCCAACATTGGCGGACCATACCGTGCTGGGCATTTCCAATACCGAACATTCCAATAAAGCGGGTAGTCACAAAATCTTCCGGCAAGGTGGCCTCTATGTCGGAGACGGCATCGACAAGCCGGCCAGAACCTGGCGCACGGTTTCGCGAATGTCGTTGATGCGGAACGGTTTCGCGAGGACCATGTCGGCGCCAATTTTCTCCGCCGCGCTGAGTGCGTCGTATATGTTCATTTCGCCCCAACCGCCGGATATGGCGATAATCTTGCACACCGGGTTTTGTTCCCTGATTCTCCTAATGCCTTCGATACCGCCGATGCCCGGCATAAACAGATCAACAATGGCGATGTCGCAGTTTTCCAGGGACCATGGTGAGTCCAGCACTACTTCCATCTGGTTCATGGTGACGACGCGGTTGTGCTTGTTGTGCAAGGCTCGATAGATAATCTCGGTAATATCGGCATCGTCATCGATAACCAATATTCGCCTGGCATTTTCGCACGGCCCGTCGGGCCGAGTGTCCGGTTGTTCCTGCATTTACCTTGTTCCCTCCCTTGTATTTATCCATTTCCCCAACTCCCGTGTCGGCATTGGACGGGCCATCCAGTACCCCTGGCCGTCGTCACAACCCAGATCATGCAGAAAATTCCAGTCGGCCGCCGTTTCGATACCCTCGGCAACTACCGTTATGCCCAGATCGTGCGCCATTTTTATGGAGCTTCCGATAATCACCCGGCTGTCCCTGGCGGACCGAATGTCTTTCACGAATGTCCGGTCTATCTTGAGTTCGTTAAAGGGGGCGCGGATTAACTGCCCCATGGATGAATAGCCGGTCCCGAAATCGTCAATCGACAGCTTGAACCCCTTCAGCCGCAGACGGGTCAAGACATCGAGAAATTGCACCATGTTTTGGGCCAGCGCGGTTTCCGTCACCTCAATCACCACCCGTGCGGGATCGACCCTGTTTTGGCGCGCGAGGTCGCTGATTTTTTCCGGTAATTCGACGTCCGTCAGGCTCAACGGCGACATGTTTATCGATACCCGCGTATCGATACCCTCGGTCCGCCAGGCGCCGGCCTGCCGCAGTGAATGCGAGACGACAAAAGCGGTCAATTCATCGATCAGATGGGCTTTTTCGGCCATCGGCACAAAATAGTACGGCGGGATGGCGCCCTTTACCGAATGCTGCCAGCGGACCAGCATCTCGACACCGGTAAGATCGCCCGTCTGCAAGTTTATTTGCGGCTGACAGGCCAGCGACAGGCCGCCACTGTCTATCGCTTCGCGCAAATCATCGACCGAGGGAAATTCGTCGCTGCCACCCAGAGGAATATGTTGCGGTCGGGGCAGCGGTTTGGCGTATCGGGCAAACAGTCTCTTTAATTCAGCCAGACGCACCGGTTTCTTGAGTACTCCGATAACGTCCAGACCGTGCGCCTTGGCCAGTTCCTCGGCCGAGCGCAGAATCGCCTTGTCCGAGCCACTGGAAATAACCAGCGACGCCTGGCTCTTGTTTGCGGCCAGAAAGCGGATCACTTCGATGCCATCGACCCCCGGCATGTTAAGGTCAAGAACGATCAGGCTGGTGTCAATCAGATAGGTGCTGGCGAACTCGGTCGAATCATTTAAAGCGGTAGCCTGATAGCCCTGTTTTTCCGCCGCCGCACAGATGAAATCTGAAATATCCACTTCATCATCGACGACCAGAACCTTGGGCCTGTATTGTAGCTGCATCTGCATTTAAAAATTTCTTTCTTGAACCGGCCATTCCTGGAAATACGCGGTACTTTTCACCGCTCCGACCGAATGCTATGCGGCGCCTGTAACCGGCGGATTAAGCCGCGCCGGTTTGTTTGTAAAGTTTTGTAATTGGGATCGCCGACAAGCGCCTTACCCGGCCCCTAATCAGTGCTATCTGATACCGTCAAGCGCGGCCCGGATTCCCTGGGTCAGGTCGGTTTTGCTGTATGGCTTGCTCAGCAGGGTGCCGGTAATATCGGTGTACATATCGGCATCGGTGACTTTTTGCATGTATCCGGTCGCCATCAGGACCCTGAGACCAGGATCACGGGCCAGCGCGGCGCGGGCAAGTTCCAGGCCGTTCATGCTTCCCGGCATTACGATGTCGGAAAATAGCAGGTCAATTTTACCGACCCCCGACTCGTCCAGAATATGCAGCGCCTGTTCGGCATTTCCAGCCGTCAATACATTATAGCCATGCTTGCCAAGGATTCCCTTGGCCAGTTCCACCAGATCCGGTTCGTCGTCAACCACAAGGATAGTTTCATGTCCCATGGCCACGGGACTTTCTTCTTCTGAATTATTTTCCCTGGCGACTTCCGCCAGGATGTCCCTGGGCAAATAGATGTTGAAGGTGGCGCCCCGGCCCGCTTCGGACTGGACCGATATCGACCCGCCCGAGCGTTCGACGAAGCCGTAAACCATGCTTAGGCCAAGCCCGGTGCCGGCGCCCTGCCCGTCGGTGGTGAAGAACGGGTCAAATATCTTGTCGATAATGTCCCTGGCAATACCGGTGCCGGTATCCGATACCGAGAGATGAACATATTCACCCGGTTTGATCGCCGAAGGCGCGGCGGCGGTGTAGCGCCCGATGACGGAATTTTCCGTCCGAAAGGTTAACTTTCCACCATCGGGCATGGCCTTGTGCGCGTTGATGGCTAGATTAAGAATCGCATCTTCGAAATCGCCGTCGTTGATAAGGGTATTCCACAAATTCCCGGAAAGTTCATTTACGACTTCTATTTCCTGACTCAGTGAGCGGTCGATCAGCGGGGCCATGCTGATGATGGAATCGTTGATATTGACGGAAATCGTCCGGGGCGCCGTCTTGCTGGAAAATGACAGTAGCCGCTTGGTCATTTCCGAACCGCGAAGTGCCGCCCGTTGCGCCGTTCGCACCAGCGGCGCCAGGTCCTGGCTGGCCGTAAGTTCTTCTTCGAGTAAATCAAGATTACCGAGAATAATGCCCAGGAGATTGTTGAAATCGTGGGCGATGCCGCCGGTCAAATGGCCGACGGCTTCTATCTTCTGGGATCGGCGAGCGACCTCTTCGGCCACTTTGCGATCACTGATATCTTCAACAAACGCTATGAATACCGGCGGTGTTTCGTCTCGCAGGTAACACAGCCGGATGGCCACTTCATAGATCGTACCATCCTTGCGCCGATGAACGGTCTCGAAGGATATCTCGTCTTGTCGGCTATCACGCAGCCGCTTGACCAGGGCTTCAAATTCCGGCGCGCTGACCTGCGGTTTGATGTCGAGCGGCGTCATGCCCAGTAATTCAGCCGAGGAATAGCCGAGGTTTTCGCGGGCCCCCTTGTTGACCTGCGTGAACCGCATGGTGTCGACGGTAAAAACATAAATCTCGTTTAGCGATCCTTCGACGACGCGGCCCAGCCGCGCCTCAAGGTTTTCGGTTTTCTTGCGTTCGCCGATATCCAGCGAAACCACCATCATGCATTTCATGCCGGCGAATTCGACGATATCTGCGGCAATCAGAAGATCCCGCAATTCACCGCTATTGGTTCGCACCCTGATTTCACGGTCGCGCACGACCCCGTCCCGTTCCAGGGTATCGATAAAATCCAGGCGACTGCCGGGGTCGGCCCAAAAACCGATCTCGGCGACAGTCTTCCCAATAACCTCGTCCCGCTTCATGCCCATGAAATCAAGCCAGGTATCATTGACATTAATCATGCGGGTGGTTTCGAATTCCAGGATGGCGTTCAGGGCCGGGCTGGCGGAGAAAGCCTTGTAAAAAAGTTCCTCGCTGGTGCGCAACGCCTGTTCGGTCTGCTTGAGCTCGGTGATGTCGTTTCGAATAGCCACATACTGCTGAATTTCACCATCGACCCCGCGAAACGGTACTATCGTCGTATCGACCCAGTACAACGACCCGTCCTTGGCCCGATTGACGACTTCGGAACGCCATACCTGGCCGCTGGAAATGGTTTCCCACAAATTCTTGAAAAACGATACCGGATGCAGGCCGGACTTGACGACGCTATGGCTGTTGCCGATCAGCTCTTCCCGTTCGTAGCCGGAAATAACGCAGAACTTATCGTTCGCATAGGTGATAATTCCGCTCGGGTCGGTAATCGCGACAATGGCGTGCTGGTCCAGCGCCGCCTTCTGGTAGGCCAGTTCGGTCAGGGCCTTTTCGGCCCGCTCCTTTTCCTGGCGCAGGGCATTTTCGGTTTGCTTGTATTGGCTTAAATCGCGGATAACCACGGCCCTTTGGGTCGCTCCCCTGTAGGCGATGCCACGGGAAGATATCTCGATCGGAAATTCCGACCCATCCTTGCCTAACCCCGTGGCCTCGAAGGTCGCATCGACCAGCCACAACAGATTATCCTGAACCTGCGAGCGGTTTTCTGCGGCAATGAGATCAAGCACCCGGGCGCCGACCAGATCCGAATGATTGCAATCGAACATCATCGCCAATCGCTCGTTGGCATCAAGGATAACGCCGCTGTCGTGGATCAGGACGCCTTCGAAGCTGGCTGCGGCCAAACTCTGCCAGCGTTCTTCGCTGGCCCGAAGCGCTTCTTCTATATTTATGCGCATACTGATATCGCGGACAAACGATGAAACGCCGAAGACTTCTCCGTCGTCATTGATAAGCGGCGAATTGTGCCATTCGCATGTTATCTTCGCGCCATCCTTCCGGATGTTCTGGTTGACCGCGTAACTGCCGCCCCGGTTATTGAGCAATTCCTGCCACACCTCATCAACCTGCTCACGCGCCTCGACCGGCACTATCAGTTCACTGGCATGTCGGCCCACCGCCTCTTCACTGGCAAAGCCGAAGATGGTTTCAGCGGCAGGATTCCATTCCCTGACTTTAAAATTCGCATCCCAGTAGATGACCCCAAGCGGTGTCCTGTTGATTTGAAGCACCAGGCGATTTTCAGATTGCTTCAGTTTTTCATCAATCATCCTGCGTTCGGTAATATCTTCCAGATGGGCGATGGTATAAACATCATCGCCATCGTTTTCAGATAGCAGGGCGACATTCGCCAAGGCCCAGGCAATCGAGCCGTCCTTGTGAATACAGCGCGTTTCGGCGAGAAAAAATCCTTCCGGTATTTCGCCATTATACAGGCGCTCATGCAGCCCCCGGAAATAATTCAGATCACCCGGATACACCAGGTCGAAAAAAGTCAGGGAAAGAAGTTCCGCTTCCGAATAGCCGCATATTTTGCGCATTGATGCGTTGACGCGACGAAATCTACCGCTTCGGTCGGCCATTGCCATCCCGACGCCGGTATTTTCGAAAGCGCCCCGGAACCGCTTTTCACTGTTGGCCATATGGCGGGAATGTACCGCCGCCTGCTCGTCGCGATACCTGGTATCCTCGTGCATTTTTAACAGGCGGGTCAAAATCTCCCGCACGTCCGGGTCGTCTTCGGCGGAAATCACCGACTCGGTAATAGAGCAGCGCCCGTTACCGATCTCATGAAGATGGTTAAGGATGGTTTGCTTACAGTTTTCCATGACATTCCGCGTCTTTGATTTTTCCCGGTCTCTAATCGCTTGCCATTTTGACCGGACCGGATCGCCTGACAGTCATGCAAGGCCGGTTGTCATAGCCGACAGTGACTACGAAGTAATGCAATTTGCGTTGTCCGCAACAAGAATCCAATACAAATTTCCAGGAATGAACCCGATACCCTGGTATAACCCATATATTTCCCCTCTCCTTGAATTTGTAAAGTTGTGTAATGGGGCTATTGTGAATGGAAACGTCGATAGCATACGAACCAGCGACAGGAATTTCCCTTCATGGCCAACGGAGAGCGTATCCTGATTGTCGATGACGACCCAGATATGCGCGCCACGGTTGGCCGGATTCTGGAACGCGACGGCTATCGCGTCAGCGAGGCTGCGGATGGCCGGCAAATGCGTCGCTCTATCGCCGAACAGGACATAGCCCTGATTATACTGGATCTCTCGCTACCGGGCGAAGATGGTCTTACGCTGGCCCGTGATCTGACCGGTAGCACGGCCATCCCCTTTATTATGCTGACCGGCAGAAACGACATTGTCGACAAGGTGGTCGGCCTTGAAATCGGCGCCGACGACTACATCACCAAACCGTTTCATAGCCGCGAGTTGAGCGCACGGGTCGGCGTCGTTCTTCGCCGTTCCGCCGACAAGGGCAAGCGGCCTTCATCGCCCGCCGCCACGCCGCAAGGCGATATCATCGAATTTGGCGAATGGATTTTCGACCCGGGCAATGGCCAACTGGTTTCCAGGCGGGGCCGGGAAGTAATTCTGACGACCTTCGAATTTCAGGTTCTCGCCGCCCTGACGGCCTGCCCCAACCGCCCCCTGAGCCGCAACCAGATTCTGGATATGGTCGCCGGCCGCGAATGGGATCCTTATGATCGCAGCATCGATGTACTGATCGGTAAAATACGCAAAAAACTGAACGACGACCCGAAGGCCCCGGCCTATATCAAGACCCTGCGCAACCTCGGCTATATGTTTATCGGTTTCCAAAACAAGTAAACCGGCCCTACTTCATATACCGTCGGTATTGCGTCAGGGGCACGGCGCTGAAACCGTTGAGGCGCAGGGTTCGACGGGCTTTTTCCAAAGCCGGATCGTCAAAAGCCTCGCCGATGGCCGCGGTCATGCGGCGGACATCGGTATCGGCCATGGCGGCGGCGGTGACGTAGGGCAGCCCCGGCGCCGGCGCGCATTGATGCAAGACGCGCAGGCCGACCAGTCTTTCCGGCTCGACATCACCGCTCAGGGCATAGCTGACGCCGTCGATGGCGGCCAGGTCGGCGTCGCCTTCACGCACCAGATCGATGCTGCCCAGGTGGCCGCCGCTGATAATGACCTCGCTGAATGGTTCCATTTCAAGGCCCAGTTCGTCTACCGTTGCCGCCAGCGCCCGCCATCCCGAATAGGAATCCATGCCATTGACGGCGACCCTGGCCGGAAATGCGGTGGCCAGATTTTCGATGCCGGAATCCCCGCGCACGATAATCAGGCTGCGGTAAAATGCCCCCTGGCAGCCGGGTGCGTCATAACACGGCGTACCAAGAAGCCGGACCCGGCCCGCCAGCCGGTGGGTCAGCGGATAGCCGCAGGTCTGGGCGAACAACAAATCCGGCGACAGCCAGATATCGTAGGGATCGGCCCCGGACCGCTCCAGTCGTTCCGGCACATTCGATATACCATGCGCCGCCAGGCGCCTGGCCAGCCCGGCCCACCAGGCATCCTGGGCCGGGCGCAGCGCCGGTAAATCATACATGCCCAGCCAGGCCCTGAAATTTCGTAATGACATCAGGCATTATCCTCTGGTAACGGAGCGCATTTTTACACATTATTTTACCGGACAGCGAGATTTCCAAAAATGCCCGGTCGGAATGGAAAATGGCATCCGGCCTGCGCAATAAAACAAAGAGAATAGATTTTCATGGATCAAGCCGCTTTTTCCCTGAACCGCATTCCCGAAATTCGATTCGGACCGGGCCTGACCGGCAAGATCGCCGGGGACGCCGCCTTGCAGGAACTGGGCGTCGCCGCAACCGTTGCATCGGCGTTGACCGATGCCGGCGCCGTTGTCTTGGTATTTTCCGATATCGCGGACGATCCCAAACAACGACAAGTCGAAGCGGCGGCCAAATTGGATGAAACGGTGGCCGAGGCCCATCCCCATGACGATGACGAACTGCACCTGAAAATGGCCGATCACCCGGTATGCTGACAGTCCCAAATGCGACACATTTGGGGCTTCATGTGCCGCTTTTTTGGTATCTGTAAATCAGACGATCCCTATAATTCACGCAATCAGGAGAGGCTGCTAATGGCGAGACGGGCCAGATCAAACGGTAAATCCGACCGCCGCAGGGGCGGCGGCGATGAATTCAGGCAGTTGCCCTACCGGCAGCCGCAGAACCCGTATCAGCCGTTCAATATTGTCTCGGACGATGAAATTGAATCCATCCACCTGACCTCTCTGAGGGTCCTGGGCGAGATCGGCATTAACTTTCTGTGCCAGGAATCCCGCGATATCCTGAAAGCCGCCGGGGCCGATGTGAAACCCGGCGAACCGCGCGTGCGCTTCGATGCAGCACTTATTGAGAAATCCCTCAAGACCGTGCCCGCACAGTTTACCGGATACGCCCGCAATCCGGCCCATAATCTGGAATACGGCGGCAATTTCACGGCTTTCTGCATGGTCGCCAGCCCCCCCAACGCCACCGATCTGGACAATGGCCGGCGCCAGGGCAACTTCAAGGATTTCTGTGATTTCATCCGCCTGGGGCAAAGCCTGAACATCGTTCACCAAATCGCCGGCTATCCGGTCGAACCGACCGATATCGATGCCCCGATCCGCCATCTCGTCGCCGAACAGGCGGCCATCAAGCTGTCCGACAAAATGGGTTTCGGTTATTCCCTGAACCGTCAGCGAATCAGGGATTCTATTGAAATGGTGCGCATATCGCGCGGTGTCACCGCCGATCAAATGCTGTCGGAACCGTCAATTTTTACCGTCGTCAACGCCAATTCACCGCTGCAATACGATGTGGCCATGCTTGGCGGTATCATTGAAATGGCACGTTTGAAGCAGCCGGTGGTGATTACCCCGTTCACCCTGGCCGGGGCGATGGCCCCGGTAACCGTGGCCGGCGCCCTGGTTCAGCAAAATGCCGAGGCCCTGGCCGGTATCGCATTTTCGCAGATGGTCAGTCCCGGCGCCCCGGTGATGTATGGCGGCTTTACCTCGAACGTCGACATGCGTACCGGCTCGCCCGCTTTCGGCACCCCGGAATACGCCAAGGCGGTGCTGATCGGCGGCCAGTTGGCCCGGCGCTACGATATTCCCTACCGGTCATCCAACGTCAACGCGTCGAACGCGCCGGATGCCCAGGCGGCATATGAATCACAAATGTCGATCTGGGCCTGCATGTTGGCCCATTGCAATCTGGTCAAGCACGGGCTTGGCTGGCTGGAAGGCGGGCTTGCGGCTTCGTTCGAGAAGGTCATAATCGACGCCGAGATGTTGCAGATGATGGCCGAATTCATGAAGCCGGTGGTCGTCAATGATGCCGAAATGGCCTTCGAGGCGATCCGCGAAGTCGGCCCCGGCAACCATTATTTCGGCTGCGCCCATACCCTTGAACGTTACCAGAACGCCTTCTACAGCCCGATCCTGTCGGACTGGAGCAATTTTGAAAACTGGCGCGACGGGGGCTCGCTGGACGCCACCCAAAGAGCCCGGAAAATATACCAACAGTTACTGAAAGACTACCGGCCGCCGGCCCTTGATACGGCTATCGAGGAAGAGCTGGACGCCTTCGTGGAACGGCGCATCGCCGAGGGCGGGGCCGGAGATGACCAACACTGACAAAAGGGAACAGACACTTGAAAACTCATGCCAGGGCGGTAGTTATCGGCGGCGGCGTCGTCGGTTGCAGTGTGCTTTATCATCTGACAAAGTATGGCTGGAATGATGTCCTGCTGATCGAACGATCGGAATTAACCAGCGGTTCCACCTGGCACGCTGCCGGCGGTTTCCATACCCTGAATTCCGATCCCAATCTGGCCCGGTTGCAAGGCTACACCATCGGCCTTTATCAGGAACTGGAAGAAATCAGCGGTCAGGCCTGCGGCTTGCATCACGTCGGCGGGATAACCATCGCCACCGATCCCGAACGCATGGATTTCCTGAAGGCGGAATACGCCAAGCACCGCTATATGGGCCTGGAATCCGACCTGGTGAGCCCCGAGGAAATCGGCAAGCTGTCGCCGGTGACCAATATCGAGGGCATTATCGGCGGCCTGTACAATCCGCTGGATGGCCATTTGGACCCATCGGGAACGACCCATGCCTATGCCAAGGCGGCAAAGGTCGGCGGCGCCCAGATTTCGCTTCGAAACCGGGTGCTGGAGCTAAACGCGCTGGCCGACGGAAGCTGGGACGTGGTCACCGAACAGGGTACCGTTCGAACCGAAAACGTAGTCAACGCCGGCGGCCTGTGGGCCAGGGAAGTCGGCCACATGGCCGGCGTCTACCTGCCGCTGCTGGCCATGGAACACCAGTATCTGGTGACCGAGGATATTGCCGAGGTCAAGGCGCTGGATAAAGAACTTCCCCATGTTCTGGACCCGGCCGGTGAAAGCTACTTTCGTCAGGAAGGCAATGGCCTGGTGCTGGGTATTTACGAACAGGACTGCGATCCGTGGTCGGTCGATTCGACGCCTTGGGATTTCGGCCATGAACTGCTGCCCGATAACCTGGACCGCATCGCCGAACCGCTGGAACACGCCTTCCACCGCTACCCGTGTCTGGCCGAAGCCGGCATCAAGCGGGTCATCAACGGCCCGTTCACCTTTGCGCCGGACGGCAACCCGCTGATTGGCCCGGTGCCGGGGCGGCCCGGTTTTTGGTCGGCGTGTGCGGTAATGGCCGGGTTCAGTCAGGGCGGCGGCGTCGGCAAGACCCTGGCCGAATGGATGATCGAAGGCGAACCGACATCGGACGTGTTCGCCATGGATGTCGCCCGTTTCGGCGATTACGCCACCCCCGATTTTACCAAATCCCGGGTCGTCGAGAATTATCAGCGGCGCTTCGCCATCTCGTTCCCGAACGAGGAACTGCCCGCCGGACGACCGCTGGTGACGACGCCGGTATACGATACCTGGAAGGCGCAAAACGCCGTCTTCGGCGTCGGTTACGGGCTCGAACACGTCAACTATTTCGCCGCCTCCCCCGACGAAGCCTACGAAACCCCCAGTTTCCGCCGTTCTAACGCATTCGCCACCATCGGTCGGGAATGCCGGGCGGTGCGCCACGATGTCGGCATTAACGAAATTCATAATTTCGGCAAATACATCGTTTCCGGTCCCCGTGCCGAAGACTGGCTGAACGGCATCATGGCCAACCGCATGCCGAAAGTGGGACGCATTATCCTGACCCCCATGCTCAATCCACGGGGACGCCTGATCGGGGATCTGACGGTAGCGAGGATTTCCGACGACAAGTTCCAGATTACCGGTTCGTCGGTGGCCCAAGGCTACCATATGCGCTGGTTTCAACAACACCTGCCCGATAGTGGCGTGACCGTCGAAAACGTCTCGTTGACGCGTATCGGTTTCCAGATTGCCGGCCCCAAGGCGCGCGAACTGCTATCCAGGGTAACCGGCGGCGATGTCTCAAACGGTGCCGTCAAGTTCCTCAGCGTCACGGAAATGGATGTGCAGGGCTGCCCGGCCACGGTCAACCGGCTGTCCTACACCGGCGACCTGGGCTATGAAATCTATGTCGATGCGGCCCGCCAAATGGACCTTTACAATGCCCTGACCACCGCCGGCCAGGACCTGGAACTGCGACCGTTCGGGATGCGGGCGATGATGTCGCTGCGCCTTGAGAAAAGTTTCGGCTCGTGGCTGCGGGAATTCCGCCCCGATTACACGGCGGCGGAAACCGGGCTCGACTTTTTCATCGACTTCGACAAGGGCGATTTTATCGGTCGCCGGGCCGCCCTGGCCGAACGGGACAATCCGCCGGATCGTCACCTGGCGACCATGGTGGTCGATGCCGACGACGCCGATGTCTGGGGCGACGAGCCGATCTGGAAAGATGGCCGGGTGGTCGGCTTCGTGACATCTGGCGGTTACGCCCATTACGTGGAAAAAAGCGTCGCCATCGGCTTCCTGCCGGTCCCGATGATCGCCGAGGGCGCCGAATTCGAAATCGAAATTCTGGGCCGGATGCGCCCGGCCCGCCTGATCGGCGAGCCGCTGTTCGACCCCGAAGGAACCCGGATGAGAGGATAGATCATGCCGATCAACGCCGCCGAGGCTATTTATAAAAAGGGTGTCCCGCGCCAGCACGGGGCCATGGAATTCAGCGAGCCGCCGGTCAACCTGGATACCGTTCGCATGTACCGGCTGAATCGTATCCGCGAACAGTTACGCGCCAAGGACTGCGCCGGGGCGTTGCTGTTCGATCAGGTCAACACCCGCTACGCCACCGACAGCACCAACATGCAGGTATGGTGCTCGCACTATGAAACCCGCTGCGTGTTCATCGCCACCGAAGGCCCGGTGGTGCTGTTCGATTATTCCAACCTGCCGCATCTGGCGGAAGGCCTGCCGACCATCGACGAATACCGGGTGATGCCGTCGTTCTATTATTTTTCCGCCGCCGATGACGGCCCGCGTATGGCGAAATTGTTCGCCGACCAGATCGCCGATTTGATAAAAAAACATGGCGGCGGCAACAAGCGCCTGGCCATCGACCGGCTGTCGCATATGGGCGTCGACGCCATCCGCTCGCACGGTATAGTGCTATTCGACGGCCTGGAAATCACCGAACAGGCGCGGATGATTAAAAGCGCCGAAGAACTGGTCTTGATGAGGCGCTCGATCGAGGTCTGCGAGGCCGGCATGACGGCGATGCGCCGGGCCATGACCCCCGGCATTACCGAAAACGCGCTGTGGGCTAAACTGCACGAGACCAACATCGCCATGGGTGGCGAATGGATCGAAACCAGACTGCTGTCATCAGGACCCCGGACAAACCCGTGGTTTCGTGAATGTTCCATGCGGGTCATCGAAGATGGCGACATGGTCAGTTTCGACACCGACCTGGTCGGACCCTATGGTTACTGTTCCGATATTTCCCGCTCCTGGCGGTGCGGCGAGGGCAAGCCCGACGATGAACAGCGCCGCCTGTATGCCGCCTCCTACGAACAGCTTCATCATGATATAGCACTTTTGCAGCCGGGTATGAG
Organism: uncultured Thalassospiraceae bacterium; assembly: GCA_964655005.1. Taxonomy (GTDB): domain Bacteria; phylum Pseudomonadota; class Alphaproteobacteria; order Rhodospirillales; family JABHCV01; genus CAZZKE01. The sequence continues at coordinate 92,729 of CAZZKE010000001.1, read as the reverse complement.
CTTTCGCGAACTGGCCGAAAAAGCCTGGCCGATACCCGGCGAATTCATGTCGAACCGCTATACCTGTCTGCTGCACGGCGTCGGCCTGGCCGACGAATACCCGTCGATCCGCCACGCCGTGGATTTCGACAAGAAAGGCTATGACGGGATCATCGAGGAAGGCATGACGCTGTGCGTCGAATCGATGATCGGTTCGGAAGGCGGCTGCGAAGGCGTCAAGCTGGAACAGCAGGTGCTGATCACCGAAGACGGCGCCGAAGCGCTATCGACTTATCCATTCGAGGAAGACTGGCTTTAGGGTGATTTTTTCTCGATCACCTTTATCACCGGTTCGACCTTGCACAGTTCCACCATGGGGATATGGCAGGCGATGCCGTGGCGGTCGGCGTTGAACTGCACTTCCGGCGGCGTAGTGTCGCAGATATCGCCTATGCGGCGCTGGCAACGGGTCGAAAATGGGCAGCCACTGGGCGGATTTAGGGCGCTGGGCAGGTTGCCTTCCAGCACGATCCGGCGTTTTTCAATCTCCGGGTCGGCAATCGGCACCGCCGACAGCAGCGCTTCGGTATAAGGATGATAGGGCGGGCCGAAAACCTGGTCGGTGCTGCCCTGTTCCACCAATTTGCCCATATACATCACCACCACCCGGTCGGCCAGATAGCGCACGGCGCTTAAGTCGTGGCTGATAAACAGCAGCGTGGTCCGGTTATCGCGCTGGATATCCATCAGCAATTCGGTAACGGCGGCGGCGACCGATACATCAAGCGCCGAGATCGGCTCGTCGGCAATAACCATGGCCGGGTTGCCGGCGAAGGCCCGGGCGATACCGATCCGCTGCTTCTGGCCGCCGGATAGCTGGCGCGGTTTGCGAATTGCGAAATCGCGCGGCAGTTTTACCACATCAAGCAAATGCAGGACCCGTTCACGGATTTTCACGGGATCGGTCTCGACGCCGAATTTCTTTATCACCCGACCGATCTGGGCGCCGATGGTCAGGCTGGGATTGAGCGTATCGTTGGGGTTCTGGAAGACCATTTGCAGCGAACCGAGCTGTTCGGGTGAACGCTGCTGTACCGGCAGGTCGCCGATGTTGGTTCCGTCCATACGAACCTCGCCGTCGGTCGCCTGTTCCAGGCCCATCAGGACCTTGGCGAAGGTCGATTTGCCGCAACCGGATTCACCGACGATAGCGACTGTTTCACCGCGTCCGGCACGGAAGGAAATTTCTTCGTTGGCCTTGACATGGCGCACCGATCCACCCGAAAACATCGCCGCCATGGATGTGTCGCGGACTTCGTAATATTTTTGCATGCCATCGACTTCCAGCACCGTTTCGCCGATTTCCGCCGGCGGCTTGGCTTCTCCCACGGGGATCGCATTGGTATGATCGATACTCCCCCATAGCTCGCAACGGACCCGGTGCGCCGGGTCATCATCGGTATCGACATCGGCCATTTTGACCGATTTCAGATCACAGGTTCCGGCCTTGAAAAAATCGCATCGGGGGCCAAAATAGCACCCCTGCGGCCGTTCGTGGGGCAGCGGCAACTGGCCGCGAATGGCCTTCAAGGGCCTGGCGTTCTTGTCGGCATGGGGCAGCGGGATACAGCCGAACAGGCCGTGGGTGTAGGGATGCTTGGGCCACGAGAAAATCGAATCGATATGGCCTTCCTCGACCACTTCGCCAGAATACATGACACAGATGCGGTCGCAGACTTCCAGCATCAGCCCCAGGTTATGAGAAATATAGAGCAGCGAGGTGTTGAACTTGCGGCTTAATTCGGCGATCAGCTCGACTATGCCGGCCTCGACCGTGACATCAAGCGCCGTCGTCGGCTCGTCCAGCAACAACAGCGATGGGCTGGACAGCAGCGCCATGGCGATAACCACCCGCTGCTGCTGGCCGCCGGAAATCTGGTGCGGATAGGCGTCCATCACCCGTTCCGGATCGGGCAGATGAACATCGGCCAGCATTTGTGTGGCGCGTTTGAAGGCCTCGGCCTTGTCGACGCCGTCATGAGTCATCGGCACCTCTATCAACTGGCTGCCGATGGTCAATGAAGGATTAAGCGCCGACATCGGTTCCTGATAAATCATGGCGATTTCCGAGCCGCGAATTCGCCTGAGTTCTTCATCGCTAAGGGTCGCCATGTCGCGGCCCTTGAACTTGACCGTGCCGCCGACGATATCGCCGTTGCCGCCCATATAACGCATGATGGCCATCGCCACGGTCGACTTGCCGCAGCCGGACTCGCCGACCAGGCCGATACTTTCACCGGCCGCCAGGGTCGCCGAAAAATCGACAACGGCCGGTATTTCACCGGCCCGGGTGAAATAAGACAGGCACAGGTTTTCAATTTCCAGGACCGGGCCGTTATAGCTGTTGGTCGAATCCGGCATGGCGGTCAATCCCTTAGCGACACTTCGCGCAAGCCATCGGCCAGCAGGTTAAAGCCCAGAATAAGCGACGAAATGGCGATCACCGGAAATAGCGTCATATGCGGGAAGAACATCGCCATTTTGCGGGTTTCGTTAATCATGCCGCCCCAATCGGGGTCGGGCGGCGGCAGGCCCAGTCCCAGAAACCCAAGCACCCCGATGGTGATGATGACGTAGCCCAGGCGCAGACAGGCATCGACGATCAACGGCCCGCGCGCATTGGGCAAAATTTCCACCAGCATGATGTACATGGAAGATTCGCCCCGTGTCTGCGCGGCGGCGACATAGTCGCGGTTACGCAGGTCCAGCACCAGCCCGCGGACGATACGCATGATCCCCGGCGCACTGGCGAAGGTGATGGCGATGATGATGTTGATGCCGGAAGAACCGATGGTGGCGATGATGATAATGTACAGCACCAGCACCGGAAACGACAGGATGATATCGCTGATCCGCGACAACACGATATCCCACCAGCCCCTGTGATAGCCCGCCGCCAGCCCCATCATGATCCCGACCGTATAGGCGCACAACGTCGCCACCGGGGCGTAGAACAGAACCGTTTGCGAGCCGTATATTATGCGCGACATAATATCGCGGCCCAGTTGATCGGTGCCCAGCCAGAAGGTGCCGCCCTTGACGTAATCGGTGCCCGGCAGGGCCATCGGCTGCAAAATGGCCAGGGGATCGAAGGGTGCGATCAACGGCGCCAAAATGGCGACGACGACCCAAAACAGAACAATCGCGGCGCCGACCATGCCGGGAATACTTTCGCGCAGCAATGCAAAGGACTTGATGGCTCGCATGAAGGCGGCTCCTGGGGTCGGCGCGGGCTGTACGGTTTCGACGATATTCGACATTTGCAAGTCCCGTCAGGCGAACCGGATTCGCGGATTAAGATAAGTATAGCCGATATCGGCGATGGTCTGGCTGGTCACGGCGACGAATACGGCGACCATGGCGCAGGCTTCGATAACGTACAGGTCCTGGTTCAACGAGGCTTCCAGCAGCAACGCCCCGAAGCCCTTGTAAGCGAAAAAGAACTCGACCACGATAACGCCCGAAAGCAGCCAGTTGATTTGCAGCATAATCACCGTAAATGGCGCGATCAGGGCATTTCTAAGCGCGTGCTTCATGATGACCTGCTTGTATGGCAGACCCTTGAGCACGGCGGTGCGAATGTAATGGGTGGTCATTACTTCCGCCATCGAGGCCCGGGTCATGCGCGCCACATAGCCGAAATCATAGATCACCAGCACCATCACCGGCAGGATCATCTGCCTGGCATCGAAGCCGTCGGTCATCGACGACGTACCCGGCAGCCATTTCAGGACAAACACAAAAATTGTCGACAGCAACACGGTACTGGCGAATTCCGGCACCGAAGTGGTGATGATCGAGCCCACCGATATGATGCGGTCCAGTTTTGAGCCCTCGCGCATACCGGCCAATACGCCCAGGACCAGCGATAACGGGATCATGATGGCGAAGGTCCAGAACCCGAGAATCGCCGTGTTCCACAGACGCGGCCAGAGGACTTCCGACACCGGCACCTTGAAACGTATGGAATCGCCGAATTCGCCGCTCAGAAAATTGCCGAGCCATACCCCGTAACGCCACCACAACGGTTCGAAGTAGCCGTGTCTTTGAAGCCACAACTGGCGCGCTTCCTCGGAAGAAAACGGCCCCAGAACCTTGGTCGCGACGTTGCCCGGTGAATATTCCAGCAACAGGAACAAGATTATCGAGACCACCAGCATGGTCACCACCATGAAGCCAATGCGCTTGCTGATTAAAATCAACATGGAAAAATCGTCCTAAATATCGGCGGCGGCATGAAAAAACCGTAACCACCGGCCTTCTACAGGATCCGGAAAGCCGGTGGTACGGTAGATCATCAAGCTATATCAGGAGTCGATCCAGACCTTGTTCCACTGGTGATAGCTGGTCGGATGCATGCCGAAGTTTTTGACCTTATCACTGGCCGCCGTCAACATAGAGCGGAAGTATGGCTGGACCATGACGGCGTCGTCCTGGAGGCGCTTTTCAACCTTAGCCATTATCTTGCGGCGTTCGTTTATATCGACGGTCGACTCGGCCTGGGTCAGCAAGTCATCGAATTCCTTGCTAGAATATTTGGCTTCGTTCCACGGCACGCCGGTGCGATAGGCGACGCTCAGCAACATGGTGCCCAAAGGACGGTGGGTCCACACGGTCAGGCTGAACGGCGCCTTATCCCACACTTCCCAGTACTGGGCGGAAGGCATGACGTTAACATTCAGGTTGACGCCGACCTCAGCCAGATTTTGTTTCAAAATGACAACGGTATCTTGCTCAAAAGTGCCATCCGTATTGCCTACGTTGCAGGTGATGTCCAGCCCGCCACCGTGTCCGGCATCGGCCAGAAGCTGCTTGGCCTTGCCGACATTGCGCTTGACCTTGGGCAGCGGCGCATAATCGGGTTGGCAGGCGCAAACGTGAAAGTTTTCCCCGATCTGGCCACGGCCCTGGTAGGCGGTTTTCAGCATCTGCCCGTTATCGGCCGCCAGTTGTATGGCTTGACGGACACGAATGTCGTTGTAGGGCGCCTTGTCTGACTGCATGCGCATGACAGGAGTCTGCGCCGTGGTCACTTCGTGGACCTTAATTCCCGACATGCTCTGGGCGGCGCCGGCCAAAGCGAGGTCCAGGATGTACATGGTATCCACTTGGTCCGATGCCAACGCGGCGAGGGCGGCGGACGAGTCCGATCCGGTGTCGATGTAGTGGATTTCGTCCAGGTAGGGATCGTCGCCCCAATACTTGAACCCACCGCCGCGGCGTTTCAGGATCGCCTTTTCGCCGACCTTGAATTCGGCCAAAGTGTAGGGGCCGGTGCCCAGTTCCGGGTTCTTGGAGAGATCGGCGCCTTTTTCGACGAAGCTGCGGTGCACGATGGCGGCCGGATAATGGTACATCTTTTCAGGGATCGACAAGTCAGGTGACGTCAGGTGAATGCGGACGGTGTGTTTATCGACCTTTTCAACGGCGCCTTCGATCATCCGCTTGACCTTGATCGGCTTGCCGTCCTTGTCCTTGCTATCGACTTCCTTGAGCATGGAATTCAGCATGCCGACCATGGAAGAACCGACATTGGGATCGAGCCAGCGATTGATGTTGAAGATGACGTCATCGGCGACGAACTCGTCGCCGTTGCCGAACTTGACACCCTTGCGAAGGTGGAAGGTCCATGTTTTCAGATCATCGGAGGGCACCCATTTTTCCACCAGATAAGGCCGTGTCACATTATCGGGGCCGGTGATCGTCAGGTATTCACAAATCTGGCGGCCGACATTGGATTTTGGCACCCAGTCATAACTTGCCGGATCGGTCATTTCCTGGACCTGCATGGCGCAGCGGATTGTACCGCCCTTTTTCGGCGTCGCCGCATGGGCGCTTTTTATTATTCCCGGGCCGTCGAGCAGATTGGCGAAGGAATAGGCCGCGGTGACGGACAGGCCCAGCAGGGTCGTCGTGCGCAGAAACTCGCGGCGGCCCACCTTGCCGGTCAGAAGCTGGTTTTTAAGCTCCGGAATGGCCGCGTGTTCATAGCCGTTTTTCTCATGATCCATCTTGGTCTTAGACATGACATCCCTCCCTGGGGTTTTTTTAAAAGAAACCTTGTCTCAAACACGGGATAGCGGATTAATAGCTGTTGTTGATAATTATTGCGGCGACCCCGGAAAGACGTTCCCTGTTACTGTTGAAATTGAACAAATTCGGTTTTATGTGTTCGGCTGAAATGTTAGCGGACCGACCGGGAAAAATCAAAAAACCGCGATGCGGGCGGCACTTCCTCAATAGGCTTGGTTCATTTCAACACCATGGTCATATTATTATGTTCTCTTGGCGTCAACGTTTGTCCTCTTAGCGCCGCCGGTCAATCCTGGCATGTTTTTTTGTCGATAACCTGATAGCCGAATTGCGCCGCCCCCTGCAACAGCACCTGCCACAGGGAAAGGGCGAAACCACGCGGCAAAAACAGCTCGAAACCGGCCTCGGAACGCCACAGCGTAACCCCGGCATGATCGAACGCGCTCGACGCCACCGACCCCACAGGGAACGACATATCGCGCAAATCAAGCGGCAGATGACGGTTCAGCAGGGTCGACGCCTGCGGTCCGGACAGGCGCACCAGGGTGCGCGAATGAGACAGATCCAGGGTTACGCCGTCGGCGGCGTCGAATTGCGGCGCTCCGGTCCCCAGTATCCAGAATTTCAGGGGCTCGATCCGCAACACCGCCCCGGCCGCCCCGACCATGGCCCGCCCCGGCCCCGGCGCCTCGCCGGCGCCGACCGCCTCGGCCGCCCTGGCCCCCGCCGCCGCAATGGTATCGGGCCAGGCGGCAACCTGAAACAGGACCGGATTCGGCGCCTCGCGGAATATCACGCCAATTTCGCCCGCGACGCCGAAACGGCCCGGATTATACTCGCCCGCCAGGGCGGAAATACGCTCAGCCATACATCCGCTCCCCACTTGGATCATACATGTGGGGCGAGACTATCTCGACCTCGATATTGCCCTTGCGCAGCGGGTCGGCGGCGATGACCGTCTGCCCGCTCCAGTTTTCATGACCACCCGAGATAAAGCCGAGGCCGATCCAGTGTCCAAGCGCCGGCGAATAGGTGATGGCGGTGATCCAGCCCTCGCCCAGGCCCTCGACCGCACCCTGTTTGCACAGGATTGATCCGGCGTTGAAGGTCTGGTCCCGGTCCCTGGGAAATATGCCGACCAGCCGGGGCCGGTCGGCGGCCATCATCGCCGGGCGTTTGCGCAAGGCGTCGCCGATAAACGATTTTTTATTCGATGCCATTTTGCCCAGGCCGGCGTCGTCGATGGTCACCCGCCCGTCCAGTTCGGCTCCCGTAACGTGGCCTTTTTCGATGCGCAGGGCGCCCAGCGCTTCCAGTCCATAGAGACAGCCGCCCAGGGGCTCCGCCGCCGCCCACAGCATATCCATCATGGTTGGCGCATAATCGCTCGGCACGTAGACTTCGAACGCCATTTCACCGGAAAAACTGATTCGCGCAATGCGGCACGGCATGTCATCGCCGAGTACGGCTTCGACGACCCCCATAAACGGGCAGTTGTCGTTGGACACCAGCGACGGATCGGCCAGACAGGCTTCCAAAACGGCGCGAGATTTCGGCCCGGCCACCGCGCAGCCGGCCCATTGTTCGGAAACCGAGGTCACCTGAACCCTGAGATCGGGCCAGCGCATTTGCAGCAGTTCTTCCAGCCAGACCATGACCTTGGCCGCGTGCGCCGTGGTGGTGGTCATGAAATAGTCTGTTTCCGCCAATCGCCAGGAGGTGCCGTCGTCCATAACGATACCGTCGTCGCGCAGCATGATGCCGTAACGGGCCTTACCGATCGGCAGTTTGGCGAACGGGTTGGTGTAAATGCGGTTCAGGAATTCGGTGGCGTCCGGCCCCTGCACCGCGATCTTGCCCAGCGATGTGACATCGCACAGACCGACCGACGAGCGCACGGTGGCGGTCTCGCGCTCATAGGCCTCTTTAATGGTTTCGCCGTCCCGTGCGAAGTACCAGGGCCGCCGCCACAAGCCGGCCTCGGTCATGGTCGCGCCATGGTTCAGGTTCCAGTCGTGCAAGGGGGTCCTGCGCAGCGGCTTGAAATGCCGTCCGACACTGCGGCCGCTGAGCGCGCCGATGGCGATCGGGGTATAGGGCGGGCGGAACGTCGTGGTGCCAACCTGGGATATATCCTTGCCCAGCGCCTCGGCCATTACCGCCATGCCGATAACATTGCCCATCTTGCCCTGATCGTTGGCCATGCCCATCGTCGTGTAGCGTTTGAGATGCTCCACCGACACAAGCCCTTCGCGGTGGGCCAGTCGCACGTCTTCGGTCGTCACGTCATGCTGCGGATCGACGAAACTTTTAAGTTTTTTGCCCGGAACCCGGACCTCGTAAAGGGGTTCAATTGGGTTTTCCCAGCCGCCGGGCGGCGGTTTTTTGGTTTCCGGCGCCGGTTTTCCAAGATCCCTGGCCACCGCCGTGGCGGCGGCAAGCCCGGAAGTTTCGCAGTTCTCCATGGACCAGATACCCGCCGCCGACCCCGCCATCCGGACCGGACCGTCGGTTTCCCCCGGCACGAAACAGGCGTTTTCCGAATCCCATACCGGTTTCACGCCACTGTGGGACAGCAGGTTAACCACCGGCGACCACCCGCCGGAAACCAGCACCAGATCGCATTTTTCGAAACCGCCCGGCTTCCAGGACCCGCCGTCCCGAATGGCAAGATCAAGGCCATCGACACCCTTGGCGCCGTGCGCGTTAAGCGGCGCCGTGCCGGATCGCAGGGCGACGCCGCCGGCCGCCGCCATTTCGGCCAGGCCTTCGGGCAGGACGGCGCGGGCATCGCAAAGCGACACCGACGCCCCGGCGGCGGCCAGATCCATGGCCGGGCCGTACCCCGAATCATTATTTGTCGCGATTACTATTTTCTCGCCGGGCAACACGCCATAGCGATGCAGATAGGCGCTTGCCGAGGAAGCCGTCATAACCCCGGGACGGTCGTTGTCGCCGAAGGCGATGGTCCGTTCCAGCGCCCCGGTGGCCAAAATCGTACGTTTCGCGCGCACCGTCCAGAACCGCTGGCGCGGCAGGGCCGGATCGGGGGCCGCCAGATGGTCGGTGACCCGTTCCAGCAGGCCGGCGACCCCGTGATCGTAAAGCCCGAAGGCGGTAGTCCGGGTCATCACGCGGACCGCCGCCGCTTCCATGGCGGCGATCATGCCGGTGCGCCTCGATTCCGCCTCATCGGATCCCTGGTTGAGCAAATTCCCGCCCACTTCAAAATCCTGTTCGACCAGCAATACATCCAGGCCCGATTCGGCGGCGGTCAGGGCCGCCGACAGGCCGGCCGGGCCGGAACCCACGACCAGCACATCGCAAAATGTATGGGCGTGTTCATAACCGTCGGGATCGGGTTGCCGCGAAGCCTCGCCCATGCCGGCGGCGCGGCGGATCACCTTTTCATACTGCATCCACAATCCGGTGCCGCTGCCCCATTCGAACAGGGGCACGCCAATGAAGGTCTTGTAGTAGAAACCGGCGGCGAAAAAACGGCTGAAAAGACCGGCTGCCGCGCCCAGGTCGAAACGTACGCTGGGCCAGGCGTTTTGCCCGTATGCGGCAAGGCCGTCATAAACTTCCTGAGTGCTGGCCCTGACGTTGGGATCGCGGCGGGCGCCCTCGCCAATGGTGACCATGGCACCGGATTCCTCGACCCCCGCCGACATCACGCCGCGCGGTCGGTGATACTTGAAACTGCGCCCGATCACCCGTTCGCCGGCCGCCATCAGGGCCGAACTAAGGGTATCGCCGGGGTGGCCGGTCAGGCTGCCGCCGTCCCAGGTGAAGCGCACGGTCTTGGCCCGCTCGATACGGCCTCCCGATGGCAACCGGCGGGCGCTCATGGTTCGCCCTCCAGTACTTTCGCCATGCCGCCGTGGGCGGCCCGCACGGAATGAATCCGGTGGCTCATGGTGTCCCGCTCGACCAGCAGCCACATGCGGCAGCCGCTGACGTGATGCCATGATTCGGTTTGCACGCCGCGCACGTTTTCGCGCTGAAACACCGCCTTCAGCCAATCTTCGGCCGGCCCGTCCAGGGCCGGATAGACAATCGAGCCATCGCCGCCATAGGTAAATTCCGAATGGTCGCGTTCGCCGCAGAATGGGCAGGGAATACGGATCATTTGTCTGAAACCTTCCTCATCCGTGCAGTTTCGGGTCCGGGCCGGCGCCCCGCTCGTCTATGTTGACGCCGCGTTCAAAGCGTCCCAGATCATGTTCGGCGATTATCCGGTGGGGGCGGTCGTTGGCGATCAGGTCGGCAAAATACCAACCCGAAGCCGGAGAAGCCTTGAACCCGCCATAGTTCCAGCCGGCATTGAGATAAAGGTTATCGAGCGGCGTTTTGCAGATAAAGAAAGAGCCGTCCATGGACATATCCATAACCCCGGACCAATGCCGCAACAGCCGCAGGCGTCCCAGACAGGGCAGGACCGAGGTCGCGCATTCCGCCACGTCCTGAATCATCGGCAGATTACCCCGCTGGGCATAGGATTTGTACCAGTCGATATCGCCACCGAAGACCATGCCGCCCTTGTCGGACTGGGAGATATAGAAATGCGCCCCACCGACCCCAAACACCACCACCTGATCCAGCAGCGGCTTGACCGGTTCCGTGACGAAGGCCTGAAGCTTGTGCGATTCAATCGGCAGCGTTCCGAGCCCGGCCATGGTCCACAGGCGCGAGGTGTTGCCGGCCACCGCGAAGCCGATTTTTTTACCCCGTATCGTTCCCCGCGAGGTTTCCAGCCCGGTAACCTTGCCGCCGTCGCGGGTCACTCCGGTGACTTCGCAGTTCTGGATAATATCGACGCCCCGGCCATCCGCCGCCCTGGCGTAACCCCAGGCGACCGCGTCGTGCCGCGCCGTGCCGGCCCGCCGCTGCACCGCCGCGCCACATATCGGAAAGCGCGTGTCCGGGCCATAATTCAGGTGCGGCACATTCTTTTTAAGCTCGTCCAACTGCCATAATTCGCCATCCGAACCGGTCAGCCGCATGGTATTGTAGCGCCGGGCGGCGGCGTCCACGGCGGCCGGACTATGCAGCAAACTCACATGGCTGCGTTGGCTGAACATCACATTGTAGTTCAGGTCGTGGCTTAGCTCTTCCCACAATTTCAGCGAATGTTCATAGAATTCGCGATTGCCCGGCAGCATATAGTTAGACCGCACGATGGTCGTGTTGCGGCCCGCATTACCGCCGCCGAGCCAGCCTTTTTCAAGCACCGCAATGTTTTTCACGCCGTGATTTTTCGCCAGGTAATAGGCGGTGGCCAGGCCATGCAGACCGCCGCCGACAATGACCGCGTCGTAGCCGTCCTTCGGCTCGGGATCACGCCATTGGCGGCCCCAGCCCCGTTGCCCGGTCAGTCCGTTCAACAGGACATTCCATCCGGAAAAGCGCGTCATAGCGATATGAACATTATCAGGCCCCCACTCGTCGATGAAACCTATCGCCGTCATGGCGCGCCGGTCAAGCCCGGAGCGTGTCAGAAAGGCTTTTTTACTTCCGACCCGGCCGCCGCCGCGCATGGAGCGGCGGCCCGCGGCATGACAAGCCACCGTGCGGTCCGGCCAGCCGGTGGCCGTGGCGGTGACAGGCACAGGGTTGGGGCCGCTTCAAGAGCCCCGATCATCCGCCGGATAGCGGCCGGCGAAGCCGGCCTGTCCCGCAATACATTGATGCCGCCGAACGGGTGTTCCAGCCTTTCCTGCGTTACCGAACCGACCAGAATCGCCGGTTTTCCGGGCAGGTCGCCGATTCGTGTTCCGGAACGCCAGAAACGGACCACGCGGCGCCTGCCGCCGGCGCCGTTATCGGCGATCATGGTCAGCAAGGCGGCGGCGCCGTTGTGGAGCAACGGCAGTGGAAGCAGGGCCTTCAGTTTCTTTTTTCCATCGAAAAACTGAATTGCCCGCGACCACCCCATGACCGGCGCCGGCGACCAGCCGACGGCTTGCAGGGCGTTTTTGATATCGTTCGCCGATGCCGCCACCTGAAACGGCAAGGGTTCTTCGTATTCCCCCCTTAAATCGATCCGCGCCGCCGGCAGCCGCCGCCAACCGGTATCGTTCCAGTTCGCCAGGGTCAGCGATTCGACCTTCCCCCTTGGCGCATAGCGCACCATGCTGTCATCGAACGAGGCCGTCGCATGAATTCCCCAGGCGGCGATCAACCCTGCCGATGTGACCAGGCCAAGCAGCGCCGGGCGGGCCAGCGGTTCGCCGAATTTTTCCTCGAACAGGCCGAACAGTGCGGCCATGGCCCAGCCGAAAAACAGCCCGCCGATCACGTCCGAAGGCCAATGCGCAGACAGGTAGATACGTGACAGTCCGATCAGTGTCGAAAGCGACAGGGCCACCGCCCAGAAGGTCGCCCGGGCGTTCCGCGACAGGCCGCGTGTTCCGATCACCGCGATCAATCCCCACAGCACGGCGGCGAATGCGGCATGGCCGCTGGGAAAGGAAAACGCGTCGGGGCCGGAATAGATATCGATCGGGCGCGGTTTGTGCAGTGTCCATTTCAGCAACGGAACGAAAAGCGATGTCGCCCCCAAGGCCATAAACGCCAATCCAAACGTACGCCACGCCCGCAACAGCAACAGCCCGCCAAGCAGGGCGGCGGAAGCCCATAACACCACTATCGCATCGCCCATCGAGGTAATGGCGACCATTATCCGGTCGCCGACCGGAGTGCGAAAACCCTGCGCCAGGAAATTCAGGGCAACGTCCGCCCGAACCAGCGGATCGCCGGTCGCCACATCTTCCAGGACCTTGGCGAAAGCGATGACCATACCCAGGGTCAGCAAGGCCCAGGCCGCGCTTGCCGTCGTTGGGCGCTGGTCTGGTCCGAACACCCGGGACAGGAGCCGCGCCGCCCTTCCGGAACGGTTCTCAAGGGCCTCTTCCGCCTTGGCGAACAGGCCGTCAAGCCACGGCAGAAACAGCCGTGCGGTCACATGACAGCCGACCAGCGCAACCAGAAAAACGACCAGAAACAGCCCCAGCATCGCGGCGGCCCGGCTGCTTGATTCGTTAATCACCGCGAAAGCCAGCCCAAGCCCGGCGGCCGGCAGCACATTAAGCAACGCCCAGCCGATTGCCGAAATGACATTGGCGATATAAAACCGCACCGGGCTCATGCCAAGCATCCCGGCGGAAATCGGCACGATGGCCCGTGTGAACGGCAGAAAACGACCGATAGCCACGCTCTTGCCGCCATTGGCCCGGAAAAATTCGGCGCCCTTTTCCAGCAGTTCTGGCCGGGTTCGAAAGGGCCACATGAATTTCAGGCGGTCGCCGAACCGATGGCCGATCCAGAAAGAAATCCCGTCGCCCAGAATCGCCCCAAGAGTACACCAAAGCACCAATATCCAGATGTTCGCGCCAAGGGTGGCGGCAACACCGGACAACGCGATGACCAATGACATTCCCGGAAACAGCGAGCCTATAAAAGCCATCGATTCAATGGCCGTGGCGGCAAACACGGCGAAGCCAATCCAGTGCGGATGAGCGGCGATGAAAGAGGTTATGGCATTGAGGGTCTGGGCAATCATTTCGGCTTATACCAGGGAATGCTGGATCAAACGGTTGAAGATGACCGGTTCAAAGAATTCCGGTAGAATGGGCCATGGCGGATCTTTCGGCAATAATTTGCGAGGCGATAGAGCGGGCCGCGATTTCAGGCCTGTGCCGTGACGGGCAAATTGAAATCGCCACAGAGGCCGCCCGGAAAGCCCGTCCCGATATGGCCGAAGCAGAATTGATCGAACTGGTCGAACTCGAAGCCGGCCGGTAGCGGCGGTTATGGACCGTTCAAGATCCGGCTACTAGGTTACGCATCGATATCTCTTCACCCAGCAGATCTTCGACGAAGTAGGCGGCCAGTTCACTTCGTCCTTTCACGCCCGCTTTTTGATAAATCGCGCTGCTTTGGCTCTTTACGGTGCCGGGCCGGGTTTCCCGCAGAACCGATATTTCCTGGGCGGATAGCCCCTTGATCAGCAGCAGCGCTATATCCCGTTCCGAAGGGGTTAGTTTCCAGTCGTCGAATCTGGTGTAGATCACCGCCAGCAACTCGCCGGAGGCGACCCTGACGGAATCCTGCGCCTCGCGGTGTTCGCCCAGCAACTGCTTGATCTGCATGCCAATCAAGGCCAAGGTAAATGCTAGGGTTATCGTGGTGATCAGTTCAATCGACGTGTGATCGACCCACAGCAAGGGGATATCAAGATAAAAAACGTCGGCGACCGCATCCAGGACAAATAAAACAAGACACACCGCGATCACGACAAAAGCGATGACCAGGGACCTGACTTCAAACGCTTTTCTTGTTTTCATCGAGTCCCGGCGTTCCACTTTCAAATGCGCCGGGATTGTACGTGCGGACAATCCCGGCGACAAGCGGATATCTTTTTTTGGCGCTCCTTGATGTTATCCCCGACAGGCCTCAGTCGTCTTCATAAAACCCCATACTCGCCTGCCGGTGACAGGCAACGCAGTTTGATTTGATCTTGACCCTAGGGTCTTTCCATATGCGTTCGGAAAATCTTCTGTGCTGACGTACCCAGTACGGGGTTTCGGTGATTCGCAAAGGCGCCGATTCGTCGGACAGTCCCCGCATGAAACTTCCCCCGCGCCAACCGGAATCAGCGGCGTTTGCAACGTAATATTTCTCAATGGCGGCGGCCTTTTTCGCACTCAACGAAGCATCTTCGCCAAAATGATCGGTCAAACCGGCGATAATTTTCCGCCACGACTTTTGCGGCAGCATTTGCGGCTGGAACGCCATATGACAGGCGCCGCATTCCTTGGTTACATTTTCATCAAGGATGGATTTGTAGCGTTCCTCGGCCCTTACCGCGACCGTCGAAATCAACACCAAAGCGGCGATGGCGAGGAAAAATCTTGGATTAACGAACATGCTTTTTCTCCTTGAATACGAGTTTATTGACTGAACATGAATGTCAGGTAATCGCCCTTTTCGACGGCGCTGCAGGCCCGCCCAAGAACGCTTTTGCAGTTACGCCGGAACCATTTTTCGACCTTTTCCATATCGTTGTAGCGATCCGGGCTTCTGGATAACGCCATCGGCGCTATTTCCTTGCCCGCCCGAGTCTGGCCGACATTCCTGGGGTCGGCGGTATGGCAGGACGTGCACGATGGCGTGTCCGGCTTTCCCGTAGCCGGACGGGACGAAAACAGGATGCGCCCGCGGTCGGCCGAAAACGCCTGAAAGGACCGGTCCAGCGCCTTCGCTTCGGCGGTCAACGAGGCGATGATCCGTTGCCGCTGGCCGGCCTGCGCCGGATGGCTGGCCGGCCACGCCAGGCCCACGGTCAGGGCGGCGACGGCGATCAGGCGAGCCAATAAAATCCAGGTAATTTTCATTTTTTATCTCCCGTAGGCGGATTGATTTTGACGTTGTCGAAACGACCGGACCGGGCATCCATGTGACAGGAATTGCAGTTGACCTTTGATCCGACGGCCCGCATACGAAACACCGATTTATCAATTTCCCGGTGCCGCCGCCGCCAAAAGCGGCTGTCGGTCATGCGCAGCGATGCGGTGTCCTGGCGGCCGACGCGGTGGGCGACTTCGGTATCAAATGTCCCGGCGCCGTTGTTTTCGAGGAACCTGCCGATACTGTCGGTGGCATTCTTCCCTAACGACGCATCTTCGCCGTAGTGGTCGGACAGCCCGGCCACCAAGGCCCGCCACGCCCCGGCATTACGCAGGCTGGGATGATAGGCGTCGTGGCATTCGCCACACTCGCCGGCATAGACCGCCGGAAACTTGAGAGACCGCCAGCCGAGCGGGGTTTTGTCGCTCAACATCAGGCCAGCCGCGATCAGCGCCGCGGGAGCCATCAGGGACAGGGCCAACCGGCCCGACAAACCTTGCCGGTTTCCGGAAACCGGGTAATCCTCAAGCGTCACCTTTTTCCCGGTAATCATTGCCCGAACTACCCGGTGCCTGAAAATGCGGGTTTCGGCGACCACGCCAAGCAGATGAACGGCGACCACGCCGACCAGCAGTCCGGCGGCGGCACCGTGGAATTCTTTCGCGAAAATCCCAAGGTTATATGTCGTCATGAAAGCCAGGGGGCCGAGTTTTTCCTTGCCGCCGAGGGTGAGCAGCCCGCTGACCACCAGGGAAACCAGGGTCAGCAGCAAGACCGCGATCACCAGCGTCCCGATCGGATTATGACCCAGAAAAGCCGGAGACTTCTTACCGAGGACCTGGCGCAGATGCCAGGTCAGGCCGTCTCGCGACAGCGGAAATGTCCTGAACCTGCTGTAGTAACTGCCGAAAAAACCCCAGACCAAACGAAAGGCCAGCAACACCGCCAGCGAATACCCGGCGGCGACGTGAACGTCGAGCCACCAGGTCGGGGCGAAAAAGCCGGTTGCGGCGGCCACCGAGACGACGCCGACCATCGACCAGTGAAACAGCCTTAGCGGCAGGTCCCACACCATGACTTCCCGTTCCGGCGGCCGGCTATCCACCTGGCGTTCGTTTACATACAATATTTTGTCCATGACGCTATCTACCGAATTGCTTTTGTTGCCGATAACGAAGCACGGGAATAGCGCCGCAACAATCAACTGAAGTGCCGAAATGCGCCGTCTAGAACTATGGTTTATGAAGCATTCTGACCGCCGTCCCACCGGATGGCGGGCCGATTATCGCGGCCGGCCTCGATGGCGGCGATGAAAAACCGTTCCAGTTCGCGGACGGTCGCCATATTTTCGAAGAACCGGGCGGAATGACCGTTCAGCTTTTCAATCATTTGCCGCCGCCAGGCCCTGTCGTTGGCCAGGCGAACGGCAATTCTGACGTAGTCCCCGGGATTCCGGGCGATCAGGTCTTCGAACCCCATGGCCCGGTAAAACGAATAGGTTACCCGATCGCGCAGGTAATCGCCGGCCATGGTTACTATCGGCGCCCCCATGGCTATCGCCTCGGACGATGAATTGCCGCCGCCGAAAAACATCGGGTCCAGCACCACATCCGCATTGCCGAGCAATTGCAGGAATTGCTCCAGCGGCATCCTGGGGACGAACAAAAGCCGGTCGATATGCTTCGGGAAAGCCTTGCCGAAGCGTTCCGATAACAGCCTTTGCTTGTTTGGATAGCGCCCGGAAATAATGACGATCCGGCCCCTGGGATCGGCCGCAAGAATTTCCCCCAGTACGGCGTCGTAACGGGGGTGAAACTTGAACAGGGTTTGCGGGCACAGGTACAGGTTGGCGTCATCGGGCAGGCCGAAATCGGCCCGGTTCATGGTTAACAGCGGTTTTTCCGGACGATAATAATAGGTCGGCGGATGCTCAAGCCGGACCAGGGTCTCGCTGTAGTGCTGCTCCCCGGCTTCGGTTTCCAGGTCACGCGAGGAAATAAAGTAATCCATATTGGCGATGCCGGTACTTACCGGATGGCCCCAACTGGTGGCCTGAACCGGGGCTAGGCGGGCGTAAGCCAGATAGTAGGTGAAGGCGTCCATGCCGGTATCCGGGTAAAACAGAAGATCCAGCCTTTCATCGGCGACCAGACGTTGCGCGACGCCAAGGTTTTCGGGCAGGTGGATGGTCCGGTCCGCCGCCCGCTCGATCGCCGCCGATACCGCATCGGAATTTTTGCCGCTGCGAAAGACCACCACTTCGAAGCGATCACGGTCGAAATGTTCGATAAAGCCCCGGTTCAACTTGCCGATGGTGTGATTGTGAAAATGGTGCGACAGGAAGCCGATACGGTATTTCCCGGCCTTCGCGGCGCCGCCGGAAGGCCGGCAATGAGCGGCGGTCCAGGTCAGTTCCGGGCACAGCTTGCGGTACATTTCGGTAATTTTCCTGACCGCCGGAACATCGTTCATAGCGCCATAGGCCAGATAGAAGCCGGTTACGCCGGCCTCGCTGGCGGGCTCCCTCAGGCTGCCGCCGGCGGCGATCAGGGCGTCCAGTTTCGCTATCATAAGCGCCCGGTAGCGTTCTATTTCAGCGCTCGATGCCGGGATCACCGGCAGTATCATCGCCCGATTGACCCGCAGGCCCGTATCATTCGGATGGCGGGCGATCGCCCGGTCATATGCTTCGGCGGCCTCTTCGATAGCGCCCTCGCACATCAGCGCGTTGGCCAGATTTTTCAAGGCGCCAAGATAGTCCGGATTTAGATCAAGGGCGCGACGGTAACTGTCCTTGGCCTCTGCGATCCGTTCCAGCGAATGCAGGGCAATGCCCAAATTGCCATGAGCCACGAAATTCCCCGGATTGACCTTCAACGCCTTGCCATAGGCCTGTTCGGCCTCGCCATGGTGGCCGTTCACCAGAAAATTATTTCCCAGACTGGCCAGGGCGTCGGCGTCGTCGGGACAGCGCTTCAAAATTTGCCGAAGAACCAGTTCGGCCTCGGGAAATCGGCCTTCGCGCTGAAATTGAAGGGCCTGTCCCTGCAGGGCGAGGATATCTTTGGATGGTTGCGCCGAGCCGCCGGCGCCGGGTTTTCTTTTCCTGTTTTGTTTCGCCTGCCGGCGGCGCTCATTTCGATTCATCGGCAAATTATATGAAGATTTCCCGGCCAAAAACAGGGCTTTCATTAGGGGCCGATTCCTATTTCTTACACCGACAATTCCTGAAGCACTTGTGCTTTTGGTTAACAAACAGTAAACTTTTTACCCTATGACCTTGAATCAATTAAGGTTAACAGCGACTCGATGTCTTTGTGCGGCGCCATATGGCAAATGATAAATCGTTAATAGACACCCCACAGGAGAGTTGACGTATGTCTGATTTTGCGATCCGCTCTTCGACCCAGACATATCTGGATGCGTTGGCCAAGGCCAAGATAACGCTGGCGGCTTCCGCCGAGCGGGTCAATACCGGATTGCGGATCATCTCCCCGTCCGACGGCGTCGTCGCCTTTTTCGAGGCCAGCAGCCTGTCCTCGCGCGCCAACCGGTTGCTGACGATCAAGGAAAACATCACCGACGCCGCGACCATATCCGGGGGCACCGTCAGCGCCCTGAATTCAATTATCAACAAGGTTAACCAGTTGAAGTCGAGCGCCTTGTCCGCCCAGGCGGCAACGGTTCAGACCACGGTCGTCGGCGATGTGGTGACAACCGCCTCGGCCAATATCACCAGCACCATCGCCGGCGCCGCCGATGGCGACAGCTTCGATATTACCTATGGCGGCACGACGACGACGATCACCAACAACGCCGCCGAGACATTCACCTCGCTGGCCGCCCAGATTACCGCCATTTCCGGATTGACGGCGACGGTATCGGACGGCGCCGCCCTGACTATTACCGCCGACAATGGCGACGACATCACGATTACCAACAACGTCAACGCCCTGGCCACCGATTTAGGCATTTCAACATCGACCAACGGCACCAATGCCTCGGCCACCGCCATCGAATCGGCGGAAACCCAGTACGATGTTTTGATACAGGATATCAATACTCTGGCCGGACTGGCCTCTTTCAACGGCACCAACCTTATTTCGGTCAATCCGGATACCCTGACCGTATCCTTTTCCGAAGACGGGACCTCTTCCATCACCATCTCCGGTATCGCTTCCGACGCCAACGGGCTCGGCATCTCGGCCGTCGATAGCGCCAACGGTTTTTCGACCCAGGCCGGGATCACCGCCGCCATCGCCGAACTGGACACCGCCCTGACCACGCTGGCCGCCACCAAGGCCAGCTTTACGGCCAATGACGTGGTGTTCGACACCCGCTTGCAGTTTACCAGTTCCCTTATCGACCTGCTGGGTGAAGGCGCCAACAAGCTCGTCGGGGTCGACCTGGCAGAAGAACAGGCGCTATCCCTGGCGACCCAGACCCGCCAGGATCTTACCCTTTCCGGTATCAATATCCTGCTAAGCGATCAGGCGCTGTTCAGCCTGCTTAGCGTTGGGCTGAATGCGCCATGATGTACAAGCAGGCGTTACACGCTTATCAACGCGCCCAACAGTCGGCGATGTCGCCCAGGTATATGGAAAAAACGGTTTTCGCCCGCGCCGTCTGTATGCTTAAACAGGCGCAGAAAAACCCGGATGACTACCGGGCATACGCGGCGGCGCTCAAGTTCAATCAGCGGCTATGGACGTATCTCCAGTCGAATCTGGCCGGAAACGACGACTACGCGACAAACGGCATCCGCACCAACCTGTTGAACCTTAGCCTGTATATTGATCGCCAGACAATCAGCGCCCTGGCGGCGCCGGGACCCGAAAAACTGGCCTCTCTGATCGATATCGACATCGAAATATCCCGCGGCCTGGAAGGCGATTCCGAAGATGCCGCCGCCATACCCGGCGATGCCATGCCCGGCCATGGCTTCTTGCCGAATTAGATCAAACCGCCATTAAAGAATAGGGCAACTTGTCTGCGTTTGATTAAACGCAGGTTGCCCTAACGCCCATTCAGATAAAGCCGCCACAGCGCCCGCAATTGGTCAGTGGTCAGTGGATTGGTAAACAGCAGCGTCTCGTCGCCCTTAACGCCATTAATCAGGCGGGCCAGCAAAACCTCGGGCGCGGCTTCCCGCGCCATCAGATACAGGTCGCGGGCCGGCAAGGGGGTATCCGCGTCGCCCTGTCCGGCCCCGTCGTGGCAAGCGGCGCAGTATGCCTTGTGAATGGCGGCGGCCTGGCTTTTGTCCTTTGCGCCGACGGCGCCGGAATAGGCCGACAGGTCCAGTGGATGGCGGGCGATCAATTGATCCAGTTGTTTCGCCGTGACCGGCCCGGTTACGTTGTCTCCGGCCTGGCGCAGCAGCCACGGCAACAAGCCAAACGAACCGGCGATCCGGTCCGACAGGCCGCGCCGGTGCGATGAAGGCAGGTCATCGACCGTTTCAAGCCGGCGCAAATCATCGCGGACAATAAGCAATTCGGCGGCCAGTATCTGCCGCCCGGACGGTTCCCCAAAGGCGATCCCGCCTGAAAAAACAACGGCGGCGGCGATGTTCAAAACCATCGCCGCCGCCATCGGTATTTTCGTAACGATCATTCCTCGAAATCTTGATCGTTAGAATTTGACTTTAGCTTCGGTCGGCATGTTTTTAGCTAACCAGCCAAGCATGGACGCATCGTACATTTTGGCGTCCTTGTTGCCGAGAATTTCCGAAGCGGCGAACCAGCCGACCGAGGCCCAGTGGCCGGTATTGCAGAAGTTGATCTGCGCGCCCGTTGTCGGCACCCCGGCGGCCTTGAACAGCTTGGCCAGGACTTCCTTGGAGCGGAATACGCCGCCACCGTTTTTCGTCACCCAGTTATTCGGCAGGTTGACGGCGCCGGGAATGGTGCCGCCAATCTTGGCCAAGGGGTGGCGGTTAACGCCCAGGTACTGATCGTTGGGGCGATGATCGACCATCAGAACGCCTGCATCCAGGGCCTTCTTGACGTCGGCAGTTGACGGAATCATGTCCCGGCGCAGGCTCACCTTGAAGGTCTTGGCGGTCACTGCCACGGCGCCTTTTTGCAGCGGGTTGAGCGGTTTTTTGTCCTTGTCCACGGCTGACAGATAGCCCTTCATGCCGCCGTCCAGTATGGACACGTTGTCATGACCGGCGACCTTGAAGGTCCAGTACAGTCGAGTAGCGATGCCGGTATCCGAGGAATTTGCACCCGGTGCGGCAATAACCACATGGGTGTTGTTGTCGATCCCCAGGCCGCCAATCAGTTTCGCCAAAGCGGCCGCTCCGGGAAGCATCCCCGGAACGCCGTCTTTTTTAACCCGCCAGCCGCCTTTGCCGTAGCTGGTGGTGACCGCGCCGGGAATATGACCACGCAGGTAGGCGGACTTGGGGCGGGTATCTATGACCACCACGCCGGATTTGGTGCTGTTGTCCTTGACCCAGGCCGCATCGACCAGCGGCTGGGCGGCGCTGGCCGCCCCGGCGTAGGCAAAGATCATTAAAGCCAGGGTGATCCCCAGCCATTTCCCCATAACCAGTTTTATTTTCGTCATTGTTAACTCTCCCTTTCTCGGACTTAGGTGCAGCGGTTAAACCGCTACAATGTGACGATCAGATCGGCGCTTAAAATAGCGGCGGCAGCCGCCTTCCATGCTTCACTGTCGTCGGGTTGCGAGCCACTCACGTCCAGGCGGATAACCTGGTCATGCCCTTCGCTCGTTGCGACAGCTTTCGCTACCGTTCCGGCATCGGGAAACAGGCCCGTGTTTAATTCCAAAATCGTTTTCATAGCGGTCTCCGCTCTATATTTCTTCAGGCCCTACAGGCTGACCACGCGATCACTTTCGATGATCGCCCGCCCCAGCCCGGCCGCATCCAGGAAAGCCAGATCGTCGGCCATTTCCGGGACGGTGGTCTCGGGCGTAATATCGGACAATTCCAGCAATTCGGCCTGTTCGGCGTTGGCTTCGGTGTCGGCGACCGGGTCGGTCATCAGAATCAGCCGCACGTCGTTGCCGACGATGGTCAGTCCCGCCGCCACCCGCATGGCTTCGGTATGGTCGCGCCGGCCCAGTACCAGTACGCTTTTCGCGCTCATGATTCGAATTCCCCCGCCTTCACAGGCTGACTACCTTGGCCGCATCGGCCATCATAATGCTGTTGATGGTCTGGCTGCCCTTTTCCACCGGACAGGACCGCCCGGCCATGTGTATATCCCACGATGTCTCGCATACTGCGGTCCGTTCGGCCGCCGCCGATGCCGCCAGGAAGTCCGCATCGGCCAGGGCCAACACGCCGTCATTGGTCAGGAAACATCCCCACGTCGCGCCTTGCGCCGTCAGGGCCCGACCGAGCGGGCCGGCAATTCCGGCCGCTTCCGAAGTGCTCAGGTGTAACAGTACATCCATGGCTCAGGGTTCCCTGCGCATCGGCGCCGTATATACTACCTCGCGGCTAAGGCTGCGGGGTTCGCCCCCCGCCGCGCCGGGCTTGGCCACGAATGGCTTGTCCAGTGTCCGCACCCGGCGCTGACCGGCCCGATAAAACAGCCCGCCGACCGCCTTTACCTGTTGCACATTGGCCCCGACCACCAGAACCGTTTCATCGCCGCGCAGGCCCACCGTGCCCAGCAGCCAGCGCAGGGCGTGAAAGCCGATGGTCTTGCCCTCGGCGCTGATAAAATTGTTTACCGGCAAACAACGGGCCCCCGACAGCGAGGCATCGGTGCATGATTGCAGGGCCCTGATATCAATTACCCGCTCGCCGTCGCCGGCCTCGGCCAATGCGGCAGAGCTCCAGATCAAGGCCACACAGCACATAACGGCCACACTCGGCGTCCGCAAGCTCATTATATCAGCATCCCCCGAAGCGAATTTTCGGAGCCGCCGCCGCGTTCGCGGTTTGAATCGGCGGGTTTTCCACGTAATAATCCATCAGTTCCTCGACCTCGACCTTGCCGAACCCGCTACCAACATCGACCGCCCCCATTTCATAGGCCGGTTTGGGCGTGGCGGCGGCGGTAACCACGCTCAGGTCCATGGCCGCGTAAGGGAAGGCCACGATGGCGATCAACAACGATACGGCGAGCGTTCCAATACAATAAAACAGGCTGGTTTTGTCCATTTCAGAATTCCTTATCCTACTGCTGTTACGTTGTGTCCTTGAGAAAGACCAGGTACATGACGCCGAAGGCGACGACAGCCATGATCAACTGTGAGGCGGTTTCCAAATCCATCGCGTACGGCTCCTCTAGTCACCCCGGAAATTGCGGATTAGCTGGTTGACGCTGACGGCGTCCCCGGTTTCGGGGTTTTCCACCATGGGCGTGAAATACGGCACCCCGTCACGGTCGGTGCGCATACTTGGCGGCGGCATTATCAGCATTAACGCAATGCCGCCAAGCGAGATAATCAACGCGGTCCAGGAGTATATCATCATTATGATTTTAGGCATGTTATTGTTCCCGTTCAGTCCTTGCGGATATAGACCCTCCAGCATCGGGTATCCTTAACCGTTTCCAGATGGGTGGCGGCCAGGTCATTGCAAAGCGGCGGCAGGGCTTCCATGGACGACGGATTATCGACCATCACTTCGACCACCTGGCCCAATTCGATCTGGCCGACCGCCTTCTTGGTCATCAGTTGCGGCCTCGGACAACTGTCGCCAATGCAGTCAACGACACGGGCTACGGTGTATGTAGCGCCATCGCCCAAAGTCACTTCATGGTTGGCGCCGACGTCTTCGGCCTTCGGTTTCTTGCTGAATAATCCCATGGTCTCTCTCTTCTAGTTTTCTGTAGTTGGGGCGGTTTCGCGGCTTTCCACGACCTTGCGGTGATGTCCGGCCTGGGCCGCTTCCTTGCGCAGGATGGCGCGGTAGATACCGAACAGTACGGCGACCTGGGCCAGCCCGAATACGATCGCCGGAATACCGAACTTGTCCTGCAACGTGCGGGCGTTGGAATAGCCCAGCTGCAGGGCCTCCAGGTTGGGGTTGCCGGTCATCGACGCCGGTGCCGGCGGCCAGTAATTGACCGACCACACCAGGGAAAACAGAAACATTCCGACGAAGGTAAACAGCAATGCCCACGCCGCGCCGACATTGCCTTCGCCGGTCTTTACCCAGGTCGAGACGGTGCAGGCCCCGGCCAGAACCATGCCGACACCGAATATGAACAACCCGGCAAAGGTATTAAGGCCGACATCGAAGTGCATGGCCTTGCCTTCGCCGAAGGTCAGGAACAGGGTGAACCCGAAAGTCAAAATCATCATCGCCACCAGCAACGCCTTGGTGTTGCGAAAGCTGCTGAACAGCATGGCGTCACGCAGCGCGGCGGTGTTGCAAAATCGAGACCGCTGCACCAGCAAGCCGACGACAGAGCCGAAAATAAAGGCAATAATGGATTCGGCGATGGGGGACATGGCTTAACCTTCCAGTATTTTTTTATAAATCATCGAACCGACCCAAGCCCCGGCAATGATGCCGCTGATGGCCAGATACCCGCCCAGGTTCATTTCCGGGGTCAGGCCGAAAAATGTCGAGACATTGCAAACAAAAGCCAGCCGGATGCCGATCCCCATCAGCAATCCGCCGATGGTTATCATCAGCCATTCCGAGACCCGGCGCGGAAAGCGCAAATAAAACTCGTTGCTCAGCTTGGCCCCGACGAAGGCCCCGAACAGCATGCCCAGCGAGATGTAAATCTTCCAGTAGCTGGCGTCGGGCACGAACACCAAATTCCAGAATGGCAGCCGTTTCAGGTCGTCACCCATGAAAAATTCGGCGATCAGCCCGGTCATCATGGTCTCGCCGCCACCGACGGTCCAGGCCCCGACTATCAGAAACATAAAAATATCCAGCACCGCGATAGCGGATAACGCGATGACCGGATCTAGGGTTTTTTTGAAGAAGTCCATATGCCGTCAACTCACCCGTTCAGTTTATCGTTGGCGAAAAGTCTAGGCCGTATTGAAAACCGGGTGGTAGTAATTATTGCAAACAGACGAATTCAATCCGCTGGAACAGGCTTCAGGACATGTCAATTTTTATCGAAATCGAATCGGATAATTTTCTCGGACACATGTTCAACGCCTGTACGACCGATCAGGTAAACGAATTCATCCCTGAAAAACGCGGCTTTCGCATCCATGGCCACAGCACGACCATTCGCCTGGAAAAAGTGTTCTGGACGGTGCTCGAAGACATGTCCGACCGCATGAAAATGACGCTGCCGCAACTGATCGTGCGGATTCACGATCAATGCATGGTCGCCAACGACAAAAACATCGCCTCGTGCCTGCGGGTTATCTGCATGAAATACATGAATATTTACGCATGAACGGAGTTGCTACCCGGAAACCGGACCGTGCCGTAATATCAAGGCGCATAAAGCTCGTTCCCTCTCCGTACTTCCGTTTTTGCTATCACGCCGCTGGCGAAAGCCGCTCAACCTTGATCCGGTCCGCCTTCTTCATGGCCCGGGCCAGATCATAGGCCGCCTGGAGGCGGAACCAGGTATCCGCACTGCCGCCAAATGCCTTGTCGAGGCGGATCGCCATTTCGGGCGAAATCCCCGAATGGCAATTAACGATGTCGGATAGTTGTTTGCGACTGATACCAAGCTTCTTCGCCGCCACCGTCACACTAAGCCCCAGGGGCTCCAGGCAATCATGGCGGACGGATAAGCCTGGATGGGGTGGGTTTTTCATTGCCATGTCTTGGTCCTCTTAATGATAATCAGTCAAATCCACATCACAGGCATGCGCTCCTTCAAAGCGGAAGATAATGCGCAGGTTGCCGGAAACCGGGCAGCCCCATGTTGGCCGGCTCGGTCGCCTCATCAAGACGGGC
>CAZZKE010000001.1:0-66273 GCA_964655005.1 uncultured Thalassospiraceae bacterium | reverse complement strand
GCCGGAAACCGGGCAGCCCCATGTTGGCCGGCTCGGTCGCCTCATCAAGACGGGCCAGTATGCGTTCGACCTTGCCGGCGTGTTCCGGTGGCACCCGCCGCCGGTCCCCTTTCTCGTAGATGAGCTTGAGACCCTTGTGGCGGAAGCTAACGATCATCCAGTTAATGTAACCTGTCACTGCTCAGTTTGCAATTATCGACAGGCCCCGCTGCTTTCTCGCAAACATTAACTCACCAAACGACCGGGAACACAATATCGTGACCCGGGCCGCCCGGCGATGGACTGTATTGCAGGTTCCGGTCAAAATGCATGGAGAGCTTCGGGGCGCGGGCCGGCAATACGCCCGTAGTCCGGAAAATTACACCGGAACAAACGGGTCGTCGCCACGACAGCTGGATTGAGTGTATCCAAATTCACAGGATTTGCCTTCGGGTTTCGCGCCCCCGGTCCCGACGTACCCATTCATCGATGGATAAGAAAAAAAATATGACGATTGCGGAGATATTCCGGTCCCCCCCCGTGAAGGGATCGCTGGTCGCCCTGGCTTCGTTCGCCGGTCTCGGCACGGTGTCGGCGCTGTGGGAAAATCCGATATTCATTCGTATGACCCCGGTCGGCGGCTGGGAAATCGGCCTGCTGGCGCTGCTGTCGGTGCTGATCGGCATGTTCGTGGCGATCCGCTCACAGACCTGCGCCACCAAATCGGCGACGGCGGGTGGCGTTCTCGGTTTCCTGGGCATCGCCTGCCCCATCTGCAATAAAATCCTGCTGTTGTTGTTCGGCGGCGAATTGCTGATGACTTACTATGAACCGGTGCGCATTTATGTCGCCATGCTGGGCGTCATCGTCGCCGCCGGGGCGGTATGGCGGACATGGCGGAAGCGAACGGCGCTGGAAACGGCCTTATGACCACCGGCCGGAACCGGCTAAAATCCCGTACCGCAATCTGGTCGGTTGCCGCCGCCCTGCTGGCGCTTGGCGTCTTCGTCATGGTCTTCCGCGATCTCGATCTCGAACGGCTGTCCGGCATCCTGCGCCGTGCCGACCTGGCCTGGATTATCGTCCTGTGCCTTTCCATCGTCGCCGAGCAACTGGTAAGGGCGTGGAAATGGCGGCAGATTATGTATGACCTGCGCCCGATTCACACCTTTCGCCTGTTCGGCGCGGTAATGGCCGGATATTTTGTCAATATGCTGGTTCCGGTCGGTCTCTCGCCGCTGGTCCGCGCCTGGCTGGTGGCCCGGCTCGAAGGGATGGCCGTGGCCACCGTATTGATAACCACGGCGATCGAACGGTTCGTCGATGGCATCGTTTTCGCGGTCATCGTCGGGCTGCTGCTGGGCTTCGCCGCCCTGCCCACGGTCGAAGGTGATTTAAGGCTCGGCCTGATCGCCGCCGGGGCCGGCTCGCTGACCCTGTTCGGGGGGCTGATCGGCGTTCTTTTCCGCTACAAGAGTCACCTGACATCGCCGGATTCATTCATCGGGCGGAACATCGGCGGGCTCGAGAAAGCCTTCGGCGGCCGGCTGGCGGGTCTGGGCGACGGCCTGGCCGAAGGCGTTATCTGGCCGAAATCCCGGGCGCGCGGGGCCGGTGTGATCGTTGCCAGTTTCACCATGAAACTAATTTCGACATCGTATTTTCTGTGGTCCGGGCTGGCCTTCGGCGTCTTGTTGTCGCCGGTCGAATATCTGTTCATCATGGTTTTCACCAGCTTCGCGCTGATTATGTCGCGGTTTATCCGGCTTCCCGGCGGCGGCGTCATCGGCTCGGCGTTTGCCCTTAAACTACTGGGAATCGCCAACGAGGAAGCCTTGACCATGGTGCTGGTCGTTCACACCGCCGCCTTTTTCATGACCGCCGGAATCGGCGCCGTCGCACTTTCGAAGAGCGGCTTGACGATGATTAATTTTCGACATTATATCAATCACCGGGAGGGCTGAACAAATGGCGCAATGCACCTGCGGTTCGGGGCGCGACTTCGATCATTGCTGCGGCCCTATCCTGGCCGGCGAGCCGGCCGAAACCGCCGAGGCGTTGCTGCGTTCGCGCTATACCGCCTTCGCCACCGCCGACACGGATTATCTGGTCGATACCCTGACGCCCGATATCAGGGACAGTTTCGACCGCATCGAGGCCGAAAGCACGGCGGCCGAGGCCAAATGGCAAAGCCTGGAAATCCGCAACGTGACCGGCGGCGACGCCGCCGCGACCATCGAATTCGTCGCCCGCTTCAGCCTGCGCGGCGAGACCCGCATACATCATGAACTGTCTCAATTTCGCCGCGAAGACGGGCGCTGGCTGTGCGCCGGGGGACAAATGAACCCGAAGCCGCCGCCGGTCCAGGTGCTGAAGGTCGGTCGTAACGAGCCATGTTCCTGCGGCTCCGGAAAGAAATTCAAAAAATGCTGCGGTCGGTGAGGCAAACCGATGGAGCGGCACTTTCATTGTACGGTGTGCGGCAAGTGTTGTAACGGCTGGCTGCCCCTGAGCCTGAGCGACGCCCTGGATAACGCCGGGCGGTTCCCCCTGGCCATGGTTCTGACGACCATCCGGCAAGGCGCCAAAGGCTTCGAACTGACGGCCCGGCTGGGTACTACCGTGCCGTTTGGCAAGCGCCGGCGGGTGGCGGTGCTGATCTCCCCGACCTCTTATATTCCGCCATCGTTTGACTGTCCGGCGCTGAATGCCGATAGCCGTTGCGACATCCACCTGAACAAGCCGTCGCGCTGCAAGACCATGCCTTTTTCGGCGATTCACGAAGAACGAAACCAGGCGGCATTGCTTAAACCCAGGGCCGGATGGCTATGCGACACATCGGCCCACGCCCCCGTCGTTTACCGGGACAAGGAAATAGTGGCCGCCCGGAATTTCAACCACGAACGGCGGCAGCTGACGGATCAGGCGGCGACCCTCAAGGACTACGCCAACGCCTTGATCGAGGGCGCGCCCAACGTCCGGGCTGGGCTGGATAGCGCCGCCAGAAAACCCCGGGGCGGCTATGTGGTGCTTAATTTCACCACCCTGCTGCCCCGCCTTGCGAACTTCGACCAGGCCGCCTTCGCCCGGCGGCAACTGCCGGTCCTGACTGATTTCGCCCGGCGCACCGAAAGCAATCCGGACCTTGCCGATTATCACCGGTTCTACCGCGAGAACATCACCGGCATGGAACGGTTTTTAAGGCGGCGTAATGCCAAATTGTAGAAAGAATTACCCATAGAGATCGTCACAGCAAGCGGTTCTGACCCTGCATCTGGTCCGTGATCAATTGGTCCGTCAGCAGGCCATGGCGATCAACACCCTGCAGGGGCATATGGCCGAGTTCTGAGTGGTTGAGGCGCAGGGTATTGCCGGGGCCAGATGTCTGGCGGCAATCGTCCGGGACGAGGATGATGGCCGCTTGCCGGATATCGCCCGGCGCAAATGAGTTTTTGTCGTCCATCATGGTACGTCGGTTTCCTCTATAGGTTCGCGGAAGTGGTCGCCAACAACGGCATGAAAATTGCTTTTCCCGCTTGGAGTCCCTCGACGATTGACAGCCGGTAGCCAGCCGTGTCGGCGCTACGCCACGAATCCAGACAGTAATCCGAACAGAAGAAGGCCATGACCTTGCACATGGTATCAGCGGAACACCCACCGGTGTTTTGGACTCCGGACCACACGATGATGTTCTCGGATGATACGTATTTGATTTCCCTACCTCCATCCCGAGTCTCGACCTGCACGGACCGGCCGCAATTCTGGCAAGAAGAATCAACGACGGTATCCTCGCCATACATTGCGCCCGCGCCGAGGGCGTCGATCGCACACATAGCGTTGAGCGTACGGCCACGGAGATGGACCCGGTGTCCCGTGTCGCTTTCCGAGAAGGGGTACGCTCCGGCAATTGTCTCGCCACGCTCGCCAAGGACGACGAGATCACGAACTTTAAGATTATCCAGCAGACGACCGACCACCTCGCGAGACAAGTTCGTCAATTCAGAGAGACCGGCAGGTGAGGGTGCGTGGCCATTTGCGATGTATTCCGCAAGGATCGCGCGTCTGACGCGGTCTTCTTTCGGCGATATCCCCGCCCAGCGCGTTTCGGCGCCAAAAGCCTCGAAAAATGCATCAAGGGCATCAGCCGTTTTCTCCGAGGAAACGACCGACCAATCAGGGAACAATACCCCTGGGACGATCTCGAATTCCAAATAATCTCTAGATGGTTTCATTGTTAAGATTTCGTTTATTATCGTTTGTTCCGCTCTTCCATGTAGCTGACGGGATTTGATCGAGCATCGGTACACATCATAATAAATTTCATACCAGCGCCAGCCTAAAGCCTGTAGTTACTACAGCTACAAGGCTTTTCTTCTGGTGAAAGCTGTAATCATTGCGGTGCAATTACGATACCTTGCACCAATATCGACCCAGATTCATCCACTACGCAAAAGCTCGTCTCTGTCATTCGATACGTCAAATCCAACATACTCTTTCACGGTCATTCCCCTGTTTAGCCTATTGGGGCGCTTGTTCGCACTTGCGACCCCGCATTATAGGTTCGGGAGGGTGACCACTGGAATTACGCTATGCATTAGTCGATAATCGGCATTTCCGTCGGCGCCCGTTTGGTCAACAGTTCGGCGCCGTCGTCCCGAATCACGATATTCTCCTCATGCACCATGTTCTTGCCCGGCGCGAATTCCATGCCGGGTTCGATGGTCAGCACCATGCCCGGTTCAAGAACCGTCCGGTCTTCCGGCGTATGCGACGGGCCTTCGGTCAACTGCATGCCCAGGCCATGACCGAGTCGCCCGACATCGTTGCCAAGCGCGCCGCCGTCTTCCAGCACCCGCCACATGGCGGCGGCCAGATCGGCGCAGGTAACGCCCGGCCGGGCCGCCGCGATCCCGGCGTCGGTGGCCCGATAGACCGCGTCGTGGGCGCGTCTGGCGTCATCATCCGGCGGCCCGAAAGCGTAATTACGATCGAAATCACAAAAATAGCCATCGTAGACGGTACCGGTATCGATTATCAGCACATCACCCCGTTCGATAATCCGCCCGGTCGGCCCCATTATAATGCTGTCATAGCCGCCGGGCCCCGACCCGGCAATCAGGTATGGCGAATTATCGGCCCCCCGTTGCAACAGGTCGATGCGTAAATGCCGGCAATTCCACCGTTCCGACCGACCCGCCCGAAGGGTCCCCGGCAAGGCCTCGAAGGCATCCGAGGTTAGCCGGCAAATGTGGCGTATCTTGGCGATTTCGGCTTCCGACTTGATATTGCGAAGGCCGTGAACAAGTGGCGCGGCATCGACAATTTCGATCCCGTCCAGCCTCTCGCATAACCGGGCGAAATCGGCGCCGGGCATTCTGACAAGGCTTTCATGCCCCAGCGGCACGCCGGCCCGACCGAACCGTCGGGGCAGGTCCGTGAGCGCCTGGACCAGCAGGGAAACACCGTCGTCCGCCGGGCGCGGGGCGGGCCAGGTGCGGATGTCCTCGATCCAGGTTCTGGCCATGCCGCTGGCGCCGATTTCCGGAATCACCGCTATCGGTTTGCCGTCCAGTGGCACGATCACGAACCACGGCCTGGTCGGGCTTTCCCAGAATTGGCTGTGAAAACCGCTGAAGTAACGGACCTCGGGCTCGGTGCTTAGCAACAGGGCATCGACCTTCAATTCGGCCATCCGTCGCTGGGCCAGGGCGGTGCGGTATTCGTATTCGGCCGGCGAAAAACCGCGCGGCGGCGGGTTCTGCATGATTTTTTCCTCCTGCCGGATGTCGGGTCGGGATCCAACGCTTTGCGCCAAAAGCCATCGTAATGCAATAGCCAAACGCTCGCGGAAAAACCGTCGCGGCACTTGAGAAAATAGCCCGGACGGTGCATAACCGCAGGCAGAGTTTGCACGCTTAAGGAATGTCCCGATATGAAAATTGCCATTGTCAAGGAGCGGCGGCCCGGTGAAACGCGGGTTGCCGCCTCGCCGAATATAGTCAGGAAGCTGATCGCCCTCGGTTTCGACGTGACCATCGAAAAGGCCGCCGGATCGACCGCCTCTTTCTCCGACGATACCTACAAACAGGCCGGCGCGACAATCGCCAGGGACGAACCTGCGGCGCTTAAATCCGCCGACATCGTGCTTAAAGTACAGCGCCCCCTGACAACCGGGGTGAAAAGCGAAGCGCAAATGATGAAGCGGGGCGCGATCCTGATTTCCGGGCTGGCGGCGCTGTCCAACCCGAAAGACATGGAAGCCCTGGCCAAAGCCGGCGTGACCTCGTTTGCCATGGAACTGATGCCGCGCATCACCCGTGCCCAAAGCATGGATATCCTGTCTTCGCAATCCAATCTGGCCGGTTATAAATCGGTGCTCGATGCGGCGGCGGTATTTGGCCGCGCCTTCCCGATGATGATGACGGCGGCGGGCACCATCGCCCCGGCCAAGGTATTTATCATGGGCGTCGGCGTCGCCGGCTTGCAGGCTATCGCCACGGCCAAACGGCTGGGCGCCGTGGTCACCGCCACCGATGTTCGCCCGGCGACCCGCGAACAGGTGGAAAGCCTGGGCGGCAAGTTCCTGACCGTGGATCCGGAAATGGAAAAGGACGCCCAGACCGACGGCGGCTACGCCAAGGAAATGCCGCCGGAATATTTCGCCAAACAAAAACAGGTGGTCGCCGAACACATTACCAAGCAGGACATCGTCATCACTACGGCGCTGATCCCCGGCCGTCCGGCCCCGGTGCTGGTCAGCGAAGACATGGTCAAGACCATGAAGCCGGGCTCGGTGATTGTCGATCTGGCCGTCGAGGCCGGCGGCAACTGCCCGCTTTCCGAACTCGGCAAGGTGGTCGAAAAATACGGTGTCCGGATCGTCGGCCACGAAAACGTCGCCGGCCGCCTGGCCGAAGACGCCAGTTCGCTGTATGGCCGTAATCTGCTGAATTTCCTGAGCCCCCTGGTCGACCCCGAAAGCAAAACCCTGAACATCGACTGGGAGGACGAAATCATTACCGGAACGCTGGTTACCCGCGACGGCAAAGTAGTTCATCCCCGGTTGCTGGAACAAAAACCGGCGAAGGCAAAAACGGCGGCCAGGAAAAAGCCCGCCACATCAGAAAAGAAGGATACCTAGCCATGGACGCGGCAACAATCGCCGATCATTCGACCCGCCTGGCCGGCGATGCGGCAAGACTGGCCGAAGATGCGCTACGAATCGCCGGCGAGGCGACCCAGTTGGCGGCGGCGCCGATGAGCGGCGGCAGCGATCCGTTCCTGTCCCTGTTCACGGTTTTCGTGCTCGCCTGTTTCGTCGGCTTCTATGTGGTGTGGAGCGTTACCCCGGCCCTGCATTCGCCGCTGATGGCGGTGACCAACGCCATATCTTCGGTGATTATTGTCGGCGGTTTGCTGGCCGCCGGTCCGGCGGAAATGGATTTCTCGAAAGTGATGGGATTCATGGCGGTGATGTTGGCCTCGGTCAACATCTTCGGCGGCTTCATAGTCACCCAGCGCATGCTGTCCATGTTCAAGAAGAAAAAGAAATAGGGAGCGCCCGGCATGACTGAAAATTTAACAGGCTTCGCCTATCTGATCTCCTCGGTGCTGTTCATCCTGGCCCTGCGCGGGCTGTCGTCGCCGGAAACCGCCCGCACCGGTAATTTCATGGGTGTCATCGGCATGGTTATCGCCATCATCACGACACTGATGGACCCCGGCGTCATGAGCTTTTCGATGATCCTGGTGGCGATGTTGATCGGCGGTTCCATCGGTACCGTGGTGGCCGTTAAAATACAAATGACGGCGTTGCCGCAACTGGTCGCGGCATTTCATTCGCTGGTCGGCCTGGCCGCCGTTTTCGTCGCCACGGCGGCATTTTTTCATCCCCAGGCCTATGGCATCGGCACGGTCGGCGCCATTGCCCCCGGCAGCCTGATCGAACTGTCGCTGGGCCTGGTTATCGGCGCCATCACCTTTTCCGGGTCGATTATCGCGTTTTCCAAGCTGCAAGGCATCATGAGCGGGGCGCCGATTACCTTTACCGGGCAGCATAAACTTAATGCCCTGATCGCCATCGCCATCGCCGTCTTCGTGGTGCTGCTGGTGCAGGGGCAGTCGCCGTTCACATTCTGGATACTGGCAATCCTGGCCTTCCTGATCGGTTTCCTTATCATTATTCCGATCGGCGGCGCCGACATGCCGGTGGTCGTTTCCATGCTCAACTCGTACTCGGGCTGGGCGGCTTGCGGCATCGGCTTTACCCTGGGTAACCCGGCGCTGGTCATCACCGGCGCCCTGGTCGGATCGTCGGGCGCGATCCTCAGCTACATCATGTGCAAAGGCATGAACCGGTCGATCTTCAATGTCCTGTTGGGCGGCTTCGGCGGCGTTACCGCAGGGCCGGCTGGGACCGGTGGGGACGGTGTCGAGCGGGCGGTTAAATCGGGTGCCGCGGATGACGCCGCGTTCCTGATGAAGAACGCCTCGAAGGTTATCATCATCCCCGGCTACGGCATGGCGGTGGCCCAGGCCCAGCATGCGCTCAGGGAAATGGCCGACACCCTGAAGGCGGAAGGAGTCGATGTCTCCTACGCCATTCACCCGGTTGCCGGTCGTATGCCCGGCCACATGAACGTGCTGCTGGCGGAAGCCAACGTGCCATATGACGAGGTCTTCGAACTGGATGAAATCAACCACGAGTTTTCCTCGGCCGACGTCGCCTTCGTGATCGGCGCCAACGATGTCACCAACCCGGCGGCCAAGACCGACCCGGCCAGCCCGATCTACGGCATGCCGATCCTGGATGTGGAAAAGGCCGGCACGGTGCTGTTCATCAAACGCTCCATGGCCTCGGGCTATGCCGGCGTCGACAACGAACTGTTCTTCGCCGACAACACCATGATGCTGTTCGGCGACGCCAAGAAAATGACCGAACAAATAGTCCAGGCACTGGGGTAAGGGCGGCGTAAACAGGATATCTATTGCCGAACGGCAAACAGGAACCTATAGTGAACATTGCCGCTTTGGTAAAATGGGAGAACACATAAATTGGGTACGATTGGCCCTACTGCGATCGACCTGTTTTGCGGTGCCGGTGGACTCTCCGAAGGCTTTCGGCAGGCTGGCTTCCACGTGTTGGCGGGTAACGATTTAAATAAATTTGCTGGCGAAACCTACAGAGAGACCCATCCCGAAGCGATATTCCTTGGCGGACCAATCGAGGACATATCTGCGGCTGATTTCCTGGAATCGGCGAAGCTGAAACAAGGTGAGCTTGACTGTCTTATTGGCGGCCCTCCTTGCCAGGCTTTTAGCGTCTATAATCACCAAAGAGGCCTGCACGATGCACGCAGCAATTTATTTCGGGAATATCTTCGTATAGTCGAAGGCTTGTTCCCCAAATGGGTGGTACTGGAAAACGTAACTGGCATCAAATCTGCGGGCGGCGGCAAAGCGATGCACGATATTGTCTCGGGTCTTGGACAACTGGGGTATGCAGTCGAGACGAAGACTCTTAAAGCCGAAGAATACGGCGTCCCGCAGGAGCGACGGAGAGTTTTCTTCATCGGCAACCGGCTTGACCTCCCCATCGCGTGGCCCAGGCCGACACACGCCCCGGGAATTAGGCCGTTCGTCACGGTCTGGGATGCTATCGGAGATCTGATGCCACTTAAAAACGGAGAAGACCCTGGTGGTTTGACTAAGTACGCGCACCCGTCAATTAATAAATTCCAGCAAAAACTTCGGGGTAATTTGTGCGAAGTCGATAATCATGCGGCGCCACGTTTAGCAAAAATTAATCTTGAACGAATGAAGCATATTCCCGAGGGTGGAAGCTGGCGCAATGTGCCGATAGATCTTCTGCCCGCCGGCATGAAAAAGGCTCGCCGTTGCGACCACACAAAGCGATACGGTCGTATGCGCAAAGACGGACTTTCTTGCACGGTACTAACCAAGTGTGATTTGCATTGGGGGGCATTCATTCATCCGGAGCAAGACCGGGTTATTACCGTTCGCGAGGCCGCACGCCTTCAATCATTCCCCGACTGGTTCCGTTTTTCCGGACCACGCACCGAGCAATATATTCAGGTAGGTAATGCAGTGCCTCCCCTGTTAGGCAGGAGGGTCGCAGAGGAAATTCTCATAGCCAGCCAAAAAACCATTCAGGCGCCGCAAGAGGACTTGGCGATTGCCGTTTAATCCGGAGAATATCGTCGGCGAAGTTCTGGGGAGAAGAGCCGTAAAGGGGGTTGACCCCGCAACCACAAATTACCATTGCCCGTTTATTGATAGCCGCTGCTTGAAACGCAGTACCAAGCTTGGAATCGAACCATATCCTGTTTGCACCATATTACG
Source organism: uncultured Thalassospiraceae bacterium (assembly GCA_964655005.1). Lineage (GTDB taxonomy): Bacteria > Pseudomonadota > Alphaproteobacteria > Rhodospirillales > JABHCV01 > CAZZKE01. The sequence goes on along the minus strand of CAZZKE010000001.1, from coordinate 55,932 downwards.
TAAAAATAATAATGGACTTAACGCCATGACAGACCTCATAAGTGTCTGTCCCAAACGCTTCCATGCCATTGATTTTCTCAGGGATGTAATTACCCACTGTTGGGAAGGTCAACCTCCGAAAAGCCCGAAGATAGCACCCGAAGTTAATATGAAAGACTTCGGGAATGTTGACTTTGTGGTGGCTGACGTGAATGACGAAGGTGGCGTAGATAAATTTTTGTCGGTTGAATTACAGGCCATAGATATTACCGGTTCGGTAATGCCGGCATACGAGGCCTTAAGGGCGGGTGAAGACCTGAACCGGCGCCCTGTCTATGGTCTAAATTGGGACAACGTATATAAACGCTACATCACTCAACTGATCCGCAAGGGATATTTCCATCATCATTGGAAAAGCAAGATTGTCGCGGTCATTCAGGATCAGGTTTACCGGTATATACTGAAACGGGCCGACTTCATGCGGTCACCGGATGTAAGAAGCAGTACTGTCAACATCATCTTCCTGACATACCGGTTTGATGATGATCCAGATCGACCGGGACAATTTCGTCCGGTGATGACATCCGTGGAAGGCACAAGCCACGCTAACTTGCAGGCGGCCTTTCTTTACAAGGAAACGCCGTCACGTGACTTGTTTTGTGAGCAAATAAAAAAATCGTTGTGCCGGTCAACCGGCCCCACAAATTTAGCTGGAAACTAGATAGTCCCCCGTTAAAAATCCGGACACCATTGATTTGCCAATCTTTTTCCATGATTTGAAGTAACCGCAATTGCAGGAAAGCGTACTTTTGGCGGTCGTTTCCTTGCAATTCTGGATTCACTTTTAGACCCATTTGTGATTTCCCGAAGGCCTTCATATTTGGAAGTTCAAATGCGACCGGAACAATCACCGAAAGCGCGCCACGACGATCTTTGAGATAATGGCCAACACGACCCATATAGCACTTTGATGCCGGAGAGCAGGGGCCGTCCACCCCATCACCTCACCCGAATATTGCAACGGGAACCTTCCCCACATTGCTCCCCGGTATAAGAGAAAAGGATCATAAAAGAGTCACCAAAACCGGCTACACATTGTCGCCATGAACATAACCTTGGTAGAAAACAGGCCCGACCCGATTGCGTCATATAAGGCCGAAGAATTTCTCGAGGCAATTTCCGCCTCGATCAATTTCGCATTTCAGCCGATCGTGAATATTCAGACCGGCGCGGTTTATGGTTACGAGGCCTTGCTACGCGGCCAGGAACGGATGGGCCTGCCCAGTATACAGAGCTTTTTTGATCAGGCCTGGCAAATGGGAATACTGCATCAGGCTGACCTGGCGCTCCGCCAAAAGGCGTTACGCACCTTTTCACGAATTCCCGGCGCCCGCAGCAAGAAGCTGTTCTTCAACCTGGATGGCCGCTGTTTTGAATCGCCGGACTACAGCCCTGAACAGACCCGGGCGTTGATGAAGGAACTGGCGTTCCCCACGAGCAGCCTCTGCCTGGAACTTTCGGAGAAATACGATAACAGTTCGGCCCCGCATGTCGTGGATATTCTCGCCCGCTGCCGCCGGCAATCATTCCGTATTGCGCTGGATGACTATGGCCAGGGTTATTCGCAGCTAAAGATGTTGTATGACCACCAGCCCGACTATTTGAAGATCGACCGTTTTTTCATTAACGGGATGGCTCTGGACGATAAAAAAAGGCTGATGGTCAATACCGTCGCCCGGATGGCCCATACACTGGGTATCGCGGTCATCGCCGAGGGCCTGGAAAGCGAAGAAGATTTCCTGGCCTGCCGCGACGCCGGCTGCAATATGGCGCAAGGCTATCTGATTCAGCGCCCGCAAACGGACATCGGACGATTACTGGACCGGTATGAAATTGTAGCGCGGCTTAACGACAATGAACGGCGCCGCAAGGAAGTCAAAGGTGACCGAAGCCTGGTCCGCGAGAAGATAGATATTCTTCCATCCATCAACGAAACCGACGATATCGGAAAAGTGATAGACATATTCAAGCGTCATGACGATATGGCCTTCCTGCCGGTGCTTGATGTGACCGGTTATCCGCGCGGACTGGTCCGGGGTTCCAACCTGAAGGCCATGCTTTACAATCGCTTCGGCCACGCCCTGCTGGCCAACAGGGGCCTTGGCGACCCGCTGGATCGCCTGATCGGCAAATGCCCGGTCGCCGACATTGAAAGCAGCGTCGAGGAAATTCTCGATATCTATGCCCAGGGTCAGAACCCGGACGGCATCCTGATTGTCGAGAAGCTATGCTATGTAGGTTTGCTTTCGACCCAATCGCTGCTTACCCTGCTGCATGAAAAAAGCCTGGAACAGGCGCGCGATCAAAATCCGCTAACCAAGTTGCCCGGCAACCATTCCATAACCAACTACGTGACCAGTTGCCTGGAGCATAATTGCGACGAACAATGTTGTATCGTTTATTTTGATCTCGATAACTTCAAGCCGTTCAACGACCATTACGGCTTCCGGCAAGGGGATCGGGCGATATTATTGTTTGCCGAAATCATGCAGCGCCTGCTGCGGCATAATGGGGTATTTCTTGGCCATATCGGCGGCGACGACTTTTTCGCCGGTTTTACCGGCATCAGCCCGTTTGTGGTAAGAAGAGAAATACAGGCCACCCTGGATAAATTTGCCAAAGACATCATAAGTTTTTACGACCCCATCGACCTCAAGCGTGGATATCTGGAACGCCCGGACCGCAACGGCGAAATCCACCGTTACGGGTCGCTGACCTGCTCGGCGGTCATCGTACAAGTGGGGGCGACGGCGCGACCGCGTGACCACGAGGCGCTGATTCAGGACATTGCCCGCCTGAAAAAACAGGCCAAGAAGTCTCCGGATCATATAGCGTTCAGGGAATTTCCGTAATCGTTCGGCTTTCCGGCGCTGAAATAATCTCAATGGGTCTTTATCAGTGATCCTTGGTATTAGCGCATATATTTTGACCGGCGATTAAATTCAGACAAAAAAAAGACCCGCCAAACGGCGGGCCTTGCATTCTGTCAGGCAACCATCATCAGGCGGTGGCTTCCATGGCCTTCCTGATTTTGCGTTTGATGACCAGCGCCTGGTCAGTCAGCTTGCCGTTGGCGGTTTCCAGCAGGAACTTATCCAGCCCGCCCTTATGTTCGATGGTGCGCAGGGTGCGGGCAGCCAGGCGTAGCCGGACCTTGTCGCCAAGAATATCGCTCATCACCGTCACGTCTTGCAGGTTCGGTAGGAACCGCCGGCGCGTCTTGTTGTGAGCATGGCTCACATTGTTGCCGGTCTGAACGCCCCGGCCCGTAAGTTCACAGCGTCTCGCCATCGGATGGTTCCTTAAATGCTCAATATAACGGCCACAAGAGGGCGTTTTCTACGGGATCGACCAGCCGCCGTCAAGGGCAAAGGCCGAGATCCCGTCAACGCATGGCCCGCCGCAGGTTTTCGTCCAGTTTATCAAGGAATTGCTGGGTCGTCATCCAGGCCTGATCGGGGCCGATCAGCAGCGCCAGATCCTTGGTCATAAAGCCCTGTTCGACGGTCTCGACACAGACTTTTTCGAGGGTATCGGCGAACTTGACCACTTCCGGGGTTTCATCGAATTCGCCGCGATAGTGCAGCCCCCTGGTCCAGGCGAAAATAGAGGCGATCGGATTGGTCGAAGTCTCCTTGCCCTGCTGGTGCATACGGTAATGGCGGGTCACCGTGCCGTGGGCGGCTTCGGCTTCGACGATCCGGCCGTCGGGGCTAAGCAGCACCGAAGTCATCAGCCCGAGTGAACCGAAACCCTGGGCCACGGTATCGGATTGCACGTCGCCGTCGTAATTCTTGCAAGCCCAGACGAAACCGCCTTCCCACTTCATGGCGGCGGCCACCATGTCGTCTATCAGGCGATGTTCGTAAGTAATGTCGGCGGCTTCGTATTTGTCCTTGAATTCGGCCTGAAAAACTTCCTCGAACAGGTCCTTGAAGCGACCGTCATAGGCCTTCAGGATGGTATTCTTGGTCGACAGATACACCGGCCAGCCCAGGTTAAGGCCGTAATTCAGGCAGGCCCTGGCGAAGCCGCGAATGGATTCATCCAGGTTATACATCGCCATGGCGACGCCGCCACCAGGGTAATTGAAGACCTCGCGTTCGATGGTCTCGCCACCGTTTTCCGGCGTGAAAGTCATGGTCAGCTTGCCCGGTCCGGGAACCACGAAGTCGGTCGCCCGGTACTGATCGCCGAAAGCATGACGGCCAATAACGATGGGTCGGGTCCAGCCGGGAACCAGCCGGGGCACATTCTTGCAGATGATCGGCTGGCGGAACACGGTGCCGCCCAGAATGTTGCGGATGGTGCCGTTGGGCGAGCGCCACATCTCTTTCAAGCCAAATTCCTCGACCCGGGCCTCGTCGGGGGTGATCGTCGCACATTTGACGCCGACCCGGAATTCGGTGATGGCATTGGCCGCGTCGATGGTGATCTGGTCATCGGTCTGGTCTCGTTTTTCGACGCTCAGATCGTAATATTTAAGGTCCACATCAAGATACGGCAGGATCAGTTTTTCCTTGATGAAAGCCCAGATGATGCGGGTCATTTCATCGCCATCCAGTTCGACAATGGGATTGGCGACTTTAATTTTAGCCATAGCGAGTGTCTCCGGAAATATTGGTAATTACAGGTGGCTGGTCAGCACTTCATCGGATACTTGCGGCGCCGATTCAAGGGCCGGGAAGACCCGTTCGACACTATCGACGACGCTAAACAAATCGGCGATGCCATGATGACCGAAGCCGGCGTCGGCGATCGCCCCGATCAAATCCAACAGTGGCCGCCAGTAGTTGTCGATATTAAGCAGCACGACCGGCTTGCTGTGCTGCTGCAATTGTTTCCAGGTCAGAATTTCAATGGTTTCATCCAGGGTGCCCAAGCCGCCCGGCAAAGCCACGAAAGCGTCGGAACGCTCGAACATGGTGCGCTTGCGCTGGTGCATGCTGTCGACCACGATCAATTCGGTCAGGCCGGGATTGCCGACCTCGAATTCCATTATGAACTGCGGGATGACGCCGGTCGCCCGCCCGCCGGCTTCCAGCGTGGCGCGGGCTACCATGCTCATCAGTCCGATGTCTCCGCCACCGTAAATCAGGCGGGCGCCGTGCGCGGCGATTTCAGCGCCAAGGGCGCGAGCCGCCTGACCGTGGGCCAGATCATTGCCGGCCCGGGAGCCGCAAAACACGCATACGGAGGAAATATCGGTCATGGCGGTCAGGATAGACGGCGGGGAGCGATTGTCCATCATGAAATTCCAATAATGCTAACGCATTGCACATGACGGGGGCTCGTACTAGGCTTGTCGTTCGAAAGCGAATCTCACCCGCTTGGGAAGGGATTGATTCCGAATCAGTGGAGAGACTGTTGAATCGGCCATTTATCATCGCCACCATCGGGGTAATCGTTATCGTCCTGGCCATCGTGCTGAATTATCTGTCGGGGCCGACCGACGAAACCGCCATCCCCGCAATCAGCGAAAAGCCCAGGGAAGAAGCGCCCGCCGCCTCCAGCCAACCGGTGCGGGAACCGACGCCGCCATCCTTCGATGTGGTCCGGGTCAATCCTAATGGCGACGCGGTAATGGCCGGTCGGGCCGAACCCGCCAGTGACCTGGAACTGATCGACAGCGGCGCCGAGATGGGGCGGTTCAAGGCCGACAAGCGCGGCGAATGGGTGTTCGTGCCCGAACAGCCCATGAAACCCGGCAAACACCGGCTTAGCCTGATTATGAAGATCGAAGGGCGGGAGCCTGTCAAATCGACGTCGGATGTGGTGCTGGTAGTGCCCGAACGGGGCAAGGACATCGCCGGACAAGCCGGTGACGGTCAGGTGCTGGCGCTCAGGATTGGCCCCGACGGCAAGGCCACGGTGATGCAAAGCCCCGGCGGCGGCGCTGGCGGCGGCAAACTGACGGTCGATGCCGTCGATTACGACGAGAATGGAAAATTGTTCATCAGCGGTCGCGCCGCGCCGAACGGCACCGTACAGCTTTACCTGAACAACCGCTTTATCGGCCACGCCCGGGCCGGGGCCGACGACGGCAGCGGCGGCGGCGCCTGGACCATGAGCCCGGAAAACCCGGTGGCCCCCGGTCTTTATACGCTGCGCGCCGACCATATCGATAATTCCGGCAAGGTCCTGGCGCGGGTAGAATTCCCGTTCTCGCGGGCCAAGCCAATCACCGAAACGGCGCTTAATGCCGGCGATTATGTAATTGTCCAGCCGGGCAACAGCCTGTGGCGTCTGGCCCGTCGCACCTATGGCGAAGGCACCCGCTACACGGTGATCTATCAGGCCAACAAGGGCCAGATCACCGACCCCGACCTGATTTACCCCGGCCAGCGATTCAAATTGCCGGAATAGAATTCGCCGGCATCGTCTCATGCCCTGACACCAAATTGCACTAACCATTGAGCAATTTCCCGCGTATCGCTATATCTGTGGGCGCAGGATGAACCGCCCTAGGACGATACCCTTTGCTGAAATCCGTACTGGTTCCCATCAACGCCGCCGGCTGGCCGTTTATCGGCCTGTTCGCCGCCTTCACTGTCGGTTTGTTTTATTTGGCCGCGCCGCTGGGCTGGGCCGGCGTCGTGCTGACTTTGTGGTGCGTCTATTTTTTTCGCGATCCGGACCGGGTGACGCCGCTCGCCGATAATCTTATTATCAGCCCGGCCGATGGCGTTGTGCAGTTGATCGACCGCGCCCAACCGCCGCCGGAACTGGATATGGGCGACGGCGAACGGCCACGGGTTTGCGTCTTCATGAATGTCTTTAACGTGCACGTCAACCGGGCCCCGGCCAGCGGCATCATCACCAGGATCGCCTATCGTCCGGGCAAGTTTTTCAATGCGTCGCTGGATAAAGCCAGCGAATTCAATGAACGCATGTCGATCCGCATGACCACCTCGCAAAAGCACGACATAGCCTTTGTGCAGATCGCCGGCCTGGTCGCAAGGCGCATCAAATGCGACATCGTCAAGGGCCAGACAGTCAGGGCCGGCGAACGCTTCGGGCTGATCCGGTTCGGCAGCCGGGTCGATGTCTACCTGCCCGATGGCGTCGAACCACTGGTCGCCACCGGCCAGTTGGCGGTAGCCGGCGAGACGGTGATCGCCGATGTCTCATCGGGCCAGGCGGCGCGAAACGGCGAGGTTCGATAGCCATGCAACGCAAACGACCGCAGTGGCTGCATTTTAACCGGATGATCCCTAATATATTAACGATCATGGCGCTTTCGGCCGGCATGTCGGGGATCAAATTCGGGCTGGAAGGACTGTGGGAATTTGCCGCGCTGGCGATTCTGGCGGCCGCCATCCTGGACGCACTGGACGGTCGCATCGCCCGTATTCTGAAGGGTTCCAGCAAGTTTGGCGCCGAACTGGATTCCCTGTCGGATTTCATCAGTTTCGGTGTCGCCCCGGCCTTTATGCTGTATCTGTGGGCAATGCAGGGCGCCGGACGCTTCGGCTGGATGCTGGCCTTGCTGTTCGCGGTCAGCATGGCGCTGCGGCTGGCCCGCTTCAACACCATGCTGGAAGACGAAAACCTGCCGCCCTGGACCAGGCACTTTTTTACCGGCGTACCGGCCCCGGCCGGGGCCGGACTGGTGCTGCTGCCGATGATGCTGTCGTTTCAGTTTGGCGATGGATTCTTTCGTGAGCCGGCCACGGTATCGCTGTTCTTAGTCGGCGTCGCGGCCCTGGTGGTCAGTTCGATCCCGACCTATTCGTTCAAGAAAATCGGCATCAAGGCGAAATACCTGGTGCCGGTGATGATTCTGGTCGCCGCCTTCGTCACCGCCCTGGTCAGCGCCCCCTGGACGACCCTGTCGGTGGTCATGCTGGCCTACCTGTGCCTGATACCGGTCAGCCACCGCAACTATCGCCGCCGCATGGCGAAAGAAGCCGAGGCGGGCGAACCGCAGGAATAAGATTCATCTCGGCTGTAATTAAGGTGACAGTTTACTAATTATAGACTAATTGCTAATACAATTAATCTATAATTAGTAAACTGTCACCTTAATTGTATTCCCCGCGATTCTATTCCGTCGCCCGGGCGGCGTTCCGGATCTCGGCCCGGCGCAATCGCCAGGCGTGGACGTTGGCTTTCAGCATCAACGCCGATGGTGTCACCACCAGCGTCAGGATAGTCGCGAAACCCAGTCCGAAGACGATCGACGTGGATAACTGCCCCCACCACTGCATGGACGGCGCGCCGACGGTGACGGCGCGGGTGATAAAGTCGATGTTGACGCCCAGCACCATGGGCATCAGCCCCAACATGGTGGTGATCGTAGTCAGCATCACCGGGCGCAGGCGCTGGGCGCCGGTGTGCAGGATCGCGTCGTAGGGATCGGTAGTTTCCAGTAACCGGTCGTAGGTGTCGATCAGCACAATATTGTTGTTAACCACGATCCCGGCCAGCGCGATGATGCCGACGCCGCCCATGACGATGCCGAATGGCTGACCGGTGACCAGCAAGCCGATAAACACCCCGATGGTCGACATGATGACAGCGCTCAGGATCAGGAAGGCCGAATAAAAGCTGTTGAACTGGGTCACCAAAATTATCGCCATAATAAACAGCGCCACACCGAAAGCCTTGACCAAAAAGGCCTCGGCCTTTTTCTTTTCTTCGTCCTCGCCCTTGAAGGAGACATCGATACGCGGATCCAGTCCAGCGGTCTTGATCCAGGCCTGGACTTCCTTGATTTTATCATCGGCCAGCAGCCCCTTGGCCACATCCGCCTTGACCGCCATGATCCGCCGGGCATCGACCCGGTTAACCGTACCGGTGCGTGGTTTGGCTTTCCTGGTCACGAAGTTGCTGATCGGCACTTTGCCATATTCGGTGGTAACGCGAATTTGATCCAGTTCGTCGATGGTACGGTAGGTTTTGGAATACCTGGCCCGAATATCCAGTTCGTCATCGGCATCGTCAGGCCGATAACCGCCCAGCTTGACGCCGGCGCTGGCCATCTGCACGGCGAGACCGATCATATCGATATCGGCGCCGTATTTTGCCGCCTGCGCACGATCGACGATCAATTCCCAGTCGATCCCGGGCAAAGGCCTGGAATCTTCAATATTGGTCAGGCCATCGATTCCTTTGAAACCCTCAAGCACCCGTTCGACCGCCGGGGCCAGCAGTTCCGGATAGCGTGACGACAACTGCACCTGCACCGGCTTGCCCACCGGCGGGCCGGTTTCCTGCTTGCGCCGGTCTATAATAAGTCCGGTCAGGCCCCGGGTCCGTTCCTCGATATCGGACAGGATGGCGTCGGCCGTGCGGCGCTTCTGCCAATCGACCAATTCCAGCGTGATAGTGCCGATGATATCTTCGGATTCGACACTGTTCCGTTCCTTGCCTACGCGCGAATAGATGGCGTCGAATTCACCCCTTTCCCGTTGCAGGTCGAGAATGTGCCGTTCCACCTGTTTCATCATCGAATCCATTTCATGGATCGACAGATTGCCCCGCGCCCGAACCTGAATCTTGGCAAAATCCGGCTCGACTTCGGGGAAAAATTCGACCCCCTTGCCAAGATAGGCGTAGGCCACCTGAACGCCAATCAGCACCGCCACCGAAGCAAGAATGATCTTGGCCGGATGGCGCAGGGCGAATTTCAGGACACGGACGTAGGCGCCGGTCATCCCGCCGGCCGATTCCGGGTCGCCGGATTCACTGCCGGCCAGCGCCCGCATGGTTTTGGCGTCGGCCGCGCCGGGCTTGCCGACGAAGGCGCCCAGCGTCGGGATGAAGATCAGGGCCATCAGCAGCGACGCCGACAGGGTCGCGAGCAGGGTTATCGGCAGATACTTCATGAACTCGCCGACAATGCCGGGCCAGAACAGCAGCGGCAGGAAAGCCGCCAGGGTGGTCGCCGTCGAGGCGATGATCGGCCATGACATGCGCTTGGCGGCCAGCCCATAGGCAATTCTGCGGTGTTCGCCTTCGGTCATCTTGCGGTCGGCGTATTCGGTGACCACGATGGCGCCGTCGACCAACATGCCGACGGCCAGAATCAGGGCGAACAACACCACGATGTTGATCGTCAGGCCCATCGCCGAGATCACCAGAATACCGGTCAGAAACGAGCCCGGAATCGACAGGCCGACCAGGCCGGCGGTACGCAGGCCAAGGGCCGCGATAATAACGATCATCACCAGCAACACGGCGGCGATAACGTTGTTTTGCAGGTCGTTCAGCATGTTGCGGATATCGGTCGATTTATCCTGGGCAAAACCCAGATGCATGACGTTTTGCAGGGTCGGCGGCCAACTGGCCTTTTCCGCCGCGACTACCCGCTGCACGGCCTCGATGGTATCGATGATATTCTCACCGGACCGTTTGGAAACTTCCAGCACCAGCGCCGAACGACCGTCGATGCGGGCGAATGAACTGGGGTCCTTGAAGGTCCGGCGGATATCGGCGATGTCGCCCATGGTAAGCACCGCGTCGCCATCTACTTTTATGGGCAGCTTCATGATGTCCCAGGTGCTTTCAAACAGGCCCGGCACCTTCAGGGGGAACCTGCCGCGACCGGTATCCTGGGCGCCGGCGGCAATCAGCAAATTGGATTTGGCGACCGCCTGAATCGCCAGTTCCGGGGCCAGGCCATAGCTTTCGACCTTAATCGGATCGATCAGAATTTCGACCATTTCCTCTCGGTTGCCGGCAATTTCGGCCTTCAGCACACTGCCGATGCCTTCGATTTCGTCTTTCAGGTCACGGGCCAACCGGAACAGCGTGCGTTCCGGGACCTCGCCCGAAAGGGTCACCAGCAGCACCGGAAACAGGCTCAGGTTAACCTCGTGCACGGTCGGTTCTTCGGATTCCTGAGGCAGGTCCGGCTTTACCAGATCGACCTTCTCGCGAACATCGGCAAGGGCCGTGTCGGAATCGAAACCGGCATCGAATTCCAGCGTCACGCTGCCGCCGCCTTCGTAGCCGGTGGAACGCATTTCCTTGACGCCTTCGATCGACCGCAGTTCCTGTTCCATGGGGCGAACCAGCAGCCGTTCGGCATCTTCGGGCGAGATACCCTCGTGCTTTATCTGCACATAGATGATCGGAACCGAAATATCGGGATCGGATTCCTTGGGGATCTGGATGTAGGCGACGGTGCCGGCAATCAACACCAGCACCAGACAGGAAAGAACGGTGCGGGCGTGGGTAAAGGCGGTATCGATCAGCGCGTTCATGACGCGTCCTGGCCGCCGTCGGCAATCGAGCCAATGGCCTTCTGGCCGGTGCGCACGAATTCCTGACCGACGGTAATCAACTCGATGCGGTCGGGCAGACCCTCGACCCAGAGACCTTCCGGAGTGTCCTCGACAATGGTTCCGGTATGGAAACGGACGACGCCGTTTTCATCTAGTATCTTGACGCCAAGGATGCCTTCGGACGACAGCGTCAACACCGCCGGGGTAATAAAATGGGCCTTCGCCATGCCCATATTAAGCGACATCTGGGCCGTCTGCCCGGCGGCGACGGCGGCGCCGGAATTGGCTACCGATACTTCGACCCTGAACGTTCTTGTGGTCGACGAGGCGACCTTCGATATATAGCTGACGATTCCTTTCAGGGGTTGTCCATCCAGGGTTTTGGCCAGCGCCGGCGTACCGGTTTTCAACAGCCTTACCGAACGTTCGGTGACTTCGCCGACGACCAGTATCGGATCGAGATCGACTATATGGCCGACGGCACCGCCGATGGCGGCAAAATCGCCGATCTCTACCGGCCGGTCGTCCAGCACACCGGCGAACGGGGCGCGGATAACCGTGCGGCCGATATCGGTGGTTATGGACTCGAGCCCGGCCTTGGCCATTTCCAGCTGGGCCGCCGATTCCGCCAATTTAACCTTCGATCTGTATTGTTTCTGCGACAGCTCCTGGGCCGCCTTGTAGGCGATGGCGTATTGATTGACCAGGGCCTTGGCCTCGTCCAGGCGGGCCTTGCGATCATCCATGGCGATGCGGGCGATGACCTGCCCCTTCTTCACGTTGGCGCCTTTTTTAACCGGCAGCGCGACGATGCGCCCGGCGGTTTCGGCCCTGACATCAACCATCCGCGAGGCCTCGGTACGCCCGAATAATATCAGGTTGCGCGGGTGTTCACTGGCCACTGAAATCCGTGTCCGGACCCGCGCCAGCTGCTCGGATTTCTTTTCCGCAGACTGCACCATAACCACCTTCGAGGTACCTTCGGGAAGTTCCTCGGCTCGGAACTGGCCGGAATAAATCCAGCCGGCGACGGCGACGGCGACGCCGCCGGCGATTATATATGAACTTTTCATTGCGCTGCTTTCTGTTCCGACGGGCCAAATAACAAGTGACTGTTTTCTTCCATGTAGGTAATCGCCGCCTGGTAAAAGGCCTGCCCGAAACCATGAACGAATTCACAATGGGGCGGTATTTCCTCGTCGGTCGGCTGGCTGACATAATCCAGTTTCTCGCGGTAAGCCAGAAGATAGCCTTCGAACACGTCCCTCAGGTGGCCGGCATCAAGATGGTCGGCCAGGAAAAACATCAACATGGCTTCGGACCTGATCTTGTCGGGCGACGGCATTTTTTTGAGCTTGCGGGCCAGCACGGCGCTCCCTTTGGCGGTGATCGCGTATACCTTTTTGTCGGGCCGCCCGTCCTGAGCCTCTTCGCGCATGGTGATGAGACCTTTTTGTAAAAGTTTGCCCAGCGAAGGATAGATGGACCCGTAACTGGCGTGATAGAAATATGCAAACGGCCCTTCTTCAAACAACTTCTTGATTTCGTAGCCGCTGGCTTCGCCCATAGTCAACGAGCCCAGACACAGTGTTTGTACGTCCATGATATTTCCTTATTCAGAATTACCCATATATCAATATGATATATATCACGTCAATATAATTGAGTCCACATCCGGGCTATGTAACGCTATCGTGAGCGGACACGAAGTCAGGGAGACGCCGACATGACCAAAGATCAGCACACCGGTGGCTGCCAGTGCGGCGCCGTCAAATACCGCTTCGGCAAGGCCCTGCGCGGCGTCGTTAACTGCCATTGCTCGCAATGCCGCCGTACGCACGGCCATTACGGGGCCTATACCAACGCCGGCCTGGATCAATTCAAGTTGCTGGAAGATCGTGGCCTGAAGTGGTTCCGGGCCTCCGATATAGCCCGGCGGGGGTTCTGCAAGGAATGCGGCGCGACCCTGTTCTGGGTCGGCGACGGCGACAACTACATCGGCATTGCGGCGGGGACCATCGACGACCCGAGCGGCCTGCAAACAACCGATCACATCTTCGTCGCCGACAAGGGCGATTATTACGAAATTACCGATGGCCTGCCCCAGCACGAGCGGGGAATGTAGGGTTTTTCAAAGGGCCGTGACCGCCGTCGCGATTTCACCATGCACGGTCGGGCGGTGGATAGACCGTCCCATGCAGCGATGCGAGATATGCCAAAATGAAGTCCAGATATTCCATTTTCAGCCTGGCCCGCAACGCCATCAGCCACCATCAGGACTGGCAACGGGTGTGGCGCAGCCCGGACCCGAAACCGGCCTACGAGGTTATTATCATCGGCGGCGGCGGGCACGGCCTGGCGACCGCCTACTATCTGGCCACGGAACACGGCATAAGCAACATCGCGGTGCTGGAAAAGGGCTGGCTGGGCGGCGGCAACACCGGTCGCAACACCACCATCATCCGCTCGAACTACCTGTGGGACGAAAGCGCCAGAATATACGACAAATCCCTGCGGCTTTACGAAGGGCTGTCCCAGGAGCTTAACTTCAACATCATGCTGAGCCAGCGCGGGGTGCTCAATCTGGCCCACAACCTGGGCGACCTGCGCGAGATCAGGCGCCGGGTCAACGCCATCCGCCTGAACGGCATCGATTCCGAAATGCTTGACACATCCGAGGTCGCCGCGATGGTGCCGATCCTGGATTGCTCGAAGGACGCCCGCTATCCGATCCTTGGCGCTTCCCTGCAACGGCGCGGCGGCGTCGCCCGCCATGACGGTGTCGCCTGGGGTTTCGCCAGGGCCGCTGACGCCCGTGGCGTCGATATCATCCAGAACTGCGAGGTTACCGGCATTATGCGCGACGGCGATGCCGTTACCGGCGTCGAGACCACGCGCGGCGACATTTCATCGGCCAAGGTAGCCATCGTAACCGCCGCTCACACCAGCCATGTCGCGGCCATGGCCGGACTGCGGCTGCCGATTGAAAGCCATCGGTTGCAGGCGATGGTGTCGGAACCGATCAAGCCGGTGCTGGATTGCGTCGTAATGTCGGGCGCCGTGCATGCCTATATCAGCCAGTCCGACCGCGGCGAGATGGTTATGGGCGCCGGCATCGACCATTTCAGCTCCTACGCCCAGAATTCCTCATTGGCCGTCGTCGAGCTTCAAATGGCCGCAGTCACCAAGCTTATACCGATCTTGTCCCGCCTGCGCCTGATGCGCCAGTGGGCCGGCATCGTCGATGTCTGCCCCGACGCCAGCCCGATCGTTTCGAAAACGCCGGTCCGGGGCCTGTATGTCAACGGCGGCTGGGGCACCGGCGGATTCAAGGCGACGCCGGGATCGGGCTGGGTGTTCGCCCACACCATCGCCCGCGACCAGCCGCACCCCCTGAACGCGCCGTTCGCCCTGGATCGCTTCAGTAGCGGCGCACTGATCGACGAGCACGGGGCCGCCGCCGTATCCCATTAGGAGCCCATGACATGTTATTAATTCCCTGCCCCTGGTGCGGCGAGCGCGACGAACAGGAATTTGCCTATGGCGGCGAAGCCCATATCACCCGGCCTGCGGACCCGGACGCGCTGTCGGATGAACAATGGGCCGATTACCTGTTCATGCGCAAGAACACCAAGGGCGCCTGTATGGAACGCTGGAACCACGCCCACGGCTGCCGCCGCTGGTTCAACGCCAGGCGCGACAACGTGACCAATCGCATCGAGCGGGTCTACAAGGCAGGTGAAACATGAGCGCCCATCGCAACAGGCTGGACGATGGCGGGCGCATCGACCGCGGCAAGCCGGTGACTTTCACCTTCAACGGAAAAAGCTATGGCGGCTATCGGGGCGACACCCTGGCTTCGGCCCTGCTCGCGAACGGTGTCGGAATCGTCGCCCGCAGTTTCAAGTATCATCGCCCGCGCGGTATTTTCAGCGCCGGTGTCGAAGAACCCAACGCCGTCGTGCAACTGGAAACCGGGGCCAGGACCCGGCCCAATATGCAGGCCACGGAAATTGAACTTTACGAGAACCTGAGCGCCACCAGTGTCAACTGCTGGCCCGGCGTCAATGTAGATTTGTGGGCGATCAACAATCTGGCCGCCCGCCTGCTGCCCGCCGGTTTCTATTACAAGACCTTCATGTGGCCGAAAAACCTGTGGCTTACTTACGAGCGGATTATCCGCAACGCCGCCGGGCTGGGCCGGGCGCCCGGGGAACCGGACCCGGACACCTACGACAAGATGCACATTCATGCCGACGTGCTGGTCGTCGGGGCCGGCCCCGCCGGGCTGGCCGCCGCGCTGGCCGCCGGTCGCAGCGGCGCCCGCGTGGTGCTGGCCGAACAACAACCGGAGATCGGCGGCCGTTTACTCAGCGAACATGCAATCATCGGCGGCAAGCCCGCCGCCGACT
This sequence comes from uncultured Thalassospiraceae bacterium, assembly GCA_964655005.1. Classification (GTDB taxonomy): domain Bacteria; phylum Pseudomonadota; class Alphaproteobacteria; order Rhodospirillales; family JABHCV01; genus CAZZKE01. The sequence goes on along the minus strand of CAZZKE010000001.1, from coordinate 40,250 downwards.
GGATAGCGGTCACGCTGGAGGAACTGTCGGCCATGCCCGAGGTCCGCCTGCTGACCCGGACCACGGCATTCGGTTATTACGATCATAATTATCTGGGCCTGGTCGAACGCCGCCACATTAATATTGCCGAACCGGTCGACGGGGCCAGCGAACGGCTGTGGCGGGTCCGCGCCAAACGGGTGGTGCTGGCCGGCGGGGCCATCGAACGGCCCCTGATTTTCGCCGATAACGACCGTCCCGGCGTCATGCTGGCCGGCGCGTTAAGGTCCTATGTCAACCGTTACGCCGCCATACCGGGCCGGCAGGCGGTCATCTTCACCAACAATGACGACGCCTATCGCTCGGCCCTGGACCTGGACCGGGCCGGCATCAAGGTCGCCACAGTCATCGACCTGCGCCATGACCCGGACGGCGAACTGCCCGACGCCGTGCGCACCCGTGGCATCGAGGTGCTGGACGGCTGGGCCATTACCGCCGTAATCGGCAAGCGCCATATCAAGGCGGTCGATGTCCGGCGGCTGAAATCCGAAGGCGACGACGTTACCGGTGAAACCCGGCGTATTCCATGCGACGTACTGGGGTCATCCGGCGGCTGGAATCCGGTCGTTCATCTGCATTCCCAGTCCGGCGCCAAGGCCCGTTTCGAAGACACCATTCAATCCTTCGTGCCCGGCCCAGCGGTCCAGGCCGAACGCTCCGCCGGGGCGGCGAACGGCGCATTCGGCCTGAATGACTGTCTGGCCCAGGGCCACGCCGCCGGAACCGAAGCCGCCAGACTGACCGGCTTCAAGGCTTCCTCCAGGGCGATCAAAGCGGAACAGCCGGCGGAAAGCCGGACCGAAGCCCTGTGGTTCGTCCCGGACGGCCAGGACAAGGGCTTCGGGGCCAAGCATTTCATCGACCTGGCCAACGACGTCACCGTCGCCGATATCGACCTGGCGGCCCGCGAGGGTTATCGTTCGGTCGAACACGTCAAACGCTACACGGCGCTGGGCATGGGGCCGGACCAGGGCAAGACCGGTAACATACCGGGCCTGGCGGTACTGTCCGGCGCACTGGGCAAACCGATACCCGAAGTCGGAACCACGACCTTTCGGCCGCCGTTCACGCCGGTTACCTACGGGGCGCTGGCGGGCCGCGATATCGGCGGGCTTTCCGACCCGGCGCGAAAATCGGCGATGCATAACTGGCATTTGCACAACGGCGCCATGTTCGAAGACGTCGGCCAGTGGAAGCGCCCCTGGTACTATCCGAAACCCGGCGAGACCATGCAGGATGCGCTCAACCGGGAATGCCTGGCGGCGCGCAACTGCATTGGCATTCTCGATGCCTCGACACTGGGCAAGATCGATATTCAGGGCCCGGACGCCGCCGGGTTCCTTAACCGTATCTACACCAACGCCTGGACCAAACTGGCCACGGGGCGCTGCCGCTATGGCCTGATGCTGGGCGAAGACGGCATGATTATGGACGACGGCGTCACCGCCCGCCTGGCCGAAAATCATTTTCACATGACCACCACCACCGGCAACGCCGCCCGGGTGCTGGCCTGGCTGGAAGAATTGCTGCAGACCGAATGGCCGAACCTCAAGGTCTACTGCAATTCGGTCACCGAACACTGGGCGACCATGACCCTGTGCGGCCCCATGGCGCGGGACCTGCTGGGCGAATTTACCGACATCGACCTGGCGGGCGATGCCTTCCCGTTCATGAGTTTCCAAAACGCCACGGTCGGCGGTATCGACGGGCGCATCTTCCGCATCAGTTTTACCGGCGAGGTTTCCTATGAAATTAACGTTCCGGCCAATCACGGGCTGGCCCTTTGGACGGCGCTGATGAACGCCGGCCAGAAATACGGCATCACCCCCTACGGCACCGAAACCATGCACATCCTGCGGGCCGAAAAAGGCTATATCATCGTCGGTCAGGAAACCGACGGCACCACCACACCCGGTGATCTGGGCATGGAATGGATCGTCTCGAAAAAGAAGGACTTCATCGGTCGCCGCTCGTTATCGCGCGGCGACTGTGTGCGGCAGGATCGCAAGCAACTGGTCGGACTGCTGACCGGGGATGGCGATCTGGTCCTGCCGGAGGGCGCGCAACTGGTGGCTGAATTAAAGGATTCGCCGCCCATGGAAATGATCGGCCACGTCACTTCAAGCTATTTCAGCGCCAACCTGGGCCGCAGCATCGCCCTGGCCCTGGTCAAGGACGGGCGAAACCGCAGCGGCGAAACCATCCACGCCCCGTTGCGGGACCGGACCATTTCCGCCGAAATTGTCAGCCCGGTATTTTTCGACCCCGAGGGGGAGCGGCTCAATGGTTGAAAGTTATCTCAGGCAAAGCCCGCTGGCGCCGCTGGGATTGCAGGCGCGGGCCTCGACCGGCAAGGCCGGTGTCAGGATGGGCGAGCGGCCGTTTCGGGGCATGATCGGCTTGCGCGGTAATGCCGGTGATCCGGATTTTGGGGCGGCGGCGACCAAGGCGCTCGGCTTCGCCCTGCCGACAGAGCCCAACACCGCCGCCGGCAGGGGGGCCAAACGGGCGCTGTGGATGGGTCCCGATGAATGGCTGATCGTCACCGCGCCCGGCGCCGGGCCAAAAACAATCGCGGGTTTGCGAAAAAATCTGGCGGTCCTGCACGCCGCCGTGTTCGATGTTTCCGACAGCCGGACGATCATCGAATTATCGGGCCGGCATGCCCGCGAGGTGCTGATGAAGGGCTGTAGCATAGATTTTCACCCCCGCGTTTTCGGCCCCGGCCAATGTGTGCAATCGACCATGGCCCTGGCCCATGTGCTGATCCACCAGACGGCGCTTAACAAACGCACCACCACCCCGACCTATCACATCTACATCCACCGCAGCTTCGCCGAATACCTGTGGGCCTGGCTGGAAGACGCGGGTGGAGAATATGGGATCGGGGTTAGGGCCGGTTATACCAAGGATCACTGATAAAGAATGCGGAGTCTAAAAGCCTTCGCGCTCCAGGCGTTTGCGTTCCAGCTTGCGGCCGCGGCTGATCGCCTCGGCTTTTTCCCGCGCCCTGCGTTCGGACGGTTTTTCGAAGGCGCGGCGCAGCTTCATTTCACGGAACACGCCTTCGCGCTGCAATTTCTTCTTGAGGGCCTTCAAGGCCTGATCGACATTGTTGTCGCGGACGGTGACCAGCACTGGTTTTCACTCTCACATCTATAAATTACAGGCAAACGGAACAAGCCTCTTCCGTTCAGGCGGAGGGCCTTCTAACATATCCGCATGGCTGTGTGAAGACCGTGCAAACATCATTTTTAACTTTTTCGCGCCCACCGGAAAACAGGATAAACAGAGGCCTATGGCAATACTAAAGATTGCCCGCATGGGGCACCCGGTTCTACGCCGCAAGGCCGCCCCGGTGGCCGACCCGGCGAGCCCGGAAATTGCCCGACTGGTGGCCGATATGCTCGACACCCTGGCCGATATCGGCGGGGTCGGCCTGGCCGCGCCGCAGGTTCATGTACCGCTGCGGCTGATTATTTTTCACATCCCGCCGGCCCGCGCCGCCGCCGAGCGATACAAAGACGCCGGGCTCGATGAAGAAGACGAAGGAGTGGCGATGACGGTACTGGTCAATCCGCAAATCGAGGCCCGTGGCGACGAAGTCAACCGAGCCTACGAAAGCTGCCTGTCGCTGCCCGAGATGACGGGAGAAGTGGCCCGGTTCAGCCAGATTATCTACCGCGGGCGGGACCTGAACGGGAAGCATATCGAACGCACTGCCGACGGCTTCCACGCCCGCGTCGTGCAGCATGAATGCGACCACCTGGACGGAATTCTCTATCCGCAGCGGATGACGGACCTGTCCACGTTCGGCTATAATGACGAGATGCGCAAAACCTTTGACGAGGAATGATATGACCGCCGAGAACCCGGAAATACGCGATATGGTGCTGCTCGCGACCCTGCCCCATGTGGTGTTCGAAGGCTGGACCGACGCCGCCCTGCGGGCCGGGATCAATGATCTGGGCGGGCCGCCGGGGCCCGGCGGCAAAGCCGGTGAACTGGCGTTTCCCGGCGGCATGGCGGAAATGGCCGGGTATTTTTCCGGCTGGGCCGACCGCCGCATGGTGGCCGAAATGGAAAAGCTGGATATTGCCGCCATGCGGGTCCGGGACCGCATCGCCGCCGGGGTCCAGCTGCGCCTTCGGGCGCTGGCCCCGCACCGGGAGGCAGTGCGCCGCCTGCCGGCCTTCCTGGCGCTGTCCCATAACGGGGCGCTGGCGCTGGAATGCACCTGTCGCACGGTCAGTGAAATATGGTACGCCGCCGGGGACGAAAGTACGGATTTCAATTTTTACAGCAAGCGTGCGCTGCTGGCCCCGGTGCTGACCGCGACCACCCTGTATTGGCTGGCCGACGACGGCGACGAGGCCGGGGATTACCCGCAGACCTGGGCCTTTCTGGAGCGCCGCATCGCCGAGGTACTGAAAATTCCGCCGCTGAAAGCGCAACTGATAAAGCGGCTGTCGCAAATTCCAACCCCGCTTGGCATCGTCCGCCGCTTTACCGCCGCCGCCCGGGCGCGGCGGGCATGGTGAATGACGACACGGTCACGTCGCCTCCACACGAAACTCCTCCCGAAACCTGGTATTGGACAGCGGCACCCATAGCCCTTATACCAAGTTGAATGATTTGTGAAATTGTCCGCTTTGCGGTTCGTCCCGGCATGACCCGCGAACAGGTTCTGGAAGAGGCCCGCGAGGTCGTCGCGCACTGGCAGGCGGAAGACAGCCTGATTCGCAAACACTTCCTGTTTGACGGCGAGAAAGAGGCCCTGGGCATCTACCTGTGGAAAGACCGGGAATCCGCCGAGGCCGCCCATGGCGCGGCGTGGCGGCAACGGTTGTATCGGGCCTACGGCAGCGAACCGCACATCGAATATCACGACACCCTGATGATTCTGGATAATTCGACCGGAACCGTGACGGAATACGAACCGTAAAAATAGCGACGCCGCCGGCCCGGTGATGGCCGATACGAACCGCCTTGCCTTATTTTCAAGAACAGGTCACGCAGACGCGGAATCGCCCGGACCATCGGCATATTTTGGCGTCTCATATAGTACATAGGCGGTATAAATAAAGGCCGTCAGGCCAAGCACCCAAACATTGGAAATCCAAAGGGAAAAGACGGCTATGCCCAGCACGGCAATATCCAGTGCGACGTTGGTCACGATAAATTGCCGGGCACGGTCGCCGTCCAGTCTGGACCAGTGAATAATTTGCAGCGGCATCAGAAAAAGCAACAGTCCGCCACATAAAAGCGCCGCCGTTTCGACCGGCGGGATATCCCCCGAAATTCCGAATCTGACCCCGGCGGCGACGGTGGCCAAACCCAGATACACCGGCAAATGCCCATATATGGCCAGTTGACCGTTCGTGTACCCGGCCCCCATCAGGGATGCTTCAAGGGAATGAAAATACAGCCACCAGATTGCCCCGAGCAGCAGGAATCCCGACAATATTGCGATCATCGTAATGCCGTTGGCGGCGCTTCCTTCGATACCGTCTACAATACTGACAACCGACTCTCCCAATACGATAATTGTCAGGAGCCCCAACCGCTCCGGCAAATGGGAGGCATGGACGGATGCTTCTGCGAGCCGCTTCCGTCCAATCCACGGAGTCACCATATCGACCGTCAGACCAGCGCCCCATAACCAGTACTTCCATGAATCGGGCGCAAAAATAGAGGCAATCCACAACAATATTCCACCCGAAAAGCCGATAATAAACAGTCCCGTGATATTGGTATGGTCGCCATCCAGACGATGCACACGCCAATACATAATCACCAGCAGTACGCGTATCGCAATATATGAGAGCGCGAAGGCATTGGCGCCTTCGGCAAAAGCTTCGGGAATGAATATCGCCATGAAACAGGCGGCGAGCATCTGCAAAAGAGTCAAAATTCGTTGCGGCGTATCTTCGGGGTCAAAGCGGTTCTGGAACATCATGTGTCCCGTCCAGGCCCACCATACCGGCACGAACAACGCCGCGAACATGGCGTATTGCTGTAATGTCAGGTGACCGCCATGGGGTTCTGTTATCAGGTGGGAAAGTTTTGCGATAACCACCACATAGATCAGGTCATAGAATAACTCCAGCCAGGTAGCGTGGCGGGAAAAACGTCCTGTCTTCAGGGGCGTGTTTATCATATTTTATTAAATCCCATGTCGGTCGCTACTGCCGGATTTAGAAAATATAACCGATTTCCGCCAATGGCCGCATTCAAGTTCCTAAGCCTTGTGCCGTCAACGCCCGGCGGACACCCTGATCTTCGGAAAACGCGGATGAAAACCGGGCCAATTCAGGATAGCCATCCAGCTTTTTTTCAAGAAGCGCCGTCCACCGGCAGAACACGAAAAGATAGGGATCCAGAATCGTTCGACGGCCCTTCATCATGTGATCCCGGCCCTTCATGTGCCCGTCAACTATTTTCAGCAGCCGGTCAATCGGTTCCAGCGATGCGCGCCTGACATCCATATGATATTTTTCGTCCTTGATGAACTTGCCGGGATTGAAGAACGGGTAGAACGCGGGATGCAGGTCTCCGGTCAATAACGACAGCCATTTATGCATTTCGGCCCGTTCCATAACGTCCCCGGACGGCCCGATATCCAGGGATGGAAATATTTCGGCCAGATACAACAGTATGGCTTCCACCTGGGTCAGAATATAACCGTCCCGCAATTTCAACGCCGGCACCTGGGCGGTCGGATTCAACGCCAGATAATCGGGGTCCTTGAGGTCCGCTTTTTCGACCCTCGTGGCTTCGAAGGACGAACCAGACCATTCCAGTACTATGTGCGGGGCCAGGGCACAGGCGCCGGGAAAATAAAAAAGCTGCATTTGTCTGCCTTTCGGAAACAGCCGTTACCAATACCAAGGATCACTTTCCCGCGCCCATGATCGCGTACGTATAGTCCGTGGCAAGGAAGCCAAGGGTCATGGCCACAACCAGAAGCGCGCCCACAATGCGCGGTGGTGCGGGTAACGGCAGGTCGAACCACCGGCAACCGGCGCCGATTAAAAAACCCAGGGCCACGCCCAAAAGCCCGCTCATGACCCATTTTCCGATCTGGCGGAGGCCCCCGTCGGCCCGCCGCACAAATGCCGGTGTCTGGCCTCACGGTGACCAGCCAATCGGTCGACCGCGACATACCCGAGAGTCATCGAGAGTACTACCAGCGCCCCGATCAGGACAGGCGGGGCCGGCAGCGGGATGAACACCAGGCGACAAACGACGCCGATGGTGAAGGCGAGCAACAATCCAAGAGCAATTTTCATTTTGGAATCCCCTTTTCAACCGGAACGCTGACAGCGGCCTCACCCTCGCGGGTGGGCGCCAGAAAATGAGAAACACACGGCGGCGTATCGCCGATCTGGAAAGCCCGAACCCGTTCCTGAAGAGTACGATCAAATTCGGTCACCCGTTCATGATGACGCAGATGTTCGAGCCATGATTCTTCAAGAAAATATTCCAGATAACGACCGGGCTCGGCGATATCCTCGAAGACCCCCCAGGCGAAAGCGCCGTCGCGGCGGCGGGCGTCTGCAAGCGGGGAAAGCGCCCCCAGAAACGCCTGCGCATCTTTGAGATCAATGCGGTATTCGACAGTGGTCATGACCGGTCCGCGGTCATGCTCGACCGAACTTGCCGGCACCGGAGCGGGCCAGTGCATTGAGGGACTTAAGTCGAGCGTCGCGCTACGCCGCAGTTTGAACGGTCGGGAAACGACAACGCCAAACACGGCGCCGGCGGCGGCGGCAAGCAACGCCGCCGGAATGCCGAAGAGAGCGGCTACCTGGCCCCAAACCACACTGCCGAATGTCATGGCGCCGAAGAAAACCGTGATGAAGACGGATAGACCGCGGGCCCGCACCCACTCCGGTAATGCCGTTTGAGCCGATACATTGAGATTTGTCAGGACCGCAATCCAGGACGCACCCGCAAGCCCACTGGCGGCGGCGGCGGCGGCGGGATCGCGCCCCAACGCAAAAATAACCAGAACAGCGGCCATGCCAAAGGAGCCCAAGGATACCATATTGTCGGCCCCAAGCTTCGCTTTCAAGGCCGGCAGCAGGAAAGCGCCCCCGACGGCGCCGGCGCCGGCGCTGCCAAGCAAGACGCCATAGAATTCCGGCCCGCGACCGAACTCCTGGCGGGCAATCAGCGGCAACAGGGCCCAGTAGGCGCCGGCAAAGGGAAAAAAAGCGACGGCGCGCGCCAGCGTCGCCTTGAACGGTTTACTTGCATGCGTATAGCGTAATCCCACACGAATCGCATTCCAGAACCGTTCCGCCGGCAGATGGCGCGCCGCCGATGGAGGCGGACGCCACCACAAAAGAGCAATGATGATGGCGGCAAAGCTTAGTGCGTTCAGTAAAAATGGCCAGGCCACCCCCAGGGCGACTATAATCATGCCGCCGAGCGCGGGTCCAATGGCGCGGCTGATATTAATGCCAACGCTGTTGAGCGCCACTGCGGGTTGAAGTTTATCGTGCGGAACAAGCTTCGGCACGACCGCTTGCCAAACCGGTGCCATAAATGCCGCACCGGCGCCAAGAGCAAAGGTAAAAAGAAGTAATATCAGCGGTGTCATGGCGCCGGCGAGAACGACCAGACCCATGGACGCCGCGATCAGCAGCATAGCCGCCGTTATAACGAGCAAAATCCTGCGCCGGTCAACAATATCGGCAAGCGCACCGGCCGGCAGGGCGAATAGGAATATCGGCAGGGTAGTCGCGGCCTGAACCAGCGAGACCATCAACGGCGACGGGGCCAGCGACGTCATCAGCCATCCGGCGCCGACATCGTTCATCCAGGTTCCGACATTGGAGATAACGGTAGCCGTCCAAAGCACCGCGAAGGTACCGTGCCGAAACGGGCTCCAGGCCGCCGCAGGGCGTCTCGCCACCGGTATTTTTTCATAATCAGACGGCAAAGCAGGAACAGCCGAGCGCCCCCCAGAAGGCGCCTTTGTCTGCAACCGGAATCGGATTTGTCCAGCTGATTTGGTGGTTGTGGCCGTGAATACCGCAGGCGGACGCGCACCCATCGTGACATGCGCGCGTAAACTGCGCCGCCCCAGCCGTCTCCGGTCGCATGGCCGGGCTGGGCTCGGCGCCGACCGGGCTCCAATCCGGCGAAACCGGCGGCATGGGCGGCGACCGGTCGGCATACATGCCCTCGCCATAGACGATCCGCCCGCCGACAATGGTAAGCACGGCGGCGATGCGCTTGATTTCTTCCGGCGGAACACTCATGTAGTCGGCCGACAATACGGCGAGGTCCGCATACTGGCCCGGCGCGAGTGTCCCCTTGACATCCGCCTCGCCGGAAAACCAGGCGGAACCCTGCGTCCATATCCTAAGCGCCGTTTCCCGGTCGAGCACATTATCTTCATCATAGAGCGTCAGGCCGCCAAGGGTCTTGCCCGTAGTCAGCCAATAAAGCGCAACCCATGGATCGTAAGATGCGACCCGGGTCGCATCCGTGCCGCCGCCGACCGGCACATCCATATCCAGCATCCTGGCGATTGGCGGCGTCGCCCTGGCGGCCGACGCGCCATACCGATCGACAAAATATTCACCCTGGAAGGCCATTCGGTGCTGGATCGCGATGCCCCCTCCAAGCATTTTAATTCGCTCGATGTTAGGCTCGCTGATCGTCTCTGCATGATCGATGATGAAGCGTGCGGCGAATGGTGTTTTACCGTTTACCCGCTCGAAGACTGTAAGGAAGCGGTCGATAGTTTCGTCGTAGGTGGCGTGAATACGGAACGGCCATTTATTGGTCGCGAGCAGTTCGACAATGGGTTCCAGCTCGCTTTCCATTATCGGCGCAAGGTCCGGTCGCGGCTCCAGGAAATTTTCGAAATCCGCTGCCGACCAGGTAAGGTTTTCACCGGCGCCGTTCATGCGCAGCATGGCGTCGCCGGCACCCGGTTCGGTTATAGTCAGCCAGCGTTCGTAATCGCTTAGTTCCTGGCCCGCAGTTTGGGCAAAAAGATTGTAGGCGATGCGCACGGTAAGCTGACCCGCTTCGTTCAGCTTCTGAACCACATCATAGTCTTGTGGATAGTTCTGACCGCCGCCGCCCGCATCGATAACGCTGGTGATGCCGAGGCGATTGAGCTCGCGCATGAAGTGCCGGGTCGAATTAAGTTGATCTTCGAGCGGAAGTTTTGGCCCTTGCGCCAATGTTGAATACAGGATTAGGGCGGACGGGGTGGCTATCAGCAGGCCGGTCGGTTCTCCGTTATCGCCGTGTTCGATCGTTCCGCCCGGTGGATTGGGCGTATCCCTGGTGATGCCAAGCACCCGCAACGCCGCACGGTTGAGCAGCGCGCGACCGTAAAGATGCAGGATGAAGACCGGCGTATCGGGGGCGGCCGCGTTGATCTCGCCCAGCGTCGGCATGCGCCGCTCGGCAAATTGAAATTGCGACCAGCCGCCAACGACCCGCACCCATTGCGGCGCCGGGGTGCGCGCCGCCTGGTCCCTAAGCATGCGGAGCGCATCTGCGAGCGAAGGCGCACCTTCCCAGCGCAGTTCCATATTGTAATTCAGCCCGCCGCGAATGAGGTGGGTGTGGCTGTCGTTGAGGCCGGGAATCACACGCCGCCCGTCAAGGTCGATAATATCGACATCGGTGGTGCCATCCACCAGTCGAATTATGTCATCGGTCGCGCCGACCGCTTCGACCCGCCCGTCCCGGATGGCGATGGCTTCCGCCTCCGGCAAGGCGCGGTCGAGCGTACTAATTCGCCCATTCAACAAGATCATATCCGCCATCGCACTTTCCCTTTTACGTGCGTCAACCGTACGAAAACCGCCCTGCTATGCGACGACCTTGCCGGCCGCCACCGGGTCCAGTCGCGGCCCGTGCTCTACCCGTTCACCGGCCTTATGGACCATGGTGTAGGCGTAATCGACCCCCATCCCATAGGCGCCGGAATGTTCTTTCACCACATCCAGGGTGGCGTCGTAGGTTTCCTTGCGGGCCCAGTCGCGCTGCCATTCCAGAAGAACCTGCTGCCAGGTCATCGGCACGACGCCGGCCTGCACCATCCGCTGCATGGCGTAATCGTGGGCTTCCCTGGAGGTTCCGCCCGAGGCATCGGCGACCATGTAAATTTCGTATCCACCCCCGGCCATGGCGTCGAAGGCGAACATGCTGTTGCAAACCTCGGTCCACAGACCCGAGACCACCACCTTTTTGCGACCGTTTTTAGCAAGCCCGTCGCGTACCTTCTGGTCGTCCCACGAATTCATGGATGTGCGTTCAAGCAGCGGATGGTCGGGGAATACGGCAAGCAGTTCGGGATAGGTGTGCCCGGAAAAGCTTTCCGTCTCGACGGTCGTGATCGTCGTCGGAACATCAAATATCCTGGCCGCCTTGGCCAGGGCCACGACATTGTTTTTCAATACCTGACGGTCGATGCTTTGAACACCGAAAGCCATTTGCGGTTGATGATCGATAAAGATGAGTTGGCAGTTATCGGGGGTCAGAAGTTCCAGTGTCGACATTTCATTAATCTCCATGTGATGGTTCTATTTATAACGTAATAGTTATATTTTTATTACAGCGTCTGTGTCGTTCTCATTTTTTTTATCTTTATCCCCCATCGAAAAACAATATCCCGGTCGGCCATGTAAAACTGACCATAATCACTGCTTCGCCGCCAAGCCGTCATAAATTTTGGCTGGTTGGCCGCCGGACCGGATCGCAACATCATTCCGGCAATCCCTTAAATTAAGCATAACTGTTGAATATTCTACAATTAAGTTGATATTTGTCAAGCAAGCTGTTGGTTCACAGTATTTTATGGCTTTCCTGTAGTAAAAACTGCACCCTTGCGCTCTAAGAAAATATACCAAAGCGTATAGTTACAGAACATTCCCGGCCCACTGCGTCACCTATTTACTTCTATTTCATCAATGCTATTTTCCGGTTTTTAACAATCGATTCTTTGAATTCTGAAAATTATTGACGACTAATGATCGACAATGATCAAGCGCTGGTCAGATATTCCAATCCTGCTGTTTGATTCCCCTCATACTGGCCATATAAACGAATATTGGCAATATAAATATAACGTGCAAGTCATATTTTTCTGCCGTTACGTCATATCGAAAAGCAGTACCTCGGCCCGCGCTGTGGCCTCGATTCCGACCGCCGGTTCATCGGTAACGGCAGCCCCGTCGCCCGGTTGCAGTTGTCGGCCATTGAGCTTGACGGTGCCGTCGGCGACCTGCACCCAGATCCGGCGGGACGGCGCGATGCGGTAGGAAATTTGCCGCCCTTCTTCCAACAGGGCGGCATAGACATCCGCGTCCTGGTGTATCTTCAACGAACCATCGCGGGCATCCCCGGAAGCAATAAGCCCGAATTTCCCAAGCCTTTCCCCGGCAAAGTTTTTTTGTTCATAACCCGGCTCCAGCCTGTGCTGTTCCGGTAAAATCCAGATTTGCAAAAAATGCAGGGGGTCAGTCTTCGAATGATTGTATTCACTATGCCTGATACCCGTACCGGCGGTCATGCGCTGCACTTCGCCCGGACGAATGACCGATCCATTGCCGATACTGTCCTTGTGTTCAAGCGCCCCTTCCAGAACATAAGAGATGATTTCCATGTCTTCATGGCCATGCGTATCAAAGCCCATGCCTGGCTCGACCCAGTCGTCATTGATGACCCGCAATGAACTAAAGCCCATATGATCGGCGTCGTAGTAATGGCCAAACGAGAACGTGTGGCGGGAGTTCAGCCAGCCAAAATTAGCGTGTCCGCGTTCTTCGGAAAGTCTGAGGCTTATCATCCGATATTTTTCCCATGCGGTTCGTCACAACTTATTGCTGGCCAATCTAATTGGCAATATATTAATCAACAAGATAGATTTTAGTTACATATATCGTGCGTTTTTCGCCGCTAATATCAAGGATTGCAGGCTAAAAAACTCATTGAGATTCTCCCGGCTCTCTTTGCTACAATGGGCATCATGGACAAGTTTGACGCGGTACGAACCTTCATCAAGGTCGTGGAAACCCATGGCTTTACCGCCGCGGCCCGAGAACTTGGCCTGTCGCGTTCGGCGGTCAGCCGGTCGGTCTCCCAGCTGGAAGGAAGCCTTGGCGCGCAACTCCTGAACCGCTCTACCCGGTTCGTCAGCCCGACGGATACCGGGGCCGCCTACTATGACCGGTGCGTTACCATCCTGGCCGACCTGGAAAACGCGGACCTGCTGGTGCAGGAACTGCAGGGCGAGCCAAAAGGATCCATCCGGCTGAATGCGCCAATGTCGTTCGGGACTCTGCATATGGCCACGGCAATTTCCGATTTCATGGCCATATACCCGAAAGTCCGTATCGAGGCGACGTTGAATGATCGTTTCATCGACCCCATTGAGGAAGGATTCGATTTAACCATACGCATCGCGAAACTTTCCGATTCCAGCCTTATCGCAAGGAAACTGGCGCCGGCGAAGCGGGTAATTTGTGCCGCGCCGGGCTATTTGCAAAATCATCCAATACTCGAAAAACCGTCTGATCTGAAATTTCACAATTGTCTCAACTACGGCTACCTGCCGACCGGGGGCACCTGGCATCTTGAGGGGATGGATGGATCGCACAGCGTACTTATTCATGGGGCTTTATGCTCAAACAACGCGGAAATATTGATGGCCGGAGCCCGCAAGGGGGCCGGCATAGCCCTGTTGCCAACCTTCATCGCCGGCGCCGATTTGCAGGCGGGCCGGCTGGTAAGCGTTTTACCCGGCTATCAACCATCGGAAATCGCAATTTACGCGCTCTACCCTCCCAATCGGCACCTGTCGGCAAAGCTGCGCCTTTTAATTGATTTTCTCCGCGCCAGATTCGGCGACCCGCCTTATTGGGATCTGGTCACATAGCGGTTTGCGGCAACCCGCACAGGGGGAAATATTTTCCAATACGGTCAGAATCTGGGTAGTGTCTGAACCGGGTATCGGGTGGCGGCGTTCCGTTTTCCTGGGCGCGCTTTAAATAATGGGGAAATAATGAAAACAGCAATACTGGGGGGCGGTCACGGCTGTTACGCCGCCGCTGCGGATTTGGCCGCGCGGGGGCATGAAGTCACTCTCTGGCGGCGCGGCGGCGACAAGTTCACGGAAGTGTTGCGAAATCGGACCATTCAACTGACCGATGCCGAGGGCTCCCGCCCGGTGGTCTTGCACCGGGCAACGACCGTGCTCGGCGACGCCGTCGCCGAAGCCCGGGTCATCGTCATTCCGCTGCCCGCCCTGGCCCAACAGGAACTGGCGTCTCATCTGGCGCCGCTGCTTTCCGACCATCAAGTGGTTTATTTGCCCCCCGGCACCTTCGGCAGCTACCTGCTGGCCAGGGCCATGGCCGAATGCGGCAACACATCGGATGTCGCCTTCGCCGAGACCGGCACCCTGCCCTATCTGGCCCGCAAGCATTCGGAAAGCGAGGTCACCATCAGCGTCCGCGCCACCCGGCTGCCGACCGGTGTTTTCCCGGCCCGCCATGCCGGGTGGGCGCTGCCCGTCCTGGCCCAGGTTTATCCGGCCATCGAACCCTTGCGGGACGCCCTCGACGGCGCCCTGATGAACGCCGGGCCAATCATCCATCCGCCGCTGATCCTAATGAACGCCGGGCCGTTGCAGCATTTCGAAGCCTGGGATATCCATAATGAAGGAACCCAGCCGGCCATCCGGGCGGTCACCGATGCGCTCGATAACGAACGCATCCGGCTGCGTCAGGCCCTGGGTTACGGCGCCCCGCATTTCCCCCTGGCCGATCACTATGACGATAGCCGGGATGAGTGGATGTATGGCGACAGTTCCCATGAAAAACTCACCGGCAGCGGCGACTGGCGAGAGAAAATCGACCTTGAGACCCACCGCTACATGCGCGAGGACGTCGCCATGGGACTGGTCTTCCTGGCCACGCTGGGGGACTGGGCCAGGGTCGATATGCCGCTTGCCAAAGGATTGATCGCCATCGCTTCCGCCGTGCTCGGGGAAGACCTGTTGCGGGGCGACCGGGCCTGGGGCAGCCTTGGCCTGGGTGGAATGAGCCGGGATTCCCTCGGCGCGCTCTTGCAGGAAGGTTTCGGACAATGAAAAATATCGTCACCGTCGGCGCCGGGCGGATGGGGCGCGGCATCGCCCAGGTTTTCGCCTACGCCGGCCATCCGGTCACCATGCTAGACCTGAAAGAGCGTTCCGACGATGACCGGCATTCCCTGTTCGAACAGGCCTTTTCGGAAATCCGTGGCAATCTGCAATTTCTGGCCCGGCAAAATGTTATGGAAGAAGATCGGATCGCGGCCATAACGGATCGAATTACCGGCGCCGGCAGGCCGGACGCGGCCAAGATTCTGGGCCGTGCCGATTTTATCTTCGAAGCCGTGCCGGAGATCATCGAGGCCAAGGGCCAGGCCCTCGAAACCGTCAGCGCCCATGTTTCCGCCGGGGCCATTGTCGCCTCGACCACATCGACCATAAAAGTCGACAGTCTGGCCCGGTTCATGAATAACCCGGAGCGATTTCTCAACGCCCACTGGCTCAACCCGGCTTATCTGGTTCCGCTGGTCGAAGTCAGCCCCGGCGCGGCCACCGACGAGGCCGTAACCGGGGCCTTCATCGAGTTTCTGGAATCCGTCGGCAAGGTGCCGGTCCGTTGCCAGGCCTCACCCGGATTTATCATCCCGCGTTTGCAAACCGTGGCCATGAATGAAGCGGCCCGCATGGTCGAAGAAGGAGTCGCCAGCGCCGAGGATATCGACAAGGCGGTGCGGGTCGGTTTCGGCATTCGCTATGCCAGCATGGGGATGCTGGAATTCATCGATTGGGGTGGCGGCGACATCCTTTATTACGCCTCGAAATACCTGTCGGATGCCCTACAGTCGGACCGCTACGCGGCGACCGATATCGTCGCTAAAAATATGGCCGATGGCAAAATTGGCATGGGCGCCGGCCAGGGATTCTACAATTTCGACGACATGGACGTGGCCGGGTATCGCGAGGAAACCCTGGCCCGCATGGTCGGCCTGATCGACCATCTGGGATTGCTGCACCCGCCGAAGTAATCAGTCTTCTGGATATTCCGGCACGGCGGCGGTCTGGGCGGTGCGGAAGCCGTCGTAGGCCCTGGCGACTTTTTCATCCGACAAGGCGATGATCGAGGCGGCCAACAGGGCGGCGTTTACGGCCCCGGCCTTACCCAGACCAAGGGTGCCGACGGGAACCCCGGACGGCATCTGGGTCATCGCCAGCATGGCGTCGAGGCCACCCATCATCCGGCCTTCCATGGGCACCCCCAGAACCGGCAGCGGGCAAAGCGCGGCGACCGACCCGGGCAGGGCGGCGGCCATGCCGGCGCCGGCGATAATTACCTTGATGCCGCGATCACGGGCCGAACGGCAGTACCGCTCCAGCCGTTCCGGGGTGCGATGAGCAGAAATGATAAGGGCTTCGTTGGCGATACCCAGCGCATCCAGGCGCTCGACGGCGCGGCCCATGACCGGCCAGTCGGATTGACTGCCCATGATGATGCCGACGACGGGGTCCGGGTTTATCATTAAATGCTTTCCTGTCTGGTTAGGCTGCCGGAAAGCGGCGCATTATAGGGCCAACGGCCCGCCTTGCAAGCGCCCCCGGTGAATGTTAGCCTTACTTTCCGGTTATGCAGGAAGGTGTCGTCATGGCGGACATTCCCCAACCAGCGGCGATCGGGGCGATTTTGCCCACCGACCGGCATGGGCAGCAGCGAAAACGACGCAACGAAGAAAAAGCCAAGCCGCCGGAGCCGGTCGATAGCCACGAAATCGCGGACGTTACCGAGATCATGGGCATTCCGCTGGCCGAGGCGACGCCGAAAGTCCAGAAAACCCTGAACGCCATCATGGCCGAATTCGACAAGGTGCGCACCGAGTTGGAAAACGCCCGCGCCCATATCCTGTATCTCGAAGAACTGGCCGACCGGCACCCGGTGCTGCCGCTGCTGAACCGCCGGGGGCTGCACCGCCAGTTATCGCGTTCGCTGGCGCTGGCGTCCCGCGCCGGGGTAACCAATTCGTTTGTTTGCTTCCATTTGGACGGCATCGAAGACATTTACCTGGAACACGGTCGGGTCGCCGCCGAGGCGATGCTGGTCGGGCTGGCCGAAACACTGCTGGCCGAAGTCCGCGATAGCGACGTGGTGGGCGGCCTGGGCGGTGGCGATTTCGGTGTGATCCTGACCGTCGCCGATGATGAAAGCGCCGCCGACAAGGCGGTTAGCCTGGCCCAGGCCCTGCGCACGGCGAAAACTGCTTTTGCCGGGGTTCGGGTGAACTTCGGCCTGCATACATTCATTTCCGGAGACACCGCCGAAACGGTCTTGCAATCCGCCGACCGTGATCTCCTGGCTAGGCTATAATATTGGGCAGGATATCGTTTTCCAGGCTGATGATCTGGTCTTTCAGGAACAGCTTGCGCTTTTTCAGCCGCTGCACTTGAATCTGGTTAAAGGCGGCGTCTTCCATCAGGCGCGTAATCACATCGTCGAGATCACGATGTTCCGACTTCAGTTCGGCCAGTTTGCTGTGTTGCTGCTTGCTATCGTCCATCAATCAATCATCGTATCGTCTTTAGCGCAATATACCAGTGGGTCTGCGTTATTGTATCAGATTATTGCCGAACAATCCCGACCGGGATTGTTCGAAAAATGACAGTTTAATGACGGCGGACTGGATTTTTTCGACCCGCCAAGCTATAATCGGGGCCTTGGACAACCCGGCAAAAGGGAGATAACCACTATGAATCTAGATGTGAAGAAAGAATCCCTGAAAACCCGACACCAAACCCTTGATACCAAAATCGAATTTGAAGAAAGCAGACCGCATCCCGACGATCTTCATCTCCATGAACTGAAAAAAATGAAGCTTCATATCAAGGATGAGCTGAGCGCGCTGGAGACCAGTTAGACACAGGCCGAGGGCCTGTTTTTTTATGCCTGACACCCGGCCTCCACGGCGGTCGGGTGTCAGTTTTTGAGCGCTTTGGCCCGGTCACGCAGCAAAAATTTCTGGACCTTGCCGGTCGAAGTCTTCGGCAGGTCACCGAAAATCACCGTTTTCGGGCACTTGAACCGGGCCATTCTGGTGCGGCAGAAGTCGATTATCTGCCGTTCGTCTACCTTTTCAGAACCCGCCTTCAATTCGACGAAGGCGCACGGGGTCTCGCCCCATTTCTGGTCTGCCCGGGCGACCACGGCGGCGGCCAGCACGGCGGCATGATCGCACAGGACATTTTCGATTTCGATTGATGAAATGTTCTCGCCGCCCGAAATAATGACATCCTTCGACCGGTCCTGGATTTTTATGTAGCCGTCGGGCTGCATGACCGCCAGATCACCGGAATGAAACCAGCCGCCGGCGAAGGCCTCGGCGCTGGCCGCCGGATTCTTCAGGTAGCCCTTCATCACGATATTGCCGCGAAACATGATCTCGCCCATGGCTTTGCCGTCGCGCGGAACCGGGGTCATGGTTTCCGGGTCCATCACGTCGAGCCCTTCCAGGACATGGTATCGCACCCCCTGACGACCCTTCAGACGGGTCTGTTCGGCGGTCTCCAGGGTGTCCCATTCCGGTTGCCAGGCGCAAATTACGGCGGGTCCATAGGTCTCGGTCAGGCCGTATACATGGGTCACATCGAACCCGGCCTCGGCCATCCGTTGCAGGGTGGCGGCCGGCGGCGGCGCGGCGGCGGTCATTACCTTGACCTGGTGGTCGAAATCGCGGCGGTCTTCGTCTCCGGCGTCGGCAACCATGTTCAGGACAATCGGGGCGCCGCAGAAATGGCTGACCTTGTGATCGGCTATGGCGTCGAAAATTGCGCCGGCCTCGACCTTGCGCAAACAAACGCTGACCCCGGCAACCGCCGCCAGGGTCCACGGGAAACACCAGCCGTTGCAATGGAACATGGGCAGTGTCCACAGATAAACCGGGTGCGGTCCCAAATTCCAGCCGATGATGTTCGACAGCGCGTTCAGATAGGCCCCCCGGTGATGGTAAACCACACCCTTGGGATTGCCCGTGGTGCCCGAAGTATAGTTAAGCGAAATGGCGTCCCATTCGTCTTGCGGCAGGCTCCACTGGAAATCAGGATCACCGCCGCCGATGAAGCTTTCATAATCGGTCTCGCCCAACTCGCCGCCGACAACGCCGGCTTCGCTGTCGATGATGTCGATAACCAGAATGTCGCGGCCCAGCAGCGCCAGCGCCTCCTTGACGGTGGCGGAAAACTCGCTGTCGCTAAGCAGCACCGAAGCCTCGCCATG
Organism: uncultured Thalassospiraceae bacterium; assembly: GCA_964655005.1. Taxonomy (GTDB): domain Bacteria; phylum Pseudomonadota; class Alphaproteobacteria; order Rhodospirillales; family JABHCV01; genus CAZZKE01. The sequence continues at coordinate 20,880 of CAZZKE010000001.1, read as the reverse complement.
ATCCAGACAATGGGCAATGGTGGCGGCGTCGAGCCGCACGTTCAGGGTGTTCAGCACGGCCCCGGCCATCGGCACGCCGAAGGCGGCTTCGTACATTTCCGGCGTGTTGGCGCCCATGATGGCGACCGTATCGTTCTTTCCGACACCGCGGGCCACCAGCGCCGAGGCCAGACGGCGACTGCGCGCGGCGGTTTCTGCCCAGCTAAAGCGTTTGCGGCCATGGATAACCGATGGCCGGTCGGGATAAACGTCGGCCGCCCGGGCAAGCAGGCTGAGCGGACTTAAGGCGGCGTAGTTGGCCGGGTTGCGGTCGAGATGGCTGTCGTAGATGCTGTCCGTCATGTCGCCTCAGATTCCTGTTGGCCGATCCCGGAAAATTTACCATTTATCCTTAGTCGAAACCCCGACCGGCGGCAACGGCAGGATTTATCGACATCGAAAAATAATGACGGAACCGGGCCATTTTATGCTTATGCCAAGGAGCACTGATAAAGACCCATGGCCATAACGTCTGCAAGATTTGAAAGAATCCGGAGGGCGGTGTATAACGCCGTGAGACACTGGTGGAGCGGCTTACCGGGTTTTTGTCCCCCCAAAAAAATTCGCCGAAAGTGCAATAAATTGTTGCAATAATCTTTGATTTTTGCTATATTCCGTGTGAGGTGATTTTAGTTTCGCTTTTTAGAATAGAAATGTTGGTACATCAGAATGATGGACATCAAGGGAAACCAGTCAAGTAGCGTCGTCAACGTCACATCGATGTTGGTGCGTGCTGCTGTGACAAAAAATCATGAAAACAGAGAGTTGATAAGCGAGCCTGTGCAGAAGAAGGACAAAGTGCAGGAACCGAGACCGGTGAAGCCCGAAAACTCTGCTGATAAATCGACTGTTACCCCGACAGACGCGCCGAATACGCAAGCCAGCCAACAGACAACCGGGCGACTGGTCAATGTCAGTGTCTGATACGGACCGGCATTCCGACATATAGAGACATTCCTCTCGTTTAAAAAAGAGGCCCGGCGCCTTCTGGCCCGATTGATCGGCTCTGCTTTTCTTTCACGAATGGTTAATTGAATCCCGTCTAGGGTCTTATTTCGATTTGCATTAGTTAATGGCCCACAAAGATCGAAAATATGAAAGGCGATTAGGCGATAAATGAATAGCGACCTTTCCCATTTCCGCGCCGCCGATATTCCCCATGAAGTATTCATTATCGGTGAAATAGGCATCAACCATAACGGCGACATGGAAATAACCCGGCGGCTGATCGATATGGCCAAACACGCCGGCTGCGATGCCGTGAAATTCCAAAAACGTACCATCGATATCGTCTATACCCCGGAAATGCTGGCGCAGCCCCGCGAAAGCCCCTGGGGAACCACCCAGCGCCAGCAAAAGGAAGGGCTGGAATTCGGCAAGGACGAATTCGATGAAATAGACCGCTACTGCAAGCGGGTCGGGATCGACTGGTTTGCTTCCGCCTGGGACCTGCCAAGCCAGCAATTCCTGCATTCCTACGACTGCAAATACAACAAGATAGCCTCGGCCATGGCCGTCCATGGCGATCTTCTCGAAGCCGTCGCCGAAGAAGGCAAGCATACTTTTATTTCCCTGGGCATGTGCACCTATGAAGAATGCGACCGCGCCGTCGAAATATTCAGGGAACGCGACTGCCCGTTCACCCTGATGCATACGGTGTCGGAATACCCGGCGCCGGAAAGCGGCCTGAATCTTCTTGGCCTGCATGACTTGCGCAACCGATACCAATGCCCGGTCGGCTACAGCGGTCACGAGCCATCCGTTTCCCCTTCGGTAATCGCCGCAGCACTTGGAGCCACGGCCATTGAACGCCACATCACACTCGACCGTTCGATGTATGGGTCGGATCAATCGGCGTCGCTGGAAGGGGCCGGGCTGGAATTAATGGTTTCGCAAATCCGCAAGATTCCGATCGTCCTGGGTGACGGCAAAAAGCGTATCACCGACAAGGAAAAAGAAATCGCCGGAAAACTCCGATACTGGCTGTAGTACATAACCATGAAAGTCTATTGCTTCGATATTGACGGTACGCTCTGCACCAATACCGAAGGCGCATACGATCAGGCCAAACCGTTCATCGAGCGCATCGCCCGGGTTAACCGTCTGTACGCGGCCGGCCATCGGATACTGCTATACACGACCCGCAGTTCAAGCACCGATATCGACTGGCGCAAGGCCACCGAAGATCAGATGGCGGCGTGGGGCATCCACTATCACCAACTTTTCATGGGTAAACCGGCGGCGGATATCTATGTCGATAACAGGGCATTTAATTCCGCGGCCTGGGACTGGGAACAGGACGGCGGCGGTCATGAAGCGCCGTCGGTGATGACGGAACGGTCCTATCTGGATTTGACCTACAGCGAAAGACGCGCCGCCCGTGGCCCCTACCCCGGCCAGTTGGCGGCATGGCTGGCGAAAACATTCCTGCCGCCGGACGGATCACTGCTTGACCTGGGCTGCGGTCGCGGTGATTTTCTGGACGCTTTTTCCGGTCTCGGGTTCCGGGTCGCCGGCGTCGATATTTCCCCCGGCGCACCCGGTTATTCGCCGGATCATCAGGTTCGCACCGCCGACCTTAATCATGCCCCCCTGCCTTACCCGCCCGAAAGCTTCGATGTCGTTTTTTCGAAATCGGTGATCGAACATTCCAGGACCCCCGGCCAACTGCTAAAAAAGGCTTTCGATGCCCTGCGCCCCGGCGGCACGGCGATTGTCATGACGCCCAGTTGGCGACATACCTACTGGGGCCCGTTTTACGGCGACCATACCCACGTCACGCCGTTTATCGCAACATCGCTGAATGACGCCATGGCCCTGGCCGGTTTCGGCGATATCCAGGTCCGGCACTTTATCCAGCTTCCGGCGGTCTGGCGCTATCCGGCGCTGAAACCACTGCTTGATCTGCTGCGGATGCTGCCCATACCGTATCGGCCCTATGGACCGGCGCCGTGGCCGGAAGGATTGAACAAATTTATCCGGTTCGCCAACGAAGTCATGCTGCTGGCCGTCGCCCACAAACCGAAACGGGGCGATTGAAAGATGCGGACCGGCGGCAACTACGCGATTATTCCGGCGCGCGGCGGATCGAAAGGCATCCCCGGCAAGAACATGCGCCGGCTCGCCGGCCATCCGGTTATCGCCTGGTCGATCATGGCGGCCCGGCTTAGCGCCGCTATCGACCGGGTCATCGTCACCACCGACAATCGGGATATCGCCGATACCGCCCTCGCCTACGGCGCCCAGGTTCCGTTCCTGCGGCCACCGGAACTGGCGACGGATACCTCGCCGGCAATCGATTTTGTCCGGCACGCCCTGGCGGCCCTGGCCGATTGCGATAATTCCCGGCCTGAATTGTTGACTATGCTGCTGCCGACAACGCCGCTGCGGCTGCCGGGCGACATCGACACCGCCATCGCCGCCTTCCGGCAAAACGCCGCGGCGACCGGCCTTAGATCGGCCCATGAACTGGCCGAACCGCCGCAAAAAATGATGCGTATCGAAAACGGCTACCTGGACGGTTTTTTCCCGGACGATCACCGGCCCGAATATTATAACCTGCCCCGGCAGACCTTCCCGCCGGCCTATCATCCCAATGGCTATGTCGAAATTATGCGGACCGCTACGATCACCGCCACCGGAACCCTTTACGGGTCCAGGGTGATGCCCTGGATCACCGACCCGGCGGTCGAACTGGATGCGCCGCAGGATTTTGATTATCTGGAATACACCATCGAGCGCCGCCGCCATCCCCTGATCGAACACCTGAACCGGCAGACGGAGGAATAGATGGCAAAATTTGATTTTGCCCGCTCGCCCGTAGAGGTTCCCGTGGTCGAAACGGCATTCCGGAAAATCGTCACGGCGATCCCGGTACCGGATTCGATCCCCATTCTGGAAACCATCGACCGCTATGAATCGCGTTCCATGCACGGCCAGATGCCCATTGTCTGGGATCGGGCCAGGGATTTCCAGGTATTCGACAAGTGGGGCAATTGCTGGATCGATTTCACCTCGACCATTTTTGTCGCCAACGCCGGCCACGCCAATCCGGATATCGTCAATGCCCTGAAGCAGACCCTGGATCGGGAATTGCTGCACACCTACACCTATGCCTCGGAAATACGCGCCCGCTTCCTTGAGGAACTGATCGGATCGACGCCGGACGAACTGGAAAAGGCCTACCTGGTCTCGGCCGGTACGGAAGCCGCCGAAACGGTGGTCAAGTTGATGCGCCTATATGCCACCGCCCGCAATAAAAAACGTCCCGGCGTGATCGCCTTCGACGGCAGCTTTCATGGCCGCACCATGGGCGCCGCACAAATCAGCGGCACCCGGGCGCAACGCCAGTGGGCCGGTTTCGAAGATCCCAATGTCCACCATCTGCCGTTCCCCTATCCATGGGATGAAAACGGCAACCGGATCAATGAAAGCGGCGCCATCAGGTTTGAACGCGACCTGGCGGTCCTGATCGCCCAAGGCATCGACCCGGCCACCGATTTGGGCGGCATTATATTCGAATCCTACATCGGCTGGTCGGCGGCGTTTTTTCCGGAAGACTATGTCCAGGCCTGGGTCGAACTGGCCCGGCGAAACGATTTCCTGGTGGCTTTCGACGAAATCCAGTCTGGTTTCGGGCGCACCGGGCGTTTGTTCGCCTATCAGCATTATGGCGTCAAGCCGGACCTGGTCTGTTGCGGCAAGGGCATCAGTTCCTCGCTGCCACTGGCCGCCGTACTGGGCCGGGCCGATGTCATGGACCTGCCCGAAGTGGGCTCCATGAGCAGCACCCATTCGGCCAATCCGCTGTCGTGCGCGGCCGGGCTGGCCAATCTGGGCGTCATTCGCGATCAGGGCCTGGTCGAACGATCCGCCGAACTGGGGCGGCAATTACACAAGCGCCTGGGCGAATTGCAACGGCGCTATCCCGATTATATTTCGCATATTCCGGGCAAGGGATTGCTGGCGGCGCTGATTATAGCCGATCCCGACTCAGCGGACGGCGGCGGCCTGGCCAGCAGAATTTGCCAAAGCGCCATGCGTAAGGGGCTGTTGCTGGTCCATACCGGTCGCGAATCGATCAAGATAGGCCCGCCGCTCTGCATCCCCGAACCGGCCCTGATGGAGGGCCTGGATGTACTGCAACAGGCGATCGCGGAATCGATCCGATGACCACTATCCGGCATCTTGGAATCGTGGTCAGCGACATGGCCGCCTCGCTTGGGTTCTATCGTGACCTGATCGGCCTGCGGGAGGCCCCGGTGCATAAGGAATCGGGCGATTTCCTGGATGGTCTGCTGGCCATCAAGGGGGCCGTGGTCTCGACGGTGAAACTGGCCGGCAAGGATGGCCCGTGCCTGCTTGAACTGCTGTGTTTCGAAGCCCCCGGCCCCGCCGACCCAAGGCCCCTGAACGCCATCGGACCGACCCACATCGCCCTGACGGTAGATGATCTGGATGGCCTGTACGCCCGCATAGTCGCCGCCGGTTACCATTTCAACGCGCCGCCCAGGGTGGCCCCGGACGGCGCCGCCAAGGTCGCCTTTTGCCGCGATCCGGATGGCGCCTATGTTGAACTGGTCGAGCCGCTGGCCGCGCCATGATCGATGATGCCGGCTTCGCCTTCGAGCGGCCCAATTTCGATATAGGAAACGGCGCCGCACTGGGCTACGATCCTGCCCAGAAAATCGCCACCCCGGAGACCGGCGGCGCATAGCCGCGCCTTTGTCGAAAGCCTGTTGGTCAAATAAAATGGAACTTGGACTTAGTAACAAAAATATCATCATATCGGCCTCGAGCCGGGGCATCGGCCTGGCCATAGCCGAGTCGTTTCTGGCCGAAGGCGCCCGGGTGATTATCACCGGGCGCGACCGGGAAGTGCTGGAGGCGGCCCGCGCCGGCCTCGCCGCAGCCCATGGCGACGACGCCATCGCCGCCCACGCCGGCGATATGACCAAACCCGATGTGATCGCCGCGGCGCTCGCCATGGGGGAACAAACCTTCGGCGGGATAGACGCCGTGATCGCCAACCTGGGCGGCGGCGGCGGCGCCATGGAATGGGACCTTAGTCAATCCGAATGGCAGGACATAACGAACATTAATTTAATCAGCGGCATGATGCTGGCCGCCGCCGCCGTGCCGTACCTGAAACGGCGGCGGGTGGGCAGCATTACCTTTATATCTTCTATCGCCGGATGCGAGGCGATCCCGGCGCCGATTCCCTACGGCGCCGCCAAGGCGGCCCTGCAACACGCCGCCAAAAACCTGGCCCGCCGCCTCGCCGGCGAAGGCATACGGGTCAACACGGTAGCACCCGGCAATGTGCTGACCCCCGGCGGCGTCTGGGACGACAAGCTCGAACAGGACAGGCCGTCGGTCGAGGCCTACATCGCCGCCGAGGTCCCCCTGGGACGTTTCGCACAACCGGCGGAAATTGCCGACACCGTGGTTTTTCTGTCATCCGACAGGGCGGCGTTTATCACCGGCGCGGTGGTGGTGGTCGACGGCGGGCAAAGCCGATGCTGAACGGCGCATCCGTCAAACAATCCTTCGACCTGAACGGTCGGGTCGCGGTGATTACCGGCGGCGCCGGGTTGTTGGGCGGCAAACACGGCGAGGCCATTGCCGAGATGGGAGGCATTCCGGTGCTGCTCGACCTTGATGGCGCCGCCGCCAAGAGCAGGGCCGACGAGCTTGCCGCAACCTATGGCGGGCCGGCCATGGGGCTGGCCGTGGACGTCACCTCGCCGGAACAGATAGAACGGGCGCGGGACCGTATCATCGACAAATTCGGCGGCATCCATATCCTGATTAACAACGCCGCCAACAATCCCAAGATGGAAGCCCGTGACGACAAGAATTTCACCCGATTGGAGAATTTCCCGCTGGAAACCTGGAATCAGGATCTGGCGGTTGGTCTGGGCGGTGCTTTTTTATGCGCCAGGGTGTTCGGCGCAGTCATGGCCGAGGCCGGCCAGGGCGTTATCCTTAACGTGGCATCCGACCTGGGCCTGATCGCCCCGGATCAGCGCCTGTATCGCCAGGACGGACTCGCCGATGACATGCAGCCGGTCAAGCCGGTAACCTATTCGGTAGTTAAATCTGGCCTGATCGGTCTGACCCGTTACCTGGCCACCTACTGGGCGGACCGGGGTGTGCGGGCCAACGCGATAGCACCGGGCGGTGTTTTTACCGACCAGGACGACGACTTCGTGCAGGCCTTGAGCGACCTGATCCCGTTGGGCCGCATGGCCGGCCCGAATGACTACAAGGCGGCGGTGGCGTTCCTGGTTTCCGACGCCTCGTCATACATGACCGGCAGTGTGATCGCCATCGACGGCGGCCGGACCTGCTGGTAATTCTTCAGGAAAGGGCGAACCGGCATTTTATTTCCCCGGCGATTTCGTTCATCACCCGGTCCCATGATTCCTCGTAATCCTTGATAAAATGGCGCATCGACGGCGCCCAGCCCGGCGCCTCGGGATCGCCCAGCAGTTCCGCCGCCCGTTTCGTGGTAATAAAATTAAACACCGGAACATCGAGCGCCGCCGCCAGATAACCTGTCGCGGTTTTCGGGGTAATGACAAGATCCACATTGGCGACCAGGGCGGCCAGGCCGTCCTGATCATTTTTCAGGTCCAAATCTTCCCAGGACAGCAGATTGACGCCATACATTTCGCTTATTTTGGCCAGGTCATCGGCACATTCGGCATACATCAGATTGATAAAATCGATCCCCTGAACCGCCAGAACAGGCGCCAGTTCTTCGACTGATGCGTAGTGTGGCGTCTGGTCGTCGGAGGTGAGCATTCCGCGCCACAAAAGGCCCACCTTGGGCCGCCGTCCAAGTTTGCCGATACGGTCGCGCCATAATTCCAGCCGTTCCGGGTCGGGTTTCAGATAGGCGTATGGCGCCGGCGGGAACGATTCGATGGTCGGGCGAAAGTATCCAGCCAAATCCAGCACCGGAATCTGGTAATCACACCGGTTTTCATATGGAACGCTGTAATCCGATTCCCTGGCGATTACCTCGGTCCCGTGGAACGACCGTTTAAAAATACCGACAAGCCTGGGATCGCATTCGATAATGATATTCGCCCCCTTGCCCATCATTTCGGGAATCAGGCTGGCGAATCGTATTTCATCGCCGATTCCCTGTTCGCCCCACAGGACTATTGTTTTTCCTTCCGTCGGCTGGCCTTGCCATACGGGTTTTTGAAATGGCCGTACGGCGGAAGGAATTTCGTTTGATTCCCACCGACGCCTGTATCGTTTCCAACCTTCTTCCAGCAACCCCAGGGAAAGCAACGACAAGGCGTAATTAAAATTGGCGGAACCGTTGTCGGGCTCCATGGCAAGGGCCGTTTCGAACATTTCGATAATTTGTTCCGGCGATTTGGTATTCAGGTAGACGACCCCCAGGGTAGAATACAGCCCGGCCCCCCCGGCCAACGTATTGCCCTCGCCCACCTCTTCGATAATGCCCTGAAGAATTTTTTCGGCCTCAAGGAATTGACACCTGAACATGTGTATCGAGGCAAGTTCGTGCCGCAGGTTGATGTTGTCTGAAAAGTGTTCAAGGGCGGTGCGGACAAAACGGACGGCATCATTCAGCTTCCCGGTCTTTCGCAGCGTCGTGGTAAAGACCCAATATGATTCAAATCTGGATGGATCCAGTTCCATCAAGCCCCGCAGCGTATCGAGCGCCTCGTCATAGCGGCATATCTGCATCAGGGCGCGGGCCTTGTTCAACCCGATCATATAGTTCTGCGGCTCAATCGCTCCGGCTTTTTCAAAAAAGATGACGGCTTCCGCCAGCCGGTTCTTTTTTTCCAGCAACTGGGCATAGTTGTTCAGCGCCTCGGCGTCGTCAGGCGATTGCTCCACGGCCGCGCGCTCGAAGTATTCCTCGGCCAGATCAAGGTCGTCTTCCATCTGGGCGAGCAAACCAAGATTGCCGAGTGCGCCGGCGAGATTTGGATTTAGTTCCAGAGCCCGGTTATAACTTTTCCTTGCCCGATCAATATCTCCCGGAAACAAATCCCGCAAAACATTGCCGAGATTATTATGATACTTGGCGCTGTCCGGGTTGATTTCGATTGCCCTGCGAATGAGCCTTTCGGCATCTTCCAGTAACACGGTATCAATTTTTGAATGGACGGACTCTCGCAACAGATTCCCCAGATCGTTCAGCACATCCGGATCGTTATCCTTTAGGCCGATGCTGGATCGATAGGCGGCGATGGCCTTGTAGTTTTTTCCAGCGGCCAGAAAAACCGACGCCAGATTATTAAAATACAGGGGCTGCTTGGGCGAAATTTTTATGGCGTCTTCGATAAGAGAGATCGCCTCGTCGGTGAAACCCAGTTGGAAAGCCAGATAACCTAGAAGATGCAGGGCATCCGGGTTATGGGGATCGATCGCCAGGGCATTCCGGTAATTTACCTCGGCATTTTTCAGGTCGCCGCTATTGTGCGCGGCGACGCCGGCTTCCAGGAACGCCAATTGTTCGGATTTCTGATTCAATCGGCTAACGCCTCTTCGATTCAAACACGGCTACTTGAAAAACTTCAATCGCCAGACGAAGGCGTTATTTGTCTTTCTCCGGCGGCGGGACGGAGCGGAACCCGGCGGCGATCTGCCGGTTGATATTGATTAGTACTTCCAGCTTGTCGGGGTCGCTTTCGGCCATCGCCCTTAAGGTTTGTTTATCGATAAAGATGCTCAAGCTCAATAAATTCGCCTTAATCAGGTCCGGCCACGGGGTATCGCCCGTTACATAGGCCTGGATCACCGTCCAGATCCGCTGATTGTAGTTCAGGGCCATGTAGAATTCTTCTTCACCCGGAATTTTTCTGGCCTGTTCAAGCAGCAGGGCGGCATTTTCAAGGACGGCGGCATCGGTTTCGGTCGGTGTTTCCGCGCGTTTCACCCCTTCCTGATAGGCGCCGTAGGCTGGATTTTTCATTTATCGGTTCCGGGGGTCAACTCGGCCATGACTTGCTGTTCGTAAGCTATTAACTTATTGCAGATTTTCAAGGCGCCATACAGATCATCGGCCAGTATTTTGTCGCCAATTTCAGATACCATGGTGATCGCCTGCTCGGTCGGACACGCGGTCATGAAATCCCTGGACAGGGTAAAAAAATTTGAATGTAAATTCTTGCTGTCCTCCAGGCTGCCCGCCATGTACATCAACTGAACCGCGAAATAGATTCTTTTCGCCGGGGTAATGGCGGTTTCCTCGGTCAGGATATCCTTTTCCCGCAGAATGGTGGTTTTGTTGTGAACCAGAAAAGACGCACTTTTCGGGCCATTTTCGATAACCGTGTTACCGATAATGATTTTTTCGTTCGGTTTTAGTTTCAGCCTTAATGACATGGAAGGACGTTACGTCATATTCGTTAACGAAAAGAAAAAAAGCGGGTGGAACGAATTCCACCCGCTTTTCCCGGTATCAGGAGATTTTCTACCTGAACAACTGCAGCACGCTCTGTTGCGCCTGGCTGGCGAACGACAGCGATGATGTGCCCAACGCCTGCCTGGTTTGCAGGGCCAGCAAGTTGGCTGATTCCTTTTCCAGATTGGCATCGACAAGAAGACCAGCACCCGATTCGAGGGTGTTAATCAGGTTGGTGGTGAAACTGTCGCGGGCTTGCAACAGGCTCAGGTCGGTACTGAAACTGGACGCCGTATCACGCAACTTGGTCAACGCCGCCTTGGCTTCGGTAATCGAGGTATCGATATTACCGGCCGTCGAGAAGTCAACGGTCACGGCCGTGAAGCCAAGGCCGGTAACGTTCAGCGTAGAGCCGGAAATAGTAATGGTAGCACTGGATTCATTGACGTTGACGGTAAGGTTATCGCCGTTCAACAGGTTGATCCCCTTGTACGAGGTATCCAGGACCAACTGGTTGATTTCGGTCATCACCTTTTCGAAATCGACTTCCAGTGACGCCACCGACGATCCCGACCCGGTAGAACCGAACGTGGTCGAGCCGACGTTGGCGGTACCAAGCAAAATCGATGCATCATCGGCGGTCTGCGCGACGACAACGGTGGCCCCGGCGGTAGCCGTCAGTTCCAGTTTGTTGGTCGTCGTGTTAAACGAAGCCGTAATGCCGCTATCGACGTTATTGATCTGCGTCAGCAAACCGTTCAGCGAAGTCGCCGTATCAATGGTCAGGCTGATCGTGGTGCCGTTATCCACCTTGAACGAAATTGTCACACCGGTGGCGACGCTTGTGAACGCCGTACCAAGGGTCGTCGATCCGGTCGCGTTGGTTATGGAAGCGGCCTGGCCGGTGATAACGGAAGTTTGCGTCGAAGCTTCTTTCGCCTGATCGGCCAGGGATTTCGCCTGATCGACCAGATCGGTCAGGGCCTCAATACCCTTATCAGCCGTTTTCAGGGTCTGAATGGCCTGGCCGATGCCGTCTTTCAGGCCGATGAAGTCACTGGCGCGGTTGTTGAGGTTACGAGCCGCGAAGAAGGGGCTCGCGCCATCAAGCGCGCTGTTGATCCTCAGGCCCGTCGAAAGACGTTCCGAAGTACGGTCAAAAAGTGAGTTTGTTCTCTGGAGAGCGAGGAGGTTGGTCCTGATGCTCGCACTCAGATTTACGCTAACAGCCATTATTTAAGTTCCTTTTCTAGAACAATGATCGAGGCCATTCTGCCCCGCCGCAGGATTATTCCCGCCGCCGGCGAAAGCACACACCTCCGCCGCGTGATGGTGAACTTAATGACTTTATTTCGTTTTGTCAATGATAAATCCATTTTTTCGCGGCGCCACGGCCTCCTCAAGGTTCTTGTGCCAGGAAGCATTAAGCATATGTTTGTTTTTCCGAAGCAAAATACATCATAATTCGTTTAATCCGAGATTTCCACGGCATCCACCGATGAACCGAAAGCAACGCCGCCTGCAGGAAAAGGCCTCCAAGAGCGGAAACAGTGCCGAATATTTCCTGAATTTGGGAATTGAACTGGCCGGCCAGGGCAAGGCCGAGAAGGCTATTTCGGCATTTCGCAGCGCCCTCAGGAAAAATCCCGGCGATGCCAATGCGCGGTATTGCCTGGGCACCATGCTAAGCGGCGAAGGCCGGTTTGATGAGGCCATCACCTCTTTTCGGGCCGCCCTGAAATTACAGCCCAACCATTTTGATACCCTGTACAATCTGGGGAACGCCTTACAGGCCGCAAGCCGCCTTGACGAGGCGGCGGCTTCATACCGCCAGGCCGCCCAGGCCAACCCCGGACACGCCGCCGTTCACGCCAATCTTGGCAATGCCCTGAAAAGCCTGGGCCGGATTGCCGAGGCCACGGCATCCTACGAGCAATCGATTGCGGTCGATCCGGGGTTTGCCAACGCCCATTATAATTTGGGTGTCCTGCAACTGGAACAGGGCCGGCCGGCCGACGCCGTCAATACCCTTGGGCGGGCCGTATCGTTGGCGCCCGGGCATCCGGCGCTATTATGTAATCTGGGTCTGGCCTACAACAATTCCGGACGGTTCGACGAAGCGGTAACCTGCTACCGGCAGGCGCTGGCCGCCGATCCGAAATTTGCCGAAGCCCACAATAACCTGGGCAACACCCTGTTAAGCAAAGGCCGGCAGGAAGACGCCATCGCCTGCTTCACCACGGCGATCGAAATCGAACCGGGAAACACCGACGTTTACGTCAATCTGGCAAACACCTTTAAAGAAATGGAACGCTTCGAAGAAGCCGAAACCATCTGCCGCCAGGCCCTGGCGCTGGATGCCGGGCAAGCCGATATCCACTTCGTGCTGTCGCTGGTTCTGTTGCGCACCGGGCGGCTGCAAGAAGGATGGCAGGAATATAAGTGGCGCTGGCTTTCAACCGAATTCAAGACGGCGCCCCGGGCCTTTTCCCGCCCCCTGTGGGACGGTTCGGATTTAAATGGAAAATCCATTGCATTGTGGGGGGAACAGGGAATCGGCGATGAAATCAGGTTTGCCGGCATAATCCCCGATATCCTGGACAAGGGAGCCGACATCACCATTGAATGCGACCCCAGACTTGTCGGCCTTTTCGAACGTTCCTTCGGTGGCGCCAGAATTATCGGCCGGGCAGATGATCTAAGTGTGGCGTTCGAGGAAACGTGCGACTATCAACTGCCGGTGATGGATCTGGCCGGTTTCTTCAGGCCGACCATCGATTCATTTCCGCCATCGCCATACGCCTACCTGAAGCCCGCTTCGGATCGGCTGGAATTTTGGCATCGCCGCCTTGCCGAACTTGGGCCACGTCCGAAAATCGGAATATTGTGGCGCAGTATTATCCTTTCCGGCGATCAGTCACAGGCCGTCGAACGATCGCGAGATTACGCGACGGTCGACGAACTGGAACCCATACTGTCGACCGGGGGCGTCGACTTTATCAACCTGATGTATGCAGAATGCCGTGAAGACAGGGCGCGAATCAAGGAACTGTACGATATCGATTTACATACCTGGGACGATATCGACCTTAAGGACGACCAGGACGATCTGGCTGCCCTGATATCCGGTCTGGGCCTGGTTATCGGCCCGTCGACATCGACAACCTATCTGGCCGCAGCGCTTGGCGTTCCGGTATTCGATTTTTGCACTCCGGGAAGCGCTACGGAAATGCTGGGGCATCCGGAAGCCCCCGGACTGGCGCCTTCCATGCGGTATTTTTTCAAGGACTACAAAGACCCATGGCAGCCGGTGATGGCCGATATCGCCGCCGAACTGAAAAGCATGTTCGGCCTGCCATAGGCTTCACGGTCGCCGCGTCGTTTTCCATGGCTTCTATGGCAACGCGAAAGTCCGGCGAATTTCCCGCGCGATATCCTCGAATACCGGCTGCCAGTTTTCATCGCGGTTTTTAGAAAAATACCTGGTCTGCGGATACCAGATCGCATCGCCGGTCCCCAACATCATGAAATGCCTTTTTTCGCCCATGAAGCCCAGTGTCGGAATACCCAGCGCGCCGGACATTTCGGAAACCGCCGAAAGGCAGGAAACAACCATATCGAGGGCGCTGTTGAGCGCCGCCACTTCATCCTGATCGTCCTGCAAATCGATATCGTCCCAGCCCAGAAGCCCTATTCCGTATAGCTTCTCGAATTCCGCAAGTTCGTCATCGCGAACGCCGGGCGTCAGGTTGACAAAATCGACCCCCGGCAAAGTCATTATCGGCGCCAGTTCATCGACCGTCGCATAAAAATGCCGCCACCTGTCAATCACCTTAATGCTGCGCCAGTTAATGCCTATTTTCGGTCTCGGGCCGGTCTCCGCCAGCCGCTTCCGCCAAAACTCCACACGACCGGGGTCGGCAACCAGGTAAGTCTTTCGCTGGGCCGCGAAAGATTCGGTATCCGGGCGCAGGAAACGGCCAAGCCCCGGGAACGGGCACTGAAAATCAAAATAGATATTTCCGCTTTCCGCTTCATCGAACGGATATGGGCGAACCTTTGCCGATGGAAATGATCGCGCCAACAGGCTGGCCAGGCGCGGCGTACATTCGATAAAAACGCCGGCCCCTTTTTCGAGCATGTCCGGGATCAGGCCGGCATAACGAATTTCATCGCCGATACCCTGTTCGCCCCACAACAGAATTGTCTTGCCCGTAAGGGGGGCACCATCCCATGGGGTTTGGGGAAACGAGCGCAGGGGAGATTCAAAGTCCTTGGCCCCGGAACGCCATTCATATTGCCGCCAGCCACCGGCCACGTCGCCAAGCATAAACAGGATATTCGCCAGATTCATATGGGCGTCGGCCAAGTCCCCGTCCAGTTCAATGGCGCTGCGGAAACAGTCCGCCGATTCCCGCAAGCGATCAACCTCGCTAAATATAACACCAAGATTGTTGTGGGCTTCGGCATGGTCCGGCCTTAGCGCAATCGCCCGTTGATATCTGGCTATTGCCTCATCGGTACGCCCCGCCTCCCGAAGAATGTTAGCCAGATTGCTTTCCGCCTCGGCCATTTCCGGGTCCAGCCTGATGGCGGCAAGCCAGCATTCCTCGGCCTCGGGCACCTGACCGGATTCGTACAGGACCATCCCCAGATTATTATGGGCCTCGGCGTGTTCGGGATTCAGTTCCAGCACCCGGTCATACTGACTGCGGGCGTCTTCCAGGTCGCCCATTTCCTTGTATACATTACCCAGGTTGTAACAGGCCTCGATGTATTCCGGATTTATGGCGATTGCCTGACGGTAGGCATCAATGGCGTCGTCAAACAGCTTTTCGCGCTCACAGGCGACGCCAAGATTATAGCTTGCCTCGAAAAAGTCCGGATTAATCTTGATCGCCTCGCTAAAGGATTCGACCGCTTCTTCAAACTTGCCGGATTTCCTTTGGGCATTACCCAGATTATTGTAGGCGGCGGCGTAATCCGGCCTTAGCTGCAGCGATTTCCGAATGTACCCGATGGCCTCTTCCGGTCGGTCGGCCTCGGTCAGCACCGCGCCCAGATTATTCAGCGCCAGCGCATAATCAGGGTTCAGGTCTACGGCCGTTTGCAAATAGCGGGCGGCCTCCTCGTAGCGCCCCAGCGCGGCCAGACTGTTGCCCAGATTATTGTGAATTTCGGCATCGTCTGGAGACCCTTTCAAGGCCTTGATGAAATGCTCCACCGCTTCCTGGTGCTGCCCATTCTGCTGCGCCAGACCGCCCAGAAGATGCAGCGCGATGGGGTTGTTCGGATCGATTTCCAGGGCCTTGCGGTAATATTTTTCCGCCTCGTCCAGGCGGCCTATCTGCTGATGTTCCAGCGCCGCCTTAAGGGCCATCACCAAACCGGCGTCTACGCCACCACCATCGGCGGGACGCGGCGCCGCAGCGGCAGGATTGTTTTTCCTGTTCGGTTTGCGTTTATTGTTTCGTTGTCTCTTGTTTTTCTTGGATTTTTTCATATCCACCATTACCACAAAAAGTCCGGATTCAAGTCACAGTAGGCGTGCGATATTCTTATACCGTTAAGATACAGACCGAAAAAATCCAGATCCAGTTCGGTATGGGAATCACTGTAGATATCGTTTTCGCAATCGGCGTGAATGCGGCTGCCCAGTTTCTGGAATCTGGCGTCGTAGGTTTCGTTGCCCTGGTACCGCCCGTCGAGTCTGGCCACCATTTCCTTGGTCGCGGCGAGAATTTCCTCGTCCGTATTTTCCAGCAATTCGATATGCCGGGCCGTAAAATCGTTCACATCGCCGGAAAACATGAGTTTCTTGTCGAGCGCGATTTCGGCCAGCGTCAACTCTCGCTGGTAGCGGTGAGAATAGTATTTCTTGGGAATACACAGGTCGTCTTTTTTGGTCGCCAGCAGAGACTGCCAGTAAATATTGGTTATCAGGCTGGGCACGCCGAAAGCCAGCGACAAACTGTCCGGTCCGGAAATTGTCTTCAGCATAAAGGCGCTTTCGGACACAAAATACGGCTCGACCAGTTGGCTGTAAGCGGGGTGGAACGGCGCGTCGATCACTTGCCGCCCAAGATCGGGCAGCGGGTTCATTTTGTCATCGCCGATCCTGACAACAAAAAACCCCTGCCCCGTCAAATACTTTATCGCCGGCAGATAGTTTTCGATTTTTGCATTCCTGATGCTGTGGTAGGACAGGCTCGGTAAATATCCTTTTTCCCGAACATAAAGCGTGACGATCGGCGCATCGGCGGGAATGCCCATTTTACGGCGCAACTCCTGGCCCTGCTCCTTCTCCCCGTCATTAAGTTTGAAACGATGGGGGAATTGGCCATCCTTCATGTTCCGCAGGACCCGCCCGCCCAGTTCGCCGATCCGCCCCGACACATAGGTCCTGTCGCCAACGGTATGGATGCCGCAACTGGTGCCCCATAAATTCATGGCCTCGCAATTATTGGTGACGTCCACCGGGAACGTTTGCCGCATGGCAATGTCATACACCGTCGGGCTAACCGCCAGTTCATGGTTTGGCGTCAGGATAATGATATCGAATTCATCGGGATCGTAGAGGCATTTCAGGAAAAACGGTTCCAGGATCAGATGCCCTATTCTGCCAATAACCCGCAGCGGATAGATGACTTTCGGCTTGCCTCGCCCGACATCGTCGGGAACCGCGTCATTAAGCTTTTTGATAACATTCGTCATCAGGTGGCGTTGCAGCAGTTTGTTCATTTCGACGGCGCCGGGATGGTTCGAGCTGACCGCGTTAGCCCGCGCCGAATATTCCAGGCTCTTGTCGATCATATACCCCATGTATCTCATGGCGGAGCCCCGCGCCTCGGCGAGTCCTTCCGGATCGATCCCTTTCTGAGAGGCGAATTCCGCCAGGCTTACCAAGGCGTCCTGATCGTCCGGTTTAAGGTTCAGCACCCGGCGAAAACTGGCCGCCGCCTCGGCCATGTTTCCGTCCGCGTGATAGGCGATCGCCAGGGTCGAATGAAAAACGAAATTTCCCGGCTGTTCCGAAATGGCCTTCAACAGGCGCGGAATGGCCTCTTCCGGCATGCTCCTTAACAGCAGAATATATCCGCTAAGGTGCAGGGCCTCGGCATTATCCACCCAATTGGCGATAATTTCCTCGCAATCCCGGAACGCCTGTTCAAGGTTTCCGGCCTCGGCGTTCTTCTGAATGGAAATCAGTTTTTTCAGATATTCACTCAAACCGTAATCTCCCGCGCTTCCTCGCCACCGTATTACTTCAACATCACCGAAATACTGCGCCGCAATTGCAGTTTCGATATGGATTCCCGATGCCCGACGACGCCGACCTTGATGGCCCCCGCCACATTGCCGATGAAGGCGGCCAGCCGTTCGTCGGCGCCTACGGCGGTAAACAGCGCCGCCATCATGAAAAAGGCGTCGCCGGCCCCGATGGTATCGAGAACGCTGTGCTTGAAAGCCGGCACATGGACCGGTTCGGGGTTTTTCAGGTCATAACTGAAGCAGCCATGCTTGCCGTGAGTAATCATGATGACGCCCGAATCAATGAGTTTCGGGAGCTTGTCGCCAAGGATGCTGAACAGGCTGGAATGCTTGTCATGGGTGGCCAGCCGGGCCTCGATCGAATTGATGCATACAAAATCGGCGCGGCGGTATTTGGTTACCAGATTATAGCCGGTGTTGGCGCTGTTCGATTGCACGTTGATGGCCAGAAATTTTGCTTCCCGTTGCAGGATATCGACGGTTTCGGGCGAGATCAGGCCGTGCCCGAAATCACACACGAAAACCGCGTCGGCCTCTCTGATTTTATCCGCCAGGATTTCATGGAACGCGTCCTCGGTGTCTTTCGGCAACGGCGCGTCATCGAAATAGCAGACCTCGAACATTTTGCGGACATGGGTCGGCTCGACAAAACGGACCTTGCGCACGGTCGGCGCGCCGGGGTATTCGATGGCCGTCAATTCGACCCTGTCATCCAGTTGCCGGCGCACGAATTCACCGTAATTATCCTGTTCGGAAGCATCCCCGAGCATGGTCAGAATCGACAGTTCGCCGCATAACGGCGCCAGATGATTGGCCGCCGCGATGACCCCGCCGGCGAATATTTCACTATCCGAAAACTGGGTGGCGATGATATTTTCCTTCGCCGCCTTGCCGATCGGCGAAACGTACTGGTATTCGTCGATGATTGTCTCGCCGACGATCAGGACTTTGAGATTTTCCATTTCGGCGAAACATTCCTCGATCTGCCGCTCGCCGCCCCTGGCCTTGAAATCGTCAAGAAAGACCCGCACCGGCTTGTCCAGCAAATTGAAATGAGCGTTCAGCAGATTCGACGAACTAAACGTTATGTCGCCGGTGTAGATGACCCGCCCGCCATATTTTTCGACCAGCGCGGTTTCGACGCCGATCTTGCCGGTGATGTCGCCTTCGGCGAGCGCGTATTCGCCGCCCTTGGCGTAAACATCGGGTTTCAGGGTCTCGATAATCGGTAACGCCGAATGCTCCTCGACGACCGTGACCAGGTCGATGATATCGAGCGAAGCCAGCAGTTCGCAACGCAGCTCCCCTGGAAAAACCGGCCGGTCGGGACCTTTGTTGACATAGGAATCGCCGGTAATCGAGACGATCAGGATATCGCCGTTCTTCTTGGCCATCTCGAAATGGCGCAGATGGCCGATATGAAACAGGTCGAACACCCCATGGCACAGGACAATTTTCTTGCCCCGCCGGCGCCATTCGTCGCAGGCGCCGGAAATATCGGATAACTTTTTGATCTTGCCTAACATCGTCCCTTTATCTTGTCGTCCCGGCATGGCCCCTCACGATCCTGTCAGAAGCCCAGACCATCATTGTAGAATAGTGGTAGAAAACAGTATTCTATATTCCATGCCTGTAATAAATAATCGGTTAAGGAGCGAGAAATGCCGCAACGACACGACACCGAAGGCCATTGATGATTAGCCATCCGGGCCAGCATTTCGTTGACAAATACGAAGAGGGCAAGGGCTCCTGGTATACCCTTTATCCCTATCAGGCGCAGTGGCGGGAAAACGCCGGGACCGGCCCCGGCGACATGCGCCGGGCGTTGGATGAATTTATTTCGACGACCCCGGATGCGCCGCTGACCCTGTATACTCACTTCCCGTTCTGTATCAGGCAATGCTTCTTCTGCCAGTGCGCCACCGTGATTTCCGGCAGCCCGGAACATCACTCCCAGGTTATCTCTTACATGTGCCGCGAGATCGAGCTACTGAAGAAATTCTTCGACCGGCGCGGCTTCAGACCCAACATCAGGGAGGTTCATTTTGGCGGCGGATCGCCTTCGATTATGTCTGAAGAACTGTTCTCGCGGCTGATCCAGGCGCTGTCGGCGCTGGCCGATTTTTCCACCCTCGATGAATGTTCCATCGAAATCGACCCGCGCTTCGACATGTCGGCCGACAAAATCCGCTTCTATCATCGCATGGGCGTCAATCGTATCTCGTTCGGCGTTCAGGATTTCGACGAAGACGTGATGCGGGCGATCAATCGGGTCAATCCGCCGGAAATGATCGCCGGACTGATGACCGACGAATTGCGCGGCCTGTTCAAAAGCATCAGCTTCGACGTGCTGTTCGGGTTGCCCAGGCAATCGCCGGAGGCCCACCGCAAAACCATCGAAACCATAATCGCCTTCAATCCGGATCGCCTTAATGTCTGTAAACTTGGCCACCGTCCGGATGTTTTCCCGCACCAGAACGCCTACGCGCAAGAGGACCGGGCCAGTCCCTACGATCAGGTGCAAATGAAGATCGATTCCCTGAACATGCTCAACGACGCCGGCTTCGAGACCATCGGCATCGATCACTTCGCCCGGCCCCACGACGATCTGGCGATCGCCAGGAAAAACGGCACCCTGACCCGCAACGCCATGGGTTATTCGCCGGGGCGCTGCACCGACATCCTGGGTATCGGACCGTCCGCCATGTCGACGCTGGGGCGCTGGTATACGCAAAATTACTACATCCTGCCCAGCTATTACGAAAATATCGATAACCGCCTGTTCCCGGTGATCCGCAGCATCGACTGCGACGATGACGATCTGCTGCGGCGGCGGGTGATCTTCGATTTGATAATGTTCGGCGGCATCGATAAGGCGGCTATCGAAAAGCAATACGCAATCGACTTCGACGACTATTTCGCCGGGCCGCTCAAGTTGCTTGCGGAACTGGCCGACGACGGCTTGCTTAGCCTGCAAGACGACGCCATCACCCTGTCGGCGACCGGGCGCCTGCAACCGCGCCACGCCTGTGCCGCCTTCGACCGCTACCTGCACCAGGGCCGGGACTACGCCCATTCCCGCGAAGTCGGCGACGGCCTGAAATCGCTCGACCGGAAAAAACAACTGTCCCGCTAAAGTTCAAGCGGAGATTGCATTTAAATTATGGTGA